>NZ_JBIIYV010000085.1:0-9771 GCF_044346625.1 Aquidulcibacter sp. | reverse complement strand
TACGCCAAAGGGGACACACGGTCTCAAGGTCGCGGTGAAGGCTGGTTGCGCGACCAGCCTTCACTCGACCTCTCTATCACATCCAAAACACACAAGGGGAGGACTACTCGCCCTAAGCCTCTAACCCATCCTGCAACATGCGCAGCGCGACGCGGACGGCTTCGAGGCGCACCTTTTCGCGGCCAATGTCGCCGAACAGATGCTCCTCATGCCGGATTGAGCGGTTTTCGCGTGCGCTGGCGAAGTGGACGAGGCCGACGGGTTTCATGCCGGTGCCGCCGCCGGGGCCGGCGATGCCGGTGATGGCAACGCTGAGGTTTGCGCGGCTTTCATGCAGTGCGCCTTCGGCTAAGGCGCGGGCAACGGGTTCGGACACCGCGCCAAAGTCTGCCAATAGGTCGCCCGGTACGTGCAACATTTCTTCCTTGGCGCGGTTAGAATAGACGACAAAGCCGCGCTCAAACACGGCGGAAGAGCCTGCAATCTCGGTCAGAAGGGCGGCAACCAGACCACCCGTACAGCTTTCTGCAGTCGTAATTTTGATGCCGCGCGCTTCTGCATCCCCGATCAGCAGGCGGGCTGCCATGACGAGGTCTTGGGGGAAAATCGACATGGGTGCGATCCTAAGTTTGAGCAGTGCCAAAATCGGCGGGCAGGAGGATGGTAGCAGTAGCTTGGGCGGCGATGCCTTCGGCGCGACCGGTAAAGCCCATGCCTTCAGTTGTCGTGGCTTTGACCGAGACTTGGCTTTCGCGCAGCCCCAGCAGCTGTGCCGTTTTTTGAACCATGGCATCGCGATGTGGGCCGATCTTTGGGCGCTCACAAATGATGGTCAGATCGACATGATTGATGGTGCCACCAGCGGCCGTCACCATGTTTCCCGCATGGGCTAGGAAAATGCTGGACGCCGCACCCCGCCATTGCGGGTCGGTTGGCGGGAAGTGCTTGCCAATATCGCCAGCAGATAAGGCCCCGTAGATCGCGTCCGCCAAACAATGCCACGCCACATCCGCATCAGAATGCCCGGCAAGACCATGCGTGTGGGGCACTTCGATGCCGCACAAGGTCACAAAGCTGCCTTCCGCAAACCTATGTGCATCAAAGCCCGTCCCAATGCGGGGGAGAAGCTGCGGGGTGAGCAGGCGCGTCATACGGTCAAAATCCTCTGGCCAAGTAATCTTCTCAAGCATTGGGCTGCCCGCAACCACTTGGATGGTGGTGCCATGGGCTTTGGCAACAGCCACATCGTCCAAGAGCATTTGATCGGCGGCTATTGTCTCATAGGCCGCCTCGATCAGGCTCGCTTTAAAGGCCTGCGGGGTTTGGATGCGAATCAGCCCATCTCGCGCTTGGGCCTGTTCAACTTGGCCATTAGGGGCCAGCCACAAGGCATCGGCAATCGCCAGACCCGGTGCTGCGCCATCGGCCCCGTCCTCTAGAGCGGCGAACAGATTGTCTAGGACGGATTGGCTTAAGCCCGGCCGCGCCGCATCATGGATGAAGCTGAACAGGGCACCGACGCTCTGGGCTACGCGCAAACCATTGGCGACCGATTGCGTGCGCGTCTCACCAGCGTCTGCCAGCAGGATCGGTATGGAACCCGCGCATGCCAAAACCCGTTCGCGCATCTCTGGCGCACAAACGACGACAATCGAGCCAAACCGGGGATCGCGGCTGAAGGCTTCCAAGCTCCAACGCAGAATTGGTTTCCCTCCCAGTGACTGAAACTGCTTGGGTAGATTGTCATTCCCTGATCGTCCAGCCGAGGGAGAGGTCTGCTTCGCACGTGTTCCTGTGCCGCCAGCAACAAGGATCGTGACCGCCAAAATTGGGGAAGATTGGATAGAGGACATGGCAGAACCTTAGCCAGTTTAAAGCTGACACTCCAGCTACTTTGCCCGCGATGGCGTGAACTTGGCGATCCTCTCAAATTTGACCACGGAGCGGATGTCCTGCGCCTCCATGCCCAGAAAGGTCAAAAAAAGGCGAATTGTGCTCAAATATATTGCACTCAGCATAATGTGAGCTGCCGTTTTGACGTAGTCTGCCATTTATGTAAGCATCATGGTCTAACCAACTGGAAATGCCCGTTTTGGATCGCCTGAAAAACTCCTCCCTATCGGTTGATTATGTCCCCGGTCTCCCATCCGACCGAGAGGGGCAGATTGCGGCTGCTTTTTTAGAGGCTTTGCCTCTGCCTGCCTTGGGCGTTGAAGGGGGCGGGCAGATCATCTTGGCCAATGGGGCTGCGCAGGACATTTTTCTAAAATCTATACGCAGCATCAAAGCAAATGGCATCATGGGCCTGTTCAGTGAACATAGCCCCATTCATGATTTGATTGAACGGGCACGCACCACTGGATCGCCCGTCAGCGGTCGCGATATGACATTGCGAGGCCCGAGCTTTGGCGATTTTTCCTGCGACATCACAGCGTCACCCAGCGAAGACGGTGGCTTTATTGCCTTAGTGGTTCGCCCCAAGGGCCGCGGTCGTGATCTTTCTGAGCGCATGCAGGATATGGCAGGTGCGCGCTCTATGGCTGCTTTGGGTAGAACCTTGGCCCATGAAGTGAAAAATCCTCTGGCGGGGATACGCGGAGCAGCTCAGCTTCTTGTGCGTGACGCGAACCCCGCAGAGCTAGAGTTGGTCAATCTGATCGTGGAAGAAACCGACCGGGTCCGTCGTTTGATCGATCGCATGGAGAGCTTTGGTGCCGATCCCCCGATTGAGTTTGCACCTGTCAATGTGCACGCCTCGCTGGAGCGGGTCGCTACTTTGGCTGAAAACGGGTTTGCCCGCGATATCAGCGTCAAGCGCCGCTTTGACCCGTCTTTGCCCGATGCGCTGGGCGATGAAGACCAGCTGATCCAAGTGTTCTTGAACCTCGCCAAAAATGCAGCTGAGGCGGCCCAAAGTCGGCCAGAAGGCGCAGAAATCACTTTGGCGACGGCCTATCGCCATGGTGTGCGCATGCGCACACCGTCCGGGGAAGCCCGCGACTTGCCGTTGGAAATCGCCTTCTATGACAATGGCCGCGGCGTTGCCGAGGACGTGAAAGATTGTTTGTTTGAGCCCTTCGTCTCCACCAAGCCGGCCAGTGGCGGTTTGGGTCTACCTCTGGTGCAAAAGATCGTGAATGCCCATGGCGGGGTTGTCGATTTTGAGTCTGAGCCGGGACGGACCGTCTTTCGTGTGCGTTTGCCACTCTCCCATCAACGAACTGGTCCACAAACCAGTCGAAAGAATTAGGACTTAAACATGAGTGTTGCTGGGCGTAATGTTTTGATTGCTGATGATGATGCGTCAATCCGCTTGGTGCTGTCGCAGGCTCTTGCACGCGAAGGCTATCAGGTCCGCGCGACGGGTAATGCCGCAACCTTGTGGAAGTGGATCAAGGAAGGTGAGGGCGATTTGGTCCTTACCGATGTGATGATGCCCGATGGCAATTTGTTCGACTACTTACCACGCATGCGGATGGAGCGTCCCAAGCTGCCCATCATTGTCATGAGCGCGCAGAACACGCTTTTGACTGCCGTCTCCGCAGCCGAACATGGGGCCTATGAATATCTACCCAAGCCGTTTGATCTCGATGTGATGGTTGGCTTGGTGCGGCGGGCATTAGAGGGCAAGAAGGATTTCAACGCCTCTAACCAGCAACGCAAAGCGGAAAAGGAAGAACGTCTGCCGCTGATTGGTCGGTCGTTGCCGATGCAAGAAGTTTATCGGACGCTGTCGCGCGCGGCAGGCTTTGATCTGACGGTATTGATCGAGGGTGAGTCTGGCGTTGGCAAAAAGCTGGTTGCCCGGGTGCTGCACGAATATGGTCGGCGCAAGTCCGGGCCCTTTGTTACCTTAAGCTTGGCGGCCTTAGACCCGCGCAGCCTCGACCAAGCAATCGAAGGTCATAATGGAATTGGCCTGTTTGCCGAGGCCGCTGGCGGGACCCTGTTCTTAGATGGTCTTGCGGATACGCCTATGCCAACTCAAGCAAGACTTGCGCGCATTCTGGCCGATACCAGTGGCCAGAAGTCCGCTATGGGGGATGTACGACTGGTGGCGGCAAGCGACCGAGACCTAAAAGGCCTCGTCATGAATGGCAGCTTCCGCGAAGACCTCTATTACCGCCTGAACGTGGTAACCATCACAGTGCCGCCATTGCGCGAACGCATGAGCGATGTGCCAGACTTGGCGCGGGCATTCTTGGCACGCGCTACAAGGGACGGTTTAGGGGAAAAGGCGCTCGATAAATCGGGTGCAGAAGAACTCGAGACCTGGTCTTGGCCCGGCAATGTGCGCGAGCTTGAAAATGTCATGAGGCGCATCGCAGCCCTAAGCCCAGACCCGGTGATCGGTGCCGACACCATCCGGCGTGAGCTGTTTAGAGAGCGGAGCCAGCCGATTGTAACCGGTCATGTCGGGCAAGATGATGACCTAGAAACCGTTGCGCGAACGGCGATCTCAAAATTGATCGCGCAAGCCTCTGCGACCGGTAAGTCAATGACAGACTTGCACGAGAGTGTGATTGCCGCCGTCGAAAGACCTTTGTTTGAGCTAACGCTGCGCGAAACACGGGGCAACCAGATCAAAGCAGCGGATATATTGGGTCTAAACCGCAACACCTTGCGCAAGCGCCTGGCATTACTGGACATTGATGTGGGGCGTGGCAAAGCCTAACACAGGCTGGACTGTTGCGTTTTAGACACAATTGTGCTTTTTAGGGCACATGAGTTCACAGCAGTCGGTCTCTCAATCCAGCCCCGTTAGCGCCCGCAGCCCGGCTTTCTCCGATGCTGCCCATATCTCCGTCACGGATATGGGTGCCTATGTCGCGGCAATCATTCTGACCTTTATCGGTCTATTGTTTGCTGTTTCAGGCGGGGATATTGTTGGCCCTGCAAGCTCCTGGATTTTAGCGCTTTTAATCATCAGCGGTCTCTTGATCGCTTATCTGTCGCTGCGGGTTGGCAGCCGCGTGCTGGCGCTGCGCAATGCAGGCAAAAAGGCACAAACCGGCGCGCGCTTGCATTTGCGCTTTGTCATGTTGTTTGCCGCCAATGGCGTGATCCCGGTGATCTTGATTGCTTTGTTTTCAGCGCTGACCATCGGGCAAGGCGTTCAGGCTTGGTTTTCTGAACAAGTGCGCGAAGCCGTGCAAGCCACCCGGATATTGGGTAATCAGTCCGTCGATAAAACCGCGGAGACGACCAAAATTGACATCTCGGCCATGGCCGTCGATCTGAATGCTTCAGCTATCCAGCTCAAAGCCGACCCGCAGGCTTATCGGGACTATCTGGCGCTACAGGCCGATCGCCGTGGTTTTGTGGCTGCTTACGTCTTGAACGCCCAAGGCACCAAGCTGGCGGAAGCGCAGCGCCCGCAAGGGGTTCCAGAATTTACTATGCCTGATGCTGGCGACTTTGCCACCGCACAGGCCGGCGATGTCTCCATCAATATCGACCCATCGGCTGTGGTGCGCGCACTTTACCGCCTCGACGCCTTTTCAAACTCCTATTTGGCCGTCGTCAGACTGCCAGAGCCCGGGCAGCTTGCTTTGTTTGAGAAAGCCAAGGCCGCGGTTTACGCCTATCAGGTGATCGAAGAGCGCCAAGGCCTGCTGCGCCTTTTGTTCGCACTTGCCTATCTTGAGATCGTGCTTTTGGTGCTGATCGGGTCTGTCTGGTTGGGACTGGTGTCGGCGGGGCGGATCAGTGCGCCGATTGGTTTATTGGCAGATGCGGCCGAACGCGTGCGAGGCGGGGATATGAGTGCCCGCGTCGCCCAAGTTGGGGGAGGGGATGAAATCTCCGCCTTGGCGACCACCTTCAACAAAATGACGGGCGAGCTGCAGTTCCAGCGTCGCGCTTTGGAAGAGGCTGCCGAATATGCCGAAACCCGATCTGTCTTTATCGGGGCGGTTTTGGAAGGCGTTTCGGCTGGTGTTGTCAGTCTGGACGGCACCAATTGCGTCCGCGCCGCCAATGGGTCGGCAGGTCGTCTTCTACAAACCCATGATGATCGCCTTGAGGGCCGTGACTTTTCGGTGATTGCGCCAGAGTTTATGACCATTGTCGGAAGCGCTCGTCCGCTTCACCCAGCGCAAGGCCAAGCCGAGCGACTGGTGGGGGCAGAGACCTTGTTGTTTGACGTCCGCGCGGCTTATGCGGGCGATGATTTGGTGGTGACGTTCGACGATGTGTCCGGCCTTTTGGCGGCGCAACGCCAAGCGGCTTGGAAAGATGTGGCGCGCCGGATTGCGCATGAGATCAAGAACCCATTGACCCCGATCCAATTGTCCGCAGAGCGCCTAAAGCGCAAATATGCTGACGTGATCACCAAGGATCGCGATGTGTTCGTCCGCATGACCGACACCATCGTGCGGCAAGTGACCGACATTGGTCGCATGGTGGATGAGTTCTCTAGCTATGCGCGCATGCCTTCACCCAAATTTGCGGTCGATGATTTGAGCGAAGCCTTGCGCCAGGCTGTCTTTGCCCAACGGATCGCCAGCCCTGACATCGAAGTCTCCAGCACCCTGCCACCCGAACCTGTCCTAGTTTCGATGGACACCCGCCTTTTGATTCAAGCGTTTGCTAATATTTTGAAGAATGCGGGTGAGGGGATTGCGACCCGGCGCGCGCGCGAGGAAACCGATATCGCGGGTCAAATAGAGGTAAGCCTTCACCTCAATGAAAAGATGGCTTGGATCGAAGTGGTCGATAATGGCATAGGCTTCCCGGTCCATGATCGTCGGCGGCTGCTGGAGCCCTACATGACCACCCGCGCAAAAGGGACGGGGCTAGGCCTCGCCATCGTCGCGCGTGTGATGGAAGAACATGGTGGCAAGCTTGAACTTGCCGACCGAACTGACGGCGAGAACGGCGCACGGGTTTTGATGAACCTGCCTGTGCATATGGCCGACAACGCCTCAAACACCCCCGACATAAACACATCCCAACAAGAGCACTTAAGCTCGGAGTCTCCCCATGGCAGCTGAAATTCTCATCGTTGACGATGAAGCCGATATTCGTGATTTGGTTGGCGGCATTTTGGAAGACGAAGGCTATGTCGTTCGCTATGCCGCTGATTCAGACGGCGCGTTAGATGCCTTTCGTACCCGGCGCCCTGATCTGGTCGTCTTGGACGTTTGGTTACAAGGGAGCCGCCTCGATGGGCTAGAAATCCTGTCGGTCGTGCAAGGCATAGACCCAACCATCCCGATCGTTCTGATCTCTGGCCATGGCACGATCGAAACCGCCGTCAGTGCGCTCAAACGCGGGGCGTTTGACTTTATTGAGAAGCCTTTCAAGTCCGACCGCCTGATCTTGATCATTAGCCGCGCGCTCGAAAGCGCACGTTTACGGCGCGAAAACATGGCGCTGCGCGCCCGGGCTGTGGCAGGTGATGAGTTGATCGGCGAAAGCACAGTCATGCTTCAATTGCGCTCAGCCATCGAGAAAATCGCGCCGATGAACAGTCGCGTCTTGATCACAGGCCCGTCTGGCTCTGGCAAGGAAGTCATCGCGCGGGCCTTGCACGCAGGCTCTCAGCGCGCCGATGGGCCGTTCGTCGTCATCTCGGCAGCTGCCATTGCGCCAGAGCGCATGGAATCAGAACTATTCGGCGAAGAAACAAGCGAAGGTCGCCCCACCAAGATCGGGGTGTTTGAGCACGCCCATAACGGCACCCTATTGCTCGACGAAATCGCCGAAATGCCGATGGAAACGCAGTCTAAGATCCTGCGCGTATTGGTAGAGCAACGCTTCCGTCGCTTAGGCGGTAGTAGCGATGTGTCGGTCAATGTGCGGGTGATTTCCTCGACTGCGCGGGATTTACGAGAAGCCATTAGCATGGGTCGCTTCCGCGAAGACCTCTACCACCGGCTCAATGTTGTACCCATCCGCTCGCCCGCCTTGGCAGAACGGCGCGATGATGTGCCCCGCTTGGTAGAGCACTTTTCTAAACGTGTTGCCGAAGCCAATGGTGTAGCCCAGCGCCATTTTGGACCCGAAGCACTGGCGGCCATGCAGGCGGCGAGCTGGCCAGGCAATGTGCGCGAATTGCGTAATTTGGTGGAACGCATGCTGATCTTGGCTTCTGGCGATTCAAGTGCGCCGATAGATGCGGCCGCTCTGGCGCTAGACGGCGTGGGCGTGGGCGAGTTGGCCGACCGAACAGGCCTGCATCAATTGGTATCTTTGCCGCTGCGCGAGGCACGCGAATTGTTTGAGCGCGAATATCTGGCAGCTCAGATCACGCGCTTTGGTGGCAATATCTCGCGAACCGCGTCATTTATTGGGATGGAACGGTCGGCTTTGCACCGCAAACTGAAAAGCCTCGGTGTTGAAGGTACCCGCGGCTTCGATCTGGAGGGTTAAAAGTGCCAAGAATTGCCTATGTCGACGGCCAATTTGTGCGCCACGGGGAAGCCTCGATCCATGTTGAAGATCGCGGTCTGCAATTTGGCGATGCTGTCTATGAAGTCTGGGCGGTTCGTGACGGCATCTTGTTTGATTCAGAAGGCCATCTAGCTCGGCTTGCACGTTCTCTCGCGGCCCTACAGATCAAGGCACCTATGGGCAATGCCAGCCTGATGGTGATCGTACGGGAACTGATGGCGCGTAATAAGCTGAAAGACGGATTGGTGTATCTGCAAGTTTCCCGTGGCGTGGCACGTCGGGAT
The DNA here is from genome assembly GCF_044346625.1 of Aquidulcibacter sp. Taxonomy (GTDB): domain Bacteria; phylum Pseudomonadota; class Alphaproteobacteria; order Caulobacterales; family Aquidulcibacteraceae; genus Aquidulcibacter. Next base: position 1,090 of record NZ_JBIIYV010000085.1, on the reverse strand, counting down.
CATCCATTTCCTGCCCATTCGCGTCCGAGCATTATCTTGACGGCACGGCCTATGAACATGGTCCAAGCGGATGCGCGCGCGGCCAAAGGAATTCAGGTTCAAACTTGCCCAGACAATCGCTGGGGCAGGGTGGATATCAAAACCGTCAATCTCTTGCCTAATGTTCTGGCTAAACAAGCCGCTCTAGAAGCGGGCTTCGCCGATGCATGGTTTGTCGATTCTGAAGGGATGGTTACTGAAGGTACTGCGCAGAACGCTTGGATTGTTGATTCTGAGGGTGTGTTACGAACGCGGCCTGCAACCCATGCCATTTTGCGTGGGATTACGCGCGACACGATCATCAAGACTGCGCAAGTACTAGGCTTTGCCTTTGAAGAAAAAGCCTTTTCCCGAGACGAGGCATTATCAGCGCAAGAAGCCTTCATTACTTCGGCTACCAGCTTTGTGACCCCGGTGATTGGGCTGGATGGCCACAAAATTGGCGACGGCACACCTGGTTCAATCGCACGGAAACTGCGGGAAACCTATCTTTCTCAACAAACATCAGTAAAAAAGCCTTAGACAGCATCCTTCTGGATTGAAATTTCAGAGAAGGACTGCCTAATGAGGAACTCAGGTGACGAGGTGCGTCATCCAAGAAAAGACAGGGCTAACAATGTCTGCCGACAAAAAACAAAATCTTCAGGACACATTTTTAAACGCAGTCCGCAAATCCCGCACGCCACTGACGATATTTTTGGTGAATGGCGTGAAACTTCAAGGCGTCGTCACTTGGTTTGACAATTTTTGTGTGTTGTTGCGCCGCGACGGTCAGGTCCAATTGGTTTATAAGCATGCCATCTCCACCATCATGCCCGGCGCGCCGGTGCAGATGTTTGAGGGCGATCCTGCGGACCTCGACTAAGTCTTTCTTGTCATTGAACGTCTTCAGGCTCATGCTGTCGCGGCTACAGATGGTCTGTGGGCGCGCAGAAAAGCTAGGATAATTGCATTTGATCGATCGTCAGGCGCCCGTGCAGCGGGCCTTGGTCATCCACCCCCTACGAAGCGACGCTTCTGCCAGTCGTGACCCTGAACTGCGGCTGATCGA
>NZ_JBIIYV010000158.1:0-2909 GCF_044346625.1 Aquidulcibacter sp. | reverse complement strand
ATTTCTATCGTGACATGCGCCGTCGAACGGGGCTCTTGATGGAAGGCGATCAACCAGCAGGCGGCAAATGGAATTTTGATCATGACAATCGCAAACCCGCTAAGCCAGATTTGTTCATGCTGCCCCCACGCCATTTTCCTCCGTCCGCACAGACGCAAGAGGTCATCGATCTAGTGGCCGCGCGGTTTGGCGATCACTTTGGCGATTTAGAGCCCTTTTGGTTTGCGACTAGCGCGGCTGAGGCACAGCTGGCCCGCGATCATTTCTTAACCCATCACCTCCCCCGTTTCGGTGAAACCCAAGATGCGATGCTGGAAGGCCAAGCCTTCCTCAATCATGCGGTATTGTCACTTTATCTCAATGTTGGATTGCTTGAGCCGCTCGATTTGTGTCGGCGAGCAGAGCAAGAGTGGCAGGCTGGGCGTGCACCATTGGCAGCAGTTGAAGGCTTTATCCGACAGATTATTGGGTGGCGCGAATATGTGCGCGGCATCTATTGGCTGCATGCTTCAGACTATACGGCCTTTAATCATCTCGACGCCAAGCGCCCCCTTCCCGCACTTTACTGGACGGGGCAAACCAAAATGGCCTGCATGCATGCAGCAATCAGTCAAACCAAACGCGAAGCCTATGCCCATCATATTCAGCGCCTGATGGTCACGGGCAATTTTGCATTGCTGGCAGGGCTCGATCCTCATGCGGTGCATGAATGGTATTTGAGTGTCTATGCTGACGCGTTTGAATGGGTTGAAGTGCCTAACACCATCGGCATGGCACTCTATGCCGATGGTGGCATCATGGCTTCCAAACCCTATGCGGCGAGTGGCGCTTACATCAACAAAATGAGCGATTATTGCGCGAACTGCGCTTATGATCCTGCGGTGAAGGCGGGCCCTAAAGCCTGTCCCTTCAATCCCCTTTATTGGGATTTTATTGGCCGCAACGAAGTCAAGCTTGGCGGTAATCCGCGCATGGGCCCAGTCTACGCGACTTGGCGGAAAATGGGGCCAGCGCGCCGCGACGAAATCAAGGCCGATTCAGCGAAAATCTTGGAGGCCTTAGACAATGGCCATCTCTGAACCCTTAGATGAAGCGGGCATCAGCGAAGTGATCGCGATGGCCTTGAGTGACCATGTAAGTTTTGACCATATCCGAAGCCTGTTTGGGCTTGGCCCCGACCAAGTCAAAGAGCTGATGCGCACCAACCTCCGCCCCGGTAGTTATCGCGCGTGGCGCAAGCGGGTGCGTGACTTTTCCGACCGCCGTGCCCATTACAAATCGGCGAAAACCTTAGCTTAGATGCGCCCGTAGCATCCAAGCCGCCTTTTCTCCAGCTGCGCAGCGCTCGGTCATGAGATCGGCTGTCGCATCATCGTCGTGTTCAGCAGCTAGCTTGAGCGCTTTACGTGCAGAGCGGACGACAGCTTCTTGCCCTTCTAGAAGCGCCTTCAACATTGCGTCTTCACTAGCACTCACATCATTGGCAGTTGGGATCGTCGTGCGGGCGGCCATTTGTCCATGAGTGGGCGCAAAGACACCCAAAGCGCGGATGCGCTCAGCCATCTCATCAAGGGCGGTCCAAAGCTCGTTATATTGATCGGAGAATAATTGATGCAGCGGGCCGAAGCGTGGACCTTGAACATTCCAATGATAGAGATGCGTCTTCTGGTAGAGGCTATAGGAATCTGCCAAAACTTGCGCAAGCGCATCTGCAATGTTGGTGCGGGCACCTGCTGTAATGCCGGTATCGGGTTCCATGACGTATTCCTTTAGATAAAGTGTCTTAAGTGGGATGTAGGGTCTCGTGCCCTCAGAATGAAGGCAAGAGATGGTCTTTTGTCTGCGCTAATTCCTTGAAGGAAATGGCATGACGCGTGCACGAAGGCTTTCTTTAGCGTGACGTTCGCAGTGATAGGTCAGTAAGCATGTTCGACCAGCCAAAACTCGTGATCTTTGATTGTGATGGCGTGTTGGTTGATTCAGAGCCGATTTCTAATGAAATCGGGGCTGAATGGATTACGGCACTCGGTTGGCCAATGGACGCGGCTGAAGCGCGCGCGCGATTTTTAGGGCTCTCTGACACCGCAATGTTCGCGCTGGTTGAACAGAAGATAGGCCGTTCAATCACCGCTGAAGAGATTGCGCATAACCATGAGCGGATCACTGCGCGATTTGAGGCGGAGCTGCGGGCGATTCCAGGTGTTGTGGCGGTCGTAGAAGACTTAGCGGCGCGATCCATTCCATTGGCCGTCGCCTCGAGTGGGGAGCGCGCAAAGATCCTTACCAATTTGGCCAAAGTGGGTTTGGTGAACTACTTTGGCGACCAGATTAGTTCGGCGACCGAAGTGGCCAAAGCCAAGCCTGCCCCGGACGTTTATCTGCTTGCCGCGCGAAAGGCAGGGTTTGTGCCAAGCGAGTGTCTTGCGATTGAAGACAGTCCAAACGGTGTTCTCGCGGCGGTACGCGCGGGGATGCAAGTGATCGGCTTTGCGCGCGAGACCCAAGCATCAGATTTGACCACGGCTGGCGCCCATCAGGTTTTCGCAACCATGGCAGAACTTCATGCGCATTTAGAACAAGCCCTCTGACAACTTATTCCTATGGTTGGTTTGCCAGTAGCTTTGCTGCATCGGCTTCATCAAGCGCGACCATCGCTTCACTTTTGGCAGCCAAGTCTGCATCAAGGACTTCGACCAGTCGAAACTTCTCCCACCACAACATCATGTTTGGGCTGAAACTTCCCTCTTTCTCAAAGAACGCCTGATGGACAATGCGCCAATAGGCTAAGCCACAATCCCCTTCGCCTTCTTCCAAGGCAAAGTCAGCATCAATTGCGTCAAAGCGACATTGGCCGACAGTTAGGGTCTCAATGACAGCTACTGGCCGGGCATTGGCGGTGACAACCCAAT
>NZ_JBIIYV010000157.1:0-2927 GCF_044346625.1 Aquidulcibacter sp. | reverse complement strand
CCCAATCCTAAACCAGAATGATCAATGACCAACCGCCAATCCCCCCGCTCCGCCAGCTATGTGACGAGCGCTGCGCAGGGGGATTAGCTGTCACCGCGTGTTACACCACCAAATGGGACGTGATCCAGTGACCACCAGATTATTGGTAGCAAACGGGCATTTCGGCGCTTTCTGGGTGTTTCCGACGCATTCTGATCGTTGCGATTCGATTCGCTGACAGTTCAATGCGTCGTCACTAATAACGAAAATGGCACTTTCCTTTAATAGCGATTCCCGCTATTAACGCGTGTGTGAATAGTCCAACTTCCTCATCATCTGACATCAGCCCTTCAAACAGGCTGGGCCAATACCGTGAAACGGTCGCTGGCGGGGAAGTGGTGCGTGCATTTATTCCGCCGCCTTTACCGCCAAACCCGCCGCTTCAGCTGGAGCCCTTGTTCGGTCTATTGGACCGAGCCAATCAAGCTCTGGGGCGACTGGATGGGATGAGCGCCCTTCTGCCGAACACCAAACTGTTCCTCTATTTCTATGTGCGCAAAGAGGCCTTAGTGTCGTCCCAGATTGAGGGCACGCAAAGCTCCTTCACCGATCTATTGATGCATGAAAATGATCGCGCAACGCGGTTTGGCCTTGATGATGTCGAAGAGGTCTCAAACTATGTGGCCGCTATTCAACACGGGCTTTCGCGCCTCGAAGAGGGCTTTCCAATTTCGCTGCGTCTGATTTGCGAGATGCATGAGATCTTGCTGCGGGGTGGTCGCGGGGCAGGCAAGCAGCCTGGGGCCTTTCGGACCACGCAAAACTGGATTGGCGGCACACGGCCCGGCAACGCCACTTTTGTGCCGCCGCCCGCGCAAGATGTTGTTGCCTTAATGGGGCAGGCGGAAGTCTGGTTGCACGGCCAAGGCCATGACCTGCCGCTGCTTGTGCGCGCTGCAGTCCTGCATGTTCAGTTCGAGACCATCCACCCCTTCTTGGATGGCAATGGTCGGCTCGGTCGCCTGCTGGTGACGCTGCTCTTATGCGCTGAGAAAGCGTTGAGCGAGCCCGTCCTCTACCTGTCGCTTTACCTAAAGACCCACCGTGAGCGCTATTATGAGCTCCTCACTAAAGTGAGGCGCGAGGGCGCTTGGGAAGAATGGCTGACTTTCTTTCTCGAGGGCGTGCTTGAGATTGCCACGCAGTCAACAGAGGCTGCAGGGCGCATCCTTGCGGTCTTTGCCCACGATAGAGCGCAGATTGAGGCGTTGGGTCGGCCCGCCTCAACAGTCTTGCGTATTCATGCGGCGTTACAAGCAAACCCGATTGTATCCACGGCGCGTCTAAAACAGGCCACCGGCCTCACCATCCCATCGATTACGCGCGCGCTTGAAGCGCTTGAGAAGCTGGGGATCGTCCGCGAAATCACAGGTCGCATGCGAGACCGTCTGTGGCAATACAGCGCCTATCTCGCCATCCTGAGCGAAGGCGCGGACCCGGTTTAACCCTGATCTGCGATTGCACCCAAAGCTGGCGGTCAAGGGGCAAGGTCGGCTTGCCGATTACGCGCAGCGTGACCCCTTGAGGGCCGGATTTGTAGCAACACAATCACCCGGCAGCTTCAGGGCAAGCAAAGCGCCGCATTGAAGCTGTTCCTAAGCGGCCTACGGGGTGACTGTTACTTGCACCACTTGTGACGTGGATCTGCAAACTAACTTCGGCTGCTTTGCGCCAAGGGTTGCCATTTAGTGCCGATTGAAAACCCAGGGATAGATAGTTTCGCCTTCGCCATGGTCGGGCGCTCTTCCATTTTGGTTTCGGCTATGGCCAAATCGGCACCCATGGCACCGATGGCCGCGATGAGCGTGACGACAGTTGCGACAACATCGTTCAGCGGCGAAACCGGCCTCAACGGCTTTAGCTCTGGGATCGCGCGCGACGATTATGAGTATGACTCATCGGGTCGCCTGATCGCGGTCTATCATAACGTTGCCGCCTTTGGCGCGGCAGAGCCCACCACAAAAGGTGGCCAAGTTGCCGCGATGGCGTTTGACGCCTTGGGCCGCATGACGCGCCAAACCGACTTCACAGGTCCGGGCAGCAGCCAAGTCGCGGTTGATCGGATGGTGACTTATGACCTAGCAGGCCGTGTCGAGACCGACACCACCCGTACCCGCCAGAGCGATGGCCAAGGCAATGGCCTGTTGATCGATAACATCAGCATCACCACCTATGACGCGATTGGCACAGTCCTGTCGGTCGGCACGCAAACCAATCGCTACCGCAATGCCAATGCCTATACCGGTCGGATTGGGGAAGGCCAAGGCGCTGTTTGGGGAACCAATACATCCTCCACCACCACCTACACCTATGAGTGGTATCAGGGTGCGGTGCAGACGGGGATCACCTATAAGGAAGGGTCCGCCACGCGGCTCACGACCTTCACTATGGCCAATATCGCCGGGCAGATGGTGACCAAGAGCGTGCTTGTGAATGACGGTCGGGCCCGGACGGTGACGTTTGACACCGATGTGTCAGGTCAAGTGATCCGGCGTCGGGAGTCGGATAATAATTATAGCCAAGGTGATCCCAGTGCCATGTGGTACCGCTTTGCCGGTCGCCAGATGGGCATGATCACCAATAATGGCGGGTGGGAAGGCTCTTACGCTGCCTCGGTCGCGCAACGCCAAGCTGCCCCTGCCACAACCGCGCCCGGCGCTTTTGCCAATGGCGCGCTTGTGGGCAAGCAGGAAGAGCAATTCTCGTCTAATCTGGAAGTGATCAACAGCTATAGCCAAGGCTCGGTTGCGGGTAGCTATGTGGTGCGTTCAGGCGACAGCCTGCAAGGGATCGCCCAGAATCTGTGGGGCGATAGTGGCGCCCTTCGGGCCTTCTTCGACTGGAATTGATCCCCCAGATCAATTCCTGCGCTGACGCGCACCGTCTGC
>NZ_JBIIYV010000038.1:0-31585 GCF_044346625.1 Aquidulcibacter sp. | reverse complement strand
CTTGGGCATTCCAGCCAATCTCTCAGTCCTTGGCCTGTCCAATGATCATGCTGACGGCATTGTCGCCAATGCCTTGGTCGACATCGCCCACCTCTCAAATCCCAGAAAGGCCAACGAAGCGGACTATCATGCTTTGTTTGCCGCGGCCCTGACCGGCTAACGAAAGAAGTCCAAACTATGGAAGCCATTTGGCTCTCAACGCTGATCGTCGCCATCGCTGAGATCGGCGACAAAACCCAATTGCTCGCCATCGTGTTGGCCTGCAAGTTCAACAAGCCTATCCCGATCATTGCCGGGATTTTTGTAGCAACCATTATCAATCACGCGCTTGCAGCCAGCTTGGGTTTTGGCGTGGCGCAATTGATTTCGGGCAAGTGGTTTCAAGTCGGCGTTGGTGTGGCCTTTATTGCGATGGCCGCGTGGGCCCTGATCCCCGACAAAGAGGACGAGGATGCCGGGGCCAAATCGCATGGCAGCGTTTTCATGACCACCGTCATCGCCTTCTTCCTTGTGGAGATGGGCGACAAAACCCAAATCGCAACCTCGCTTTTGGCGGCACGGTTTGAGAATATTACACTTGTGACCATTGGCACGACCTTTGGGATGATGCTGGCCAATGTGCCCGCCGTCTATCTAGGCCAAGCCGCAACGAAGGTCGTGCCGCTGAATGTGGTGCGGATGATCGCGGCAGGTATCTTTGCCGCCATTGGTGTTTGGGTCGTGGTCGCGGCCCTGACGGCTACACAGCCCACCTAACAAAAAAGGCGACCCACGCGGGTCGCCTTTTTCAAACTCTGCGATGTTGAAACGCTTATGCGTTGCCAGCAACGACTTCTGGAGGCGCATTGCGCAGGGTGCGTTGGATCAGCTTCTGCCAATGCAGCAGGGACACCAGATGGGCATAAATCGCGCCCAAGCAACCCTTTTGCTTCAGTTCCAGCAATTTTGCGGCTGGCAAAGCATTCAGCTTTTCTTCTGAGACGCCGATATAGTCAGCCACTTTGACTGGTTCGCCTTGGCTGCCGTCCGGGTTAGTTGGCGTGAAGGTGACGCTTTTTTCTTCTAGGATGTCCATTGAGGTGATGACTTCCATGAACTCTTCGGTCGCGCGACGCTGACGTTCAAAGTCTTGCAGGAATTCCATGGCATTGGTCGTGTAAGGGGTTGGCTGGCCGTTTTCGAACAACGGCAAATCTGGGTTCTCACCAATCATCTCTGCTTGGGTGTCGATGCAAACCACGAAATTGTCGCCTTGCTGGTCTGCAGCAAATACGAAAGGATAGCGGCGGATAAAGGCTGGGATATAGCCGTCCAGTTCCCAATTGCCTGTGCCGTCGACATAGAGGTTTTCACCCGAACGCGCTGACAACACTGCCAAAGGCGTTTTTCGGTCTGGAGCGAAAATGATTGGCAGCGAGGTAGCCGCCATGCCGAATTCTTGCACTGTCAAAGGAACCACATGGGTTGTTTCGACAAAGCCAAACGGGCGTTCGATATTCTTTAAGCCCAGTTTGCTGTGGGCTTCCAAAGACAAAGGCTCTGGATTTTTGTACAAAAGGACGTTGCCGGTAAGGGCAGGCGCGCCGGTTTGGGCGTCAGACATGGTGAGAAACTCCGTTAGGTCGCGGGCTTCTAGCGGTTTCTAAGCAAAAGGCCAACCTTGCTCTGCAATTGGCGCCTGAAGCGTAGGCGTGACTTGGGCGGCAAGTGGTTTAGGGTGTGAAACTCAACCCGCCTAAGGCTAGCTAGGAGTCCAACATGTCCCGAACACATAAGATCGCCACAGGGCTTGTAGGTCTCGCGCTGACAGCGGGTATTGCGACTTGGCTTAGCCCCGCGCAGGCGCAAGAAAACATCCCGACCCCAAAGGCAATGGCCGCCTTTCGGGTCTGTTTGGCGGCCGCCAAGGCTGGCGTTGATTGTGGCCAACCTGTTTATGATGCCTGCCAAGCCGCTCATGACCAGCCCGATACCACCTTGTCGATCACCGAATGCACGATGACGACACATAAGGCTTGGGATGTGATTTTAAACGAGCGTTATCGCGCCTTGATCGCAAGCTCTCCGCCCAATCTGAAGCTGAAACTTCAAAAAGCGCAGCGGGCTTGGATTGTCAGCCGCGATGCAGACTGCGCAGCTGTCTATGAGGCCTATATTGACGGTACTATCCGCGGCCCGCTCTATGCCGGTTGCATGGTCGAGAAGACCTCAGAACGGGTGAGCTGGCTCAAAGAAATGGGTGAGGACTAACCTATCGCCGTGAGGCGTCAGACGCTTTGCGGATCGCCTCAAACTCATCGCCCTTGGTCCATTGTGGCCACGTCGCGGCATTGGCGACTTCCAGCATCAGGCTGCGGGTCGCCGTCAAATCCATCAAAGCCCCTGCGAAATCAAAGGCCGGATCATATTCATCCTGTGGCTTATGATAGCGCTGATCGAACCATTCCTTCGTAGCAGCCTGACCCGCTTCAACCCCACCTTTGACCAAAGTAGTACCGGTCGAGGGGAACATGGCAGGCACCCCGGCTCGGGCAAACGGGAAATGGTCGGACCGATAGAACAAGCCAAACTGCGGGTTGCGGTCGGGCGTATAGGTGCGGCCTTGCGCGGTCAGAATGGCCTTCATGCTGGCATCGAGACTGGATTTACCAGCACCTGGAAACTCCATCTCCGTCGTGGCACCGCGATGGGGCAACATGTCGAGGGTGAAGGCGGCTGCCGTCTTCTCCAGCGGGAAGCGCGGATTATTGACGTAATAGTCAGAGCCCAACAGCCCCTGCTCTTCAGCTGCCCACGAAGCAAAGACGATGGAACGCGCCGGACGCGGCCCTTGCGCAAGGGTGCGCGCGATTTCCAACATCCCAGCCATGCCTGAGGCATTGTCCATCGCGCCATTATAGATTTTATCGCCATTGATTGGCTCACGAATGCCCAAGTGATCGTGATGAGCCCCGATCAGAACAGTCTCATCAGGGCGGCTCGCCCCTTTAAGGACACCGACTACATTGCGCGTCGCCACCGATTCCCGGGTTACGCCGATATCGATGGTCGCGGTTTGGTTGAGCGGCACAGGCCTAAAGCCAGGCGTGCGGGCCGCCTTCTTCAAAGCCTCGAAATCAAGGCCCGACTTGCGGAACAATTCTACGGCCACATCGCGCTGCATCCAGCCTTCAATGGCCGCCAGCGATGAACCGCTATCCGGCCGTACGAAGTCAAAACGGGTGCCGTTGGAATTGCGCACCACGCCCCAGCCGTAAGCAGCCGGTGCATCCTCATGAATGATCAAAACGCCAGCTGCACCTGCTTTGGCTGCAGCTTCAAATTTATAAGGCCAGCGGCCGTACCATTGCATCGCTTTGCCGCCGAACATGCCGGCGACCGTTTCGCCCGGGGCTGCGTCAAAATCGGGGTCATTGATCAGAACGAGTGCGATCTTGCCTTCCCAGTTCACGCCAGCAAAATCATCCCAATTCTTCTCCAGCGCCTTCACGCCATAACCGGCAAACACCAAAGGCGCGTCGACCAAATTATATGCACTGCCATCAGCCTTGCGGCTGATCATCATGATATCCTTGCCCTGGTACCAAATCTCATCCTCGACCGCGAAGGTTCCACGTGGCGCGGTTGTAAAGCGGTTGAGCTCAAAGTTTTGGAACCAGGTGCCGTTATCGCCAGCAGGCTCCAGCCCCAGAGCGGCCATGGCCCCAGCCATATAGGTGGTGGCCATGTCATCGCCGCGCGTCCCGGGGCTGCGCCCTTCGAAGTAGTCATCGGCGAGGGTTTTGATGTGCGTTCGCAGACGCGCATCATCGATGGCAGGATAAGACGCTAGCTGGCCCGCCTTGGCGGCTCTTGAACTTGCTTGCCCCGATTGCGCTTGCGCAAATTGGGTTACCAAAGCACCCGCGGCGATTAAAGCCACCAAAGCGGTGCCAGCTAGTAAGCGTTTCATCTTTGACCCTTAAACTGCGGTTGCGCCGCCATCGATCACGAAGGTTTGTCCAGTGGTGAAGCCACCTGCACGCGAGGCCAAGAACACGGCCATGCCTGCAATCTCGTCAGGCTCACCGATGCGCTTCAAGCAGGAATGGGTAGTGGCTTGCTTTAAAGTGGCAGGGTCTTCCCACAAGGCGCGGGCAAAGTCTGTCTTGATCAGGCCCGGCGCGATACAATTCACCGTCACGCCATCTGGCCCAAATTCCAGCGCGAGGTTACGCGCCAATTGCATGTCTGCAGCCTTGGAGATGTTATAGGCCCCAATGATATTAGTCGCTTTCAAGCCACCAATCGAGGAAATGATGGTGATGTTGCCAGCCTTGCGCGCCACCATTTGCGGCGCGACCATGGAGATCAGCCAGTGGTTGGAAATGATGTTGTTCTGCAAGATTTTCGCAAACACATCATCCGCAATCCCAGCCATCGGACCATAATAAGGATTGGAAGCCGCATTACAGACCACGATATCAATCTGGCCAAAACGCTCGTTGGTTTGGTCGACCAAGCGCTGGAGGTCTTCTTTCGAGGAAATATTGGCAGGCACCGCCAGCGCGCGTCCATCGCCATGCTTGGCATTGATGGCATTAGCGACATCTTCACAGGGGCCAGCTTTGCGCGACGAGACGACGACATTGGCACCATGATCGGCCATTTGCTCGACAATGGCTTTGCCAATCCCGCGTGACGAGCCAGTGACGATGGCAGTCTTGCCGCTGAGGTCAAAAATTGTGGTCATAAGGCTTCCCCCTGAGAATGTTGTTTAAACCCGGCATCTGATGTGCTGGCAGAGTTTCTGCCACGGGTTTGGCACAGGGGAAAGGGGGCGATGACGCGTTCGCACCATCGCCAACAGCCGTTCGCAGCTTGCGTGCTTTAGCCGTGCGTACCGTCAAGCTTGTCGAGACGGGCCTGCATCGCCGCCATTTGGGCCCGCATGGCGACCAACTCCTCTGACGCTTCTGACTTTTGCGCCGTTTTGCTGGTAGGCCGCAGCGCGGTAGGCACAACGACGCCGGTGAAAGCTTTGGCGGCCTCTGCCATCATCGACATATTGGCGCGGACGGCCTGTTGGAACAACTCAGCAGGGCCTGACAAGTCAAAGCCGCCATTAAGCGATTTTGAAAATTGTTCGCGGCTATCGGTAAAGCTTTTCATCGCGAGGTCGAGGTAAGAGGGCAAAAAGCCTTGCACACTGTCACCATAAGACCGGATAATGTCGCGCAGGAACCCGACGGGCAAAAGATTATTGCCAGAGCTTTCAGCCTCCAGAATGATCTGGGTCAGGATGGACCGGGTGATATCGTCGCCCGACTTGGCATCAAACACAACAAAATCGACCCTGTCTCGCACCATTTGGGCCAAATGATCCAAGGTCACATAGGCCGAAGTCGCGGTGTTATAGAGCCGCCGATTGGCGTACTTCTTGATCGTCACCACGGGATTTGCCTGTTTGCTATCGGCCAAATGAGGCTCCCTTACGCTGTGAAGTGCGCGATTTTACCTAGTTTCGCTGCTGTTCTTCGCAGATGCAAGACAATTGGGCAGGTGCGAAACGCACCTTGCAAACACATGGGCAAGCACATGGGTGCAGAACCCTCCATTGACCCCGACCCAGGTCGCTTCGGACAAGTCCGAAGCCCTGACCATTAGCTGCACAAAGCCAAACGAATCTTGGCAGGGCTTTGTTTGCGATTGACGCCAACCTTTTCTTACGCAAGACAGGGCCAAATATTTCTGGGAAAGGCATACGCACATGAGCACTTCTTCTTCCGACATCGTGATCGTCTCGGCGGCACGCACCCCGATTGGCTCTTTCTCCGGCGCATTCGCGACCGTAGAGGCCCATGAACTGGGGAGGACCGCGATTGTCGAAGCCTTGGCCCGCGCCAGTGTGTCGGGTGATGAAGTCTCTGAGTTGATCTTCGGCCAAGTGTTGACCGCTGGCAAAGGCCAAAACCCAGCCCGTCAAGCCAGCCGCGCTGCTGGCATCTCGGACGCTGCGCCTGCTTGGCTGGTCAATCAAGTGTGTGGCTCGGGCCTGCGCACGGTGGCCCTAGCAGCCCAACAAATCATGACGGGAAGTGCTGATATCGTTGTCGCCGGTGGTCAAGAAAGCATGAGTTTGTCGGCCCATGCGGCCTATATGCGTGCGGGCACGAAAATGGGCGACCTAGGCTTGGTTGACACCATGATCCGCGATGGCCTGACTGATGCCTTCAACGCCTATCATATGGGCATCACGGCAGAAAATGTCGCCGAGAAGTGGCAGATCACGCGTGACGAGCAAGACCAGTTCGCTACAGCAAGCCAGAACAAAGCCGAAGCCGCTCAAGCCGCGGGCCGCTTTGACGCAGAAATCGCCGCCGTCACCGTTAAAGGCCGCAAGGGCGATGTGACGGTTGATAAGGACGAATATATTCGCAAAGGCGCGACAATGGATGCAGCCCAAGCGCTGCGCCCTGCGTTCAAAAAGGATGGAACCGTCACCGCAGGCAATGCCTCTGGCATCAATGATGGCGCGGCAGCGCTGGTTGTCATGAGTGCAGCAGAAGCCGCCAAGCGCGGTCTGACTCCACTGGCCCGCATCGCTTCCTTCGCGACCGCAGGCGTCGATCCTTCCATCATGGGCACAGGACCGATCCCAGCCTCCAAGCGCGCTTTGGAAAAGGCTGGCTGGAAGCCCGCTGACCTCGACCTGATCGAAGCGAACGAAGCCTTTGCCGCCCAAGCCATCGCTGTTAACCGCGACATGGGCTGGGATACCAGCAAGGTGAACGTCAATGGCGGCGCTATCGCCTTGGGCCACCCGATTGGAGCTTCCGGTGCCCGGGTATTGGTGACCCTGTTGCACGAAATGGCTGCCCGCGACGCTAAGCGCGGCCTGGCCACCTTGTGCATCGGCGGCGGCATGGGTGTTGCGCTCTGCGTTGAGCGGTAGGGGTATTAGCGCGCTACCGTCTTGTTCTGCGCAAGACCAAATTTACCGCTTTGGAACGGCTCTAAGGTTCGCACTGCTCACTTTAGAGCCGCTCGGTAATTCTCTCTGCGCAAGATAGGGAGTCAAGGGGTGAAATCGGCTTCGCCGACGCGCGAAGCGCGCCCCTTGACTCCCCATCATGCGCGCACACACTCGAGTGTGGCCTTTGTGAAGGCATAGCCTGCGGCAAAGGCCTTCTAGACAAAAGCATTCACACAGAGGCCTCAATAATTTTTATTGCGAGGCACTTGCAACTAGAGTCATTTTAATCTACATAAGAATGACTCTCAGAAGCAAGAATGGATAAAGACAGATGTATGTTTGCAATTGCAACGGAATTCGCGAAAAAGCGGTCCACGAGGCAATTGCTGCGGGTGCTGGGCGTCCTTGTGATGTGTTCCACGCTAACAAATGCCGCGCTCAATGCGGCCGGTGCGTGCCTGAGATGCAAGAACTGATCGCGCGTCAAACTCAACAATTCAAAGTGGCCGCTGAATAAAGTCTGCCTTGTCGAATCCGACAGGAAGCCTATACTCGCGCTCAACTTAGGAGCCTCCCATGCAAGCCGCAGAGGGCGTCATCGCACGCCTAAATACAATTCTCACCAATGAATTGACCGCCATCAACCAATACTTCTTGCATGCCCGCATGTATAAGAATTGGGGTCTGACCAAGCTAGGCGACATCACCTACAAAGAGTCGATCGGCGAGATGAAGCATGCCGATTATCTGATCGAGCGTATCCTGATGCTCGACGGCCTGCCCAATATGCAGGATATGCACAAGCTGAAGCTGGGCGAAAACGTGCCAGAAAGTTTGGCCGCTGATCTGGCCGTCGAATATCGCGGTCAAGGCCAAATGAAGGATGCGATTGAGCATTTTGAGAAGGTCCGCGATTATGTATCGCGCGATATCGTCGCCAAAATCCTCGAAGATACTGAGGAGCATATCGACTTTCTGGAGACCCAGTTACAATTGATCGAGCAATTGGGCATCCAAAACTATCTCCAAACGGCCATGGGGCCAATCGAAAGCTAATCCAGCTTGGACGCGGCCACCTCTTCAATTCGCCAAGTTGGCCGCGTCCTCATTCGTAACCGTGCGGGTGACGTATTTCTACTGCGCGGAAGGGACCCGGGCGAACCAGATCGGCCTGCCTTCTGGTTTACGCCGGGCGGGAAGATTGATGCTGGCGAAACTGCGCAGGAGGCTGCGGCCCGCGAACTTCAAGAAGAAGTTGGTATCACAGTTGAGCCCGCCGCCCTAGGTGAGGTGATCGGCACCGAGGATGTGACCTACCGCTTTAACGGGGTGAGCTACCGGCAAAGCGGCGTCTTCTTTGCTCTGCGCCATGAAAATCCGTGCCTGCATGCAGAAGGCCTCACCGCCATTGAGGCCGAGACCATCGATATGGGCCGATGGTGGTCTCTGGCCCAGATTCTGGCCGCAGAGGAAACGATCTATCCCGAAAATCTAAGCGAGATGCTGGCGAAACTTGCGCCCTAGACCACCCGGTTTTCAAGGGGTTGGCCCTGATACACGCGGATCAGATTGCCGATTGCCGCGCGCACCGCTTCTTGCACACTCTCGCGGGTCCGACCTGCGACATGGGGGGTGAGGACGACATTGGGGAGATCGGCCCAAAGCGTGGGGTCGGTCGGCTCATTCTCGAACACGTCGAGGCCAGCGCCCAATATCTTCTTCTCGCGCAAGGCCGTCAAAAGCGCCGCCTCGTCGACTACGCCGCCGCGTGCGACGTTGATCAGCACGCCTTCCGTGCCCAAGGCGTCGAGCACGTCGGCCGAGACAACTTTGCGGGTAGCATCCGTCAGTGGGCAAGCCAGCATCAAAATGTCGGACTTTTTGGCCAGTTCCAAAACTGTATCAACCCGAGACCAGACGAGTTCTGGCTTCGGATTTGGGCCGGCCCAGATGACTTTTAGGCCAAAGGCTTCTGCGCGAACGGCAATGGCCTGCCCAATCGCCCCCATGCCGAGAATACCCAAAGTGCGCCCGCGCAAGCGATAGCGCGGCGCATGTGTCAATGCGTCGGCCCACTCCCCACGCCGGACGAGGCCGTCCAGCTCAATGATGTTGCGCTCACCGGCGATCAACAGGCCCATAGCGAGGTCAGCCACGTCGTCAGTATTGATACCCGGCGAATTGCACACCGAGATACCAGCAGCTTTGGCGGCAACCAGATCAACTCCGTCCACGCCGACGCCTGCGGCGATCACCGCTTCCAGCTTAGGGAACAAGGTGAACAACGCCGCCTCAGTCTTTTTACCGCCGATACAGGCGATGGCACGGACCTCGGCACCCGGCCCGGCAGCAAAGGCCGCAATATCCTCAATCTCCCACAGACGTGCGCAAGGGGCGATGTTTTCTAGAAGCGGCTGGGCGAGGACGAGTTCGGGGTGAATAATCAGGATCATGGGAAGCCTTGTGAAAGGCTTGGCGGTCAGATGCAAGGGGGGTTAGTTAATGGGGCGCGCAGCACTAGCTGCGCATATCACCGCGCTGCCATGCGCACCTAGTGGTGCGCGGTCCTTTTTCACGCCGATGCGAAGAATCCGAAGGTTTGAAAAATGTCTCTACTTAGACGCGCTTTGGTGATCCCTCTGGTCCACCAAACCGCTGTGTCAATTCTGTTTGCGACATATGGGTCGTCAAGTGTCCGTTTTCTGCGAAAACGGATCGCCCGGCGACGCAGCAAAGCTGCGCACTTGACTACCCAGATGTCGCGCTAATCCTAGACGATCTATTTTGGTGCAACAAAGTTGGCACCAAAATAGGTCCAGATGCAAAGCACGCTCTGTTTGAGCGCCGGGAAAAGCCCCCTACCCTCGCCCCAGTGCCAGATCACTCACATAGGGGTTGGTTTTGCGTTCCCAGCCGAAATTGCCAATCTCGCCATGGCCCGGCACAAAGTGGATGTCATCGCCATAAGGCCAGAGCTTGCCGGTGATGGATGCGACCAAATCGTCGAAACTGCCTTTGGGAAAATCCGTGCGGCCGATAGAGCCTTTGAATAACAAGTCACCGACAAAGGCCAGCTTGGCGTCCTTATTGATAATCGCAACGTGGCCCGGCGTGTGGCCGGGGCAATGGACAACGTCAAACTGATGGCCCGCAAGCTCTAACTTATCGCCATCTTTGAGATAGCGGGTCGGCACACAATTCTCATAGCCCGTCGTCTGCCCATACTTGGCCCATTGCGCGACAATATCATCGAGCAGCCATTGGTCATCCTCATGCGGGCCAATGATGTCGACCCCCAAGGTGCGCGACAATTCCTGCGCACCGCCAGCATGGTCCAAATGGCCATGGGTCAACCAGATCGCCACCACCTTCACACCCAAATGCTTCACCGCCCCTAAAAGGCGCGGCACCTCCCCGCCTGGATCCACAAAAACCGCCTCCTTCGTGGCCTGCGACCACAGAAGCGTCGTGTTCTGCTGAAACGGCGTGACGGGGATGATGGAGGCTTGCAGGTCAGATGGATTGGGCATGGTGGGTTTATGAAAGAAGCGGCGGCGAGTGGCAAGCATGAACGGCGGATGCGAAAGTTGCGCATGCTTCGCATCGGGAGTTGAGAAGTGGACTTTAATATCCTAACGTCACCAATCAGACCTAACACCTCGATATTGGAACAAGATGGAACCCGTTCATGAAACAGATCCCATTTGCCAAATTCAGTCTTGCCGTCCTTTTCTTATGCCTCTTTATAAGCAACGGCCACGCGCAGGCTATCAATTCGGCTGACGTCGATGCCTTTCAGGTGGCAGATCAAGCGGGAACACGTGACGCCTATCAGGGCTATCTTGACGCATTCCCAACTGGCGTGTTCAGCGTCGTCGCGCGCGAGCGCGCCCGCCCTGCCCTTTTGACAGATCTTCTGCCTCGTATGACACCCGATAAGCCTAAGAGAGGCAAATCCGCACGAAGCGAGTTAGATCAGGTCTGGCAAGAAGCTTGGGACCGCGTGAAGGCCAGTGACACAGAAGCGGGCTATCTCGAGTATCTTAGCATTCGGGGACCCGCCTATATGGTGCGACCGGCGCTAAGAGATGCAATGTCGCGTTACTATGAACTTGCGGAGGGAAATGCTGCTTCGGTTCCGACGGGTTTGGCGTGCAATGTCCCGAACAGAGATGTCAAACGTTTGACCAATTTTTCAATCGAAAGGGCCTATCCCGATAAGGCAATTGCTGCTGGATTGCAGGGCACTATAGATGGGTTTCACATTGTCGCGTCGACCGGCAAAGTCTTGGGATTTTTGATCACCCATGTGACGGAACCCGCATTTTATGTCCCGGTTACCAATGAGGCGATGAACATGTCTTTCAGTCCGGCCCGCAGAAATTGCCTCAATGTCGCGTCCCTACCCAAGCTTACGGTCAGTTTCACTACCAGTTTCAGCTCGAGTCGTTAAGGCCCGCTTTGCCCCCAACCCCTACAACTTCGCCTGCAGGCCGTTGGCCCAGGCGGTGATGTCGCCCGCACCGAGGCAGACGAAGATGTCGCCTGAGGTGCACTCGGCTTTTAGAAGCGCGGGTAGATCGTCGGGGGACGCGAGTTTCAGGGCGCGCTTGTGGCCATGGTCGCGCGCCGCGCGTACCAAGGCATCGGCATCCACGCCCTCAATCGGGGCCTCGCCTGCGGTATAGACGTCGGCGATGGCGACCACGTCGGCATCGTTGAAACAGCGGGCGAAGTCTTCAAACAGGGCTTGCAGACGGCTAAAGCGGTGGGGTTGGACGACGGCGACGACTTTGCCAGCCGTGACTTGGCGCGCGGCTTTGAGGACGGCGGCGATCTCGACCGGGTGGTGGCCATAATCATCAATGATGCGCACACCTTGCCACTCACCCACTTTGGTGAAGCGGCGCTTGACGCCTTCAAATTCTCGCAGGCCCTTGGCGATCTGGGCATCGGTGGCACCCAGTTCGCGGGCCACGCTGATGGCGGCCAAGGCGTTGGTGACATTGTGCAGGCCGGGCATGGGCAGATGTAGGTCATTGATCTGGTGGGCTGGGCTGCCGCGCTTGGCCGCAAAGGCGACGCTAAAGCGCGAACCATCCGGGTCTGCTTCCAAGTTCAAAGCGCGCACATCGGCCTGCGGGTTAAAGCCATAAGTTACCACGCGACGGTCGGTCGCCCGCGCGACCAAGCCCTGCACGCCCGGATGGTCGATACACATGACGGCAAAACCATAGAAGGGCACAGAAGCCACAAAGGTCTCAAACGCGGCCTCCATCGCCTCAGCCGTGCCATAAAAGTCCAGATGCTCTGGGTCCATATTGGTGACGATGGCGATGGTGGGGCGCAATTTGGTGAAGGTGCCGTCGCTCTCATCGGCTTCGACCACCATCCAATCACCCGAGCCAACCCGCGCATTGGTCCCATAAGCGTTGATGATGCCGCCATTGATCACGGTGGGGTCTTTGTCTGCTGCATCGAGAAGTGTCGCCACCATGCTGGTGGTGGTTGTCTTGCCGTGCGTGCCGCCAACCGCAATCGTCCAGCCCAAGCGCATCAGCTCTGCCAGCATCTCAGCCCGGCGGACCACAGGAATGCCTTGATCGCGCGCGGCCACGACTTCGAGATTGTCGGGCTTCACAGCCGAGGAAATCAACACAATCCCGGCCTCGGCCACATGTGCCCCATCATGGCCGACAAACACCTTGATCCCGGCCCTGCGCAAACGGTCGAGATTGGCGCTGTCCTTAGCGTCAGAGCCCTGAACCTTATGGCCCCAATGGGCGAGGACTTCGGCAATCCCACTCATCCCAATCCCGCCAATGCCGACAATGTGGATGGCACCGATATCGAGGGGGATGGAGTTGGTTCGCATGGCTTAGGACTTTCTGATTCACAAGTTTCTCTGTGAACACCGAAAGCACGAAAGTGGCAACTCTGAGCGCTGTTTGAAACCCTGCGCAGCCCTCCAATTCTCTGCCTTGACTCTTAAATCTACATATGTTGTATTTAATATATGAAACGCAATCGTCCGCTCTCTAATGAAGCCCGCACCCTTATGCAGGCGTTGGCCGACGCACCAAGCCGTTGGCGCCATGGCTATGATCTGATCAAGGAAACCGGATTGAAATCCGGCACACTCTATCCCATCCTGATGCGCCTATCTGATCGCGGCCTGCTTGAAGCTCAGTGGCTAGAGCCAGAGCAATTGGGAAAACCTGCCCGCCACGCCTATCGCCTGACAGCAAAAGGGTTGGAATTCTACCGCGAATTGCCCACTCTAAATACTGAAACCGATCCCATACCTTATGGCGCACAGGTGCAAGCATGATCGGAGATATGCGGCATACAACTGCAACAATGTTACTGCGCCATTGTCAGGCTTTAGCGCCAAAGGGAAAGGCACAATGGGCTGAAGCCATGGCGCGCGAGCGCGACGAGATCACCGACCCCGGCGAGGCGCTTGCATTCGCAGTGGGGTGCCTTGTAACGATTTCTCTTGAGCGGGCGAGGACTATTGATTTCCTGCTAGGCGAAGTGCGCTGGGTTGTTTCCGGGGCCACAGGCCTGCTTGCCATGTTTGCCTTGGTTGCAGTCCTCCGCATGTTACCTGCTTATCCTCAGGCAGCAATGGTTTTGGGAACAATCGGACTTGTGTTTGGATGGTGTTCACGACTGCTTGCAAACTGCAAAGAATGGCGCGTGGTTACAATTGCTATTGTCATGTTCGCTCTAAGCGGACTGAGCATTGTCGCTATGAATACATCATTTCCCGAACCGCCGCATGAAGCCCTTTATCGAGCACTGGCATTTGAGGGGCTTGTGCTCTGGTCAGCAGTGCTTGGTGCCAGCCTCGCAATCGCGACTGGGCGGCTCTACAAGCGGCAGGCGAACAAGTCGCTTGGCGGTGAGTCATGAAGACCATGACGCTGCTCATGTGGGCAGCCAGTATCTTGGCTTTAGTGCTTGCTCTGGCCCATTTGGCAATTGCAGGATTTTTGGCCCAGCGCGTCTGGGAGTTGCAAACGCTCTGGTTCTTAGGTTCCGGGGTTGCGCTCCTGCTGGGAGCACTCCTCAACATTATCACCCTACGAATGGCGCAGCGCGACCTTGTTGTTAGGAATTGCCTAATCTTGGGCAATACTCTAGTCGCCGGATTTTTCATGCTCGCAGTGCCCTTGTTGAAAGCACCCCAGGCGCTGGTCGGGCTGGTGCTTTATGTCGGGCTGACCGTTGGCGCGGTGCTGTACAAACCGTCGGAATATGCAATGCCGGATCCATCCGCATGAAGGGGCTTGCTCGTTATCTTCTGCGCCTTGCCCACACCATCATGCCGCCCGAGCGGAGAAACTGGGCGGACGCAATGGCCCATGAATTTGAAGCGCTAGAGGCCGATCATCTGGGCTTTGCCCTAGGGTGCTTTTGGAGCGCGATCTTGTCCAATGCCCTGAATGCAACCCGGATGACCCAGCTTGTGCTCGGCGGTAGTGCTGCACTCTTCTTCGGGCTGACGATCTATTGCGCTTGGTTCAGCTATAGCTGGCTTCCCAGATATTCAGACGCGCCCTTGTCGCATCAAGCAGCGTTTGTTTTCAGCAATTTGGTCGTCGGGGCATTTTCATTTGTCGCTTCCATGGGTGCGACTATCGCACTCTTGCGTGCGCGGGATCGTGTCGCGATGAGTGTTGTTGGCATCCGTATGATTTCGGCGATGGCTTTTGTTTTGGCAGCGATATTCGCAGGCTTTGCCGCGCTACACCACTGGCAGGGCTCGAACCAAATCGAGCTTGACACATGGGCAGTACTGGGCATCGTGCTTTATGCGGGGGTCGGCTGGCTTGGCTTTGCCAAGCCCGACAAATTACCGATGGTCGGATTGGCCGGTTTGATAGTCGTTGCGTTATGGCCATTGGTCTTGCAAACTTTGGCGATCCAATCAGCAGTCAACAATTGGGCTTTCATGCCTTGGATGGCCACACCCCTAATCTTGCTAAATCTCGCTTCACTAGCGCTCCAACGCCTTGGCGCAGCACAGCAAACCAACTAGTCGGCAACAGCTAATCGCGCCGGCTAAGCAAGTGGTCGCGCGCATAGTTGGCGAGGTCTTGGGCATCGCGCTGCATGCGTTGATTGAGCGCGTAGAAGATGAAGGGCGGCACAGCAAAACTTCCCAGCATGATAATCGCTAATATCAGAAAAAACGGATCGCTATAGTCTGCTTGGATCAAAGACATGACCCAAAAGAAAAAGGGGATGCCTAACGCTGTGCTGATATAGAGGACTGGCATTAAAATGCTGGGGAAAACGCTTGTTTTGCCGACTGCACGGGTCAAGTTCTCATAGGCTGTGGCATGCAACATGCCGTCTTGTTTGATTGTCCCCGCGACAAGGATTTCATCGCCGACGGCTGCCTCCACGGGGAAACGCCCATCAAAAGATACGACCTGCTGATTGACCGAGAAGATCATCGGCATGGCAGCAGCAATTGGAACGTGGCCCGGAGATGCGATCCGCGTGGCACTAAGGGAGGCTGGGCCCTCAACCATATTGATGGGTTCAACCTGTCCTTTGACTACCGCCATCGTCTGCCCCCATTTGCCTTAGGCGAAAACCAGCCCAAGTCCTTCAACGTTAAACCCCTTGTTGAATCGCCGCAAATACCAGATCAGCCAAGGCGTCTGCCGCGTCTGGCTTGCCGACGCTTCTGGCGGCTTTAGCGCGCTTTTGTAGCTCGTCAGGCGCTGTCAGAAGGTTTTCCAACAGCTGGGCCAAAGCATCGACGGTAAATTCCGTCTCCTTGATCACATCGGCTGCGCCGACACTGGCCAAGGCTTCGGCATTGAAAGTCTGATGGTCATTGGTCGCACCAGGGAGCGGCACCAGAATGGCAGGGCGACCGACCACGGCGGTTTCAGATACAGTAGAAGCCCCAGCGCGCCCGATAACCAAATGGCTTTTGGCCAAACGGTCCGCCATATCCTTGAAGAAGGGCCAAACCTCGCACTGAACGCCGGCTTCGGTGTAGGTATCGCGGGCGAAGTCGCATTGCTCTTCGCGGACTTGGTGCGACACGAACAGGCGCGCACGCAAATGCTCTGGCAATGCGGCGATGGCTTGGGGCACAATGCTGCCTAGTACGCGCGCGCCTTGGCTGCCGCCGGTTACCAGGATGCGCAAATTGCCGCTGGAGAGATCGGGATAGCCATCCAAGCGGGCATCGACGATGGGCTGGCGCACGGGGTTGCCGACGACGACGTGTTTGTCTGGATGTTCCAGCCCGTCGAGCTGGGCAAAGCCTGAAGCAATGGAAACAGCCTTGCCTTGAAACAGGCGATTGACGCGGCCCAGTACCGCATTTTGCTCATGCACGATGACAGGCACTTTGCCGCTGGAAAACAATACCGGAAACGTCGGATAGCCGCCAAAGCCAATAATCGCTGCGGGCTCATGGCTTTTGATAAAGGGGCCGACGAGATTGAGGCTTTTCATCACGGCAAAGCCCGCATCAATCTTGCCCTTAATCCCGCCTTCATCCGCATTGGTGACCGGCAGGATCAAAACTTCTTCGGCGGGAAAGCCTTCTGTATAACGCTTGCCACGTGGGTCGGTTACCAAAGCGACACGACCGCCACGCGCGACAATGGCGTCAGCAAAAGCGCGGGCTGGAAACATATGACCGCCAGTGCCACCAGCAGCAATAATAACAAGGGGACCCATTTCTAAACTTCATCCTTGGAGAGGCAATGGCCCGTTCTTTAGGGCGCTTTGAGGCCAGATTGAAGCGACTTGGGCGGTAAGTGACTGCTGAATGAGGAAAATCTTCGCGCCTTACCAGCCTACCCAGCCTTGTTCCTTGCCATTGCGCAAATCTTGCCCGGGCCGCTTGCGGGTTAAAGCCAAAGCCAGACCAATGGTGACGGCAGAGCCCAAGATGGATGAGCCGCCATAGGAGATAAAGGGCAGCGTCATGCCCTTGGCTGGCATCAGGTTCAAGTTCACCGCCAGGTTGATCGCCGCTTGATAACCGATCAGGGCGAAAAGACCTGTTGCGGCCAATTGCGGGAAGTTCTCGCTTTGGCGATTGGCGATCAAAAGACCGCGCACCACCAGCGCGCAGAACAGAACCACAAGGCCTACGCTCGCAATCAAGCCAAACTCTTCTGCGGCAACCGAATAGATGAAGTCGGTATGGGCATCAGGCAGAAAGTGCTTGATCTCGCCCTCGCCCGGGCCACGGCCCAAGAAATCGCCAGCCGCAATCGCATCAAGCGCCCGGTCCGTTTGATAAGTTTCGCCAGCTTCGGGATTCAAAAAGCCTTGAACGCGCTTTTGCACGTGTTCAAAAGCAAAATACAAAACCCCGCCGCCGACGACTGCGGCACTGGCAAAGGCCGCAATCCAGACCCAAGACATGCCCGAAATCAGAAACACAGTCAGGAAAGCCATGGTCAAAAGACCTGTCTGTCCAATGTCGGGCTGAGCGATCAATAGCGCAACCGGCAGGACATAAAGCGCCATGCCAATGCGCGCGGCAGGAAAGGATGGGGTCTCAATGCGCTTAGAAAACAACCAAGCCGCCAGCACAATCAGAGAGGGTTTGAGAAGTTCCGACGGTTGGAACGAAAAGCTGCCAATGCGCAGCCAACGCTGCGCCCCTTTGGCCTCATGCCCAAACATCAGAATATAAACCATCAAGATGACGGCCAATAGGTAGAAAACGGCGGCGGCCCGTCGTGCGCCCGTTGGACTTAGGAAAGACAAAGCCACCACAACGGCTGCGCCGAGTGAGACAAACATTGCTTGGCGCAACACAAAGAAATACTCATTGTTAAAGCCCAAGCGCCCTGTTGCCGCCCCCGAAGAGGCAAAGCTGAACACCAGTCCCATGGTCATCAGAACCGCCGCAATCAGCACAATGGGGCGATCAATCGTCCGCCACCAGTCAGCGATAAAGGTGAATTCAGCACGAGGCAGTCTGACAGAAGCGAGCATCGCCATGGGGTGGCTCCAAAAAGGACGTAAGGGCGCTACGCCGTTTCGGCGGCAGCAAGCGCTTGCGCCGATAGGCCATCATCAGGGTTAATGAGTCCTTTCACGCAGGCGGTAAAATGCCGTCCTCGTGCCTCAAAATCTGGAAATTGATCGAAACTGGCGCAAGCGGGCGACAGGATGATGATCTCCTCGCTTTGTGTCTCTTGCGCATCGGCATAGGCCCGCGCGGTTGCCAAATCGATTGTGCCGCAAATCTCTAACGGGACATGGCCCTCAAGGGTCTTAGCAAAGGCTTCGCCGGCCTCGCCAATCAGATAGGCTTTTGTGACGTGATCAAACAAAGGCGAAAGGCTGTCGATCCCGCCTAGCTTGGCTTGCCCGCCGACAATCCAACGCGATTTTGGGAAAGCCGCCAAGGCTTGGGCGGCAGCATCTGCATTCGTCGCCTTGGAGTCATTATAAAACCGGATCGGCCCGACTTGCCCAATCTCTTGTAAGCGATGTTCAAGACCCGGAAAACTGATCAGCGCTTTGGTGATAGCTTGCGCGCTGAGGCCAAGCGCGCGGGCAGCCGCATAAGCTGCGGCTGCATTTTGCGCATTGTGAGAGCCCGGAAGCGCATGGGCATGGGCAAGGTCGACGACCATTTGACTGCGACCATCCAAATTATCCCACAGCATAGAACCCAGCGCGCAAACCCCTTTGCCCAGCGCTTGGCAGGCAGAAATCGGCACGACAACCCGCTGTGCCCCGGCATTCATGCGCGTGCACAGCGCCATGCCCCAATCGTCATCCACGCCAACAATCGCCCAATCGGTCGCGGTTTGATTGTTAAAGATACGCCGCTTGGCAGCTGCATAGCGCTCCATCGTGCCATGGCGCTCTAAATGGTCTGGCGTCAGATTAAGGTGGATGGCGGCTTTGGCTCGTAAGCTTTCGACGAGATCAAGCTGGTAGGAGGATAGCTCCAGCACATAGATGGCGTCTGGACGGGGTGGATCAAGGGCGAGCACGCCTGTCCCAATATTGCCCCCCATGCGCACATCCTTGCCATTGGACGACAGAATATGGGTGATTAGAGCGGTAGTCGTGGATTTACCATTGGTGCCCGTTATGGCGACCACGGCAGGACGCTGAGCTTCAGGAATGGCATTGAGTTCACGGGCAAAGAGCTCAACATCACCAATCACGGGCACATTTGCCGCTTCGGCCTTGGTAACTGTCCAATGTTGCTTCGGGCCATAGATGGGCACACCCGGGCTCATGACCAAGGCGGCCATATCCTCAAACGCGGTTTCGGACAGGTCAACCGGCGTCAAGCCTTGGGCCACCGCCGCTGCCCGACCGGCTTCGCCCTCGTCCCACGCCAGAACCTGTGCACCGCCTGCTTTCAAGGCCAAAGCTGCTGCGATCCCTGTGCGCGCCAAGCCGAAGACGGCGACTTTTTGGCCTTTGAACGTGGTGACAGGGAACATAAGCTTCGGTCCTTAAACTCTAACGCAGCTTCAAAGTGGTCAGACCGATCAAGGCCAAAACAGTAGCAATAATCCAGAAGCGGATCACCACGGTGGGCTCACTCCAACCCAATTTCTCAAAGTGATGGTGGATTGGGGCCATTCGAAATACCCGCTTGCCAGTCAGCTTGAAGCTGGTGACCTGTACGATCACCGAGACCAGCTCCAGCACGAACAGACCGCCGACAATGGCCAGCACGAACTCATGCTTGGTTGCTACAGCCGTGATGCCAAGAAGACCGCCCAGAGCCAACGAACCCGTATCGCCCATGAAGATTTGCGCAGGCGGCGCATTCCACCACAGGAAGCCAAGGCCAGCACCCAAGACCGCGCCCAGAATGATGGCGATTTCGCCCACGCCTTGCACGAAGTGAAGCTGGAGATAATTGGCGAAAACGAAATTGCCGACGAGATACGCAATCAAGCCAAACGTGGCTGATGCGATCATTACCGGCATAATGGCTAGACCATCTAAGCCGTCGGTCATGTTCACAGCATTCCCGAAGCCGACGACAACAATCATGCCGAAAACCAGCGTGAACCAGCCTAAATTGAGCAAAAGGTCCTTGAAGAACGGAAAGGCAATCGACGTCCCGAAGCCAGGCGGCGCGTTGTCCCCCGCATTTTGTAGCTGGGCGATGAAATAGACGGCAATGAAAGCCACCACAAATTCGCCTGCCAATCGGAAAAGCGAGGAGACACCATCGGTCTTCTGCTTGGCGACTTTGGCGTAATCATCAAGAAAGCCAATGAAACCATAGCCCGCCGTCACACCTAAGACGATCCAGACATAGGGGTTCTTTAAGTCTGCCCACAAAAGCGCGCCAACAAAGATGGACAACAAGATCATGGCCCCGCCCATGGTCGGTGTGCCGGCCTTTTTGAAATGGGTTTCTGGGCCGTCGGTTCGGATCGGCTGACCCTTGCCCTGCTTTACCCGAAGCCAGCCAATCATTGGTTTGCCGAAGACAAACATGATCAAGGCAGCTGTGACCACGGCTCCTGCCGTTCGGAAGGTCAAATAGGTGAAGATGTTAAAGTGGGTGTGCAGCAATTCGTACAGCATCAGCTCTCTCCAGCGGGGGCTTCAAGTGCTTGCAACGCACGCACAACTTCGGCCATCTTCGACCCATTTGATCCTTTGACCATGACAACGTCACCTGCTTGCACCGTTTTGGCGAGCATGGGTGCAAGCTCCGCAGCGCTTGTGGCATAAGCCCCGCGTTGGGCGGGGGGCAAAGCATCCCACAAATGTTTCATGCGGGGGCCGGCGCAGAAGACGAGGTCAATATTGGCGCGGATGACATCGTCTGCCACGCCAGCATGATACGCATTTTCCTGTGCACCCAATTCCAGCATGTCGCCCAAAGCGGCAATGCGGCGCAGGCCAGCACGCTCGGTCAAAGTGGAAATTGCTTCGGCCATCGAAGCGGGGTTGGCGTTATAAGCCTCATCCACCAAAACAAAGAAGCCACCTGCGGCCAACGAAATCGGTCGTGACACACCGCGACCATCAATGGCACCAAATTGCGAAAGTGCGGCGGCGGCGGCTTGCCCATCGCCCCCGGCCAACACCGCCAAGGTCAGCGCGCACAGGCCGTTATGAACCCAATGAGCCCCAGGTTCTTGGATTACCCAGGTAAGCTCTTGACCCATAATGTCGGCAGTCACACGTCGGCCTTGCACCATCTCGTCAATCGCGACGACGTGGGAGTCAAAGGTTGGTTGCATCCCAAACGTCACAATAGAGATACCATCGCGGTCGCGGGCGCGCGCCGCCAAGCGCGCAGCATGGCGATTGTCACCGGGGATGAGGGCCGTGCCGCCCGCATCAAGGCCTAAGAAGATTTCTGCCTTAGCATCAGCAATCCCTGTCTCATCTGCGAAATGCTCGATATGGACCGCTGCGACCATGGTGATAGCGGCAATATGGGGCCTGACCTGCGGCGATAGGCGAGAGATTTCACCACCGTGATTCATCCCGATCTCAAACACACCAAAGCGCGCGTCGCCCGGCATGCGGGCCAAGGTCAGCGGCACGCCCCAGTGGTTATTATAAGACTTGACCGAGCGGTGGGTCTTGGCCGTGGCGGCTAAAGCTGTCGCCGTCATTTCCTTGACCGTCGTTTTGCCAACCGAGCCTGTGATGGCCACACGGGTCGCAATGACGTTGCGACGACGTGCCTGGGTGCCAAGATTTTCAAGCGCCAGCAATGTGTCGGGTACCACCAAGAGCGGCGCGCCTGCCTCCGCGCACGTGGGGTCAACCACCATGGCAGCGCCAGCACCCGCAGCTAAGGCATTTCGTACAAAGCTGTGGCCATCGCGCTCGGCTTTGAGCGCAACAAACAAGTCCCCGGGTTCCACCGCACGACTATCAATCGAAATGCCATTGATGGCCCATCGGCCCTGCGCCTTGCCCGAAACGGCGAAGGCTGCGGCCGTCGAGGTCCATAGAGGATCAGTCAAGAGTGCCTCCCCGCGCCAGAAGCGCGGATGCAGCAGCTTCTTGGTCAGAGAATGGCAGAATTTGGCCCTGCACCAATTGGCCGGTCTCGTGGCCTTTACCTGCAATCAAAAGACAATCGCCCTTTTTCAACAAGCCAACAGCATGGGCAATCGCCTCACCGCGGTCGCCAATTTCAAGCGCATCCGGGCAACCGACCATGACTTCCTTGCGGATCTGGGCGGCGTCTTCGGTGCGGGGGTTATCATCTGTCACGATGACGACATCGCCAAATTTTGCAGCCAAACCGCCCATCAAGGGCCGCTTGCCCTTATCGCGGTCACCGCCGCAACCAAATACCAAAACCACGCGACCGGGCGCATGCGGGCGGGCTGCACGCAAGAGGACATCCAAGCCGTCTGGCGTATGGGCATAGTCGACAAACACATGGGCACCATCTTCGGTGCTGCCAATATGTTCCATCCGGCCTTTGACCGTTTTCAGGCCAGCCAAGCCTTCAAAGACCTTGCTGAGCTCTTCGCCTAGAGACAAAGCAAAGCCAGCAGCCATGACCGCATTGAGGGCTTGAAACTCTCCGATTAGAGGGATTTCAACTGGGTAGGTCTTGTTGGCGAAACGCAGATCAACCCGCTGGCTTGCAGGCTTGGGCCAGAGTTCTTCGATCTTCAAAAAGTCGCCACGCCAGCCCACTAGTTTCAAGTCCAGTGATCTGGCTTTGGCCGCTTCTTCAAAGGCTAGCGCCTCGGCGGCGTCGGCGTTCACAATCGCTGGCTGACCCGCGCTCAATAAATCATTGAACAAGCGCAGCTTGGCTTGGCGATATTCGGCCATGGTGCCGTGATAATCGAGATGATCTTGGGTGAGATTGGAAAAGCCCGCAGCGGACAGGCGCACACCATGCATGCGGCGCTGATCCAAGGCGTGGGAGGAGCTTTCCATTGCGATATGGGTGATGCCCTCATCAGCCAAACTCTGAAGCGTCGCATGCAACGCAATCGGGTCTGGCGTGGTGAAGCCCAAATCAATGCGGCCTTTGGGACCAATTGCCCCTAAGGTTCCAACGCTGGCTGCCGCCCTGCCCGCATGGGTCCAGATTTGGCGCAAGAAGTCGACGGTGGAGCTTTTCCCATTGGTGCCGGTAATCGCTACCACACAAGCTGGCTGACGCGGATAAAAGCGCGAGGCCACGCTCGACAACGCGGCGCGGGCTTGGGGCACTTCAATGACAGGCACACCGCATGTGGACAGGCCCGGTTCAGCTAAAATCGCAACAGCACCAGCAGCAACGGCTTGGTCCACATAGGCGCGGCCATCGCTTTGCGTGCCCGTCAGGGCGGCGAATAAGTCCCCCGGCTTCGTCTTGCGACTATCAGATGATAGCCCGGTGATGGTGAGGTTTGCAGCTGGATGTCCCGACTCTAAGTCGAGGAGATCGGCGAGGTTCATGGCTCCCCCTGCGTCGCTTTCTGCGACGGATTGGTCTTTGGTGGTGGCGCAGACTTAAGCGTCGGCGCGCGCGGCGGCTCCATCTGAGCTAACGCGCGGTTTGGCGCAATCCCCAGAAGCGGTGCAGAGCGCGCGATAATCCGCGAGACAGAAGGTGCTGCCGCAAATGCAGCGGTGGCGGCACCTCCCGACTCTGCATAGCCCTTGGGCTCATCGAGCAAGAAAACAATGGCGTAACGGGGGTCGCTTGCAGGGAATACCCCGGCAAAGCTTGAGACGCGGCGATTAGAATCGTAGCCGTCTGGCCCTGCTTTCTCTGCGGTCCCCGTTTTGCCGGCAACCTCATAGCCCAATGCATCCGCGTTCTTGCCAGTGCCATCAGTCACCACTTCACGCATAAGCTTCACAACGGTTTTCGACGTCGCAGGGGTCAGAACCACACGGCTGGATACCTGGATAGCGGGGTCGCGAGCGACAAAGGTCGGGCGAATATAATGACCACCATTGGAAACAGCCGCATAGCCGCCTGCCACTGCCATCGGTGAGACCGCGATCCCGTGCCCGAAAGAAGCGGTTGCGGCGGCAATCTCGCTCCAGCGCTTGGGCAGAATTGGCCGCGCATTCTCCAAAAGCTCACCGCCCGCGGCTTCCATCAGACCAAGGCGCGAAAAGAATTCTCGTACGCGTGGAGCGCCGACCGAGCGAGCAATCCGCACGGTGCCGATGTTGGAGGAGTGGGCCAGAATTTCCGAAACCGACACAATCTTATTCATGGCGTGAAAGTCTGAAATCAGCTCCGACCCAATTCGCATCGGCGCGCGGGCGTCGAATACCGATTCAGGCGTAATGATATTGTCTTCAAGGCCAATCGCGACGGTAAAGACCTTGAAGGTCGAGCCCATTTCAAAGCGCGAATTGGTTACCCGATTATTCTGTTGATTAGGCGTGTTGGTCTCTGGCCGATTGGGGTCCATGAAGGGCCAAGAAGCCGAGGCGATAACTTCGCCTGTTTTTGCATCCAGCATGACGGCGGCACCGCCCTGTGCCCGAAAGGCGCTGGCGGCTTCGCCCAGTTCACGCTCCAAGATGTATTGCACGCGCATGTCTAAGGACAACCGCACAGGTTCTGCGCCTGATCCCGTGGTCAGACGATCATTTAGAGCGCGCTCTATCCCATTGATGCCTGAACCATCGGGATGCATTGAGCCGAGCACATGGCCTGCAAAATGGCCCATGGGATAAATCCGCTCGGACTCTTCAATGAATTCAAGGCCGGGCTCTGCCAATTCCCAGACGGCTTGCTTTTGTTTGGGCGTCAAGCGGCGCTTGATCCAGACAAAGCGCGAGCGGCTCGACAGCTTTTCAACCAGGCTCGCCTCATCCATTTCTGGGAAGACCTTGCGCAAAGCACGCGCGGCCTCAACCGGATCCCAGATGCGCTTTGGATCAGCATAAAGGGAATGGGCAACGAGCGAAGTGGCCAGCAATTGGCCATTACGGTCAACAATATCGGCCCGCTTTGATGGCGGTGCTACGGCGGCACGCGCGGCGGTTGCGGCCTCATCAACCGGCCGAAACAGACCAATCTGGACAGCACGGAGACTTAACAGACCAAAGCCCGCACAAAAGGCTACGGCGAGTGCGATGGTGCGCCCACGCATGGTCCCAATTCCACCTTGATCACGGGGGGCTGGCCTAGGCCAATCAAAGCTAGGTTCTGGTCGGCGCGCGTCGCTCATCGTGCCACCACCGTCACGACCGGGGCGGGCTTTGCCGCAAGTGCTTTTGACTTGTCGGCGACGGGCTCCGCTGGCTTTGACGCGGCGTTTGGCGCGATCGGATTGGCGTTGACGGCTGGCGGTGCAACGCGCAAGGGCGCGATCTGATCAATATCGTCTAAGGTCGCGATGCGATCAGCAGTCACCGGAACTAAGCCCAGCCTGCGCGTTGCTGCCGCTTCTAGTCGGTCCGGTCGCTCAACCCAGGTGAGTTCCGCTTCCAAGGTCCGCACAGCGCGACGCTCGGTATCGACCTCATCTTGTAGCACCAACACTTTTTCGCGCACCGCTTGGGCTTCTGCTTTGGCCCAGTAGAGCGCAAAGGCCAGCGCCACGAGGCCGACAAATCCAAACAAATGGGTGCGGGTCATTGTCATGCGGCCCTCTTAATCTGGTCTAGGGATGGGACGCCGCCAATGCCTGTCACGCGGCCCGAGCGCGCTGGCGCGCTGGTGCGGATAGCGGCGCGCAGTTTCGCTGACCGCGAACGCGGATTGGCTTCAACTTCAGCCTCTGAGGCGATCAGCGGCTTGCGGTTTACAAGGCTGAACGTGGCGGCGGGGCCAGCTTGGGCCGGGGCATGGCGCGACCCTGGAGCTTCTTTGCTGCGGTCGTTGAGGAATGTTTTGACGGCACGATCTTCAAGGGAGTGAAACGTCACCACCACCAAGCGACCGCCAGGCGGCAAAACAGCCTCAGCCGCCGCTAAGGCCTTTTCTAACTCACCAATCTCGTCATTCACATAAATGCGGAGCGCTTGGAACACGCGGGTGGCAGGATGAATATGGTCTTTATGTTTACGGCCAATAACACGGGAAACCACGCCCGCTAATTCTGAGGTCCGCAAGTAAGGGGTCGCAGCCCTGTCGGTGACAATGGCGCGCGCAATCCGGCGTGCCTCGCGCTCCTCACCGTAAACATGGAACAAGGTGCTGAGCTCACCCTCGCTTAATTGTGCAACCACATCTGCTGCACTGGGGCCATCCTTGCCCATGCGCATATCTAACGGCCCATCCTGCATGAAGGAAAAGCCGCGCTCTGGCTGGTCAATCTGAAAGGATGAGACACCAATATCGAGGACCACTGCATCAATCTTGTCTTGCAGCTCATCCAATTTGGAAAACTGGGTTTCAACGATGGTGAAACGGCCGGACATTTCCTGTTCGAGAGCTTTCCCGCGCAAGACCGCATCGGGATCTCGGTCAAGGCCGATGACCTGACAGGGTGCGGCAGCCAGAATCGCGCGTGTATAGCCACCACCGCCAAAGGTGCCGTCGACAATCACCTGACCCGCTTGCGGGGCCAAGGTCTCAAGCACTTCAGCCATCATGACGGGTAAGTGGCCGCTCATTCAGGCTCCCCTTCCCGCACTTTGCGCCTCGCCATCGCGAAGATTTTGGCTTTGGTGGCTGCAGTACGATCGCGCGCAGTTTGTGCCATGCGGGCAGCGACCTCTGGGCTCGCGATGCGGAAATAGGGTCCAAGACCGACAAAGCTGACGCGATCTGCGAGGCTTGCATGCGACACAAAGGTTTCTGGCAAGACGATCCTGCCTGCCCCATCTAACGCCAGCTTGCGAGAGCCACCCAAAATGGCCAAGGTTGCGGCCTCGGCCGCTTCGGGATCGTCTTGCGCCAAGTCTTCAGCGGATTGGGACAGCGCAGCGATAAAGCGATCATCCGCCCCTTCCAGCCAATCGCCATCACCGGGCCAAACACGCACATGATCTTGCGCATCGCCTTCGGCCTTCAACCCGGAGCGGAAGTCAGCCGGCAGGGTTACCCGCCGCTTGTCATCCAATCCCGCATCATAGGTCGAAACAAAGCGCATGTAGCCCCCAAAGAAATTCATCTTTGGGATAACATGGGATTTAGCCCCATTCAATGGGATTATGTGGATTCAAGGGAAGATTCAGGTCCTGACCTGCATTGCAGCAGGGTAAGATAAACCCTGCCCTTGGAATCTAGACCAAATAGTCTGTCCGCAATTTCGCAATCGCGGCGTCTGTCAGGCCAAATTGCTTCTTTGCAAGGCCAACCGGCCCGCCAAATTCCCGGTCCATGCGACCAAGCGCATGCTGCATGACACCGGGGTCTGAGCCCAAGATCACTTCGGCAACCGGACGGGGCAATCGTGCAAATGGGCTGGTTTGGGCTGCGGTCGCGCCAGACGCCTGATTGAGATAGTAAGATGGCGGCACAAAGGTCTGGCTCAGCGCGTAATCGGCAACCACTGTTGCGCGGTCTACACCTAGTACGGACAGGATCAGCGCGCTTGCCACGCCGGTGCGATCTTTACCTGCCGTGCAGTTTACCGCCAGCGGGGCTTTATTCTCCAAAAGGTTTTCAAACATCTCTGTATATTGCGGCGCGAGCGTCTGGGCGAAGTCGATATAGGCATCGCCAAATATCACGACGGCTTCTCCTTTGGTCTTCGCCGCCATCAGCTTGTTCAAGGACGAGCCCATCTCATAGTCCTTAGACAGCGTTTTGACTCCGTCGCTTCCGAGCAAAGCGCTTGGCTCGCTAGAACGCTCTTGCCCGCTGCGAAGATCACAGACCACGGCGATACCAAGGCTGCGCAGATAGGCGGTGTCCTTGGTCGTAAACTTCGCCATCACCCCAGAGCGATAGATTTTGCCCCAGCTTACATTTTTACCGCGGTGCGCTGCATAGCCACCTAAGTCGCGGAAGTTGCGGCCCCCTTCAAGCGGCAAAAGACGCTCAGCAATTCGCACTTGCCCTCCAGAGCGGGTGCGGATCAGGAAGTATGGGCGCGGAGAAATAGCGGCGGCTACATCTAGCTGCCCATCTTGCACAGCGGCAGCAAGCTCCTTCATCGCGAACAGATTGGCATTGGGTTCGCTCGACGTCAGAACACGGGCAGAACCGGCGGACGCATTCCACGTCAACCGCACTTTGGCGGGGTCAAGGCGTGTTGCAGCCGCGTTAAGGCGGCTTGCGGCTTGGGTCTGTGTAGCCGCTACAGCCACGCCAGACGATAGGCCAATCAGAAGTGTGCGACGATCCATGATAAACTTCCCCTCCGTGAAATGATCTTTCGGGCCTAGCTAGGCTATTTGACGGTCTGATCATGGAATGATGAAGCTTTCGCGATTATTGGTCGCTATTTGGTCGACAAATTGGGCTGCCTATCGATGCACTCCGACCGCCCTCAATGAAAGCCAAGGGCCTTGCCGTTATAGGTCCCATTCAGATAAATGCGTTGTGCATCTAGTCGACGAGATATACGGTAACATAATACCGCATATCTAACATGCTGTTTTTATATCAATTTCAGAAAGCCTGTTGACATAAGTTTTCCGTCCGCCTAGAAGCGCCGCTCTCAAGTGGCCGCCCCTTTCGGGCGGTCGCGTTCATTTGGAACTAACTCCATGAAGACCTTCAGTGCCAAGACGCACGAAGCCGACCGTAAATGGATCGTGGTAGATGCCGAAGGGGTGGTTGTTGGCCGCCTCGCGACCTTTATCGCCATGCGTTTGCGCGGCAAGCACCGTCCAGATTTCACGCCTCATGCTGATGTTGGCGACCATGTTGTGGTCATCAATGCAGAAAAGGTTGTTTTCACCGGCAACAAGCTGCGTGACAAAGTTTATTATCGCCACACCGGTTATGCTGGCGGCATCAAGGAAACCACTGCTGCGCGTTTGCTCGGCGGTCGCTTCCCAGAGCGCGTGCTCGAAAAGGCTGTTCTGCGCATGATGCCAAAGGAAAGCCCTCTGGCTCGCTCGCAATTCGGCAAGCTGCGCGTTTACGCTGGCACCGAACACCCACATGAGGCCCAATCTCCAGAAGTGGTAGATTTCAAGGGTCGTAACCGCAAGAACGTCGGGGCCGCATAATGGAAGAAGTAGCAAAGAGCTTCGAAGACCTCGCCTCCATGGGCACCGGTGAAGGTGTTGTGGAAGTGGTCGTTCGTGAACCCGAAATCGACTCCTTGGGTCGTGCTTATTCGACCGGCAAGCGTAAGAACGCAATTGCGCGCGTTTGGGTAAAGCGCGGCACCGGCAAAATCACCATCAATGGCAAAGACCAAGGCACCTATTTTGCGCGCCCTGTTCTGCGCATGGTGATCAACCAGCCTATGCAAGTGACCGATCGCGCCACTGAGTTTGACGTCATCGCCACCGTAAAGGGCGGCGGTCTGTCTGGCCAAGCTGGTGCTGTTCGTCACGGTATCGCAACGGCTTTGACCCGCTTTGAGCCAGGCCTGCGCCCTGTTCTGAAGCCGTTCGGCTATCTGACCCGCGACAGCCGTGTGGTTGAGCGTAAGAAGTATGGCCGCGCGAAAGCACGCCGTAGCTTCCAGTTCTCCAAGCGCTAAGACCTACGCGTCGAACATATCCATGTTTCAAGCGGGCGGCCTTAGCGGGCCGCCCGTTTTTCGTTTTGGACTTTGAAGGCAAATCCCATGACCACCCAGACCCTGAATGCCGTAATCCTTGGTGCCTCTGGCTATACGGGGGCGGAGACGATCCGCCTGCTCGCCCACCATGCCAACGTCCGCGTCGGCGCGATTACGGCCAATGCGCAAGCTGGGCGCTCTCTGGGTGACCTCTTCCCGCACTTGCACCCTTTTGCCGATCGCACCTTGATCAAGGCCGAAGATGTCAATTGGGACGGCGTGGATGTGGCGTTTGGGTGTTTGCCGCATGGGGCCAGTGAAGAGCTCTTGGGTGAGCTGCCATCGCATGTGACCGTGATTGATATAAGCGCCGACTTCCGGTTCCGCGACCCTAGTGCCTATGCCACGGTTTATGGCCGCAGCCATCTTCATCCCGAAAAGACCCGCAACGCGGTGTATGGTCTGACCGAGTTTGCGCGGGCAGAACTTGCCAAGAAGCCCGATATCATCGCTTGCCCCGGTTGCTATCCAACCGCAACCCTGCTGGCGATCAAGCCTTTGGTGGAAGCGGGCGTCGTCTCACCGCGTGACATCATTGTGGACGCAAAGTCTGGAGTGTCAGGCGCTGGGCGGGGCCTCAAAGAAGGCAATCTATTCTGTGAAACAGCCGAAGGCCTGCACGCCTATAGTGTTGGCAACCACCGCCATGCGCCGGAGATTGAACAGGAATTGTCCCACGCCTCTGGCGCACCCGTTTTGGTGAACTTCACGCCTCACTTGGTGCCAATGACCCGTGGTGAACTGGTGACCTGCCATGTGAAGCTGGCTAATGGTGCGACCGTGGACGATGTGCGCGCGACACTGGAACAGCGCTATGCGGACGAAGCGTTTGTAAAGTTGGCCCCCAAAGGTGCCTCCCCAGATACACGCTGGGTAAGGGGTTCAAACCTCTGCATTCTGGCGGTCTTCCCAGACCGGATCCCCGGCCGCGTCATTGTGGTGGGCGTGATCGACAATCTGGTCAAAGGTTCAGGTGGGCAGGCCATTCAGAACATGAATGTCGCCTTTGGCTTGCCTGAGTCACAAGGATTGACGATGGAGCCCTTGTTTCCGTAAAGGAGAACTTGGCCTAGGTCGGGCCTTGTCGCGTGTGCGCAACGTTTTGCACGCGAGGCTTTTAGCCTTGTTTGGCGGATGAGAGAGTCGGGCAAATATGGCAAAACCGATCCTACGACTGGGACCTGTTGATGAGCTGGACGATGAATATGACCCGCTCCTGGGTCGTTCCGTACGCGATGAACCCATGCTCGTTGCTGCGAGTTCTGCTCCGCCATTAGATCCAGACCAAAGCGTATTTGACGAGCCAGCACCGGTGGCCGAGCCCGTTTGGGTTGATGAGATAGCGCCGTTAGCCAAGTCACCCCCCGCCGTTGAAACCGACCAGCCCAGCCTGTTGGATTGGATGGAGAGTGCAGCAGACAAGCAAGCGCCCGATCCAGAGCCTGAACATGTGGCCGAGCTTGAACCAGAAGTAGACGCCGAGGTTCTGCCCGACGCGCCAATTGTGGACGCCCCGGTTGAAGCCGTTCTGGCAGAACCGGTCGCGGAACTTGAAGTCGAAGGGGGCGAACCCGATTTAACGGCTCAGCCGGACCAAGTTCTCCAGCCCGCGGAAGACTTCGCTCAGGAAACCAGCCCAAGGGGTTGGAACGAGAGCGATCCCGAGCCTGATGCCACCCCCGCGCCGGAGCCTATGGCCCCAGTCGAGGCCGAAATCACCGACACGCCACCTGCTGCACCAGTAAACGGGCCATTGAACCCCGAACCGACTTCAACCGCACAACGGATTGAACGCGCAACCGGCCCATCACGGGCAGCACAGCGTCGCGCAAATATGAAGCGCAGCCCGGCTGGACGGCGAAGGGCTGCGCAAAAGCTGGCAGCCACTGTGACCGGGACAGCCCTCTTTGCTATCAGCCTGTTCTTTACCTTGCTGTCTTTCCTCGCGCCCCTGGGTTATCCGTTTGACGCGGTGTCTAGCTATCGCTGGTACTGGACACTCTTGGCG
>NZ_JBIIYV010000156.1:0-2975 GCF_044346625.1 Aquidulcibacter sp. | reverse complement strand
AGATTGATGCAGAAGAGGCCTTTCACTGTGTCTGCTAAGTAGGTGATGGTCTCAACCGGCAGTTCAAGCTGGCACAGGGTCGCATCAAAATCGCCCGACAAATCTGCCAAAGTGCTCCGCGAAACCAGAGCATTTGCACCCGGAGCCACGACGATTTGGTTCTCGCCTTTCGCATCTACAGCAATCAGCGCAACGCCGGTTGCCACGCCGTCCAAGATGGCCACGCCCGTCAGGTCAACACGGTTTGCTTCGAGTAGGGCTAGAGCCTGTCCGGCGGCGCTATCGTTTCCAACGCAGCCAAACATCGCAACTTCCGCCCCAAGCTTTCGCGCGGCTAGCGCTTGGTTCGCACCCTTGCCGCCCGGATAATGCGCCAGAACGCCGCCGCTAACGGTCTCGCCGGGTCTTGGCAGGGTGTGGACGCGCGCAACAATATCAAGATTGATCGAGCCGATGACCCGAATGCGGGGCGGGCGCTTCATGCCAAATACCTCAACAGAAAGGAAAGGACCGCTTCTGGATTGGCTTTTGAGACCCAGCTAGCATTGAACGCCCCCGCAACGGCCTTGCGGAACTCTACCGCCGTGTGCCCCCGGGTCAGCGTGCTTTCGGTCTCCACGTCAATCCGGCAGGGGCGGAGCGAAAAGGCTTCTGGTGCCAACAGATAAGCAATCACGCATGGGTCATGGAGAGGTGCGCCCGTAGCTGGTTGATCTGGGTCAGATGTGTCCATCAGATTGGCGGGCAAAGCGTTCGAAAAGGCCAACATGTCAGCGACCAGCTTGGCACCGGGTGTGTTTAGTCGCGCAATCGCCTCCACCCAAGCCGATGTGCCACGCACTTGGTGGGTCGCATCTAGGCCAAAAGCGACGATGTTACAGCCACTTTTGAAAACAATGTCGGCGGCCTCTGGGTCAGCATAGATATTATATTCGGCAGAGGCCGTGATATTGCCGCCCTCACGTCTCGCCCCGCCCATCAGGACGATTTGACGGAGGCGGCGAGCGGTATCGGGTGCTTGTTGGATCAAGCAAGCGATATTGGTTAGGGGACCTGTGACCGCCAGGCTTATGGTGTCAGCCGCGGCTGCCTCAATCGTCTGTATCAGGAATGAAATAGCGTCAGTCGATTGTGGCCCCAGACTTGGCGGGCTTGTAGGATAATCGCCCAAGCCCTCTGGCCCATGAAAATCATCGGCAATGATGGGCTCTCGAGACAAAGGCTTGGAAAGGCCTGCGTGGACGGGCACGTCTTCGCGACCCATGATTTGCCGGATCAGGCAGGCATTCCTTGTGGTTTTGGCCAGCTCGACATTCCCAGCCGTCGTCGTGATGCCGAGCAAATCCAGACGCTCGCGCGCACCAAAGGCGAGCGCCAGAGCCACCGCGTCATCAACACCGGGATCACAGTCGAGAATAAGCGGGATAGGCTTCATACGGTGCGCGCAGCCTTATCCTTGTCATTGCTGGCTTTGATCATGCTGCGCACTGCTTCCCATTGTGTGTCATCCCAAGCCCTCAAGCCAGAGAAATTGCCGCCCGTGGCCTGATAAGCTGCCCCATCAATCGCAATCGTCTGCCCATTCACATAATGTGCGCCCTTGGCCATCAAGAACACCGCCAGATTGGCAAGCTCAGTCATTTCACCAACGCGGCCCATGGGGTTAGCGGAGCGCTCGGCACTCTCCATGCTGGCTCCAGGCGACAGCCGCTCTGTCATGCCCTTGGTGGGGAAGGGGCCGGGCGCGATATTGTTGAAGCGGATGCCATAGCGGCCCCATTCTACGGCAAGGGATTCTGCCATGGCACGAACACCCGATTTTGACATGGCCGACGGGACCGTAAACGCCGAACCATTCCACACCCACGTGGTGAGGATGTTGATCACATTGCCCTTCTTGCCTTCTGCAATCCAGCGCTTGCCAATATCCAAAGTCATATAAAAGGTGCCACGGAAGACGATATTGGCAATAGCGTCAAAGGCGCGTGGCGAGAGGTCTTCAGTCTTGGAGATAAAATTCCCGGCAGCATTGTTGACGAGGCCAGTCAGTGCGCCACCATCGGCCCAGATCAGATCAATGGTTTCGCGGATCGCTTCGGCGTTACGAATGTCACAGGGTAGAGCGACGATTTTGCCGCCGTGGCGGCCGACCAATTCATCCCGGGTCTCTTCTAGGACGGCCCCGCGGCGGCCGAGAATATAGACCGTTGCGCCAAGTGCGAGGAAGGCTTCCGCCATTTCCTTACCGAGGCCTGTGCCACCGCCCGTTACCAGAATACGCTCACCAGCCATCAGACCGGTACGGAACATCAGCTTTTCAGCGTCCATTGGTGCTTCGCTCCCCTTTTTCAATTTTGATTAGGTTGAGCATATTGCATTTATCAGGCTTGGGAAGGCGTGGATTCTTGGCTCGCCGCAAAAGTTGCTGTGAAGCCTCGTGGTTTAGCCCATCAGGAACGCGAGCGGCTCATGCAGTCGCACCCGCCAGGATGCCTCATTGTGATCTGCACCTTCATAGACCCGGCTTTCGAAGTCTTTGCCTTCTTGCCAGCCCAGCTCCTTAAACACCTCATCCATCGCTATTTGATACGGCTGGTAGAAGCTATCCAGATTGATCGTGCCATGATCCATCCAAATCTTGTTCTGGACGGGCTTTGGTAACTTCCGCTTCAGGTAGGTCGCAAAGGCTTGGATCATTGCCGGGGTTTCGAGGTCTGGCTTGCTATAGCTTTCCGCGGCACTCAAAAGCGTCCAATGGGTTGATAGACAGCCTGCTGCGCCGAACACGTGCGGGTACTCGCAGATTCCGTAGAGCGAAATCAGCCCGCCCATGCTCGACCCCATGATAAAGGTGGAGGCTTTGCCCGGTTTGGTGCGGTAATCGCGATCAATCATCGGCTTTAGCTCTTCGACCAAGAAGCGCAGATAGCCGTCACTCAGGGCAGGCCCACCATGTTCCTCAGCCGTACGTGCAC
>NZ_JBIIYV010000155.1:0-3000 GCF_044346625.1 Aquidulcibacter sp. | reverse complement strand
GAAACTCTCGCACCTTTAAGCAATGATCCCATCGTCATGCTCAGCGCAGTCCCCTGAACATGATCAACTCAGCCCTAAACCGGCTACATCATGACGCCGCTGTTACACCACGCCGTGGGACACGATCCCGTGCTATTACTTGTCAAACCTCATCGCCGCAAAAAACGCCAATCCTAAATGGTCCAAATTTCAGCTAGCAGAGCATTGCCAGACCTTTCCCGGAATCAAAAAGAAGGCAATTAGCCCGAATTTATATCGACATAGAACCCGTCAAAGACTGGACTAGTTGGCCGCGGGACTTCCACCTTCTTCCTGACGATGTTTTC
The DNA here is from genome assembly GCF_044346625.1 of Aquidulcibacter sp. Taxonomy (GTDB): domain Bacteria; phylum Pseudomonadota; class Alphaproteobacteria; order Caulobacterales; family Aquidulcibacteraceae; genus Aquidulcibacter. Next base: position 2,674 of record NZ_JBIIYV010000155.1, on the reverse strand, counting down.
GAAACGCTCGCCGACCAGGTCCACCATTGCTTGCAGGGGATCGTCGCGCAGGTGGGCATAGCGCTCTGTGGTCTTTATTTGGGTATGGCCGAGCGCTTTTCCGATAAGCTGCAAGCTTGCGCCGGCTTCCGCGGCAAACGAGGCAAAGGAGTGGCGTAGATCATGAAGCCGCAGATCCGGTAGATCAGCTTCAATCCGTATTCGGTCCCAGACACCTGGCAATGCTTGGGTGTGACCTGAAGTCGAGTTAGGGCGTTGGGCAGGGAAGACAAAAAGGCTATCTCGCGGGATCTGTGCAAGCGTTTCCATGGCGGCATTCGAGAGCGGAATTCGCCTTGCTCCAGTCTTGGACCGCTCGGACGAAAGGACAATGCGACGGCGGTCCATGTCGATCTCGCGCCACTTCAAGCCCTCGATCTCGCCTCGGCGGGCACCTGTCATGATCAATAGCCTGACCATCAAACCATATTGGGAATGGATCTCGCCACGGCGTTCGAGCTCCTCGATCGCATCGAACAGACGTTGTGCCTCATTCATGCTGATAAAGCGTTCTCTCCTTTCGAGTTTGTAGCGCACCACACCCTTGGTTGGATGCTTGGCCAAAAGGCCGCGCGTGACGGCCCAGTTCATCATCGCCTGGAAACTGACCACCGACAAAGCGGCGGTAGTCTTCCCTCCCTTGATTGTAATCAAACCGCGCTTCTTCTCTGATTTGGTCTTTCGAGCCGTCTTGCCGTTTGCAATATCAACCTGAACCTTAGCGAGGTCGGCAGGGACCAGACTGGAAGCGATCCGCTTTCCGATCAGCGGACGGATATGCGAGTGAAGGCTCGACCGGTCCCCCTCCCAGCTGCTTTCCCGCTTGTTCGGCTTATCGGCCGGACCTTCTTTGAGATAAAGATCGATGAGGTCATCGACCGTCATATCGTCGCGTCTGGCAACCTTTTGAACCTGAGGGTCGATGCCCTGGCTCAGGTCAGCTAAGACTTCGCGAGCGCGCACTCTAGCCGCTTCAACTGTCCAGGGAGAGCCAACCGTACCGATTGTGTAGAGCTTCTGTTGACGGCCCATGCGGTACTTAACCGCGAACCGCTTTTCACCAGATCGATAGACACGAAGACATAATCCGTGTACATCACTATCGGCACAACGCTTCTCCAACGCCTCCGGCGGTTGCACGGAATCGATGAAGCGTTTGCTGAGCTTGACCCTGTCTTCCATGGTGATGCTCCTCTGATTTTTGGCACGCAAAATGCGGGCCAGAGACACTCAAATGCGCGTTTTCGCGCTACCACCGCGGTACCACCGCGGTACCAAATTCGGGTAATTCGAGGGTATCAGTAGGAAAATCATTTTGACTTGTCGAGCTATTTATTGATTTAAATCAACCAGTTGGCACTACCATAAAATCGTCCGAAAACGGACGATGAGGCGATGGCATTCAAGAGGTCAGGGGTTCGACTCCCCTTGGCTCCACCATTTTATAAACCGACCAATCAAACAGTAGGCTATCGCCAGGATGAAGTGATGGAATGGCTTTCACGGCGGCGTCGGGTTTCGACCTGGGCGCAGGGAATGTAACAGAGCATCTATGGTCGGCGGTAATCTAGCAAAGGCGGCTGGGTCAACGGGACTCTCGTGCTTACCGAGGGCCTCTAAGGGCTCAGGTCAGCATGTTTGGCGATATTCCAGAAGCCATTCAATCCTATCTCGATTATGATGCAATCGCGCGTGATCTAAGAATGGACTACCCAGAAATCACGATAGGCGGCACGCGCTACATATACCGATGCGATTAACGCCGCATCGAGAAAGCCAGCCGCCTTCGGTTGTCTTTCTTCTTAGCCAACTCTTGGGGTTTCACCCCGCCGTTTGCGAACCCGCCCACCATGGCATCCCCAAAAAAACCATAGGAAGCAAGCGGACTTTAAAGCGGACTTATAAGCGGCAAGATTTGTTCTATGCAAACCCATAAAACTATGATTTAATTGTGTTTGTAGGATAAATAAAGCGGACTTTGAAGCGGACTTTTATATGACAGAAGATGCAGGCGATTCAATTGGGGCAATGGAACCTTTAGGCATTGGTGAATCCAGTCGCTACCGCGCAGCCGTATCCGAATTAGCCTTCGATCTTACACAAAAATCTGCATCCTTCAAAGGCGGGCTTCCGCCGACCATCGTGGCATCCTTGGCAAATCTTGTCCGCTCCATGAATTGCTACTACTCAAACCTAATAGAAGGGCATGATACGCACCCGATTGATATTGAACGCGCATTGAATAGTGATTTTAGCGCAGACCCCAAAAAGCGCGATCTTCAATTGGAAGCCAAGGCGCACATCTCAGTCCAAAAATGGATCGATGACGGCGGCCTTGATGGTAATGCTGGCGTGACCGAGGAAGGCATCAAAGACATTCACAAACGCTTTTATGATGAAGTTCCCGACGAATTCAAATACGCCGTTAATCCCGACACGGGTGAGCGCGTCAAAGTGATAGGCGGCCAATATCGCGGCAACTACGTTAAAGTCGGCAATCTTGTTCCTATAAGCGCGGGCGCAATCCCGCGCTTTATGAAACGATTTGAAGATCATTATTCAAAGCTATCTAAACTTGAAACCGTAATATCAGCCGCCGCCGCGCATCACCGCCTTGCATGGATACATCCATTTA
>NZ_JBIIYV010000153.1:0-3017 GCF_044346625.1 Aquidulcibacter sp. | reverse complement strand
GCTTTGAAGCCGCAGCAGGTTTGGGCGATAAGATTTTTGCTCGATCGGGAGGGCCACCTACGCGATCGGGCTTTGTTCGACTTGGCAATCGATAGCAAGCTAAGGGGCTGCGATATCGTCAAGGTCCGAGTAGGCGATGTCACGAGTGGCGGTCGCGTCAAAACTCGTGCGATCGTTATTCAAAAGAAGACTGGTCGACCTGTTCAGTTTGAGCTTCTGGGACCTGCGCAAGCGAGCATGTTGGCGTGGCTGGAGCGTCGAGGTGGATCTCTTGATGATTTTGTCTTTCCAAGCCGAACTGACCACACAAACCACATGAGCACCAGACAATATGCGCGCCTTGTCGATGAATGGGTAACTGGCATTGGGCTAAGGCGGGAAGACTTTGGCACCCATTCCCTGCGCAGAACCAAGGCTTCCATAATCTACAAGCAAACCGGCAATCTTCGTGCTGTCCAGATTTTGCTGGGCCACACCAAAATAGAAAGCACTGTTCGCTATCTTGGTGTTGATGTCGAAGACGCCTTAGCATTGGCAGAGGCAACCGAAGTATAGCCTCTTATTGGGCTATCCTCGTTTCTCCATGACGTAAGGATAGCCCCTAGCATTCTCGGCGTTCAAAAAGCTGTCGGTCCCAAATGCGCCAAGGTTTGCCATTTGGGGCAGGGTGGCGGTTGCTTGAAAGCGGACGCTTAGGAGGCTGACTGGTGGGTGACCTTCAGGTTTACGCATGATCCCCGCGCGCTTCCCAAGGAGATTTGATAAGACCGGCGAATAGCGATATAAAAAAACTTACTACAGGTGTTTTGAGCGAAAGATAACAAATCTTGACGGGTAAACGAGGTGCCTAGCAATGAGCGTTACATATCCACCGCCAACCAAAACAACGCGCCTACGACCTGCTTTGCCACCTATTGCGCCAACGCCAGCCTTGCGTGCTGATGCGGCGATCGCTGAGGCGCACCGTTTCCTGAGCGGTAGTATAGCGCAAGCACTGATTGCTGTGATGTTAGCCTTGTTGTTGTCTAATACAATCCAGCCAAACCTTAGCATTGTTTGGGTTGGGGCCGTATGTATTTTGCTGTTTCTTGTAATTGTTGGCGTCATTTGGGCGTCTATGCACGTGCACGGATCGCAACGCGTATCTTACTCCAGTGGCCTAAGCGTCAAAGCCAGAGGTGGAGCAAAATATGTAATGATTGTTGCATTTGCCGCAATAGCGTGTGGCTTGCTAGTTCCCGTCGCCATGTTTTTTGCATGGGAACGGCGCACGGAATTCCATAACGCGACTGAGCTGATGCAGCTTACTTTGCTGCTGGGCCAATTGTTGTTGTCGGTATCATTGTCATTGCGCGCGATAGACGCGATAAAATACGCTCGTACGCAGCTATTAGCAGGCGCTGAAAGCGCTGAAATGGATACTCGAGCAAACTAGTATAACGATCCCGTTCACTTCTCGGCGAAAGGCGAAGCCATTCCCAAAGCTCATAATTGCGCCTACACCATGCTTGCGCACAGATGTAGCGATTATAGAGAACATCGCCTCTTTCAAAGGCGTCGTCCGAAGCAAATGATTGAAGGGGGCATTACAGTTATGTTGTTCTAAAGCCTGTTGGGCTTGGCACAATTTTCGGTGCTAATCACATTGAGCACTCTCGCCGCATGTGCCGTGCTCCCTCAGTTTTCGGCTGGCAAAAGTTAGATTTTACCGTTGCGACTGGGCAAATCTCTGGGCTTGCGAGGGGGGGGGGAGTCAAACAAGTGATTTGATCGTACTTGACTCTTAAATCTACATATGTTGATCTATTGGTATGAAACGCAACCGCCCCCTTTCAAGCCAAGCCCAAGACCTCCTCGCGATTCTCGCCAGCGCACCGAATGATTGGTGCTATGGCTATGAGTTGATGAAGGCGACCGGCATTAAGTCTGGCACGCTTTATCCTGTTCTCATGCGCTTGGATGAGCGCGGCTTGTTGGAAAGCAAATGGACGCCGCCAGACGTCGAGGGTAAGCCGCCTCGCCATGCATATCGACTGACCGATGCTGGGCTGAAGGCCGCCCGCGAGGCCAAGGCCAGCCGACCTACTTTTACAAGTTTGAAGGAGCAAACCGCATGAGCCGCTTGGCTTTGAAACTCGCCATTGCGCTCTTGCCACCCAGTCGGCGGGCTTGGGGGGAGGCGATGCGCGGTGAATACGAGCATTTGCGCGAAAATCAGAGCGCATTTGCATTCGGCTGCCTTGGATCGTCGTTGAAAGAGAATGTTACCACCGGAGAGGGTTGGGCGCGGATGGCGTTTGGACTGGTTCTTCTGATTTCCCTTTGGTTAGCTGGGTATTGGACCTATTGGACTTTTAGCGCACTCTTCGAAATTTCGTCGCAGTTCAGCTTGAAGTTTTTTTGGACATTGGCGACGATAGGATTTGTTTGTTATCCGATTGTCTTGGGGTTGGCCGCTCAGAAGGCGTTGAAGGCCCCTCTGGACCGGTTTCAGTTGGCAGAGATTGGCTACAGATTGACATTTCGATGCTTGCTCATCGCTGGCGGCATGCAAGCATTATTGTCGGTCATTAGCCTCGTTTCCATAATGGTCGCCAAAGCAAGGCACGAGCAACTGGAAACAAGCCTTTCGGTCGGTTTGGTAAGTGCCATCTTTTTGTTAAGTGTTGCATGGTTTGCCCGCCACAACGCACGCATGACGCGCAACGCGGCTGCTCTCGCGCTCCTTTTATGTGCCACCTTCTATGGGTTGATCCAGGTTCTGATGCCAAGCCTGACAGACAACTCAGGACATGACTGGGGATTTACCACTATAGTGATTGGGTTTTTGATGTTGTTGACCATGATCGCCAGCGCGCTCTTTGTTTGGATGCAGCGTCCGGCACGAGGGGTGGCTTAGAGCGTTTCCCTTTCGAGCTGAATCGGAAGGATTCCCAAATCAGATGTGATGTGATTCACCATGGAGGCTGATGATGGAGGTCGGCTTTTATGGCTCAGGCATTATCGATGGATTTGCG
>NZ_JBIIYV010000154.1:0-3017 GCF_044346625.1 Aquidulcibacter sp. | reverse complement strand
TGATGACAGGTGTTTGCCGCTGCCATGGGCACAATGCCAAAGCCTGCTGCCAATTCTTCCCATAAAGCTTGGCCACCGCCATGGTCGAGCCAGCCCATTTGCTCCATGGCTGTCATGCCGAAGGGCACGGCTGTAAAGAACGGATAGGCAGGGTTTTTGCCCTGCCAATAATAATCGGCTGAATGGTAGAGATCGGCAGAGCCTGTCGCCACGGCATCAAACACTTCAAACGCGCCAACCAACTCGCCAGCCGCATAAACTTTGATATCCAGCGTGCCGCCTGACAAGGCCAGCGCACGTTGTGCGATACGCTCTGCGCTCATGCCCAAACCTGGCATGCCTTTGGGCCAAGAAGTGACCATATTCAGCCGGACCGCCCCGGCAACCGCGCCCTGTGCAGCCGCTTTGCCCAGTGCAGCGGCACCCGCTCCGGCACCTGCAACGCGCGCAGCAGCAATGCCTGCGCCAGCACCCGATAGAGTGCCAATCGCTACGGCTGTGACCAAAGTTCGCCGATCCATAATGTCTACTTCCCCTTTAACATGTCTCGATCGGATAGGATCAAGTCTTTTTAGGAACCAATACAACTAATTAGCCTATTGCCCCAAGGTCCCGCGTCGACTGCTTATGGGTTGTTTTAGACTCACCATTAGCATCATGATCCACCATGCTTGCAATCGGCAAAGCGGTCAATTTTGCTTTAGCTATTTGTCATCCTCTCGTGCTTTGCCATGAGATCATTGAAGCTCACGGACGCCCAGAAGACTTGGTTGTGAAGGCGAGCATGTTTGGCTCTAGGTAACCCCGCTTCGAAGCGTCTGCCATTTAATCGGAGACTGTATTCGGCCCTGAACGTCAGCTTTCACCCCATCGCACGTCAAACCGGACAAACCCCTTTCGGCCAAAAGTCGCCGAAATACGGACCGTCTCAAGCGCGCCAAGGATGGATGTTTGGTGGTTGATGCCCGTTGATGGAAAGCTGACGCTGGTGGCGCTCACATTAGATGCACTTCATTTAGCATTAAGATCAGCCGATGACGCACAATCAGGCCAGTATTTTAGAGACTGAACTTTGGAGTCCAGCATAGGCCTGATGGATCAACGCTCCATCTGTCGCCTGAAGACCATCCGAGCGGGCATGGTGCAATCGGTGGGCACCAAAATTGGCAATCAGCTTAGTATAGCCATCGATGAGAATTTGCTTGGCCTCACCTGCCGCAGCTTCGATACTGGCTGCATACGGGACTTCAAAACCGGGTACGCCTTTCATGGCTTGGCGAAGAATTGGAAGAAAAGACTCATGGCCAAGCAAAAAGTGCTGAGCATCCATACTGGGCAAAGGTGCCAATAAACCTGGAGCCAGTTCATGCCAATCGCGCGCTGCGAAACTCGCACCAAGGTGAACCCAGAGGTCAACGTCTCCTGGAGGCGGCACCATTTGGGCGTTAAACTTCTTGCTGCCGAGATTCTCGAATTCATGACCAGTCATCGCGCCAAGTGTCACATCCAAGTTGGGATGGGCCCTTGCAAGCCAGTCCGCCAGCGCTAGGAAGGCGCTGACCCCGCTTCCCCGTTCCGCTGCGCAGGTAAACCAGCCACTGAGTGGCGTGGTTAGCACTATCTTTTTGCCCGCTCCAACTCTTCGACCAACCACATTATTAGCGATCCTGCGTCCGGTGCGGCCCTCCAGATAGAGCGTGGCTGACGCCCCATTTCTAGCGGCTTGAAGTACGGATTGAACGCCGCGCGAGCCGAGCACCAGAATGGGCATGGGTCGGTCTGCTGGCTCGTCCAACGCGTTAAGGGCTAAAGCTTCCCCAGAGGGGCCGTCGGTAACCACAATCAGCGCCCGTGGATTGGCCTCAGATGCGGCTTTGATTGAGCGCGCGATCATAGGCTGGAGCGCGCTGGAATGTCGACCAAAGGGCAACATGATAACAGCGATCTTCCCCGAGATCGCGCTTGGATCCTGATCCTCCCGCCACAGAATCAAGGGCGCACTTAGCCCATCTTTACCGGTAAGCGTGATGGGATGTTGGCCGATTCCGACGAACTCCGAACCATTTGAAAGCGTTACCGTCGCGCGAGCTTCATCAAAGAACGGCACGTCAATGGGTTGCAGGGAAACACGATAGCCAGAAGCGGAAATTCTGCTGGAAATCCACTGGACTGTGGCCTGATCGCCTGTCGATCCTGACTGATGGGTGCCAAAGGAAACATAGCGCTCTAAGTCTGCTTGGAAGTGTGCAGATTCGGCAGGGGGAGAGCCAGCACGTGTAACGCTTGGGACAAAGACGCACGAACTTCCGACAAGGGCAGAACGCCGCGTCGGAGTGAAATTTGACTTCGTGCCGCTCTGTTTCTTGTGCATCCAGATTATCCTCAAGCTAAGTAGATTTGGGATGAAAGCAGCTAGTTTCTCGCAAGCCCATTCACCACACCATCTGTTGGCAGAACCGCATCAAGTTTGTCTTTTCGGAAGTTCGCTTTGGGGCCAGATTTCGGCGACAATTCCATCAAGATATCTGTATCAGGCGCATATGGCTTCCAAGGCGGCAATCCGGCACAGCTAGGCGTTCCGGACTTAGCGAAAGCCACCCAGCAGGCCGAAATCATCACGCTAAAGTCCTTGTCTTCTTGGGTGAGCAAGCGGCTCGCAAGTGGCAATTGACCCCAGCTTCGAAAAATCTGTGGGATCTCGGACCCATGGCCCGCACCTGGCTGGCGATCCCGCCGGTTCTCCAAGATATAGTCGTAATGGTACAGGAACGAGGGCGCGCCATTTGCTGCTTGCCCAGCAATGAAGCGCGCCGGGCCAACGAATGTGGCATCGCCAAAGACTTGGCGTGCAAACTCTGCGTCCGAAATTCCCGCTCCGCCATAAGTGGCCCTCACGCTTGCTTCCCGATTGCCGAGAAACGCCGTGATAGCACGATCCGTTACATTAAGCGTCTCCATCACACTCGCTTCATTGCTATTGGCACCAATCAGCAAGGGAACATCGGTTGCTTGGCCCG
>NZ_JBIIYV010000084.1:0-10212 GCF_044346625.1 Aquidulcibacter sp. | reverse complement strand
GCCTATGACGGGTCCAATTTTGACGGTCCTAACCAGGTTGAGGCCGAAGCTATGCCCTTCAATGGACAACCGGCCTCCATCGTCCTGACCCTGCCACCACTTGCTGGCCTCTATCTCGTTCCGGCATAGGAAACGGTAACGCAATGGTGCTGCGACTGGAACCAGGCAACCCAAATCAATTGGGCGCGACGCTCGGTGAGGGTGGCGTGAACTTTGCGCTGTTTAGTGCCCATGGCGTGCGGGTTGAGCTGGTTCTGTTCTCGAGCGATGGACAGCACGAGATTGCGCGCGCCGATCTTCCTGCGCGCAAAGGCGACATCTGGCATGGATTTGCGCCCAAGCTTGGAGCGGGTACTGTCTACGGCTACCGCGTCCACGGGCCCTACCGGCCAGACCAAGGTCATCTATTCAACCCCCATAAGCTTTTGCTCGATCCCTATGCGAAAGCGCTGGCTGGGGCGTTTCGGTGGGGCCCGGAGCATTTTGGCTATTTCTACGAAGGCCATGACCCAAATGGCATGCCCGATAATCGCGACAATGCCGCGACCTGTTTGAAAGGGGTTGTTGTAGACGCCGCCGCGATGACCCCCCTGCCCCGCCCCAGTGCGAGACCTTGGCGCGAGACGCTGGTTTATGAGCTGCATGCCAAAGGCTTTACCATGCAACTGCCAGGCCTGTCGGACCAAGAGCGGGGGACTTTTGCGGGCCTTGGAAGTCAGGCGGCACTCGATTACCTTTGTGCGCTCGGCATTACGACGATTGAGCTGTTGCCCGTCCATCAATTCATGCATGACCGGTTTTTGGTCGATCAAGGCTTGAAGAATTTTTGGGGCTATAACACGCTCAATTACTTTGTTCCCCATGGCGACTATGCGTCTGGCGATCCAATCGCCGAAATGCGCGCCTTTGTTCAAAACGCCCATGCGCGCAATCTCGATGTGTGGATGGATGTGGTTTACAACCACACCTGTGAGGGCAATCGGCATGGCCCCACACTGTCGTTTCGCGGCATCGACAATGCTTCTTACTACCGCTTAAATCCACAAGACCAAAGCCGCTATGCCGATATCAGCGGCTGTGGCGCGACGCTGAATGCTGGCCATCCCCAAGTCCGGGATCTGATTGTAGAGTCGCTGGCCCATTGGGTGCAATGCTATGGTCTTGATGGCTTCCGCTTTGATATTGCCCCTTCCCTCGGCATAGACGAAGCAGGCCGGTTCAGCCGGGAGGCCCCCTTCTTTGAAGCGGTCCGGCAAGACTCGCGTCTCAAAGACGTCAAACTCATCGCTGAGGCTTGGGACGCCGCAGGGGGCTATTATGTCGGTGACTTTCCACCAGACTGGGCGGATTGGAACGGCAAAGCACGCGATTCGATCCGGCAATTTTGGCGTGGCGATCAAGATATGGCGCGCGACTTTGCCAAAGCCTTAGCGGGTTCCCCAGACTTGTTTCGCAATAAAGGCAAGCCGGTTGAGGCCAGCGTCAATTTCGTCGCGTGCCATGATGGATTTCCGCTCTTAGACCTCACGCGTTATGCGCATAAGCACAACCACGCCAATGGCGAGAATAATCGCGATGGCGGCGATCATGATTTCTCGTCCAATTATGGCGTCGAGGGCGAGACAGCTGACCGCGAGATTGAAGAGCTTCGCGAACGTCAAGCGCGCAACATGTTGGCAAGCATCTTTTTAAGCTTCGGCACACCCATGTTGCTGGCCGGTGATGAAATGGGTCGCACACAAGGCGGCAACAACAATGCTTATGCGCAAGACAATGCCATCAGTTGGCTAGATTGGCGTCTACCCAGCTCGCGCCTTGGCGCACAACGCTTGGCCTTTACCAAGCAGCTGATCGCGCTGCGCAAGGAGATGTTCGTGGGCTTCCCGGAAGGCCATCCCAATGGTCCGGGTGAGCGCGAGCCGACGATTGCGTGGTGGAGTGTGTGGGGTAATCTTATGACCCATAAGGATTGGATGGATCACAAAACCCAATGCTTTGCGGCCGTGTATGAGCCGCGGGGCTGGCTGATCCTGTTTAACGCAAGCCTTGAGGATGCAGCCTTTATCTTACCCCCCACCGGGACAGGTGTTTGGCGTATGGCGCTGACGACTGCCGACCCCATTCGCCCAACCCAAGATCAAGTGGCCGCGGGCGGCCAAACCATCCAACTTCCTGCACGAACTCTTATCGTGTTTTCGCGCGACACCTCTAGAACAATCGGAAAGACCGGACATGGCTTTTGAACGCGTCAGTGGCATTTTGCTCCATCCCACCAGCCTGCCTGGCCCCTATGGGATTGGTGAAATCGGCGATGAAGCGATGGCCTTCATCGATGCCTTAGCTGAGTCTGGGCAGAAGCTGTGGCAAATCCTGCCGATAAATGCGACAGGCAATAATGCGAGCCCCTATTCCGCCACCACAACTTTTGCCGCCAATCCATTGTTGATTGACATCGACGGTCTGATCGAGGCTAGGCTCTTAACCGCAGAAGAAGTGGCACCTTTGAAGGCACTGCCGCAGACCAAAGTCGATTATGACGTCACCGTCCCTGCCCGTTTAGAAGTTTTGGCCTTAGCGGGCAGCCGCTTGGCGGCCCAAACCGACCATCCACTGGCCAGCGGCCTTCAGGCATTTAAGGCCAAGAATGGTACGGCCTGGCTGGATGATTATGCGCTGTTTGAAGCCATTTCGGTTTCCCGGCAGCGCCAAGGCTGGATGCATTGGCCAGATGATCTGCGCCGGAGAGAGCCTGAAGCACTCGAACAAGCGCGCACATCTCTCGCCTCTGAGATCGCGGCAATTGAGGCCCTGCAATACCTGTTTGATCTGCGCTGGCAGCGCTTACGCGCACATGCGGCTTCAAAAGGGATCATGATCATTGGCGACATGGCGATCTTTGTCGCCCATGATTCAGCCGACGTCTGGGCCCGACCCGATCTGTTTAAACTGGATGCCGACTTTAACACCCGCGTTGGAGCGGGCGTTCCCCCGGACTATTTCAGCGCCACGGGTCAGCTTTGGGGCAATCCGATTTATGAGTGGGACAAGATGGCCGAAGATGGCTTTTCTTGGTGGGTAGCCCGCATGCGCCGTTTGCTCGACTTTGCCGATGCGGTGCGGATCGACCATTTCCGTGGCTTTGCGTCATGTTGGGAAACCCCGGCTGGCGAGACCACCGCCATTAACGGCCAATGGGTCGATGTTCCGGGCGACGCTTTGTTCACTTCCATCATGACGGCCCTACCGGACTTGAAAGTGATCGCGGAGGATTTGGGGCACATCACAGAAGACGTTATCAACCTGCGCGACAAATTTGCTTTCCCCGGCCTCAAAATCCTTGAGTTTGAATTTGGTGATGGGCCCCCGCGCGATGAGCGCCATCCCTACCACTATCCCGCCGCCACCGTGTGCTATCCCAGCACGCATGACAATAATACGGTAATCGGCTGGTTCAAGAATGATGGTCGTGAAGCTGCTGAGCGGGCCAATGATGCGCCACGCGAAGCAGCCGCAGCCCTAGAACTCCTCGGTGGAGACGGTGCCGACCTTCACTGGCGCTTTATCGAACTGGCCATGCAATCGGGATCCAACCTCGCCATCATCGCGTTACAGGATGTGTTTGGCCTAGACGGGAACGGACGCATGAATACGCCGGGGACCATAGAAGACAATTGGAATTGGCGGTTTGAGGCGGCTGACTTTACGCCAGCCGATCGCAAGAAGCTGCTTGATCTCGCGAAAGAGTACGGACGCTGACCCACATGAACGCACAGACTCCGAATTTGGAAGCGCGCCTTGGTCATTGGTATGACCATATTGACGCGATTTTTCTCAAACGATTGAGCGCTGAAGCCGGCCTTTTGCCAGCGAGTACGGCCAAAACCGTTCATGGGGATTATGCGCACGCATGGGTGCGCGACAATGTCTATTCCATCCTTGGGGCTTGGGGCCTTGCTTGTGCCTATAAGCGTCTAGATCCCGGTTCAGAGCGCACAGCCCATTTAGAGGCCAGTGTCGTCCGGCTGATGCGCGGCCTCTTGTCGGCCATGATGGGCCAGGCCGACAAGGTGGAAAAGTTCAAATACAGCCAAGACCCGCTCGATGGCCTCCATGCCAAATATGATGCAGCGACGGGTCAGCCTGTGGTCGGCGACGCCCATTGGGGCCATCTGCAAATTGATGCCACCTCGCTTTTCTTATTATTCCTAGCGCAAATGACCGCCGGTGGCCTCAAAGTGGTTGAAACCGCTGATGAGGTCGATTTTGTGCAAAACCTCGTCCATTATATTGGACCGGCTTACCGGATTGCCGATTATGGCATTTGGGAACGTGGTCGAAAATCCAATGACGGCGTGGTCGAGATTAACGCAAGTTCCGTGGGCATCGCCAAAGCGGCGTTAGAAGCCATGGATGGCCTAGAGTTTGGCTGTGACGCTCGTGGACCGATCCAAGTGCCGGCCGACGATATCGCGCGGGCACGGGAGACCCTGCAGGTCTTATTGCCAGGTGAATCTGCGTCAAAAGAAACCGATGCCGCCCTCCTCGCCGTTGTCGGCTGGCCAGCTTTTGCTGTCGACGACAAAGTGCTGATCTCCCATACGCGCGGGCGGATCTTGGATCGCCTTGCTGGCCGGTATGGCTGCAAGCGCTTTCTGCGGGATGGCCATCAGACGACGGTGGAAGACGAACATCGCCTGCATTATCACGCCGGCGAGCTCTCAAAGTTTGCCAATATCGAATCCGAATGGCCACTTTTCTTTACCTACCTTCTCGTCGATGCTGAGATGACAGGGGATAAGCGGGCCGCGGGAGCTTGGGCAGATCGCCTTGAACCCTTGTTCCAAATGCGCGACGGCCTGCCACTTTTGCCGGAGCTCTATTATGTTGATGCCGATGCAGTAGAAGCCGAAGCCGCTGCTCCAGGTAGCCAAGACCGTGTTGCCAACGCCAATCTACCCCTTCTATGGGCCCAATCGCTTTGGGCATTGGGAGCCATGTTGCAAGAGGGCTTATTGGCACCTGAAGACATTGATCCTTTGGGTCGTCGCCATCACCTGAACCGCAATCATCAGCCAGAAATTGCTTTTGCCATTGTTTCAGAAGATGCAGAGACTGCCGCTAAGCTCCAAGCGCTCGGCCTGATCTCAGATCAAATGTCAGATCTTGGCTCAGACGTAATCATTCGCACGGCGGGGGACCTGGTCAGCGTTTGGACCCAGATTGGTCGTAATGCGCATTTGCGTCTGACGGGCCGGCCTGACAAGCGCCTTGGGCCGCTCGCCAATGCCTATGTCTATGAGGCTGAAGGCCGACATGTGTTGTTCTCAGCCACCCTGCTTGAGGCCCACGACCACCATATCCGCTATGACGCGGCTGCCCGCGCGCGCCGTTTACGGGGTGACCTACGTTATGTCGCCCGACATTGGCGCGGGCAGGATAATCCAGTCTTCATCCTGTGTGTCGATGCAACCGCCATGCACGGCAGTGGCGTCGACCGCCTGATTGATCTCCTCCACGAAGTTCAGCGCGGTCAGGTCGATTTTGCCCGTACCAAGCTGGTTCGGATTGACGAAGTCCTGCGCGCCCAGACCAAACCAAAATCGATCAGCCCACTTTTTCTGCCGCAAGGGAGCACAAGTCACGCTGAAGATTTGCCCGCGCTTGCAAACAATGGATTTGGTCGCGGTCTGGATGAGGCAATTGCCTCAGGCGACCAAGCTGAGGTCGAGCGTACTTATGAAGCGGCTGGCAGATCTGGGGATTGGGCAACCGCCCGCCGTGGAGCCGCGTGGCTGAACCGCACCGATCCGCGCCTGCAGGATTCTGCTAAAGACATTGTGGTCCGCCTGAGACGCTTGGGTCTTGGCGAAGGGCGGGTCATCACGCGTCCTGTGCCGGAAAGCGAGCTGGTGACCATGATCGAAGAGGGTCTCCATTCCAAGCTCCATGCGGTCATCGCCCAAGAAGTGCTGCAGGCTTTGGGTCTGTTTAGTAAGTCAGACTCCAATGCGGTGCGCGGCATGCGGACCATTCGATTAACCGAGATTGTTGATCGGTTGGGACAAGAAGAAACCGGGGGGATGGAGAATCTGGTCGCCGAACCACCCAGCGTCTTGTTTGACCGCGTCAAAGCGATCTTGCTGGAGACGCCCTCGGTGCGGGCGGTTATCTCCCACGCCCCAACCTTCGCCTTAACCCCTTCAGCGCAGGCAATCGGCAGCGACTGGGAACTATGGCGGGAACGTTTGGGCGTGCTGACCCGCGTTGGCAGTGACTTTTTCGCACGGCTGTGGTCCCTGCTCCATGTCTGCCCCGGCATCGTGTTTGGTGCCAATAATCGACTGGACGCCGCTGTTGCCCGATCGGACCTCACCGCTTGGGAGAAGGATTTTGCCCTCGAGATAGAGGTGCGTCTCGAAACCATCCCCGACCCCGCTTATCGCACCTTCTGCCTCGAAGCGTTAAATGTCCTCGCGAACCGTCACGAGCTTGATCCGGACTATCGGGTTGATCAGGACATTGTTCTCGATGATCTGATCCATGACGCCGTGGCTTGGATTTGGCACCAAGCTGGAAATGGCGAGCCAGATTGGAAGCAAGCGGGTCCTGTTTGGGCGATGGCACGCCATGCCGATGCGCAGACCATGGCACTGGCACTTTATGCCTGCTGCGAGAAGTATAAAGCGACGTCTGAACCTGCTTTTTGCTAGCACACGCAGGGAGAGCGCCCCTGCCGAGCCGTGTGTGATCCCCCGACGACTTGAGGGCGCTGCTTGGGCGCTTCTGGAGACGCTTTGCGGCTTCTGTGCGGTGGCCGCGCCGCTGCAACTAAGCCTTGCACACCGGAATTGCGTCTTCCCCCTCCCCGTTTGGCTCGTTTTTACGGCGACACGTCCTCACTGAAGGCATGTCTGCGTGTGGACAAATCAACAGACGCGACCTGCAGACGTGCCCACTTCCCCCCACGTCCGCAGCCGGACAATCGGAGACGTCTACAAGCCCGCATTTCTGCACGGGGATACGTGGAAGTGTGGACACGCCCACATTCAAACAAACTGGCCACTTCTGGATGAAAATCAGGTGTCACGGCCCCAATTTGCGCCGCGGCGCTCGCCAGCACGGCTTTACATCCTGGTCAGTGCCCTCACCTGCCTCTCCTCGGCTCAGAAATCGACAAGCAAGCCGCTGTTCGCTCAAAGACGGCCCGACAGTCGTCTTGCCCACATAGTCGCCTCACAGGCGAATTTTCAGATGGGCGATAAGGAATCGTTAAGGTTTAAAGTCTAGGGTTTCAACATGTGGACACGGGGAGGCGGCGACTTTTCAACAAGTCCAGCCTCGGACAAGGCGACACCTCGCCATGTCTCTCATGCCCACTTGTGGGGGCCTCCAAATGTGGGCCTTCCCAAATGACGACGCGCCGAACTTACCACATGGCCGCATGTGGACACGAGGAGGTAGGAAGATGCATGTAGTAGCCATAGTCAGCCAAAAAGGTGGGGCAGGTAAGACCACTTTATCGGTTCACCTCGCCGTAGCGGCCGCCCGCAAGGGTATGTCAGTTGCTTTGATCGACCTCGACCCGCAAGCCACCGCCGCGCAATGGGGCGACTGGCGAGGAGGGGACAATCCAGCCGTTGTGGCTACCCCTTACACCCGCCTTGAGGCGACGTTGCAGGAAGCCGCCCAAGCCGGTGTCGATCTCTGCATCCTCGATAGCCCACCAGCCGCTGACGCTGCAGCCGTCTCAGCCGCACGTGCCGCTGATCTGGTTTTGGTGCCGACGCGGGTCAGCGCTTTTGACCTTCACGCCATCAAGACCACCGGCGAGTTGATGCGCATCGCGCAAAAGCCCGCTTTTACGATTTTCAATGCCGTCCCACCGCGGGCCGCTAGCCTTGTTGAAGATGCTGCTGCTGTTGTTCGCGGCATTGGGATGCCTTTGGCCCCAGTTTGCCTGACAGAACGCGCCGCCTTCCGTCATGCTGTGGTCGATGGTCATACCGCCAGTGAATATGAGCCCGGCTGTAAAGCCGCCAGCGAAGTCGATGCCGTCTTTGACTGGATGATGGGCCGCCTCACCAAAACACAACCGGTCCCACAGGCCGCCTAAGCACCACAATTAAACGAGAGGGAAGGGGAATTAGATGGCCAAAGCACCAAGCCTCGCAGCGCGTCTCGCCGCCGTAGCAGCACAACCCAATACAAACCCATACCAGATGGCGGCTCCGGCCAATCAGGATAGCCAACAAGTAGCAGAGCCGCAGTTTGCGCCAGCCCCGGTCGCGATGGCCGAACCCATGGCAGCCGCGCCGGTCTTCGCGCCACCCAATTTCGCAATGCCCGTGCCTCAAAAGGCCAAGGCCCGCGATGGCCGGGTGATGGTTGCGGGCTATTTCAGCCCAGAACTCTCACGCTCGCTACGCATCTTAGCGGCAGAGCGGGACGTCACTGTGCAGCACTTAGTGGGTGAGGGGCTCGATTTCGTCCTGCGCCACTATGGCAAGCACCCGATGGGTGAACGCTAGACCCACGCCCAAAGTGGGGCAGGGTGGCCTAGTCAGGACCACGTGACGACCTGACGACGTGTCCACATGCAGACGGGTCTACAGCTCCACCTGTGTGGTAGCGTCCCCTGATTTGTCTCCCGCAGACGTAGAATCAGATAGGATCAGCCAAACACCCTCGAAAAGGGCCCCTTAACTTGGTTGGGCCCTCGAATCGGGACACTCCATTCCATGCACCACGGCGGTGCGTCACCGGGGACACGCTTTTGCCCTCTCGCATACGAGATAGGGGCGATGTTCGAAAGAGAGAGACAGCTATGTCCGCGCGACGCAAAGATGATCCTCAGTTCGATTTCTTCATCCCGATGGTGCACGACATCCCGTTGAAGGATCAGCGGGAGACGATGGAGCGGCCCTTCTTCTCGCTGCAAAAGCGCAAGCGCCTGAAGCCCATTGATTACCGCAGCCCCGATGGCGAAGTTTGGGTTAAGGTCGAAGCGGTGCCGGCCTATGGCATGGCCACCATCTGGGACGCCGATATATTGATCTGGGCGGCGAGCGCTTTGAACCGGTTGAAGCAGCAAGGCGTCAATGATCTGCCGCGCACCCTGCGAACCACCGCCTATGACCTTCTGCGCGCGATCAAGCGCGACACGGGCGGCAAAGGCTATCAAGAGCTTCGCGCAGCCCTCGACCGTTTGGCCTCGACCACCATCTTCACGTCGTTGCGCGCTAAGCGGGGCAGGGACCGCCGCTTCTCCTGGATCGATGAATGGGACATTGAGGTTGACCCCATCACCGAACAGCCGCGAGCCCTGCGCATCACCTTGTCCAACTGGATCTACGAAGGGGTGACGCAGGAAAAGCAATTGCTGACCATGCACCCTGACTATTTCAGCCTGACCGGTGGGCTTGAGCGCGCGCTTTACCGAATTGCGCGCAAGCATGCTGGCGATCAAAAGAAGGGCTGGCTCTGCCGCTTCTCGGTTCTCAAAGACAAAACGGGCTCTGACTCTGAACCCAAAGAATTTGCCCGGATGATGCGCAAGATCGCGCTGCGCGATGAATTGCCCGAATATAGCATGACCATCGTCAAAGCCGCCGACGGCTCCCCCGCCGCCCACTTCATCCGACGAGATGCTGGCGAACGCACCACCATCTCCGACGCCATCGTTGAATTTGACCAATTATACGCCGACACCATCGCCAAAAAGCAGGGCGACCTCCTTCTGTGACCTAACGGGGGATCACCCACTTTGGGGGAAGCTCTCGGCTTGAACTTGAAGGAACCGAGCCGGTGGAAACAGGTATCGTTTGCTAAGTATAGGAGCCCTGGGTACTCACCATGTCAAAATCACTCTTGAAGACTTTCATCTACTGCGCGCTCTCCATGAGTATCTGGAGCTCAAACGCATGGTCCCAAACCACAATAACCTCGACGTCTAACGCCAATTGCCAAAACGCGCTGGAAGTACTCCCTATAAGGAACTTACCTGTTGGCGACCTTTCCAAGCTTGGGCCAGAGCTAAATCTTGCTAAAGGCAATTACGCCATGACCTTTTGGCCCGTTGATTCCGGAACGCAACCGGAAAAAGTTGCCAAAACCGCGATCGGCTTTTCGCTCATTCAAACCCGCGACATGGAAAGTCAGCCCATCGGCCTCCTCATCCTGTCCGATCAATCTGGCGCATTCGACTTTGTGAAG
>NZ_JBIIYV010000152.1:0-3085 GCF_044346625.1 Aquidulcibacter sp. | reverse complement strand
TCTTGGCGGGGCGCTTTAATTTTTCAAGTTCTACTCCCGAAGCTGATAGCGCTGCACGGGATTCAGCGCCCGCGCCAAAGGCTTCTTTTGTAAGCCAGGGGACTAAAGTTTCCATCAACAGGCCGCCAGTGCGGCGGACAACACCGTCGGTGAGAAGGCGACCACAAGTGACTTGGAAGTACCCTGCGCGTACACCTGGGGCATTTGCCGCCATCATTAGATGGCCAATAAAGCCATCGGCGCTATCACCCGCAACACCGATCGAGCCATTGCTCCAAGGTTGTTGTGTAATCCAATTAGCCAGAGCAGCCCCATCTTCTCGTTCGGTTCCAAACAAGGAATCAATCCCCCCTGATTTATGGCGACCACGGCTGTTTTGCAAAACAACTGCATAGCCTCGGTCAATCACACTCGCCCAAGCTTCACGAACTTTGACAGGATCGGATTCGGCAGAGTCATCATCTTCCTCTGGAACAAGCCCGCCTGGCGGGGGGGTTGGAATCTCATAAGCGGAGCGAATGACGATAGAAGGGAATGGACCCTGGCCTTCGGGAAGATAAACAATGGTAGCCAGCGACGTACCACCACTCACAGGCACAGCCTCAGTTCGCATCAGATTGCTTGAGGTTGTTTTATTCGCATTGCTTGAGCCAGTGATGGCTGGTGTCGCGAAGACGCTCAGCCCAAAGCTGAGCATAACACCTAGCATAAGGAATTTACGCGCAGACGGGGATGTTTTGTACGTCTTAACTACTTGCATAGCTTGAGCCTTTCGATAGGGGTGAAAATTCTGTCAAGATTAGCTTGCCCTCTTCCGACTGGGTCGAAACAGGTGGCTGAGCGGAAGATGCTTCATGAGAGGGTTGGAGCTCGGGACCAGCTATAGCCAAAACCTAAACTGATCTTGGACTATACACATTGAGCGCTGGCTACATTGTGTATAAACTCAAAAGCGGCGGGCGATGCCAATGCCGAAGGCAGTTCCATTCTGCTTGGCTATGAACGGACTCTTCTTGGAATCACCCAAAAGGTTTTTGCTTTCGGCTTCGGCGCGGACAGACCAGCGATCAGTCACTTTATAAGTAAGGCCAACACTGAAAGCGGCGGTCTGCATGCCAGCCTTTGGTGTATACGCTCGGTATCCAGACCGTGTGGCTTGCAGCGCATTTACCCCATAAAAGACTTGATTAAACTTCTTATCAGCCCAACGCGCTTTCGCCTCAATTTCGAGTTCTAGGCGATCGTTCAGTTCAAAGTCTTTGCTAACATCAAGATCAACAAATGTTCCTTTGTGGGCTTTGCCAATATCTCGCCCGACTGTTAGCCCAGCTTCAGCAAAACCAAAATCCAGTTCACCAAACAAGGTCGCTTCAATTGGGCGATCTATGCTGCCCAGACCCTTAAGCTTTATGTCGTCGCCTTCCTCTCGGCCTTCACCAAGTGAAATAGCTGTGCCAAGAGCAAACTCTAGGTCGCCATCAAATGTAAACAAATCAAGGCCAACCCCACGTTGGCCAGCAAAGAAACGACCCCATCGCGCATTGACATAAATTTGTGGTTCGACCTCATTTTTCTTAGACCCAAGAAAAACGGGCTCATATTCAGCGGTGACGCCTGCAATCAGAAATCGCTCCCCACCATCATCATCCTGACCTGACTGCGCATTAGCCGATGATACTGTCACGACGGCCGCGGTTACACCTGCCAAAAGCGCAATTGTTGAGAACTTCAATTTGTTGGGCATCATCTTTACTCCTGGTTGATGGAGCACATTATGAATTCACTAGCTTGCACTAACCTTGCAGCTGAACGTAAAGTCAAATTTTTCGCAGCCCGGTTTCCTCGGCTTGCTGTGTTGGACTAGCGGACTGAAATTGTATGAGGAACTTTGTGCCCGCTCCGGTCCCTGCTGGGCTTTGGGCTGGCACGACTGTGATGGACCCACCCATGCGGTTCATAGCTGATTGGCAGATTGACAGGCCAAGGCCGCTGCCTTTGCGCGGCCCGCCGTATGCAGGTGTGACTTTCCCAAACAATTGCCCAACTTGTTGTGGACCCATACCACACCCATCATCAGCAAAGACTACTTTGGGTCCCGGCCCAATCTCAACGTGCACTTTATTGCCGCCCTCGGCATGATGGATGACATTTTCAATTAGATTTCGTAGCACTAAGTGAATGAGCGTCTCGTGCCCAATGACCCAAACGGTTGCTTCTGATGACACTTTGAGTTCAATTTCCCAGCCGTGAGCTAGCAAACGTGGTGCCATCTCAGACAAAGTTGCGCTGATCACCTCACTCAGGTGCAGATGGGCGAGTGCGAAGCCGGCCGCTGCGTCAAGGCGCGCGACTTGGAGCAATTGTTCCAAAAGCCGCGTCATTGAATCGATATCTGCGAGCATCCTTGTGCGGTCGTGTCTATCGGGAACGACTTCAACGCGCAGCCTCAAATCTGCCAGTGGGGTTCGCAGTTCGTGCGCAACGTGAATGGAAAACTCTCTCTTGGCCTGCATCCCAGCGCCGATCCGGTCAAGGGCAGCATTGAAAGCCGTTACGATGGGCTGAATTTCGCGTGGCGCAATTTTCGTATCCAAGTGGCCTTTAGGTAGGTTCTCAATATCAAGGCTTTCCGCTTGCCGAGCCAACCGTCTCAATCCTGCAAGACTAATTCGGATGGTAAAGACAGTCGCAATTGTGACGCCAAGGAGAATAGCGAGAGCCAGCCAAACGAAATCTTCAACGATCTGACCGAAAAAGGTGTTGGCACGAGCATCTTCGTCCTCACGGAGTCGGGAAACATGCAGATAGGCATTTTGCCCAGGGATAAAGACCTCGGCGACAAACAACATATTGCCGGTGGTTCGATCTGGTCCCTCTAATAGTTGGGGCTTACCCGGCTTCGCCAGCATTTTCGAGCGCATGAGAACATATTGGTCTGAACTCGCTACCTCTTTTCCGTCACGGTCGAAAAGCGCATAACCATAAATGGGCAATGCACCAGTTAACACGCCCGTGAAAGGAGCGTCGGGTGCGTTTGTGGGCTCTGGAGGTATCGCAAATTGGACTTGTCCAGCTGAATTGGTCT
>NZ_JBIIYV010000151.1:0-3102 GCF_044346625.1 Aquidulcibacter sp. | reverse complement strand
CTGCAAAGGCGCTGACAATGCGAATATAGCCCCGCTGGGTCTTATCTTGGAACCCCCGCAGGGTCATGTCTTCGATCATGCGTTGGCGCAAAGATGTGGCTGGGGTCGGTAAAAAGGCTCTGGTCATAACAGGTTGCTCCTATCTGGTTAAAGGAGCCACCAACGTCAGAGCCCAAACCCGCCTCTTCAACCTAAATCGCAATCTCAAAACCCCACATGCCCCGCCAATCAAGCACGCCCTCCCGCGGAGCGGGTTCGTTCGCTGGCCGATTGCGGATGGTCTGCTTTGGGACGCACGGCCGTTGAAAGCTGCCATTTAAGAGTGACAGCTTCCGTGTAGGGATGGCGCAAGCTTTTGGGTGGGGACAGTGGCAAGGCACATTTCGAACAGCGCTATTCGAAAAGATTTGATCCGTGCTCCAAAGGTCCCATTTTGCTCCAGTCCAAACTGGTCAGATAAGTCTGGACATACCGAGCGATTTAGTTGCATACTTGCCGTCAGCAATCACGGGTAAGATTAATGTCATTCTCAAATCTCATCTTTGAAAACATTAGCTTGATAGAAGCAATAACACTTTCAGGCTTTGCCGTAGCTACGTCCTGCGCCAGTGACTCAATGCTTGCTGAGAAGAAATGGTACCAACTCGTGTTTCATGCATGTGGACCTTTGATCACTATAAGCGTCATTATCTCAGGATTTTTCGCTGGAAGCTTGCCGGCAATGCTCATTGGGTTGATTGCAAGCCTGTTTACAGTTTGGAAGCTGGTCAAACACCTGACGGAGCAAAGAACCACCATATCAGAGCCCTCCTTGGATTGACCTACCAGCGCTGTAGAATGCTTTCCAGCCATGGAATACACCACGGTCGAGCAAGTCCTGAGATCATCTAAGTCGGATGTCAGCCTGAAAACGTCACAAGAGCTTGAAATGCAGTCAGCTTGCGAATTTGAGTGTTCGCGATAAACAAGATAACCTGACTATTGGCGTGTTGGTTGATGGAAAAAGTCTGTCCCATCACTGGAGACAAAAGTGGTTGAGAATGAGCGAACACCGACTGAGCCGCTGTCGCCGTCAGCTAGCTGGACGACAACTCTCGTCTCTGCGGGTGTCACTTTAGTGGTTGTATTCGCTGCCATGTGGTACGTGCATGAGCGGTATAATGAAGGCTATCACGCTGGAACTGCAGAGGCTCTCCGCGATAACGCAGCCGATTGAAACACTACCCGATAGTGTCTGCCATTAATTCGGCGCATCGGGTTTCGGTTTGAAGCCTCCTTCAAAATTCTATCCGTTGAATGTCCGCTTCCAAGCAACCGACAAACCGCCCCAAATGGCAACCTCTGGCGCACCCCAGAATGGCGGCTCAATGGGGAGGACTGGCCGAAAGCGGATGGTCTGGTTTCGGGGGCGCGAAGGGGCGAAAGCTGTCAGTAATGAAAGCAACATTGCTCTGATCGAGATCGTGGAAGCCAAGGGGGCTGGGTCAGCCCGCTGGCAGCATCTTTGTGGTTGCCGGATGTGAGCGAACCTTAAAGGCTGCGACCTCAAAAAGCTTTTGCCAGTTGACGTATTAGAGCGATTGGTCTAATACATACCTATGCGCCCCAAGCTCTTCGATCCTGCCGCCGTCATTTCCAAAGCGCTGCCCCTATTCTGGCGGCAGGGATACGAGGGCACGCACATGCCAGAATTGCTGGACGCGATGGGGCTTGGCAAAGCAAGCTTCTATAACGCTTTCGCTTCCAAGCATGCGGTGTTCCTTGCAGTCCTCGACCGGTATTTCAGTGCGGTCGACCACGTGCTGGCCGAAGCGCTGGCGGGCGTAAAGTGCCGGGACCAAGCAGTTTCCCGTCTGCTAGACGCGATCTTGACTGTAGCACGCGATCCCAACGGAAGGACAATCGGTTGGCGCGGCTGCCTGATTGGCAACACAGCGCTGGAGATGGGAGTTCAGGACGAAGACGTGAGCGACCGCCTTAACCAAGGGGTGCGTCTCCTGCGGCACCATTTCGCTATGGCTCTAAGCATCGCTGATATGGACGGAAGCGTCCTATCGGATAGCGCCATTTCCGCTCTCGCATTACATGCTGTCGCCGGTGTCCAGGGCATTCTGGTGCTGGCAAAGGCCGGAATGCTCGAAGAGGAAATTGGTGCGGCCAAGCAGACACTTTTGTTCACGCTACAAGCGTCCTCAAGAATTTGAAAACTAAGCAAGGCATCAGGGAGCATACGGCCTTGCCCAGTATTGTACCAATTGCTCCATAAAGGAATGGCAACTATGAAGATCCTCAACGCCTCGATCCATGGCATTCTCGACTACGCTACGGTAATAGTCTTCGCTTCTGCCCCGTCGCTCCTCGGATTCTCGGGCGCGCCCGCCATGCTAGCCTATCTGCTAGCAGTTGTTCACCTGGCAATGACGGTCCTGACCGACATGCCGCTTGGCCTCGTGAAGATCATCCCCATGCGCTTGCACGCCTTAGTCGAAATGCTCGTCGGCCCCACGCTTATCGCAGCGGCCTTCTTGGCCCCAACGCTGGTTCTGGGTGCCCAGGTATTCTTCATCGCAAGCGGTGTCGCGATTTGCGCCGTTTGGCTGTTTAGCGATTATGCGTCGGCAACACAGTCCGACTGAAAACTGACAGTGCACGCTTTTCTCGAAAGAACGTGCGGCGACTAGAACCTCCAATTCTGTTCCACAGCAATGCGCTCCGCGCGGTAAGGTGCATTCCCTCAATGGAATGCACGTTGGTTAAGCAATTAATGAGATCGTTAATGATGAGCCAAATCACTTAGAACGGCTTCAGGCCGCACTTCGCTTGCCTTGAAGCCGCGCAACAATTCTTATTGCGCAAGATGGGGTGTCAAGAGGCGCGCTTCGCGCGTCGGCGAAGCCGATTTCACCTCTTGACGCCCAACTTGCGCGCACAAACTCGAGCTACGCCTTTGCCTGGGCAGAGCCTGCGGCAAAGGCTTGTGTGGACGCCCTGGTTTTTGCAAGTGCTTTTTCAGTTTGTTTGGCAGGATCAGTTAGGTGCGGTCGTGTGTCCGGCTTCTGGTGCAGCCTTTCAACGACTGCGAGCCACGATGGTGTGCGCGAT
>NZ_JBIIYV010000083.1:0-10371 GCF_044346625.1 Aquidulcibacter sp. | reverse complement strand
AACTCTCGCACCTTTAAGCAATGATCCCATCGTCATGCTCAGCGCAGTCCCCTGAACATGATCAACTCAGCCCTAAACCGGCTACATCATGACGCCGCTGTTACACCACGCCATGGGACACGATCTGGGTTCAAGGTCGCTCGCTTCAGTGCCTTGCAGCTCCGCGCAATAGTTTGCATCCGCAAAACCTTTGATCACAGTCTTATTCGTCTGGTCGCTTTTCTCCCCATGACGCAGCGGGAATTGTCCCAACGCGATTTAACGAAGGAGAACCAATATGACTGACACAACAACCAAATCCCGCCCAAGCCACCGCTTGTTCAACGTAACAGGTGACGGCGAAAGCGCCCGCTGGACCGACATCGGCGTTGCATGGTCAACCAAGGACGGCAAAGGCTTCACGCTCGCACTCAATGCCATCCCTGTAAACGGTCGGATCGTCATGCGCATCAACGAAGACAAGCCAACAGCCAAGAAGAAGGGGAGCTAACGCTCCCCAACTTCCCCTTGGCAGGGCTTCGCTGGTTCAGCCCCTCACGGGGCTGGACCACGGCGGGCAAGCTCTTGATTGATCATCGTGAGTGCGGATTGCGTCTACGTGTATAACTTTCATGTGGATTATTTCTGTTTTTCAAACAGGAAACGAAGACGCGACAACTCAACTGACATATAATGTCAGTTGAGTTGTCGTATGGTTGCACAATCGTTTTAAACAAACAAAGAGGAGCACCCAATGTCAAAAAATGTAATCGAAACCGTCACCTTCAAGCTCAACGAGGGCGTAAGCCGCGATGAGTTTATCGCCGCAGCCAAGGGTATGAATGCTTGGGTCGAGGCACGGGACGGCTTTATGCACCGCCGTTTATCTTGCACCGCAGATGGCACGTGGATCGAACATATACAGTGGGCTGATATGGACGCAGCAAAAGCCGCAGCAGCCGAGATCGGCAAGGCACCCGGCAATGCCAACTTCCTTTCGGCCATCAACGGACCGACTGTCCAGCTTATACATTCCGAGCTGGAAGTTGTCATCAACTAGAGTAGCCCATGCAGCGCAGTGAGCGACTTGCGGAAATCGTGGAGATCGTCCGAGACGGGCGGCTCCACCTTGCCCGCGACATCGCCAACGCGCTTGAAGTCTCTGTCCGCACAATCTATCGCGACATCGACACGTTAGTTGCATCCGGCGTCCCGATAGATGGCGAACGCGGAGTGGGCTACCTGTTGCGTGAGCCTATCTTCCTGCCACCGATGGCGCTTTCCTTCACTGAGCTTGAAGCCTTGAGTTTTGGGATGTCGATTGTTCAGGCAGCAGCGGACACTGAACTTCAAGAAGCTGCAAAGCGGGTAATGGACAAAGTGGGTCAACATGCGTCGAACCGCCGACAAGCGCCAAAATCGTGGGGATTTGGTGTCTATGCCTTCGAGCGGGCGCAGGAGGGTTTTCGGCATATGCCTCTAATCCGTCGCGCGATCCGCGAGGGACTAAAATTGAAGATCGATTACTGCTCGCTCGATGAGCGAACTTCCACTCGAGTGATCCGTCCGTTGCAAATGGAATACTGGGGTCATGTCTGGACTTGTTCGGCTTGGTGCGAATTACGACACGACTTTCGTGCATTCCGCATCGACAAGACAGCGGCGTGTGAAGCCACTGGAGAGAAATTTCAGCCCGAAGCGGGCAAGACTATTGAGGATTATCTGAAGCATGTCGCAGAGCAATTGGATCGAGATCGAAATCGTCCATAGATACATTACCGAAAAACTTGAGGGCGTCGTTCCAAAGGAAGCTTGGGGCGAAACCTCCTACTTCTATAATCCGGATCACATCTTCGAGCGGGGCACGTATTTTGCCACGATCAAACAGAAGGATGGTGAGAATGACCTTGCATCGCAACTGGATCGAGAGGGAGTTTGGCGCTTGAACATAGGCGTCAGCAAGGGAGCGTTTTTTGAGTTGTTCGGTCCGCCGCCACCGCGCCCAAGAAAGGGTGGTGTCGTCGAAGGTGCGTGGGATTTCATGGCGCTCGATCAACTCACTCCACATCCGATTTATGGGTGGATGTCTTGGGTATCCTGCCTCAATCCATCAACAGAAACTTGGGAGAAATGCATGCCGCTTCTGGCGGATGCCCACATGCGCGCACAACATAACTTTCAAAGCAGGTTGAGAAAACTTCAGCGCACTAAGTGATCCAAGGTGAGCTAACGCTCCTTTTCGAGGCTTCGCTGTTTCAGCCCCTTATGGGGCTGGACCACGGCGGGTAAGCTCTTGATCGATCATCGAGAGTGCGGATTGTGCGGCGTTCAGATCGCTTTGCGATGCTGAAACCGCAAGGCTCGCTTGTTGGAAAAGTGCCGCAAGTTGTGAGCGTGTTTTACGTGCAAGATCAGCGCGGGTTATTTTGATGATTGTATTCATTTGGATTCCTCCTGTTGTTTGCGCCGCTCACGGTGAGCCGCGTTGGAGAAATCAGTTCCGTGCCTGAATGAAGGTGCATCACTTGTGATCGAAACAAAGTGGAGAAGGTTTAGCTTCGCGCCTTGCACCAACAGCCATTCAGACACGGATACATTCGGAGACTTAGCGGATCACTGAGTGGGACAGCCAACAGGAGGCAATCAGGATCATCAAACGCCCGCGATCAAACGGAAATCACTCGGAAATTGACAATCTTTGCCAAAATCTGCCATAATGGAAGTAGGAGGTATCACAATGGCAACCATGAACGTCTCACTGCCTGATCCCATGAAGCTATGGGTCGAAGAGCGCACCAAGGGTGGACGCTATAGCAATGCGAGCGACTATGTCCGTGACCTTATCCGCAAGGATCAGGAACGCGCTGAAGGCATCGCCGAGCTTCAAGCTTTGATCACTCAAGGCATCGATAGCGGAGCCGCGCAAACTTTTGACAAGGCCTCATTTCTGGCACGCATGAAGCAACAGCATGACGGATCGAAATAGTCCGCTCCCGATAACGCTCACTCCACAAGCGGAGCATGATCTAGAAACCATCTGGAATTATACCGCGACGACTTGGTCTGTCACACAAGCTGAAAGCTACATCGGCGATCTATCAGATACGTTTGATCTTATCGCGCATGCTCCCTTGATCGCCCGTGAACGATTAGAATTTACGCCGTCAGTTCGTATTCATCGCCATCAATCGCATTTGATTATCTATCGCATCGTCGATGACAGTCTTCAGATTATCCGCGTCCTACACATGAAGCAGAATTGGTCAGCGCTGTTAGAAGACTGACGCGCCTCAACCTAAATCCAAGCCCTTGTCACGAACACGCGCAGGCATTTGTTCGCGTCCTTCACGCATACGGCGAAACTTGGCAGCATCACGATAAAGCGCGAGAACTTGTTCGGCTTCGCGGCGACGCGCGTTTTTGATGTTCGATTGCAGCTCTTGCCGTTCTCCGAGTTGAGCGGTGATCAGCTCATGCCGTTCGGTGCGATCACGCTCTTTGGCAAATTGAACTTCAAGCTCATTTTGCTTGCGTACTTTGAAATACCGACCCGTCATGAAATCCCAAACGCCAGCCCAGCCTTTGCGCGTGCGGTTTGATCGTTCGCGCTGTTCAGCGTCCCAACGATCTTTGATCTTGGTATCAAATTCTTGGCGCGCGGTTTGGTGCGCGTCGGTCAATTTTTGTTTTTGTTCCTTCAGCGGATTCATGGCGTTGATAGCCATGCGTTTGGCTTCAGCGATATAGGATGACAAACGTGGCGCGATCTTTTCACCGATCAGCGCCTTGGTTTCATCGACGGAACGAAGCTGGTTCGGATCACCCAGCTTTGCGGTGACTTCTTTTGACTTGCCATCAATCAGTCGTGAGAGAGCAAACGCTTCGCCGTCAAGTGTTAGCACGACATGACCGCGACGATCACCGCGCGCAAGGTAAAGCCCGCGCTCTTCAAGTGCGTTCGCAAAAGCCGTCGCGCCGTCAGATCGCTTCCAACAATCTTGCACGGCGGATTTAAGTTCACGCGGATCAAGCCCAACGCGCTTTGCCTGTTGCCATTCTTTGAGTGTGAAGCTGGTTGGATCGCGAAGCTTTGGATTCTCAAATCCCTTTGGCATCGCCCAGCCATTTTCGAGATAGATTTGTTTGGAAAGGTTGTTCAGCTTAGTTTTGAAGAAGGGCAGGTGCTTTGCCGTCATCGTCTCAGAATCTATGCGCGACCAAACCGCATGAGCATGACGGCGACCTTCCTTTTTATGGAACACTATAATGCGCGGTTGACCGTTCAGCCCGAGCCGCTCTTCAATGTCGTTGATTGCCTTCTCAAACACCTCGACCCGCACACTTTCATGTGCGGGCGGGCTGAGCGAAACCGAGAATAGAAATTGTTTGCACTTCGTGCCTTTTGAAAGAGCATAAGCCTCATTCATCGCGCCATGCAGCGTCTCGGACATGAAGCCGCTGATCTCGTGCAATTCAACATGCTCATTTTCATCGGTACGCAAAAGGTGGGTGCCCAATTGCTTTGCGCCAGACCGTTGAGATGCTTTGAGGATCATGGGGTTGCCTCAATCTGTAGAGCCTCCAGCAAAAGTCGGCGCAATTCGGCAATGTCGTGGGTTGCTTGGCGAAGCGCTGCTTCAGTTTCAGGTGTGACAGGAAGGCTTCCTGAATTCACCGCCTTTGCCAGTTGGTTCAGATTGTTCGCAATCCGCGTCTGACCAAGCAGAGCCAAAACACGGGCTAGGGCAGCATGGTCCTTGATGGGCTTTATGCCGCGACGCTTGGGCGGGGGCGAAGCAGGGTCAAAAATCCGCCACCGGATATAGGATGACAGCGACATGCTTGCCGCTGCCAATTCGAGGTTCGCCTTTTCCTCGAATGTCATGCGCAAGGACACAGGGTGCAGGGGATTCTTGATCGGGGTGTCGTTCATACGCCACCTCCTGCACGCTTAACCTTCCGTGCTCGGGGGCTTCTTGAATAGCGCACAGTTTTTTCGCGAAGACGTATCGATTCGTCTTTTGCGTTTATAGTCTCAAGATGCTTGAGAACATCTGCCCAACGATCCAATTCATCAAACAAATGGTTCGAGTCTAAACCGTCTTTGGGCACCACTTTTCTTTGCCTGATACCTCGCCTGCAAGTCATTGGCCCCATCCCGGCATCGCTAACAATCCTAGTTGCACTAACCTTCTCAACTAACCCAATAAACAGCGCTGACAATCGGGGGAACGATAGCCCCGCCGGCCCAAGGACTGGCATTGTCGCTAGGCAGTTGGGGGTGATCAAGGCAGACTGACTGAAAAGGGGAGGGCGCTGTGGATCTGTTTTTTGCCGGAAGATACGTGAGTTTGCGGGCAATTATGCTCAGGTTTGTCGGGGCTTTCGTCGCTATCGGCTTAGGGAATCAGGCTGTGGCGCAGGGCGCACCCACCCAAGCAGAGGCCCCGGCCAAATGGTTCCTTGTATGGTCCGATGAGTTTGATGGCACCGCGATTGATCCAACCAAATGGAGCCATGCTGTGGATTGCTGGGGTGGCGGTAACAATGAAAAGCAATGCTATACCGAGCGGCCAGTGAATAGCTTTGTCAAAGACGGCAACCTCGTCATTCAAGCGCGCAAAGAACGCCGTCGTGGCTATGCTTTGCCGGTTGAACAGCGCACCAATAAGGCGGCACGCGCTCAGGAAGTGACCTTGCCCTATAGTTCTGCCAAGCTGGTTACCAAGGGCAGGGCCGACTGGCGCTATGGCCGGATTTCGGTGCGGGCGCGCCTGCCGCAGGGCCAAGGCACTTGGCCGGCCATATGGCTTTTGCCTGCTGGTGAAATCTATGGGCCATGGGCAGCCTCGGGCGAGATCGATGTGATGGAGGCGGTCAATCTGGGTGAGCCATGCCCTGATTGCCCAGGTGGAACTGAGAATACGATTCTTGGCACGCTGCATTTTGGTGGGGCTTGGCCCAAGAACAAGTTGTTGTCGAAAACCACCCCCTTGGTAGGTAGTCTCGATGACTTTCATACCTACACCCTTGATTGGGACGCCGGCAAAATGGTCTGGTCGATCGATGGGGTGCCTTATGCCACACAAACGCCTGCAACATGGCACGTCGACCAAAGCCCAAGCCGACCTTCAGCGCCCTTCGATCAGGCATTTTATCTGATCTTAAATGTCGCAATCGGGGGAAACTTACCCGAAGGACGCAATTTGCGGGGTGTTTCGGCGAAGAATTTTCCCAAGACAATGGAAATTGATTGGGTTAGGGTCTATAAATGTGAACGCTCACATGATACCGCTGCGTGCGGAGAATAAGGGGCGATAGCCTTTTTGAGAGACCAAATAAGAAACGATAAGCAACAAAAAACTGAGGATAGGAAACCTTGAAATGGCCGGACCAAGCGCAGTGACGACAAAGCCGCAAGAGGGCAATGTGAACGACAGAACCTTGTTCTTTATGTCGCTTGCTTTGTTCTTCATCTGGGGTTTTGCGACAGTTCTGATCGATATTTTGATCCCCAAATTCCGCGGGCTCTATAATCTCAGCTACGCAGAGGCCATGCTAACTCAGTCAGCTTTCTTCTTGGGTTACTTTGTCTTTTCGATCCCTGCTGGCAATTTGGTGGCCAAAGTTGGTTATATGCGTGGGATTATCGCGGGTCTTGGCGTGATGATCGGTGGCTGTGTCCTATTTGTGCTCGCCACTCATGTGGGCATCTACCCGGGCTTCTTGTTCGCTTTGTTTGTGTTGGCTGCCGGCATCACCATTTTGCAAGTTGCCGCCAATGCCGTGATCTCGATTGCAGGGGCCGCCGAGACCAGCTCCGCCCGTTTGACGCTTGCCCAAGCCTTCAACAGCTTCGGGACCTTCATCGGTCCATTCGTTGGTGCCAAGCTGATCCTTGAAGGTGGGCCTGAAATCCCCAAGGACATCTCGACCCTGACTCCAGAAGCGTTGAATGCGCTGCGCGCGGCAGAAGCTGCGGCCTTGCAAGCACCTTATCTGGGCATCGCCACCGTATTGGTACTGATCATGATCGTCTTCTACATGAAGCGCGATTTGTTGCCGCCCATGGCCAAGACCGAAACCCTGACAGGCCTTGGCTTTCATCTCTTGGCTAACAAGAAGGTCCTGTTCGGTGTCATAGCCATTTTCACCTATGTCGGCGCCGAGGTCGCAATTGGCTCGGTTCTGGTCAATTACCTGAGCCAAGCGAGCATCTTGGGCTCAACAGAGGCGCAAGCCGGTAAATTGGTCGCACTTTATTGGGGCGGGGCCATGGTGGGCCGTTTTGCAGGCTCCTATATCTTGAGCCGCTTCCCGGCTGGACAAGTGCTGGCGGTGTTTGCTGTGGCTGCGA
The DNA here is from genome assembly GCF_044346625.1 of Aquidulcibacter sp. Lineage (GTDB taxonomy): Bacteria > Pseudomonadota > Alphaproteobacteria > Caulobacterales > Aquidulcibacteraceae > Aquidulcibacter. The sequence goes on along the minus strand of NZ_JBIIYV010000083.1, from coordinate 3,035 downwards.
TTGCTTTGGCTGCTTTAGCCATGGTGTTGACTGGGCAGATTGCCGCCATCGCCATTCTCTCGATTGGTTTGTTCAACTCCATCATGTTCCCAACCATTTTCTCGCAGACCGTGATTGGCCTGAATGATGAAGACACGCCAAAGGCAGCTGCACTCTTGTGCATGGGGATCGTCGGTGGGGCTATCTTGCCCTTGGTGACCGGCTTTGCTGCAGACAGTGTTGGCCTTTCAGTCGCGCTGATCGTGCCGATCCTTGGCTATGCTTGGCTCGTATTCTTCGGTCTGTTCGTCCATCGTCAAAACACTGCACCAGCAACCTAAGCGAAAGCGAATACGATTATGCGCTCTCACATGCAGCCATTGTTTCAGAAGTGCCTCCGAGCCTGCCTCGTGCCCGTGCTTGCCCTATCGCTTGGCCTAACGGGCTGCGCCTCTGGACCTAAAAAGGACGATAAAGTCGAAACCCAGATCACCGAGATCATGAGTAAGATGAGTGTGGAGCAGAAGGTTGCTCAGCTCATCATGCCCGATATTTCCACGATCACGCCGGAAGATGTGGCCAAATATCGCTTTGGCACCATTCTGAACGGCGGCAATTCTGGCCCATATGGCAATGAGCGCTCGAAGCCAGAAGACTGGCTGAAACTGGCTGACGCGTTTTGGGAGGCCTCACGCACCCCCCATGCCGATGGCAGCCCGGTTATCCCCGTATTGTGGGCAACCGATGCGGTCCACGGGCACAGTAATGTGGTGGGTGCAACCTTGTTCCCGCACAATATTGGCCTAGGTGCGACGCGCGATCCTGCTTTGATCCGCGAGATTGGCCGCATCACGGCGGCTGAAATCAAGGTCACCGGCATCGACTGGACGTTTGCGCCTACTTTGGCGGTGGTACGCGATGACCGTTGGGGCCGTACCTATGAAGGCTATGCTGAAGATAAGGGTCTCGTGTCTGAACTCGGCGCGGCAATGGTAGAAGGCCTGCAAGGGGTTGGGCCAGCTTTTCTAAGCCAAGATCATGTAATCGCCACTGCCAAGCACTTCTTTGGTGACGGCGGTACCGCTGGCATTGATACCGGCGACACAGTCGGCAATGAAGCTGATCTGGTTGAGCTCCACGCCTTTCCTTACCGCGCCGCCTTAAAATCTGGCGCGCAAACGGTCATGGCCTCGTTCAGCAGCATCAATGGCCAGAAGATGCACGGCAGTAAGGCCTATCTGACAGACCTTCTGAAAAATCAGATGGGCTTTGAGGGCTTGGTCGTCGGTGATTGGAACGGCCATGGCCGTATTCCGGGCTGTACCAATAAAGACTGCCCAGAATCGATCAACGCGGGCCTCGACATCTTCATGGTGCCAGAGGACTGGAAAGAGCTTTTGAACAACACCAAGGCCGCTGTTGACAGTGGCAAAATCTCGCAAGAGCGTCTCGATGACGCCGTGCGCCGGATCTTGCGCGTTAAAATCCGTTATGGCCTGTTTGATTTGCCAGCCCCTTCTGCCCGGAAATTGGGCGGGAAATATGCGCTGTTGGGCTCGCCAGAACATCGGGCCGTGGCCCGCAAGGCCGTGTCTGACTCGCTGGTATTGTTGAAGAATGACGGTGTTTTGCCGCTTGATCCCCGCAAGACCATTCTGGTGGCAGGTGAGGGCGCAGATAGCATCGCCAAGCAATCGGGTGGTTGGACGATTTCGTGGCAAGGCGGTGGTGATCTCACCAATGCCGACTTCCCTGGTGCCGAATCCATCTTTGCCGGCATTGCCAAACAAGCCGAAGCCGCAGGCGGTAAAGCCATCCTGTCTGTCGATGGCAGCTATAAAGATAAGCCCGATGTCGCCATCGTCGTGTTTGGTGAAAAGCCCTATGCGGAGTTTATGGGCGACATCAAAAACCTGTCCTATGGCGATGCCAAGCCTTTGGCTTTGATGAAGAAGTTTCAGGCCCAGCAAATTCCCGTCGTGGCCGTGTTCCTTACGGGCCGTCCGCTCTGGGTGAATAGGGAGCTGAATGCCGCCAACGCTTTTGTCGCGGCTTGGCTGCCCGGCAGTGAAGGCGGCGGCCTAGCCGATGTGCTGTTGCAGACCAAAACAGGCCAAGTTCAAAAGGACTTCAAAGGCAAATTGTCCTTCTCTTGGCCACAGGCTTGCGATTCCTATTCTCTGAATCCCGGTGAGGCTGGCTATAAGCCCCTCTTCGGTTATGACTTTGGTTTGAACTATGGCGCACGCGAAGCTTGGACGAAGCTGGACGAGAAATGCGCTCTCAGCCAACCCAATGCCGAAAATGATGTGGCCGTGTTTGCTCGCGGTCAAAGCGTGGCCCCCTTCACCTTGGTGGCAAAAGATTTGAAGGGTCAGCGCCTGACTTTAGCCGGTGCCAAGGGCTCAAGCGCTAATGGCGATGTGCAAGTGGTTTCGATGGACCGCGATGCCCAAGAAGATGCCCGCACCATTTCGTGGAAAACCGGCGGCTCGTTCGGTTTTGAGGCCTCTGCCGCGCTTAACCCTGCGGCGCTTGCCGAAGGGCGAGCCCTTCGGATTGACTATCAAATCGGCACCCGCCCAACCGGCCCGGTGAAATTGTCCATGAGTTGCGGTGCGAACTGCCGCGATGAAATCGATATTTCTTCCTCCTTAGCGCTGGCCGAGCAAAAAGGCTGGAAGACGGCCTTCTTGCCCTTGTCCTGCTTCAAAAAAGGAACCCAAGTCGGCATGCCATTCTCGATTCAATCCAGCGGCAGCTTTGAGATGTCGATCTCTGCGGTTACTCTGGTGGATGGTGGTGGCGAAACGGCTTGTCGTTTTTAGTCTGGGGTGATCAGCGCTGATAGTAGTGGTGTACCTTCATGGTTCGCCACTTTTCCTGCAGCCGGCTGACAATCCTTATTGCGTTCTCCCCTCGCCCCCTCAGGGGGAGAGCAACCGTGTTTAAGATGGAGTGGTTTTTGCCCAGTCTGTGTGGTCTCGCATCATGGCGTTGAGTTGGGTGATGAGTTTTCGCATGAGGGCGTTGAGGGCGACCATTTTGGGTTTGGC
>NZ_JBIIYV010000037.1:0-33447 GCF_044346625.1 Aquidulcibacter sp. | reverse complement strand
AAACCAGAATGATCAATGACCAACCGCCAATCCCCCCACGCCGCCAGCTATGTGACGAGCGCTGCGCGGGGGGATTAGCTGTCACCGCGTGTTACACCACCAAATGGGACGTGATCGGAAAAAAGGCCTGGCGAGCAATACTATTTAGTTTGGCTTACGCAGAGGCCTTAAGTGGGTAGCCCTTAGGTGGTGCCGCTTGGTGGCCAGGAAGACTTGGGTACCAGTTGTAGTGCCTAGCCCTTAGGCCCCTTGGGCGAGTGGTTGTCCACTTTGAGTGGTATTTGGGTGGCCCTTGACCGGTTAAAAAAGGCTGTCTAAGGTTGGTGCGTTATTGAGATAAATTGAGCCAAAGTTATTGGCTTTTTTAGATATTTGGGGGCGCAATTGGACAAAATTTTGGCAGCTGGCTCTCGATCTTTATCCGCAAGCCAAATCGGCCTCGAGGTTACCGCTCGTAACATCAGTCAGAGCTCAGCACCCGGATATAGGCGGGAAGTGTTCTCGTTTGAGGCGGCCGCTCTTGGCCCTTTGTCGAGATTGCAGACAGACACGCGCATGGGCAGTGTTGCGCCGTCGGACTCACCCTTGGATTTGGCAATCGAAGGAAATGGCTTCTTCCTAGTTGAAATGAATGGTGGCCAGTTCTTGACCCGCAGTGGTCAATTCGCACGGGGGGTGGACGGAACATTGGTTGGGAGTTCTGGTCAGCTTTTGCTCGATGAAGTTGGGGCTCCAATCAGCGTAAACTCAAGCGATGTTGAGATCCTTCCAAATGGAACGATCTTGGATCGTGGTTCGCCGGTTGCTCGCATCGCCTTGGTTGTCCCGACTGAGCCTTCAGCGCTTCGAGCTGTAGGTGGAACCTTATTCGAGGCAACTGCAACTATGCCTGCCGACTTGGCGGATTCGCAAATTCGTCAGCGCGCTTTGGAAGGTTCCAATGTTGAAACCGCTGCGGAAATGACCAGCATGATGCTTGCGTTACGTATGGCAGAATCGGGCGCGCGATTGGTTCAAACCTATGACGGCTTGATGGGCCAAGCCATTACCGCTTTAGGCAGGGGTCTACGATGAACGGTGTGTTTGAGATTGCAGGTAGTGGACTAAGCGCCCAGCAGCGGGCTCTCTCTATAGTTGCGAACAATGTTTCCAATATTAATACGCCAGCCTTTAAGCGTTCAGATGTTCGCTATGCAGATTTGTCCGCTCAATTGGCGGCAAGAGGGATGGCTGGCTCATCGGTCTCTGGAGGCGGCGTTGCTGTTCGGGCTGCTGATGAGATTGATCGTCAGGGCGAGATTGAGCAGACTGGCCGTGATCTTGACATTGCACTAGATGGTCGGGGTTTTCTGGAGTTGATGGGCCCAGGTGGCCAGATCATGCTCTGGCGTGGTGGTCCATTGGTGCTTACCCGTGACGGTTATCTGGGTGCCTCTGAAAGTTTGCCATTTGTGGCAATGATTCAGGTGCCCGCTGACGCCACCCAGCTTCGCGTTAGTCGTAACGGCGATGTGAGCGCTATCACTTCTAGCAGCGATGGCGAACGCCTTGTCTTGGGAAATCTACAGCTTGCGATGCCTGACAGTGAAGCTTCGTTGAAGCGTGTTGGTGGCGGGCTTTATCAGGTAGAAGAAGGTCTCCAGGTTCGACGGTCTTATGCCGGTGAGGATGGAGCAGCGGTTTTTGTGCAGGGCGCGCTGGAGCGGTCAAATGTCAATCTGAACGAAGAGATGATCCGCCTGATGGTGATTCAGCGGGCTTATGCTGCCAATGCGCAATTGGTTCAGGCAGCAGATCAATTCATGGGGATAGTCAATGGATTGAGGCGCGCATGACGCATGCACACTTTGCCCTTCTGCTGATAATTAGCATGCTGAGCGTGGATGCTTCAGCCTCTAAGTCGTTGGCGTCAACGGATGCGAGGGCTTCTGAGGCGGGGGTAAAGCGTGGGTCCTGTTGGATGTTGTCTAGCGATCTAAAGGCGGGCGATCGGGTTAGTTTGGCTCAAGTGGTTGAAGCGCCATGTTGCACTAGGGAAGGCAACAAAGCTCAAGAGGCCAGGCGTCTTGTTGGCTATGATCGCTCCATTGGGCAGGCGGTCATGCGTCAAGATGGGGTGGCTGGCGCCTATCTTGGACGGATTGCTTTAGAGCGCCCAACTCTTGTTCAGGCACAAAGTGTCGGTACATTATTGGCCCGTGTCGGTGCCGTTGAAGTTTCGCGAACTGTCGATGTGCGTCAGTCTGGAACGTCTGGCGGGCAAGTTTTTGTAAGCCTGCCTGGGGGAGAAGTGATTTCTGTTCAAGTCGAACCTGAAACGCGTCCATCGAGTGGCAGTTTTGGCGCGGGTGCAAAGGCACCATGATGGACGTCCGAGTTTCAGTGTTGTCGCGTCTATTTGCTCCTGCCATCTTGGGGCTTGTCGCTTTTGGTTGTTTGCCTGCCCACGCTGACGACTTGTATAAGAGCCAGCCATTTGCCGCCTTGGCATCTGACCGAGTTGCTTCAAGGGTCGGTGATAGTCTGACGGTTGTGGTTATTCAGGCGGCAGAAGCGCGCAATAGTGCTGCAGCATCCTCTGCCAAAGGTTATAATCTGGGTGCTTCAGTTGATGCGGGCTCGACCTCTGAGAGCTTGTCATTGAACTTTGATCGGGATTCGGATCGACGCGGTGAAGTGCGGCGGAGCCAAAGCTTTACGACCCAACTCGCTGTGACCGTCGTGGAAGTCATCCCAAATGGTGATTTAGTTGTGTCGGGCGAGCAAAGGATGCTGGTCAATGGGCAGGCCACAACACTTCGCGTGGCCGGGCGCGTCAGGCCTGCCGATATTCAATCGGATAATCGTGTGCCTTCGAACAGGGTTGCCGATGCGCGCATTGAATTTGATGCGGTCGATCGGGTCAATGAACGCCAACGTCGTAAGGCTTTAGCTTGGCTTGGCAATTGGTTCAGGGGGATATTTTGATGGCGAAGCCTCACACCCTTGGTCGGTTGATTGTCGGGCTGGTTAGCTTTGTGGCTATGTCTGTTATCGCAGTTTTGCCATCGCTCGTGCTGGCTCAAAATGCACCCATTAAGTCACTTGGACGGTTTGAAGGCTGGCGGGATAATGCACTCGTTGGTTATGGGATCGTTGTTGGTCTGTCAGGGACTGGCGATAGTCCCAGAAGTACCGTTACGCGTCAGGCGCTACAAAATGTCTTCTCGCGGCTAGGAACTGTGGTGGGCGAGACAGACATCAATGCCCGAAATGTTGCAGTTGTTTTGGTTACGGCAACCTTGCCAGCCTCTGCCAATGTTGGCGACCGGATCTCGGTTACGGTTTCATCGGCGGGAGATGCTCGCAGCTTAGCGGGCGGCGTACTTTTGATGACCCCGCTTGCAGGTCCAGATCGCAGAAACTACGCGTTGGCGCAAGGGTCGCTCGTGGTTGGTGGCTATAGTTTTGAGGATCAAGGTGATCGCCAGCAGCGCAATTTGCCGACGACTGCTAGGATTGAAAACGGCGCAACTGTTGAACTACCCGTTGAGGCCCGCTTGGTCCGCGCAGATGGCTCGGTTGGATTTTTGTTGAATGATGCAAATTTTGCCACGGCCAGTCGAATTGCCGATGCAATCAATTCTCGCCACGGCATGGGCAGCGCGTCGGCTATTGGTGCGGACGAAGTGCGCATCATGCTCAATGGAAGGCCGGAAGCACTAACGCGGTTCCTTGGTGAAATTGGCAATTTGCAGATCATTCCGGACCGTATGCCTCGCATTGTGATCAATGAACGGACAGGAACCGTGGTTGCCGGTTCTGACGTGACCATATCGAGTGTGGTTATTGCGCAAGGTGATCTTCGAATCAGCGTCAAAACAGAGAATCAGGTTTCCCAGCCGGGGCTCTTTGTGGGACCAGCTTCTGGGGTGAGTTCACTTGCGGTTACAAATTCGGAATTGGTTGTGACCCAGGGGGTTGATGAGGCTGTGGTTACCTTCCCGAACTCAACCGTTGCCGATTTGGTTCAGAGTTTAAACATGGCGAAAGTCGATACACGTCGCATCATTGCGGTTTTGCAGGCGATGCATGCTGCCGGTGCGCTTAATGCTGAAATTGTGGTGCAATAATGGACGCTATTAATCCCCTTACCCTCGCGGTCACCAAACAGACGCTGGATCTTTTGACCTTGCGGCAGGCTTATATTGCCCAGAACATCGCCAATGCATCAACCCCGGAATACAAGCCCGTGCGGCTGGAATTCGAAAGTGAGTTGCGCCGGGTAGCCCAACAAGGCCGCCCTGAAGCAATAAAGGACATCGCTGTTGAGCTCATTGAAGAGCAAAACAGCGATGGGGTTCGTGTTGATATGGAACTGGCCGAGGCGACCCAATCTGCTCTGCGCTACAGCGGCATGATTGAAATGCTCGGCCGCCTCTTTGCCCTTCAACGCTTGATCGTCAGCAATACAGGACGCTAGCCATGACACCGATGAAAATCAGCGCAACAGCAATGAATGTTGAATGGCAACGGCTTCAAGTCATGGCCACCAATTTGGCCAATATGAACACCACGCGCTCCGTAGACGGAGGGCTTTTTCAGCCAATGCGGCTGGTCAGCGGCCCTAGGCAGAGTTTTGCTAGCGTCTTGACTGGTTTGCAAAATCCAACCGGCGTGCAGGTGATGTCTGTAGAGCCGACTGGCGATGCACCGCGTGTGAGTTACGACCCAACCCATCCAGATGCGGATGGAAATGGTTTTGTGACCTATCCTGGCGTCGATCACGCCCGTGAAATGACTGGGCTTGTCATGACGGCTCGTGTCTATGAAGCCAATCTTGCTGCTTTTGGTATCGCACAACAAATGGCCGCTCGGGCCTTGGAATTGGGGAGATCGCAATGAACGGTCTTGAAGCAATTAGTTCAATCGCGGCCTATCCAAACTCTGAAGTGGCGACTTTGACGCCTAGCCTAATCGGCGCTCCGACTGGTGTCACCGCTACGCCGGTCAACCTCCAGTCTTTCACCAGCCTCATGACAAATGGCGTGGCGGATATGCAAGAAAAAATCAATTATGCCAATGAGATGGTTCAAGCCTATGCGCTTGATGATTCTATGCCAGCCCATTCTGTCATGATTGCCCTAGAAGAAGCTCGTATCAGTATTGAATTAGGTCTGCAGGTTCGAAATCGATTGGTTGAAGCCTACCGCGACATCATGAACATGCAGCTTTAGGTCTAGAACTTGATATGAAACATTGGATCGTCTTGTGAGTTCTCTGGATTTGCCACCTCAATCGCCTCGCGCAGGTAACGCGCCTAGCCCACTTGTGGCTGGTGTCTTTATTGTTGGCGTCATTGCGGCATGTATTGCCATCTGGATGTTTGTTCGCGGACCCCAATATGAGGTTTTATATTCGGATCTGCCGTTAGAGGCGAGCGCCGCGGTTGTTAAAGAGCTTGAAGCTAATGGGACTGATTTCCGCCTTTCCAACGGTGGTACGCGGGTTGAGGTTCCAGCCTCTGAGCTCGACCGGTTGAGAGTTACTTTTGCCTCGGCCGAAGGCGTCTTGAACGGGACGGATGGGTTTGAGCTCTTCAACCAGTCTGAAATGGGTCTGACTGAATTTACGCAGCGGATTAAGTTTCAGCGGGCGTTGCAAGGTGAGTTAGCTCGGACCGTCATGGCCATGGATGATGTGCGCGAGGCACGGGTGCATTTGACAATGCCGGAGCGGAATTTATTTCGTTCCGACCGTACCAGTGGCAAAGCCGCGGTTACCATTCGAACAGAAAGCGGCGCGCGTCCTAGCGAGACGATGGTTTCGGGGATTCAGCAGCTGATTTCGGCCTCTGTGCCTGATCTTTCGGCGGAAAACGTGGTTGTTCTGAACGCGCGAGGCGAAGCCGTAAGCGTGATTGCTGCGGCGCCTGCGGTTGTCGACGGGGCAATTGGGGTTGGCCAAGTGTCCAATGACTTGGCTCTTGCAATGCGCGAAGAGATTGGCCGCATAGCGCCTGGACTAAATCATGAGTTGCGCGCTGAAACCCCTCAAAGTGCCAGCACCGCGACGACGCCAAAAGCAGAGATTCAGGTGACTGTTCGCTTGCGTTCCTCGGACGACTTAAATCTAGAGCAACGCAGTCAAGCTGGTAACGCCATGACCCAATTGGCTCAGGCTGCAGGCTTTAAAGGGGCTGAACTCCTTTTTGTCACGACGCCCTTGTCGAGTTCAAGTGTCATGGTGCCAGAGGACTTCGCGCCAAGAGCTCCGGCAGCAATTATTCCCACAGAGCAGAAGTCTTTAGCGCCAACTCGGCCAGAGACGTTGCTCGATTGGTTCATGAGTCCGGTTGGCAGGATTATGTCCATAAGTATTTTGGGTGCGTTGCTTGTTGGGCTTGGCGCTCTGGCTTGGTGGCGGCGTGCGGATCGAGCCGTGAGCGGTATCGAAAACCAAGATGATGTAGAGGCAGCTCGCGAACTCAGGCAGGCGTTAGCGCGCCAGACAAGTGCCGCCTATGGTGCCGGGCAGCGCACAAGAGGCACGGGGGCAGGCAGTGTCCCTTAACGCGAGCGAGCTTGAAATTCTGCAGCGTCACGCTGGTCTGCCCCGCCGAGAACGGATGCGGATCGAAAAGCTCATGACCGCCCAAGAGCGTACAGCGCTTCGAGAGTTTCGTGAGCGCATGCGCAATGGTCTAAAGCAAGTAAGTTCTGACCCATCGCCTCGGCCGTTCTTGCGCCATTCGCCAAGGATGAAGCTTATCTTGACGGAGCTGGTCGACGAGCGTTTGAAGGTCAAGGAAGGCATTTTAGCCCCCGCTGCGCGAGATAGCGTTCAGCAATGGGTTGATCGATTGGCAGAGCAACCCCAGAATCAGTCTTCGCAACTTGTCTCGCTAGACGGCCTTTCTGCTTGGTTGAAGGACAGCTTATCCCAGTTGGGTATTGGCCGATCTCAGCAGGGGCGACCATTGTGACGCGCCCAGACTTAGCCTCATCCTCTGATTTTTCGCAGGCCTCACCAATCTTGCGTGGTCCTGAAGCTTTGGATGCAGCCCCTTACCAGCCTTTATGGCCGCAGGATCAAGCCGGTCAGACTAGGGAATTTATATTTGGTTCCAGTAAGCCCTCGGCGGGTGATCCTTTGGATGTCGATCTCTCAGGACACTTGAATGATCCCCGTATTGCCGAGTTTGAAGGCGAGGTTGCTCGGCTGAAGCAGCAATTGGTGCGTCAGCACGAGGAAGCCCAAACGAAGTTGCAAGAGGCGGTTGTGGCAAGCCGGCTAGAAGCACAAAGGCAGTTTCAGCGCGATGATGCAGCCCGGACGCAGGCCTTAGTCCAAGCGGCGAAAGAGGCTGTAGCGCAACAGGCCTTGCACTTGCAGCGCTTAGAAAGTGAGGCGGTTCGGATTGCGTCGGCTGCCCTGCAGCCTGTTTTGGGCGAAGAAGTCGAGCTGTCCGGTTTAGTCTTGGCGATGATCGAACACCAAGTAACCTTATTGCAGGAGCGATCGGTAGTTGAGTTGCGGGTTAGTGCGGCTGACAAGCTTGATCTTGAGGCTGTCGCGACCGCGCTCCAGGCCCAGGCGCAGTCGGAAGCTCTGGTGGTTGCCGATCCTGCCTTGCCAAGGGGTGGTGTCCGGATTGGTATGCGTTTGGGTCATGTAAGGTTGGACCTTCAGGACTATGCCAAGGCAGTACGTGAGACTTTGCGGGAAGTTGCTGAAGCGCACTGGCAAAATGCGAACAAAGAGGTGCCCCTATCATGACAGCGGTCGATATCGCCCTGGCAAGGCTCTCTGCGATACGGGTTGCTTCCCATGCGGGTGCGGTCCTTCGCGTCAATGCTGGTGCGATTGTGGCCGATGGGCCCAATGCCTGTGTGGGCGACTTATGTACCGTTTCGATTGGTACAAATGGTCGTGCCCTTATTGCGGAGGTCGTTGCGATTGACCGGGAAACTATCACATTAGTGCCACTTGAGCGAAGTGAGGCGGTGAGGCCTGGCGCGCGTGTCACCTTGGATCGATCCAATCAGTCAGCACCGGTTGGTGATGGGTTTGGGGGACGCGCCATTGATGCAATGGGCGCGCCATTTGATGGACTGGGCCCGATTGTCGCCAGTGACTATGCCCGATTGAGCGGGCGGGTGCTTTCGCCATTAGAGCGCGCTGAGACAGGCCCGCTTTTGGCATCTGGTTTTGCAAGTATGGATGTGTTGGCTCCTTTGTCGAAGGGCCAAAGAATTGGCGTTTTTGCGGCTAGCGGGGTTGGAAAGACGACACTTGTGCGGCGACTCGCTGAAACTGTTGCGTGCGACCGTTGTATCATTTGTTTGGTTGGGGAGCGCGGCAAAGAGGTTGAGCAAACTTGGCGTCAGTTGTCGTCACGTGCCGACGCAGACCGCTTTACCTTAGTTGCTGCGACCTCTGACCAAAGTGCAACCAAGCGGGTTCGTTCTGTTTGGCAGGCTTTATGTTTGGCTGAATTCTGGCGCGACCAGGGTGAGCATGTCCTGTTTGTGGTCGATTCTGCCACGCGCTTAGCTTTGGCATTGCGTGAGATTGGTCTCAGTGCTGGAGAGCCTCCGACGGCACGGGCTTTTACGCCCAATGTGTTTTCAGCGCTACCTCTGATGGTAGAGCGTTGTGGGTCATCGCGATCTGGTGGGGCGATAACGGGCGTATTCAGCGTCCTTTGTGAGACCGATGATGTTGATGATCCGATTGCTGAGACCATGAAGTCCTTGTTGGACGGTCATATCATTTTGTCGCGGCGCCTCGCTGCTCAAGGCCAATGGCCAGCCCTTGATCCCTTGCGCTCGATCAGTCGCCAAGCCGAACATGTGATGGAAGCAGATGTCCTGCAAAGAGCGCGCCGCGTGACTGAGCTTTTGGCCCGATATGATGAGGGCCAAGTCATGGTGGAAAGCGGTGTTTACCGTGCAGGTGCCGACCCCGTGTTGGATCAAGCGATTAAGTCGCGTCCGGCCATCATGAGTTTTCTGGCAAAGGGGGCCGGGGCACCGCTTTCTTCGCAGAAAGTCAAAGATGCCTTGATGACCCTCGACCTAGGAAATCACTTCTTGTTGGAGCGGCAATCATGACGGGGGTCGCACAGCGCCGCGTCAAAAAGCTTGCTGACGTGATAGAGGTGCAGGTCGCGCGCAGCCAAGCGCTTCGGATGGAGCTTGTCGAAGCTGTGCAGGCCCATGAGCGTGGCATTGCGGTGCGTCACATGGCTTGGCAAGAGCGCCTTGACCATGAGGCGGCTTGGCAGAAGGCGTTGAAGTCCCAGGGTGGGTTTGATCCCTTGTTGACAGCGGCCTTAGCGGCGGCGGTTGCCGATCGTCAGATTGCTGAAGCAGAAGCAGAAGACGTGCTTGTTGAGCGCAAGAATGCAGAAGATCAGTCTCGTGGTCACCTACGATCTGCCCTCAAATCAGAAGAGCGCACCGCAGAAGCTTTGCGTGTTGCGGTCAGGCAAGCTGCTGGCGAACGCGATCAAGCAACGGAGCTAAGCTTGGAAGAGCGCACCGCTTGGGCCTGGTGGAGGATGCAATCGTGATCGCGAAATTCGTAACCAATGCACCAAGAGTTATGCCTCGAGATTTTGTTGAGGCAAGCCTACGTCCACCGTCATCGCTTGAGGGAGGCTTGGATTCTTTTGCGGGATTGTTGCAACAACTTGGATCCAAGGAGACTGCTTTAACCCCAGCAGTTGAGTCAGAAAGCCAAGAAGCTCAAAATAGTGCCGAGCCGATCGTAAACGACCTGAAAGGCCGACTGGGGTCGAAAGTAACAAAATGCACACAGCCCGATGATGCGGGCGGGCTTGGCTTGATCTGGAACGCGCAGGCTCAACCCCGGGCCGAGCTCCCCGAAAACTGCGATGGCGACCGCCCTATTGAGACTATGGCTGCGGTAACCAGTGAACGAGGTGCTGAAACGATTGTCGCGCGGGCACACAAAGGACCTGCGCTAGAGCAGCCAAATTTTCACGCCGAATTTGTTACCCATCCTCCCTTGAAGGACACCCCTAAATCCTGGCTTGAGCCCGAATTGCTTATTGGGCAGGCTCATCGTCAAGGCTTGGCGCAGCCTGACTTCACCCTGCATGAGTTTGAACCTCGCCAAGGCGAGCAAGAGCTTTCGCATTTGGTGAGCGCAGATTTGGGGTCGCAGGATCTGGATGAATTAGCGCGACCTATGTCCGGTTCTTTGACGACTTCCCAAGGTCTTGAGGGGCAGGGCACACGCAAAAGGCGTTTGGGTCGTGTTGAAGGCGCTGATCTAGGTGCTTCGCAAGCATCCCAGATCCAAGATAGTTTTACCATGCCAGAAGTTTTTGGAACCAGCCGGCCACAACCACATCTTTTGTGGGGTGGTGGGCGTGCCGCGACATTCCTGCAGGTCCTGGTACTGACGATACAAGATCGGGCTTCGGTTTTTGTTAAACTGCCTGCCGTTTGGGACATGGCGCGCAACCAAATTCGTGATTTGGTAGCGGGGCGCGCCTCCTCACATGGTGTGCCTCTAGAGCGCATTGAGGTTGCAGAAATGGGCCCGGCGAGCGGTCAAAAATTGAATAAATTGGAGGAATATCGCCCATGATGCAGGCAACTTCGCCCGTGACACCGGGGGGCACACAAGTGCAGTCCACTTCACAGGGTCAAACCAGCACACAGCAAACAGCGACCAACGCTTTTGGTGTTGGGTTTGAAGATTTGCTCCGGATTATTCTGACCCAGCTCACTTATCAGGATCCGCTGAAGCCAATTGAAAACTATGAATTTGTGTCGCAGCTCGCGCAATTCTCACAAATCCAGCAGACCGAAACAGGCAACGATCGTCTCCAAGGCATTTTGCAGTCGCAGTCGACGATGCAGGCGGCGTCTCTGCTTGGACGCCGTGTCGATATTCCTTCGGGCAGCGGCGTTTTGACAGGTCGCGTTGTCTCGGTTTCATTTACCAATGGCGCAGCTAGCCTAACCGTTGAAACTTCCAACCCCACAACAACCATCGGCAACATCGCGATCACCTCGGTGAGCCGTATCGCAGAGGAGCGCTAATATGTTTAGTTCAATGTTTGTCGGTTTGTCCGGCATGAATGCTTATTCAAGCGGTTTGCGCCAGATTTCGAACAATATCACCAACTTGAACTCAACTGGCTTCAAAGCTGGGACCACCAGTTTTGGTGACCTTGTGCGATCTGGGGGCGGCTTTGGATCGGTGTCCCGCGATGGCCAAGGTGTTGCGCTGAGTGAAAGCCGGACAGATTTCGCGCAAGGTGAACTTCGTCAGACAACGCGTGGGCTTGATCTTGCCGTGGATGGGGCCGGTTTCTTGGTCTTGCTGCGTCGCGATGGACAGACTGTACTTTCCCGTACTGGCAGTTTTGAGGTTAATGGCGACGGTGAGATTGTCCTTGCGGGCACCGAACTGCGCTTGGCTACTTTAAACGGCAGTGGCCAGCCCCAAGCGGTAACCTTGGCTGGGCAAAGGTTTAGCTCACCAGTGGCGACCACCAAGATCAAGTTTAATGGCAATCTTTCAAGCACGGCCGCTTCAGTGACCCACACTGTGCCCGTGACGGTGTTTGATGCTTCCGGATCAAGCCAAGGTTGGCAAGTCTTATTCACCCGTGACGCGGCCTCCATCACAACAAATCCTCCCGCCGTTGAATGGGGTATTGAAGTTCGTAATGCTGCTGGAACCGCCTTGCCATCCAAGAAAATACGGTTTGAGAACGGCCTTCCAACGGCTACTACTAGTAAAATGACTTTTGCGGATTCCACTTCGGGCTTGTCGATTGAGTTTGACTTCTCTGAAGGCGTCACGCCGTTCTCAAACGGCGATCGGTCTGATTTGACGGTTGCTCAAAACGGGCGGGATGGTCGGGATCGGGGTGATCTGGTCAATGTGTCGGTGAATGAAAAGGGTCAGATTTCGCTGACTTATTCCAACCAAGATACGAAGACTGTGGGCGATATTGCCTTGGCTTTGCCAGCTGATGCGCAACAATTGTCCGAAATTGGCAATGGGCTTTATGAGTTGGACGATTTGCGTGGGATCGCCTTTGCCGGAAGTTCGGCAAAGGGAGCAGGCAGGGTTTTGTCGAACCGGCTTGAAGCTTCAAATGTCGATTTGTCGCGCCAGTTTGGTGAGCTCATTTTGATCCAACGCGGCTATCAGGCCAGTTCCCAGATCGTGAGCGCATCCAATGAGATGATCCAGCAGTTGCTTGCGCTGCGCGGTCAAGGCTAGGCGCGATGTCGGTGGTTCGACATCTGCCTGCAACGGCTTGGATGGACGGTGTCGTTGCAGGGGCGCTGCAGGGAGCGTTTGGCGCGTGGTCAAGAAATTGGCTGCGCGGCACCGTCACTGCGAGCGCAGATGTTTGGCTACCTGGTCGGTCGCCATCCTCTATTGGACAAGATGACGACCCTGTTTTGTGTTTGCAGGAGCAGTCAGGGCTTTTGTCGATTGTGATTGGACAAAAGACGCTTGATGGTTTGGCAGAGGCCATCTTTGGCGTCGCGCTTCAACCAGAGCAGATCAATGAGTTTGATAAGGAGTTTCTCCAAAGCCTGCTGCGAGATGCCTTGACTGGGCTAGCTCAACAAATGTGTGTTGATCTTCCTGGGTTTTCAAAATTGGAGTTGGTCAAGGCGGGCGATGTGTCGCTTGATAAGCTCGGTCGTCACGGATTTTCCTTAAGCTGGCGGACCAGTGGTTCGATGGCGATGGTCGGCCGCTTGTGGGGGACTTTGGATGCCGATTTAGCTGCTCGAATGAGGTTGGCTTTTATCGACCCTGCTGAGGATCCAAGCGATAGGATTCCTGCCTTGGTGCCGGGTTCTTTATTGGCAAGCATCGTGGATCGGCCGCTTGCCCTCGGTGCCTTGCTTGGACGGGCACATATCAGTGCCAACGATTTGGAGCGCTTACAGCCTGGTGATGTGTTGGTTCTAGATCGACCGACGACACGTGCGCTGGAACTTACCATAAATGATCGCCCTGTAACCGATTGGGCGTGTGAGCCGGTTGTCGAACTCGGACAACCCCTAAAGCTCCAATTAAAAAACCCTAGACCTGGAGCAAGCCTTTGAGTGGCAAATCAAAACCAAATAGTTCGACTGACCTTAGTGGGGCACAGCCTTCAGGTGCGGATATTCGTCAAGCCATACTCGATACTGTGAGTGTTCAGGTGGAAGCCTTTTTAGGCACGGCAACCATGACAGTTGGGGCTTTGGCTGAATGCCAGCCAGGAACCATCGTTGAGTTGGACCGCTTATTGGCCGACCCGGTTGATATTCGGGTTAATGGCATTGCAGTGGCTCGCGGTGAGTTGGTTTCTGTTAAGGACCGTTTTGGCGTCCGCATCACCTCTCTTGCGAATTGACGATGACTTTCGGGGTTTCGTTGCGTCATCAACTTAGCTGGGCGGGGTTGTTCACCTTTGGTGGGAGTCTTTGGCCGACTATGGTTTTTGGGGCAGCTTCCTCCTTGTCCATGCAATCTGACTCGGCTGATCAGACTGTCTCCCTTGCCAGAGTTTTAGCCGTCTTGGCTTTAGGGTGCATATTAGCTGTTGGTGCTGCTCTCTTGATTGCCCGTAGCCGACTGGCAGTCCCTAATGGCCTGTCTGCCTGGGTTTCGAGTTTGGGGCGGCCTGTGGAAGGCACACAGTCTGACCTGGTGGTTTTAGCGAGCCGTCCACTGGCACAAGGGGCGAGCGCCCATCATGTTCGCTTAGCCGGAGAGGACTGGCTTATTGTCGTTGGCGCCGGGGGTGTGTGTGCCGTGAGCGCGCGTCCACCAGAGCCGCCAGAGGTAACAACCTGATGTCCAAGTCAAAGCTATTTACCTTGATTTGTTCGCTAGTCTGGATCGCTTTTGCGTTGCTCCCATCTGCGGCTGGCGCTCAAGCCGCTGCGCCAAGCGAAGCGGCTCCTGTGTCCTCAACCGGCTTGGCGGATGCTCAGTTGCTGCGAACTGGCATATTGGTCTCGCTGATGGCGGTACTGCCAACGATTTTTGTTTGCATGACAGCTTTTGTTCGTATCGCGATTGTATTGGCGATGGTGCGACACGCTTTCGCAATGCCCGAAACGCCTCCCAACACAGTCTTGGTTAGTTTGGCGGTGGTTTTGACGGTCTTTGTGATGGGACCAACCTTTTCGACGATCAATCAAAGCGCCATTCAGCCCCTTTTAAATGGGGCCATTGGTGTTGAGCAGGCCTTGATCCAGGGCGCAACGCCTTTGAAGCAATTCATGCTTCAGCATGTTCGAGATAGTGACCTTGAGCTCATGTATAGCCTCAGTAAGACGGCCGTGCCTGATCGGCCTGAGGATGTCGATATCTTCAGGCTTGCGCCCGCTTTTGTGATAAATGAGCTTCGCGTTGCCTTTTCAATCGGCTTTGTGATCTTATTGCCTTTCTTGCTCATTGACCTTGTGGTTGCCAGCATCTTGTTGGCGCTAGGCATGATGATGGTGCCTCCGGCTACAATTTCTCTGCCGATCAAGGTCCTGATGTTTGTTCTCATCGATGGGTGGGCGCTTGTAATTCGGGGGCTGGTTGGGGGCTTTGGCTGATGGAGCCCGAGCGCGCGGCCCGTGAATTATCTGGTCCCAGTCAGGCCTCGACTTCGGGTTCTGCAGGATTAAGACTGATTACCGATAGCGAGCGTGTTTCTGCCTCACTCTGGTATCGCTGGCGCAATCACGGAGACAAGAACGCTAGGGCAAGTCTCTTTGGAGAATATACGCGCTTCGCGCGCGCTGTGGCTCGCGGTCAGTTTCGAACGCACCCGCCCTATGGTCTTGATATTTCAGATTTTGAGCAGCTTGCTTTCGAAGGGCTTTTACAAGCCATTGATAGGTTTAACCCGGACTTGGGTGTTCCATTTCAAGCTTATGCCCGTCGACGGATCAGCGGCGCTATTCGCGATGGCTTGGCTAAATCGAGCGATGCCGCTGCTGCTTATACAGCGCGGCGGCGCACCTTGACGGACAGAATGGCTTCCTTGCGTGCCGCACCGCCTGGTCCTGGGGTCGAGGCATTATTGGGTTCACTATCAGACCTTGTGGTGGGTTTGGCGATTGGCATTCTTGCTGATCAAGCGGTTGCCGAGCTTGATGCCTCCGTATCAAAGGATTATTTCGCGGCGCGCTATGGCGGTGAAGCAGTGCGCGAGTTGCAGCTTGCCGTCGTATCCGAGACGCAGAAGTTGGATGAGCCCGAACTTAGTGTTATTCGTCAACATTATTTTGAAGGGGTCCCGTTTGCCCAGTTGGCCTTAGCTCATGGGCTTTCAAAAGGGCGAATTTCGCAGATCCATCGGGCAGCCTTAGGCAAGCTTAAGGACAGATTACGGGATAAGGGGGACTGATTGATGCAGACTAACCTATGTGATGATGAAACACTGGCCAAAGCGGCTGCACTTATGGCGCAAGGCGATGCCGGGGCGACGGAAGCCATTGATGCTTTGGTTGTGAAATTCCCGAATGATCCACGTTTGACCTTCCTGCAGGCTTCTATGCTGGTTGCTGTTGGCCGGCTGGTAGCGGCGCATGATGCATTTGCAAGAACACTCGCGCTTGCGCCTGATTTTGCTTTGGCGCGCTACCAATACGGCTTCTTTCTTTTGACTTCGGGTGAAGTTGCGCGTGCTTTGGAGGTTTGGGGGCCCTTAGACCGCCTGCCTGATGGCGATTACTTACGAAGTGTCTTGGACGGCATGCGCTGTCTTGTCCGAGATGATTTTGCTGGCGTTCGCAGTCACTTCCAGACGGCGATCTCTAGGAATATGGACAATGAGCCCCTCAATAATGACTTGCGCTTATTGCTGCAGCGGCTTGATCAAGCCATTGAGCCGAACAATCAGTTTGGTAACGATCAAGCCGAGCAGCCAGGCGATGAACGAGAAAGCTTGCAGCCTGCTGCGGAACCAGAGGCATTGAGTGAGGCTTCTCTCCTGCTCCAGCGCTTCGGCACAAAGTTGCACTAGCTGATCGTCCCCGCTGGTTCTTGGAGCAGCATAACTTGAAACCAGAGTTCTTCTCTGCCTCTCTAACTGTTTGGGTCTGACGTCATGGTTCGAATTAGCCCTCAAGAGCAGCTCATTCGTCTCTTGTCAGCCAAGCTGAAGGGCCATGGCGGGCTTCGGGTTCAACAGCCCAGTACCGAGCGGGGCCCCCGACCGCTTCGCCGTGCCCGTGCGCTCCTTGAAACGCAAGGCCTATCGGATCGGGAGGCGGGTCACCTGCTCTTGGCTGGTATTTTGGCTGATCATTTTGGCCCACGGGTCGCAAGCGATCCACAGTTTCAGTCGATTATTGATAAAATTTATGAGCAGATCAAAGCGGACACCGACGCCCATGATTTGTTGCAAGCAACTTTGAACGAGTTGCGCGACGCGAAGTAAACCCATGGCGACGGCCTTTATCTAGGAGCTTCGGGCAAATTGGGAAATCATGTCTCGTAGGCTTGGTCCATCTGCTTGAATGGGTGTGTCGAGTGCCCGATCAAAAATTCTTTGCGCGGCATCTTCTTTGCCTTGGGCTGAAGCGATCAGGACAGAGGCAAATACGGCTGCAAATGAGCTCGAATCCAGTCGCATGGCGGTCTCAACGCCTCGGCGGGCGGTGTCAAAATTGCCTTTGAGTGCTTCAATCACGGCCAGTGACCCGTGCGATTCAGCAAAATTTCGGTCGAGGTCGAGAGCGTGGTGGAAAGTTCGTTCTGCGCCGGCTTGATCGCCGCTGAGGAGTTCAGCCCAGCCAAGGGCGATCCAACTTCCCAAATGATCGCCGAATATCTCAGCGCCGCGCTGCAGGGGTTTTAGGGCTTCTTGGGGCGTGTTACGCGCCATCGCAACAAGGCCTTTGCCAATCCAAGCGCGAGCCAGATCTGGTTTTTGTTGCAAGGCGCGATCGAATTGACCCTCCGCTGTTTCAATCTCGGCACCATCCAAACTTAAAAGGCCGAGTGTTGCATGGGCATCTGGCTGGTCGCCCGCCCGAAGGGCAAGGTCGCGGGCGACTTCAGGATTTTCAAGATCAATGGCCAACACGCTAGCAGCTGCTAAGAGGCCTTCGTGTTTGGGATGAAAGGTAAGGAGACTATTTAGTTCAGCTTCGGCTTGCTCAAAAGCGCCGGTGCTATGCAACAGCCTGAGCCGAAGCTCGGCGGCTTGTGGCCAGACAGCGACAGTGTCTTCATCCAAATGAATAAGGGCAGCTTTATTCTGCCCAATTTGCACAAGCGCCCAAGCCAAGGATGATTTCGCGCCGGTATCATCTGGCAATTGTTCAAGCAGACCTCGGTAGAGGTGCACGGCCTCATCAAAGCGGCCCGAGCCCATGAGCAAGCGGCCTTCAAGGGCGCGCATGGCTGGTGATAGGGGCCCTAAGGCTTTCAAGCGCTCAACCATGGCGCTGGTTGTTGGTACATCATGACACATGGCTGCAGCTTGCGCTGTATCTTCCAGGAGTGCGACATTTTGAGGGTCGACTTTGAGATAGCCTAGAAGTTGTTCGAGTTGGGTGCGGTCAGACTGGCTCATGCGAGCGCTTCTCCCGAGAATGGCGTCGGTGTGGAGGACCCTTGGCCTGAAGCGGCTTGGGCCGTAGTTTGGGTGGATTGAATTGGGCTTTGACGTTGTTCCGGATCAGCGTTGACCACGCCAAAGGCCGTCAATTCGATGTTTTGCGGGATCTCAGCTACCGAAATGATCGCAAGCTTTGGGGCTGCGCGCTTCATCACGGCGCGGATGGGTCGGCGCAACTCGCTACTACACAACAGGACAGGGGCACGACCGGCTTTCGACATTTTTGCGCTTTCTTCCGAAAGGCGTCGGAGTAGTGTTTCGGCTAGGCGAGCATCAAAGGGTAGGCCTTCACGGCGACCAGTTTGCGCTAGCGACATCCCAATTTGGTTCTCCAAGCGCGGTTCTAAAGTAAGAACTGCCAAGTCCTTATTGCGACCCCTTAGGGCGTTGCAGATGGAGAGGGCAAGACGTTGGCGTAGGCCTTCGACGAGATTGGCGGCGTCTTTTTCGGTACGAGCCAAATCAACAAGATGTTCCACTATGAGCTCAATATTTGAGACTTTTACGCCTTCGCTGACCAACAGTTGAAGTACCTTCTGAACATCGCTGACAGCCATGAGCGTGGGGATGAGTTCTTCAACCAGACCCGGCTGATCGCCACGAACGCGTTCAAGCAGCCTGACTGTGGCGGCACGCGTCAGAAGTACAGGGGCTTCGGCCCGCAGGACTTCGCCTAAATGGGTGATGAAAACAGTGATGGGGTCAACTTCGGTCCAGCCAACCGGCAAATTGGCGAGCTTTCCATCATTGGGTTTTGAAATCCATTCTCCTGCAAGACCAAAAGCTGGATCAATCCCTGGCATGCCGCCGAGCGTCTTTTGCACAGCATCTGCGTCAGTTCTCAGGGCGAGTATCTGGTCGGGCCGAACCTCACCTTGGGCATAACGTGTTCCAAGCAAGCGGATTTCATATTCATAGGTCCCTAGACCAGCCCCGTCTCGCAAGCTGACAGCGGGAAACGCGAGGCCAAGATCGCGTTCTTGGGCGTCCCGAAGATTTTCGATGCGTTCGAGAATGACGACATTGAGGTCTTTCCAGGCATCTGAAATTGCCGGACCAAAATGCACGGCGATAGCAGGAAATTTCTCTGCGCCGACGCTGACAGAATCTGGTGGGTCGATCTTGGGTGCCAGACTGGCCTCTGAGGGTACTAGTCGCTGCCAATTGAAAATGAGGATCGCAGCTAAACCCCCAATGACAATGAGTGGCCACTTTGGCATGCCTGGTAGCATCAGCATGGCAGTCAATATGCCACAAACAGCCAAGAGGGCTTTAGGGGCGGAGAGGAGCTGGGCAAAGACCTCTGTACTCAAATCGCGGTCTGAAGAGGACCGGGTGACAATAATGCCGGTGGCGACTGCAATGACCAAGGCAGGGATTTGAGTTGCGATGCCATCGCCGACAGTTAGAAGCGAGAAGGTTTGCACCGCCTCGCCCCAGGTCATATCCATACTGACGACGCCAATAATGCATCCTGCAATGATGTTGATGAAAACGATAATGATGCCTGCGATGGCATCGCCTTTCACAAATTTACTTGCGCCATCCATAGAGCCATAGAAGGAGGCTTCTTTTTCGAGATTGCGGCGCCGCTTAACGGCTTCTTCTTGAGTGATCAGGCCCATGTTCAAGTCCGCATCAATGCTCATTTGCTGACCTGGCATGGAATCGAGGGTAAAGCGTGCGGCCACTTCTGAGACGCGTTGAGCTCCGGATGTTACGACGATGAATTGCACCACCACGAGGATAAAGAACACCACAAGCCCGACCACGAAATTGCCGGAAATGGAGAAAGTACCAATAGCCGCGATGACTTCGCCAGCGTCGCCTCCCGTCAAAATCAGGCGTGTCGAGGCGATGTTAATAGCAAGGCGAAAGAGGGTTGCGATGAGAAGCAAGGACGGAAACGTCGAAAAGTCGACCGGCTTTGCGACATAGAAAGTCAAGAGAAGGATCGCGAGGCTAAGCCCAAAATTCATGATGAGGGCTAAATCCAGAACGGCCGTCGGGATGGGCGCGAACAGAACCGTCAGAATCATGAGCATCAACACAACAAGCGCTAGCTCTCGATTGCGGGCAAAAAAGCTAGTGAACATGGGTTGGCTCCGGATTATTTTTTTGTTCGCGCTGGCGCAGATAATGGTGCGCGACGGGAATAAATTGGGCTTGATGAATGGATTGACCTACTTCGGCTCCAGCATAAAGTGCGCGAGCCAGTGCAGGGTCTGTGATGATTGGAATGCCAAGCACGGCGGCGCGTTCTTTGAGCAAGAGAGCAAAGTGATTGCGGCCAAAGGCGGCAATTTTAGGTGCCTCCATGACGCTTGGATCATAGGCGAGTGCGACAGCGATATGTTGTGGGTTGACGATCAAGAGGTCAGAACCTGGAAGGCCTTCTAATTGGCGTGTCTGTTTGGCGTACTCGGCATGAAGCTGCCGTCTTTTTTGCTTTTGGCGTGGCTCACCTTCATGTTCCTTGTGTTCCCTTTCAAATTCGCTACGGCTCATCCGCATTTCTTTGGCAAATTCGCTCCGAGCGATGATTTGGTCAATCGCGGTAAACAAAAGGGCGAGGGCGGCAAAGACAGTGATCAAGGTAAGCAGTCCATCATACATGGCTTGCCCCAGTTCGGCACCGCCCACTTGGAGGTGGCCACCTGATACGAACAAGATAATGGCGAGCCCACTGAAGCCTGCATAGAGGCCGAGCTTTGCGATGGCTTTGAGTGTCTCTTTGAGCATGCGGACGGAGAATAGCCGCTTTAGGCCTTGCATGGGATTGAGGCGACTAAAGTCGGGCTTTAGTGGGTGCGTGCTGAAGATCAGGCCGCGCAATTGCACGACTTCGAGCAAAGCAACAAAGAGCGCCGCGCCAAATCCAACGAGCAAGACGATTTGAATGGATGGGCCGGAGACTTGGGCGACGAGAATGGAGACTGTTTGAGAGGTACCACTCGCGGCAGGAATAGAGAGTAGCGCTTGGGCCATCGCATTGCGTAACAAGGTGCTTAGATGCGTGCCGAAAATCAACAAAAGGGCCGCGCTAGCGAGCATTGTCGAGAAGAAGCCAAGGTCGGTCCCGCGAGCCACTTGGCCGCGCTCTCTCGCCTTGATGAGTTTGTGTGGCGTTGCTTCTTCAGTTTTATTTTCTTCCACCCCCTGCTGAGCCATTCTTTAGCCTCCAAACCAAGTTGCTGTGGTTTCAAAGGTTAGGCGAATGATACGCAGATAAAGGGCACTTGCGGTTGGAATCGTTAGCGGCAGAAGAATGAGAACGGCCAGCGTTTTGACCTGAAAGCCAAGCATGAGCACATTCATTTGTGGCAAGGTTCGTGACATCAGGCCAATGGAGATGTCGATCAGGAATAAGACCAGAAGCAAAAGGCCAGACAGTCCCAAGGAGAGGAGTGTGACGGCACTCCAGAGGCTCAAAATGGCTTCAGGCCCTGGGGGGGCAAATGCGGACCCAAGCGGCAGGGCTTCTAAGCTTCGCGCGAATATGGCTAGAAGATCGGCTGGTCCACTTGTCGAAAAGAACACGACGGCACACGCATAGGCCATGAGGGAGCCGACCAGTGGCATTTGCCCGCGTAAATTAGGGTCGGCGAGTAGGGCCATCCCAAAGCCTGCTTGGAGGTCAACCATGCGTCCAGCAAATTGAACGGCGCTAAATGCGAGATGCAAGGCGAGGGCGATTAGGACGCCGATAAAGAGCTCGCCCGGGGCGGCCAAGAGAAAGTTGCCGTCCTTAATAGCAAAATTCGCCACTTGATCTGGATTTGCACCCATCATGGCCCCTGCAATCCCAAGTGCTAAAAAAACACGGACGGTTGTGGGGATGCGGATTAATCCAAAAGGTCCTGCGCCTGCGAGACTTGGCCCCAGACGCAAGCTGCACAGCAAGGTCGCTTCAGCAAAGGCCACAAAGTCGGTCAAAAGACAAAAGCCAGGAATTGAAGAGAAAGGGGCAAAAGGGGCGGCAACATCGAGGTGAGATGCCTATCGGATGGTGGAGATAGAGGCATAGGATTGTCGGGCAAATTCGCCGATGCGACCCATCATCCAGCCACCTAGAAGAATTAGGATTAAAGCGGCTACGGCAAGCTTTGGCACATAGCTAATCGTCATTTCCTGGATCTGCGTGGCGACTTGAATCACACTGATCAGGACGCCGACCACCAAGGTAGATATGAGGATTGGCGCTGCCACCAGCGCGGCGACCCAGAGCATTTCGTTCATGAGGAACATAAAGGAGTCTGAGCCCATGTAAGATCCTTAATGGCATGTTTTGGGAGCTAATTGGCCCGCTAACCTTAGTAAATTAATACTTAAAGGCTACAACCTGCAGTCATGGCTCGCAACCGCATTCGGCAGTGGGCAAGGGAAGCTCAAAACCGGCGTTGCCGTCCTTAAAACCTAGGCTGAATACGCCATTGGATTGAAGTGTAAGGCCGGGAGCTATCACCGAATTTAGTTTTAAAAAAAACGACGCGCGCGCTAAACTTTCTCCGAAATCCGTCGATCACTTACTCGATACTTGGTGTTTCCTTGCTGAAGTTCCTAAAGAGTGACTGAGGCAAGAAACACCCGCCGATTGAGACGGGGATGTGAGATGGTTGCCTTTTTCACGGGTCTTGGAGCAGGTCTTGAGCGCGGCTCTGCGGCAGCATTGGGGTCAGCGGGCCTAATTGGCGGTGGATTGGTGGGCCGCGGAGGTGACGCGGTTTCGGTCAATGCGCGCACGGGCAATCTTGTTATCTCGCGTCAGGACGAGTTTCTGGTCGGGCGTGGCCTCGATGCCTCGATGGGGCGGACCTATAATAGCTTGGGCGCGATTGAAGAAAGTGGTGACCATTGGCGCATCCATGACGATCGCCGGATATTGGGTCTTGTGGGTGGGGTAAATACGGTGGGTTCCACCATTCGGCGGATTTCCGCGGATGGCTCAGATGTGACCTACACCTACAGTGCGCGGGCAGGGCGTTGGTCTTATTGGACCACGGACGGTGGCGGAGCCCATGACGAGCTGCAATTCAATGGCAACCAATGGACTTGGATTGAAGGCGGCTCAAACAAGCGTGAGACTTATAATGATTTTGGTGGCGGCACGTGGCGTATGCACCAGCAGATCGACATTGATGGCAGCACGCTGACTTACGCCTATCACGCCGATGGACGCTTGTATCAGACAACGACCTCTGACGGTGGCTGGATCCGTTATGACTGGGCTGGCAACAATTTATCTCAGATCGTGACTGGCTTTTTCAATACGCAGACTGGCCAGAACCAGCAGCGCACCTCGACCCAATATAGCTATGACACTTTGGCCCGCCTGCAGCACGTCCATGTCAATCTGACCCGAAGCGATGGCCAGGGCGGTGGTACCTATGTGACGACCTACCATTATTATGGCTCGTCACGCCAAATCGCGGCGATTGGTCAGACCGATGGGTCGTGGAATTCGTTTGGATACGATGGCGCTGGGCGAATTAGTTGGATTCACAATCATGCTGGGGATGGCAGCTATCGTGAAACCCGTCTCGAGTATCATGGCGATAGCACCCACATCATTGACCCACGCGGCAATCGGACAGTTCTAAATCACAATGGTGCTGGGCAGCTGACCGCACTTCTCGCGCCAGAGCCAGTTAATGGGGCAAGTCGACCAACGACAACGTTTCAGTATGACGGTGACGGAAATCTGATTTCCACAACCAATGCTACTGGAGGTGTGACCACGTTTGCCTATGACGCCCGTGGTAACACCACCTCGACGACCGATGCGACTGGCCGCGGCACTGTATATGATTATGACAGCGCCAATCGCCTTGTCGCTGAGCGGTCCTGGGGAACACGGTCAAATGGTCCCACAGAGCAACTCACAAAGCGTCTGGTTTATAATAGTGCCGGCCGCCTGGAGTTTGAAGTCACCTCCGAGGGGCGCGTCACCCAGTATGGCTATTACTCCAATGGATTGCTGAATTGGAAACGTGGCTTTTCTGGCTATCAGTACATGCCAGGGTCGACGCATGTTCCGACCGCCACTGACTTATATAACTGGATCGCCACGGCGGGGATAAGTTACGACCGAACGACATTTGAAGAATTTCGCTATGATGCTCGGGGAGATGTGTCAGAGATTGTTCGCTGGGGCATGCCGTTAGCGATAGCTGGATGGTGGAACAATACCGAAGGCTATAGTCATAGCTTTTTCATCCGCGATCATTCGGGTCGTGTAATCCAAGAATGGACGGCTCCAGAAAACACCTCGCATTATGTTTATGATGGCCTTGGCCGTGTTGTCGTCAAAATCGATCCGAGTTCGGGTCAAACCACCATTGCATTCAATGATGCAGCGACCACCACAACGGTTACTAATGCTGCGAGTGGCACGACAGCTTCAGTCTACAACAAACTTGGACAGCTAATCTCCGAAACCGACGCTGGCTGGTACGTTAATGGTGGGACTGACACTTTCCTTTATGACCATGCTGGAAATTTACGCCGCAGCGTGGATTCTACCGGGCGGTCGATGTATCATGTGTGGGATCGTGCCGGCCGGAAAGTTGCTGATATTGGTGGCGAAGGCAGCATGGTGGAATATCGCTATGATGACGCCGGCAGAGTTGTCGCAACGGCGCGCTATACCCATTGGGCTGCAGGCCAGCTTGGTACCTTGAATGATCCCAATGCTGAACTTGAAATCAGTCAGATGCGGCCGCCCGCTCATCCCTACGACATTTGGGAATGGAAGGTTTATGATCAGGCAGGTCGGGTTGTGCAAACCATTATGGGTGATGGTTCAACGACGCGCTATGAGTATGACAATGCTGGCCGACTGATTAGGACTTTTGGCTACGGCAATCCAGTCCCGGCTGCGACGATCCAATCCTATATGGCAGGTGGTTTGCCTGTAGCCTATACCCCTAGCTGGCATGCCCTCGATACACTTACCAGAAGTTTTTATGACGGCGATGGCCTCTTAATCGGAAGTTTGGCACCAGATGGTGGCCTCACGCGCATTGAATATGACGGCAAAGGTCGAAAGATTGCAGAGCATCGTTATGTGAATTTCGCCGCTGACGATAACTGGACACGGGTTCATGGCACGTTAGACCAGATTTTCAATACGGTTCCGAAGGATGCCTCCCTCGATGTGACTTCGCGCTGGGTCTATGACGGGCAGGACCAGCTTCGTTATGAGATCGATGGCGCAGGGCGCGTCACGGAGTATCGGTATTGGCAAGGCACCCAATGGTACTCGGCTGGCAAGCCAAGACGGATTATCCAACATGCAGTGGCCTTCCCAAGCGGCGTAACTGATTTTTCCCATGCCTCTGTTCAGGCCCACATGGAGCAACATGTTGGTAACGCGAATAATCGCAACAGCTGGAATGTCTATAATGAAAAAGGCCAACTCTCTTATGCGGTAGATGATGGCGGCCAAGTCGCACGAATGATCTACGACCAAGCAGGCCGACTCCTACGTACCGCGCGTTATGCCGAAACCGTCGACATGAATGCCATGGGCAACGACTCTCAATGGGCGGCAAATCTGGCTGTGTGGACCGATGCGCGGATTGGCTCAGCGCGGGTTGAACGCAACTACTATAACGCGCGTGGTGACTTGCGTGCTGTGGCGGACGCGGAAAATTTCGTTACAATGTACCATCACGACACTGAAGGACGCGTTACCTATCAGCAGCGCTTTGCCAATAAAGTGCCTGTTGAAGATTGGTGGAGTCTCCAGCAGATTTGGGACACCAATAAGGGTGCCGCGGTTGATCGCTACTTTGGCTATGACGGTCTTGGTCGCGAGATTGAAACCTTTGATGAAAACGGAAACCGGACTTGGTACGGCTATTTTCAGAATGGTTTGAAGGCATATCTCATAACTGCCGCTTGGCAGGATGGCGAAAGCCGAATTCATTATATCTATGATCAAGCCGGGCGCTTGAAGCATGAACTTATCGCTAATAACGAGCTAGAGACCTACAGCTGGCACGGAAATAGCTCCACAAACAAGTTGAACTCTAATCATCGTTTGATATCGCCAAATTGGGCTTACCAGATGGGCGTCTCGGCTCAGGGTGAGCTGCAGATCTATCATAATGCCAACTTAATCTGGTCAAATGGCGTCCGGGACAGTGTGATTGGCGCGACCTATTCATTGGATGCCCAGACCGATGGCAACTTGGTAGTCTACCGTCATCAAGCGGGCCATGGACCGGTTGCGATTTGGTCCACAAGTACGGCTGGGACTGCCAGTGGTCCAACTTTCATGGCGATCCAAGACGATGGAAACTTCGTCCTATACCGGGGTACACCATCGAACAATCAAGGCGCAATTTGGTCCAGCGGCACTAATGGCAGAACTGGATCTGGGCCTGGAAGTTGGATTTGGAAGAAGAATTATAGCTACAATGGTTTAGGCCAGGTCATATCCATTCATGATCCTGATTCAGTCTATACGCGATATGAATATGACCGGGCCGGGCGTGTCTCTCGCATTACCGATGGTAATAATGGCATCACTGAATATCACTATGATGCGGCTGGCCAACAGCGCCGCACCCGCGACGCGCGTGGCCATGATAGCTACACCTATTATGACCGTACGGGGCGCGTGATCGCCAATCTGGATGCCGAGGGCTATTTGTCCCGCACCGAATATAATGGTTTTGGGGAAGTAGCGTCCGTCAAACGCTTTATGAACCGGGCCAACGGCGTCGGCGGCAATGGGCAGCAGCCTTCCGTGAGTGATCATGGCCTCGACGCGACCACCCAGTATCAATATGACAAGCTTGGCCGCGTCACGGCGATGACCGATGCGGAGGGCCATCAAGAGCTTTACCAGTACAATTCGTTTGGTCAGCGCAGCGCCATGCGCAACAAGCTCGGTGGCTGGACCCATTATCAATATGATAAACGCGGGCTTCTGACCCAAGAACAGCTCAATATCGATACATTTGATAGCGCCGGTAATCGCAAGTCATGGCATATTCACAATAATTTTGAATATGACAGCCGCGGAAATATGACCCGCAAGGCAGAAGCCGCGGGCTTCGCTGAAGAGCGCAATACTTGGTATGAGTATGATGCGGGCAACCGCTTGATTGCTAAGAAGAGCGATGCGCGTTTGGTGGTTGCTAATGGCACGGACAATGGCAGTGTCATCCAGCCGGTTGAGACTTACCAATATGACCGCCGGGGCAATGTCACCCAGATTACCGCACCCGACGGCAAGCGCACCCTGCGTTGGTACAATCTTTCGAACCAAGTCACCCACGAAATTAGCAATGGTGGTACGCTCACGCGCTATTTCTATGGCGCTGATGGTACCCTAAGCGAAACACGCGTCTATGGTGACCGGGTCGGTGTCCCGGCGAACGCGCGCGGAATGCCTCCAGCTGGCGGCAACAACTTCCGCTCTGTCCGTTATATCTATGACAATCTGAACCGCGTAATCGAGACTCGCACTGGGCCGGTCCATACGGCCCAGATGAATGGCGACACCTTATCGGTTCAATGGCGTGAGCTGGTCGTTAGCTATCAATATGACGCGATGGGCAATGTCACCCGCACCACGGACGCGGACGGTCATCATGTGCATGCTTGGTATGACAAGCTCGGGCGCAAGACCGCTGAAGTCGACCAAGGTGCGTTCCGGACCGATTGGACGCACGATGCCAATGGTAATGTTTTAACTGAGCGCCGCCAAGCGGTTTCGACTTGGAATGTCCATCATACCCTAGATGACCGGGTAACTTCCTTTGGCTATGACAAAATGGGCCGAAGAATGTGGTTGTGCCGCCATAATGTTCTGGTGCATGACTTCCATGGAAACCAGGCCATGGGCAGCTCTACCATCTATTATTATTACAATGGGCTTGGCCAGGTTACTCACCATTATGAAGCCACCGGCGACTGGTCCTATAACACTTATGACAGTTTTGGGCGCTTAATCCAGCAGCACAACGGTGCCGTCAATACGCTTGATGGCTCTGGCAATATCGGGCTCACCTACCTTTATGACGGCCTTGGAAATCTTGTCCGCACGCATAAGTGGGGCTGGGGCGGGACGGCTGGCCGCACAACCACTTACACCTATAGCAAAGGCGGCTTGCTCGAAGTTTCGACCGATTCAACCGGGAACCAACGCAAGTTTGTGCATGACGCCGCAGGTCGCGTGACCCGCCAAGAATATTGGCGCCACCAGCATTGGGTCGGCGGTGTCTATGAAGCGATCGCTACCGATTATGATGCTGACGGCCGCGTTAGTGCGACCGGCATGGCCAAATGGAATGGGTCTAGCTGGTCACGCCGCATCGCTGAAGGTGACCTGGATACGTCCATGATGACCTACAACGCCTATGGCGATGTGGAGCAGCGCGGGATCAACAATGTCTACACCGAGAAATTTGCCTACGACAATGCAGGGCGTCTGTTCCGCAGCAATGCAGGCGATGGGGTAGAGCGCTATTTTGTCTATGACGGCCGCGGCAATCAGACCTTGATGATCGCCTCCGAAGGCATGGATATTCGCGGTCAAAGCCTCGATTGGGTCATGGATCGTTGGGGCGGGGATCGCAACGCGATGCGCCACAATTTCGTCGATGGCGTGACCGCTACCATCACCCGTTTTGATGGCCGGGGCTTGGCGGTTGAAGTGATTGAGCCGCAGCGTGAAATGAACTCAAATTTCCGCCAGCATGTGCATACGCACCGCGGCTACACCGCCTTTGGCGAAGTGGCTTGGGAGCAGGACGCACGCGGCAATCGGATCGACTATACCTATAACACCATGGGTCGCCAGATTAAGGTCGAGAGCCCCCACGTCACCATCGCCCATGAAAATGGCTCTGAAAGCTGGGCGAGACCGACTGAGCATCGCTATTATGATGCCTCCGGCCGCCTCGTCGGCCAGCGTGACGCCAATGGTAACCTCACCCGCTATACGTTGTTTGGTGGCACGGGTTATGATGGCAAAGAGGCGCTGATTACCAATACGCTCTATGCGGATGGCACCAGCGAAGCACGCACCTATGACATGCATGGCGATCTGCGCGTGGTTAATAATCGCGGCCGCATCACCAATATGTCCTATGACCAGATGGGCCGTCTGACGGCTACTGAACAAGCTGGTATGTGGCAATGGCAGGCCTATGACAGCATCGGCCAAGTTTATGAGCGCTGGAGCTCAATCCAGCCCTGGGAGGCACGTAGCTTCATCGGTTATGACGCACAAGGCCGTATCGTCCTGCAAAATGCGATGGGCGGAGACCATACTTGGACCAGCTATCAGTTCATCAGTAATTTTGTGACCCATGGCATGGGCCATATGGGTGGGTGGACGAAGACGACCACTTACGCCAATGGCCGCACCAATCAAGAATCCACCGATTTGTTCGGCCGCACCACGTATACGATTGATATGGGTGGCAATCACTCAGCCACCCATTACGACCTTGCGGGCCGCATGACCATGCGAAACGGTGGTACGCCGATGTATTTCACGTGGCTGAACACCGGTAAGATGCGCAGCCAATATGTGGATTTCACCTCTTGGAGCTATGAGGGTGCCCATACAGCCCGCCGCGAGACTTGGTACCATTATGATGCGACCGGCAATGTCACCCATCAAGGCACCTACCGAACCGGTCAAGAAGCCATCGCCAATGATTATGGTTATGGGACTTGGTACACGATCAACAACGTCAATGAGACGCATGAGAACCAGAGTGCCCAATATGATGCCTTGGGTCGCATCACGCTCTGGCAAGAGCATGGCGGGTTTGTTGCGGGCGCACACACCTATTACCGTTATGACGCGGCGGGCAATGTACGCCGCACATGGGGTGCCAACTGGTCACTGAATAATGCTGGTTCCCCAACCGTACAGGTCAATCACGATCATTGGTATCGCTATGATGAAATGAACCGTGTCGTGACCGATAAGGGCCAATTACAAAACGGCCAAATTGTGCGCGGCCATTCGGGCACCGACATTTTCTACAATGCCCAAGGCGACCGGGCCTTCACTCTGCGCTCCTATACCGGGTCGCAATGGATCGTCGATTGGAATTATTATGATCCCAATTGGGTCGATCCAAATGCCTACAATGGCTATGAGAACTATTATTATATTGAGCCCGGCGGTTATCCCGGTGGCTATTATGTCAGCTTCACCGCCGCATTCCGGGAAGATTATGCCTATGATGCGGGCGGCCGCCTGACAGAAGTGCGCCAAGTTTCGGGCAATTATGGCACGCCCACCCCAACAGGGCCCGGCGGTGTCGTTGCCTTGATTTATTATGACGTGGCGGGCCGCCAAACCCGCCAGATCGACTACACCGCCCCGGACAGCTGGACGATGGCCTATGACCAAACCACGTCCTATGACGCGGCGGGCAGGGTCTCGTCGACCTATTCGGAGACCCGCCAAGGCAATGACATCGTCCGCACCACCACCAATTATGATTATGGTGGCACGTGGCAGGGTGGGGCCTATGCCCTAGGCCAGATTATGAGTGTGACCTCAAACTCACACAAAAACTGGTCCAACCACTCCAACAGCACCACCACCTACACTTATGCGTGGTATCAAGGCGCGGTTCAGCAAAGCATCAATCACACCCAAACAGGCAGCCCGGCTGGCAATACGTGGTTCAGCTATAATCATGTTGCGGGCCAAGCGGTGATGACCCAAGCGTCGATCAGTGATGGTCGTTCGCGCACGGTCAATTATGCCACCAATTTGATGGGCGAAGTGGTTAAGCGCTGGGAGAGTGCCAGTGGCACAGGGGGCGGTGCCCCTGCTGAATATTGGTATCGCTATGCCGGGAAAGAAATGGGCAAGGTTGGCAATGATGGCACCTTGTATAATTCCTATATCTCCAGCATCACCCAACGCCAGGCCCAAGCAGGCCAAGGCGCGTTTGAGTTTGGTAGGACCGGCGGCACGCCAGAGGCCGACTTTGGTTCACGCCTAGAGGGCATTTCCAGCTATAATCAGGGCTCGGCCGCTGGCACGATCACGGCGCGCGGGGGCGAAACCTTGCAAGCCGTCGCCGCCAGCCTGTGGGGCGATAGCGGTCTTTGGTATAAGCTCGCCCAAGCCAATGGCCTGTCGGGCGATGCGGCCCTATCAGCCGGCCAAACCCTGCGCATTCCAGCAGGCGTCGTCCGCAACACCTATAACGCCGCCACCATCACCCCGACTGATCCCGCCGACACCCTCGGCGACGTCAACCCCACCTCCCCCCAAGCCGCCCCACCGAAGAAGCAGAAGTGTGGGGTGGTTGGACAAATATTGCTGGTGGTGATTGCGATTGCGGTTGCAGTTTATCTTGGACCACAGATCGGAGCTTGGGCATCGAA
The DNA here is from genome assembly GCF_044346625.1 of Aquidulcibacter sp. Lineage (GTDB taxonomy): Bacteria > Pseudomonadota > Alphaproteobacteria > Caulobacterales > Aquidulcibacteraceae > Aquidulcibacter. The sequence continues at coordinate 2,459 of NZ_JBIIYV010000037.1, read as the reverse complement.
TGTGTTCGGCGGCGCGACTGTCGCAGCAACAGGCGCAGCGGCCACCGGCACGATTACGGCCGGCATGATTAGCAGTGGCGCTGTAGTTACCGGTGGGATAGGCGGCTTTGTGGCCGGCGGGCTTACTGCTGTCGCGGGTTCCATCGTCAGCCAAGCAGTCGGCGTGGCCACAGGTATTCAAGATAAGTTCAGCTGGAAAGAGGTCGGGATGGCCTTCATTAGCGGCGGCATTGGAGGCGCTGGGAAGTTCGGGGTTGGCGGCAAAGATATCTTGTCCAATGTCGCGCGCACCATGGTCAAGAGTGCTGCCTCACAAGCCATTGGAGTTACCCTAGGCTTGCAGGATAAGTTCAGCTGGGCTGCTGTGGCGGCGGCTGGTGTAGGGGCAGGTGTTGGACGTCTCGTCGGCACGAGCTCCTTATTGTCACAGGCTTCTGAAAAAGTTGCAAAAGGGGTCATTTCAGCTGCAACCGCGGTTGCAAATGCTGCAACCCGAACTGTGCTGGAGGGGACAGATTTTGGCGACAATATCCGCGCCGCTCTGCCCTCTGTGGTCGGCAACCTGTTGGTTGATAGCTTATTTGGTAATCCCGACTCAGCTTCGACACCCGCCACTACTGAAGTAGCTGGAGCCCAGTCTAGCTCTTTCGATCTGACGTGTTTCATCAAGCAAAATGGCATCGCTTCGCCGTTCCCTTGGGGAATGAGCCTCAGTATTGCTCCCGAAAGGCCCGTGGAAACGATAATCGTGCGGGCTGATCGACAACGCGCTAAGTCGAAAATCGACCAAGCGTGGGACGCAATGATCGATGCAGCCATAACGATTGGCAACACATTCGCGCCAACTCCGCCTTCGATCGTTATACCAGCTGGTCGTCTGCCAACTGCGCGAGAAGCTTATTTCTTGAATCAGCAAAGGCAAAACGCGATTTCCAAGCAAAGTGCTAGGTTTGCATTTGGCACCTTGTCCAGTTCGTTGCCAGGGATTGGCGATGGAATCGCGATCCGCGATGCCTTTGAGAAACCAACCCTTGCCAATATTGCCATAGCGGGAGTTGCGATTGTTCCCTATGCGGGCGATGGCGCTGCAGCAGCAATACGCGCCAATATTGGGGTCAATAAGGCCGCCCTTCAGGTCCCAGTCAATGCTCCAAGTCTAATGCCTAATGGTTCACCTATCACCCTAACCAATGGACCAAACCTCAATGTGGTAGGCCAGCCCGGTGTCATGTGGCCGGGGTCGGTGCAGCCACCTAATGCTGTTGCCGCAGAGAGGGCAGCGCCCCGAATGTTCTCGACCATCGACAACGTGGGGTCCGATAGTGGGCTTTACCGGGTCGGTGCTTATGATGAAATTAAGGGCACGGTTCCAGGCCTAGACGCTCACCACGTAGGCCAAAAGGCGCTGATGGGCAGGATGATTCCTGACTATGATCCGCTAACGGCGCCTGCGATCTTGGTGCCGAAAGTTGGGCATACGATCCGTGGTCCAAGGGGGATCGTATCGCGAAGCACAGCCGGGTTGGAAACGCCCCGAGCAGTACTTGCGCGTGACATTATGGAGCTGCGTCGAGTATATCCCGACATCCCGAATGCGCAGCTTCAGCAGCTTGTCCAAAGTAATAAAACCGCCTATCCCCAGTCCTTCATTAAAGGGAACTGAAGTGAAACCCAAAGACTTGGCTACCGGCCTAATGCGTGAGGTCGTGAACGAAAACGTCGCGGCTTACCGCGAACTCTTTACTCACACCCCCCTCAGCGATGCGACCGATCCATATTGGCAGCGCGCCCTTGCGTTTTTTGCTTCGCTCTCGGAACAGCAGCGAGCTGTCTTCTTCGAGGTCGTTCGTCAGGTAAGCGTTGATACCGTCTCCAACGTGCTGGGTGTCCTCGACGGTGTGAATGCAATCGAGGGTGCCGACGCCGGATTTGCTGTGTTCTATGGCCGCGACCAGCGCTTGGACGGCGACTTGCAGAGCCTTTTCCTTGTGGAGGATGAGGAAAGCACGAAAGCAAGATAAAAGGACTGGTTTCCCGACGGGCTAAGTCTTGGTCTGTGGGATGCTATCCCCCCGCTCTGGATGCTCATGCTACAGGCCGCGTTTAGCTTCTTTCCCACCGATGGCTGCGCCTGCCTTAGCAAAAAAGCCGCAGATCGCTCCCCTGCGACCAGCCGCCCTTATCGATACCTTGATCGGAACAAAAACATCGATCCCCAGGCCTAGCTCGCACACCTGCTCGCCCAACTGCCCTCATGGCCAGCGTCACGCGTCCAAGAACTCGCACCCTGGAACTTGAAGCCCGCGCCCTGAGCCACGCCGTGGCCCACGCCGGCTTTCAATTACCCACAACTTCGTCGTCTGCCGATTTGTAGGCCTATTGTGATGTCGTGGAGGCGGGCAAGGCCGCGCCAGATAACGGTATTGCCCGGTGGTGGATCGCGGGTTCGGGCAAGGTAG
>NZ_JBIIYV010000036.1:0-34215 GCF_044346625.1 Aquidulcibacter sp. | reverse complement strand
GGCGAACGGACAGTATCAGGTCTGTGGGATATCATCGGCTCCCTCGTCACCATGTTCAAACCAGAAGAGTGCCGAAACTACTTCGCTAGCTGCGGATATGATGCACATTAAGTGGAAAATGCTCTAAGTCATGCTTAGCAAAGGGCCTAAATAAACCTTCTGCGCTCAAGCTGTTTCGGTTTCGCGGAAAATAGGCTATGGAGCCATCCCTTCCCCCCCGCTTTGCTTCCGTGAAAGTCTCCTCGTGATTGAGCCCAAAAATGCGCTTGTCCTGTTTTCAGGCGGTCAGGATTCGACGGCCTGCTTGGCGTGGGCGTTGTCGCGCTATGACCGCGTCGAGACAATTGGCTTTGATTACGGCCAGCGGCATCGGGTGGAATTGGATCAGCGTTTGGTGATTTTGGAGGCGATCCGCGCGTCTATGCCGGGCTGGGCAAGTAAATTGGGCGATGACCACCTCTTGGACTTAGGGCTTTTGGGTCAAATTTCGGATACGGCGCTGACACGCGATACCGCCATCGTAATGGCAGAATCTGGCTTGCCGACGACGTTTGTTCCCGGTCGCAATCTGGTCTTTTTGACCTTTGCTGGTGCATTGGCCTACCGGCGTGGGTTGGGTGTTCTGGTTGGCGGCATGTGCGAAACGGATTTCTCTGGCTATCCCGACTGTCGCCGCACGACTTTGGATGCGATGGAGCAAGCCTTGTCACTGGGAATGGACGTCTCGTTTAAGCTTGCAACGCCCCTCATGTATCTGACCAAAGCACAGACCTGGGACCTTGCCTTTGCTTTAGGTGGCCAAGCTTTGGTTGATTTAACTATCGAACATTCTCACACCTGCTACACAGGTGACCGTACGTTACGCCACGACTGGGGCTACGGGTGTGGCATCTGTCCCGCGTGCGAGCTTCGGGCCGCAGGCTGGCAGCAATGGCAGGCCCAGCATCATGGTCAAGGGATGCTAGGCGCGCGCGTGACACCATGACCTATATGGTAAAAGAAAGTTTCTACACCCTGCAAGGCGAGGGGGCCCAAGCAGGCCGTCCGGCTGTGTTCTTGCGTTTTGCGGGCTGTAACCTTTGGAGCGGACGTGAGCAGGACCGCAGTGAAGCCGTCTGCCAATTCTGCGACACAGATTTTGTCGGCACCAATGGCGAAGGTGGTGGCAAGTTTGAGACGGCAGAAGCCTTGGCCGAGGCCGTCGCTTCGCTCTGGCCTGATCTTCAGAAAGGAAGCCCCTATGTCGTCTGCACAGGCGGCGAACCCCTATTGCAGCTTGATGCGCCTTTGATTGCGGCACTCCATCAGGCGGGCTTTGAGATTGCGGTGGAGACCAATGGTACAATCGCGGCCCCCGACGGGCTTGACTGGATCTGCGTCAGCCCAAAAGCCAATGCGGCATTGGCTCAGCACAGTGGCCACGAACTAAAGCTTGTCTACCCTCAAGCTTTGGCCATGCCAGATCAGTTTGAGGCCTTGGCTTTTGACCACTATTATCTTCAACCGATGGACGGGCCGCACACGGATAAAAACACCCAAGCTGCGGTCGCCTATTGTCTTGCCCATCCACAATGGCGATTGAGCCTGCAAACACATAAAATGCTTGGAATCCCGTGACCCGCTGCCTCTTGACCAAAAGCGTAACTTTTGACGCCGCCCATCATCTCCACCAAGGCGATGAAAGCCATCCCTATCGCCGTTTGCATGGCCATTCCTTCCGTCTGGACGTGTCGGTTGAGGATGAGGCAGATGGCAAAGACCATTGGGTGCGCGACTTTGCAGAGCTGGCCAAGGCTATCGGCGAGGTGCGCAATGTCCTCGATCATTCCTTCTTGAATGAAATCGAAGGCCTAGAGACGCCAACACTTGAGAATATTTGTGCTTGGGTGGCAGAGCGTTTGAAGCCGACACTACCCAATTTGCGTCGCGTTTCGGTCGCCCGGCCTTCGCTGGGCGAAATGTGTACCCTTGAAATTGGCTTTTAGGCAGCGGGTTCCTGCATGCGCTCAGCTAAGCGCGCTTGAAGACGGATTTGCGCACGTTCGAGCAATCGCAAGAAAGCAAGCACTTGGCCTCTAAGTGAGACTTCGCACGCCCGTACAATGTGGGCTCGCCGCCACAAACTCAACCAAGCGCGTTGCAAGCGGTCGTTCTTTACGGGCAGCGCCAAAGCTTGGCCGACTTGGCCTTCATAGCAAAGCGGGCCGTCAATCGTCATAGGCGACTTATAGGCTTCTCCGCCGCTGCCAAAATCAAATACCTTCATCCCAAGGCCTGCAGTGTGACGGATGATGTCGAAGGTCAAAAGCAGGCCTGGGGAATAGCGACTATAGGCCGGGTTATAGGCCGGAAACCAGAAATGCACATCTTGACCTTCGAGCAAGCAGATTTCAGCGGCGACCAACTCGTCTCCACGACGATAAACGCCGGCCCGCAAGCTAGCGCTGCCAGTCTTCTGCGCTGCGAGCGCTAAAAGCAGGTCGCGGGTCCAGCCACAGCTAAACACATTATGCATGCCAGAGCGCTTGTATTGGTCTATTTTCAAGTTAAGGACCCAGTCCAACAACGCAGGGGAGACGTCTGTCCATTCAAACTTAAGATCGGGCAAATCCTTGGCGACATTGCGGGTGCAGCGGCCTAAGTTTTTAAAATACTTCGGTGCACGGGCCTTTTGGGTGGCGAACCAAGCTTCAAAGCCATCCGGTACATCTGCAATTTGGCGATGCTTGACGATTGGTGCGGGGTCCAAACCATCAGAACCAATCAGACCGTTGAACTCTAGGCGCTTTGCCCCTGCCGCGGCCAATAAGCGCGACCAGTCCGGAGCATAGCCTGCCTTCATAACTGGCGCATGGTAATCCGCCAATGGGGCACCAGCGGGTTGCAAGCTCTGCCCCCGCTTTTGATAAGCGAAGAAGCCAACAATTTCTTCGCCGTCATGAAAACGCGCCAACATGCTGCCAGGTGTATGGGGCGCAATCGCTTTCAAGAAATCAGCGGAAAAATAAGGGCTGGCCAGATCAGAGTTCGCTTCGCGAAAGGCACAGAATAGCGCTTCCTCAGTTTCAGTAATTCCATCAAGGGATGCAATTGAAACATGACTAACTTTGGACATCGCGAGAATCTCTTTCGAAAAAGTTTTTAACCTCACTAGCAAAAAATGGCCCAACCTACTCAGCCTTGCGTAAAGATAGCTGGTGTTTCTAATTGGTAAATTCTCACGTTTCTGTGATTGCCTAAACCAACACGGCCAATTTTAGCGGATTGAACCGCTCGGATGTACCAAACTTGGACCGCCTCTGCGTCGAGCAGAGCAAGCGAAGAGGCTCGACTGTTTAAAATAGAGACACACTAAAGACGACAAACGAGGGTCGGAGGGCTACAGTCAACTATAAAAATAGCGGAGCCCGTCTAGGCCCCGCTTTTCTATGGCAACCAATGGAGTTTAATTTGAAGGCTCTCTAGCCCGGAACTGCCTGAGCCAGCTTGCGTGCGAAGGCTGACAGCGTCCGATCCGCATCCGACCAGATCCAAGCCGTGTCCGCCCAGATGATGTCGCCTGTCCAATCATAGCTGGCTTGGCCGATCTGATTGCCTGCTGCATCAAAAGCCTTGCCAGACACATCTGCGCCGCCAATGCCAAAGCTCTGCATCGATAGACCTGGCTTATCTCCCAATTCCTTGAAGGTCGGGCGATTGGCGGTCAAGTCATGGATTACCACTTCGACCCGGGCTACCCGATCATTGAGGCTATCGCGCAAGCTACGCTCTAGCATGTCCTGAATGACGGCTTTTTCGCGAACGCCATAGGTCTTCTCAATCTTCTTTTGAGCCTTCTCGTCATAGGTAACAGTGACTTGAAGCGGATCAGCAGATGCCGCTGAAGCAAATGTCATCGCCAAGAGCAGTGCAGCGGCCGAAAACAACTTCACCATGTCTTTCTCCTCGTCGTCAAACCCATTTGCGGGATCTGATGTTGGGCCCAACTCAGCTTAGAATGATGGCAAAATCATGTTTCGGCAAGGGGCCCAACATTGAATTTTTGGCACCATTCTTCCTCAAACTAGGGCTTAACAGGTTGAAACACGATCGTTGCTTCACCAAAGACGATCCCGAACTTTTTCACTTTCGCCCGATTGATCAAAATGCCGTCGGGTTGCAGCCACATTCGGTCATCAAAGGTCACCAAAACGGTGCGTTCGCCAACTTTCAAGTCAACATCATAGACCCATGACAATTGATTGCCCTGAATCAGGCCACGCGCGACACCGCGGACATCGCCTGCAGTCCCCTCATAGCTATTAGGGCCGGTCTTTTTGATTTTCCAGATCCGCTGCTCTTTCACGCCATCGGCATAATCAAAGCGCTCATCAAGGGTAAGGACAGAGCCATCCCACTGGCCATCGATGTCGACCTTGAACTGACGGATAAGGGTACCATTTCGGTCTTGGAATACGCCCCAAGCGGTGGTCTTGCCCTTGAAATAATCTTCCAGAACAAGCTGTTGTGGCGCTTTGGCAGTTGGTGCAGCGGCGGTCGTGGCACAACCGGCGACGCTGAGGGCAACGGCGGTTAGGGCGGCTGCCTTTTGGAGGGCTTTGAGCATGATGATTACCTTTCAAAGCTCTTTACGCGCCAAGCAACCAATCGGTTCAGTGGAACTTGCTGGTTACTCAGTCGCCGCGTTCGAGGTTTGGACTTTCAGCATCCTCAACCGAGATGTCGGCCTCATAAGTCTTTGCCATGCGGACCAACATCCCCGCATCATGACTGAGGCGGGCCGCGAATTGCGCCACCCGTACTTGAGCCAGCGCGACAGACTGGCTGATGGACTGGATTTCAGAGCTATTCTCAAACCCGTCTTTCATCTGGGGGATGTTGAGGCCTTTGGGCCCGCGACGCAGGTCAAATGGCGGAAGAACATAACGAAAAGCCTCATGCCCAAAGTCGAGATAAAGGCTATCTGACTCACTATTGAGCAAGTTCAATCCACCCTCTGCAGCCATTTTTGACAGGCGATCGAGACTATCGAGCAATTCTTCAATGCGGGCCGCTTGCAGGCCGCGCATCAAATCGTGCGCGGTCGACTGACCAATCCGCAGCGCTTCGGCGACCTCGGCCAAGCGCTCCAACGCCTGATCGACGTAAGCGGCAGTGCGTTCCAAGGTGCGAACTGCGGCATAAACCTCGGTGAATTTCTTGCGCTCAGCCCGAGGATCCCGCCACGCCGCGTGCCGTAAGGCGCGGGTTAAGGCAGCAGGCTCCATCAAAGGCGTGTCAGGCCCATTCGGTCGCGGTCCGATCGGTCGTGGGCTTGGTTTATGGTCAACACCGCGGCGCGTACGCTTTGGAGAGGGATGCTTGTTGAACAACATTCTGGCCGTCCTGCTTTCGAAGAACGGCCAGCCTCGCATGTTAGCCTCAATGCCGTGTTAAGGTGCGTCGACCAATACCAGTTCGGCGTCCACAATTGCTTTAATGGTCAAAAGAGGCTCATCCAAAATGGCGGCGGCATCGCGCTCATAGAGGTCAATTCCATTGAGTTCGACGACGCCCTTAGCCGCGGCCAAATAGGCGTGACGGCCAGCGCCCAGATCATAGGTGACGCTCTCACCCGCTTTCAAAGTCGCACCCAAGACCCGGGCTTGTTGGCGGATCGGCAAAGCCCCTTCATCTTCTTCAAAGCCCGAGGCCAAGGTCACAAATTGACCCGAACGATCACCTTTGGGGAATTTTGCTGCCCCCCAAGATGGGGCTACTCCGGCGCTTTCTGGCAAGATCCAGATTTGAAAGAGCGTCGTCTTCTCATCTTCCATGTTGTACTCGGCGTGGGTGATCCCCGTACCGGCGCTCATGACTTGAACGTCGCCCGCCTCTGTGCGGCCGACATTGCCCAAGCTGTCCTTGTGAGTGATCGCACCTTCGCGCACATAGGTGATGATTTCCATGTCGGCATGGCCATGGGGATCAAAGCCAGTTCCAGGCGCAATCTCGTCATCATTCCACACCCGGATCGTGCCCCATTGGGTCCGCTTTGGATCATGATAGTGGCCAAAGGAGAAATGATGGCGGGCGTTGAGCCAGCTATTCTTAAAGCGGCCCAGACTGTTGAACTCGCGTTTCTCAATCATAACTCAACCTTTCATTTTCTGTGTGATTTCTGTGATGCGGACGCCATAGAGGCGGGCAAATTCGCGGTCGCCAGGAGGCGGGGTTATGTCGGGTGCCGCATTGTCAGACTGAGTGGCAACACCAACATAATAACCTAAACGATTGACCACGTCAGGGGCTGCATCACTGTTGCTATGTGCGCCAGGTGCCAGACCTGTGCCCACCCAGATCATGCCTTGCTGCATGGCCAAGGTCAGGATGGAGTTTAGGGAATTGCCCTTATCGCCAGCAAAGCTCAAGGAATTGGTGAAACCACCAGCCACTTTGTCTTTCCAGCCCAAGGTGAACCAGACTTTGGAACTCGCCTCAAAAAAGGCTTTCAAGGGCGCTGAGATATCGCCCATATAGGTTGGTGCGCCGAAGATAATGGCGTCTGCCGTGCTTGCTTCATCCAAGATCGCGCTGAAATCCTGTGCGGCAGACTCAATCTTCAACAGCACGGCTTCACCGCCGGCCTCGGTCACACCTTTGGCGACATGTTGTGCCACTACAGCCGTATGGCCATAACCAGAATGATAGATGATTGCGATTTTCGTCATGGGAGTAGACCTTTTTTCAATCCGCCGTCAAAGTTGCGACAGATGTTGAAACGCCTTATGGACGAAAGCGGATTGTTCGAATACTAGGAAGAAATGAAACCCATTGTTTCGGGATTTATGTCAGTAGATGGTGGCGCGGATGAGCCTTGATCTTGATCTATTGACGACCTTTGCCAAAGTCGCGGAGCGTTCTAGCGTGACCGCTGCGGCGCGCGATCTGAATTTGTCTAAGGCGACGGTGTCAAAGCAGATTGCAGAGCTGGAGCAAAAGCTTGGGGTTTTGCTGTTTGCCCGCACGACACGCCTCTTTTCGCTCACTGATGCTGGCCAGCGCGCCTATGCCCGGGCGCAGCGCATCATGGAAGAGGCTGACGCCTTAGCCGATGAAGCCCGTGAAAGCCGTGAAGTGCCGCGTGGCAATTTAAAGATCGCAGCACCACAGGCATTTGCGCGCCTATGGCTGGCAGACCTCTTGCCTGAATTCATCCGCGCCTATCCCGAAATCAGCCTCGAGTTTGGCGTGGATGAGCGCACCGTCGATATGGTGGCGGACAATTTTGATGTGGCAATCCGCATTGGTACCATGCCAGATTCCAGCCTGTTGGCGCGCAAGCTAGCGCCTGTGCGTCTTTTGACGGTTGCAGCCCCCGCTTATTGGCAAGAGCGCGGCAAGCCACGCAGGCCAGAAGACCTCGCGATGCATTGCTGCTTTCGCTACACCAACACGCCCAATCATTCGTTCTGGCGTTATGTAGACTCGAAGGGCAATGATCTGCGGGTGCGGGTGCAGGGGCCGATCACCATCAATGGCGGCGAGATCGAAATGCCATCCCTGCGTGAAGGCCTTGGCGTGGCTTATCTGCCAGACTTTTTGGTCTGTAATGATTTGCGCGCAGGGAGGCTGGAGCGGGCACTGGAAGACTTTCGCTCACCAGAATTGACACTGCATCTCTTAAGCCCGCCGGGTAGGGGCAAGCCTAAGCGCTTGGAAGTATTTGCGGACTTCATGGTCAAGAAGTTTGGAGGGCGAATTCCTCCTTGGCACGTCTAGCTAGTTGCCCGCTTCAAAGATCAGCACGTCTGGCGATCCGGTGGATTTGAGGATGAGCTGGTTACCCGTCAAACTGATCTGATCGACTTGGCTAAGGGCCGCCATAAAGGCCGCTTCAGTGGCCATGGGATCACCAATTGCAGCCAAGCAAGCCCGCTCGGTCTGCATCATATTCATGAAGCGCGATTTTCCTGCCGAGCGCTGGTGCACGCCGGAAAATTGATTGCATCCGGTCGAGCCGCTGATGCGATTGGATTCAAACGTAACTTGCGGGCGCTGGCTTTGGCGATCTAGCGCCTGTCCATTCAAGCTAACCAAGGCCCAGGATTTGCCATAGAGGCTTAGCCCTGTCTCTGGCCGAGCGCTAATGGTTTGGAGCCGCGCCAGTACGCGACTACTGGCCGATAGCAAGCGCACTTCGCTGCCAAATTTGCTGATCTGATTGGTGGCGCGCAAGGCAGCCAACATCTGGACTTCTAAATTCTTAGCGGGGCCAATGCAGGCCATCTTGGTTAGGCCGAGTGGTCCAAAGCGCATGGATTGTGCGCCCGACCGCACGAGCTTCCCGTTGAAGCGATTACAGCCAGTTGAGCCACGAACACCATCGTCAGGCAAAAAGATCACGGTGGCCTTTGGGGCATCCTCGCCGCGATTGAGCGGGCGACCACCCAACTCGCTGGCCACAAACTCCCCCTCCAGCACCAAAACCGGCTTGGGCGCACCTTTCGAGGGTGCATGAACGCCATGGCTAAAGGCGGGGCTGGCGACTAGTGCTACCAGCCCGCACAAAGCGAGCGTGAGGCCAGTCTTGCTTAGACTGGATCCCACGTGAAGACGCCGGCTGTTGCTTCCAAGCCCATGAACCCACCTTTCAAAGCAGGCAGTCCATGTTCGATCAGTGTCTCTGGTGTCCATCCGTCAATCCTCGATACCGAGCGGACAGGCCTTGGTTGGTCAAAGACGACCACTTCATTGCCGCGTACGCCGAATATTTGACCTGTTACATGGCTGGCTGCAGCTGAACACAGGCTGACTGCGAAGGTGGCGACCTGATCGGCGCGCATACGGGTGCGAATACGCTCGACCCGTTGGGCGCTGGCTTCATCCTTCACGGGGATGGTGGCGATCATGCGCGTCCAAGCAAAGGGCGCAATGACGTTGGAGCGAACGTTCTTTAATGCCCCTTCCATCGCGATGATTCGCGAAAGGCCAGCAACACCCATTTTGGCGGCGGCATAATTGGCTTGGCCAATATTGCCGATGATGCCGGAGGTGGAAGTGAAGAGCACATAGGCCCCATCTTGTTGTTCGCGGAACAATTCCACACTGGCGCGGGTGACATTATAAGCGCCGCGCAAATGCACATCGATCACGGCATCCCAATCGGGCTCAGACATTTTGTGGAACATGCCGTCGCGCAAGATGCCTGCGGGATTGATGATAGCGTTCAAGCCACCAAACTCATCCTTGGCTTGCTCAATCATGCCTTTGACGGCGGCGAAATCGGTCACTGATTCAGAATTGGCGACAGCCTCGCCACCCGCTGCTTTGATTTCATCGGCGACCGCTTGGGCTGGCCCGACTGAGCCTTCATCGCCTCCGGTGACAGAACCACCCAAATCATTGACGACAACTTTCGCCCCAGCGGCCGCGGCTTGCAGCGCGCATTCGCGGCCAATGCCATTACCACCGCCTGTGATCAGAATGACTTTACCGTCTAAAACGCCCATGGTCGTGCTCCCTAATCTTATGTTTCGTTGAGATTAGCCCGATCAAGACCCCTTGGTCGAGCCCTGATTTTCTGGCGCTGCATCTTCAAAGCGGTTGGCCTCGGCCAAGGGCTTAAACAAGCGCATCCACACCCCAGCGATAAAAACCGCGCCAATGCCGCCAACGACAACGGCGGTGACGGGGCCTAGCAGACGGGCGGCGACGCCGGACTGGAACTCACCCATTTCATTGGATGCTGAGATGAAGACAAAGCTGATGGCAGACACCCGCCCGCGCATCGCATCTGGTGTTGCCAATTGCACCAGTGAGGAGCGGACATAGACAGAGATCATGTCTGCAGCACCGGCGAGCGCCAAGCACGCTACCGAAATCCACAAAGTGGTCGACAGCCCAAAGCCCAAGGTGGCTAAACCAAACACAAAGACCGCGCCAAACATCCAGCGCCCGACATTGCGCTCAATTGGCTTGATCGCCAAATAGATTGACACAAGGCCAGCCCCGATCGCCCCGGCAGAGCGCAATGCCCCCAAGGCTGCCGGGCCAGCGTGAAGAATATCGCGGGCAAAAACCGGGAGGAGGGCGGTAGCGCCTGCGAGTAGCACGACGGCTAGATCGAGGCTGAGGGCCCCCAAAACAATCTTATTGTCGCGCACATAGATCAGGCCTTCCTTGATCATTTCAAAGGTGCGCCCACTTTCAACTTTCTCTTGCGGCGGAGCCTTGGTCACAAAAGCGAGGAACCAGCCGCAAATGAATAGTCCAAAGGCAACGCTATAGGGCACAGACGGGCCAAATTGAAACAACAGCCCACCTAGAGCAGGACCGATAACGGAGCCGCCTTGAAAACTTAAAGACATCAGCGCGATGGCTTGGGGTAGTTGCTCGCGTGGCACCAGGTTCGACACCATGGCAGAGCTGGCCGCCGGCAAAAAGGCGTTCAGCATGCCCGTCACCATGGCAACAGCAAAGATCGCCGCAATCAAAGCCGATGGCGCAAAGCCCGATGCCGTAACCAATGCGCTTGCAATCGCCACTTTCAGGGCAATGCAGACCAAGATGATTAGGCGGCGGTCAAACCGGTCTGCGGCTTGGCCACCAAATAGCGATAAAATGAGTAGAGGGACGAATTGGGACAGGCCGATCAGGCCAAGAAGAAACGCGCCTTCCTCAATCGTATCGCCACGCGCGCGCGCAATGTCATAGACCTGCCAGCCCATGGCGGTGATCTGAATCTGCGTGCCCAAAGTCCAGAAGACTCGGGCGCACCAATAGCTGGTGAAGGACGCATGCGCGAAGGGGGCTAAAGATCGGCTCACCACGCTGTGATGGGTCAGCCGACCTTTCAGGTCAATGCACTAAAGGCGATAAAGCTCTAAAGCGGCGCAGTTGCCGCTTCGAGCCAAGCCCGCACATCGGCGTCAACCCGTGGCCCAATTTCCGCGAGAACTTTGGCGTGATAGCTGTTCAACCAAGCTAGCTCTGCCTCGGTCAACATCTCTGCCACGATCAAGCGGCGATCAATCGGCGCAAGTGTCAGGGTTTCAAAGCCCAGCATCGGCCGCTCTCCACCCTCAATCGGGGTGGCTGGCGTCACAAACTGCAGATTTTCGGTGCGAATGCCGTATCCATCGATCTTGTAGAAGCCAGGCTCGTTCGAGACGATCATGCCTGGTTCTAGCCCTACGTGATTGGGCACTTTGGCGATGCGGTGCGGGCCTTCATGTACGCCCAAGTATGAGCCGACGCCATGGCCGGTCCCGTGGTCATAATCAAAGCCACCTTCCCACAAGCTCATGCGGGCCAAAGCATCGAGAGCAGAACCCGTGGTGCCTTTCGGGAAGCGGACCCGCGATAGCGCGATATGGCCTTTAAGAACGCGCGTGAAACGGTCCTTCATTTCAGCGCTGGGAGTCCCGACGGCCACCGTACGGGTCACGTCGGTTGTACCATCGAGATATTGGCCGCCTGAATCGAGCAGGAACAAATTGTTCTGATCTACCTTGCGATTGCTTTCGACAGTGACGCGGTAGTGCGGGAAGGCGCCGTTGGGACCAGCGCCCGAAATGGAGTCGAACGACAAATCCTGCAAAGCACCTGTTGCCATCCGGAAGCCCTCGATGGCCTTACAAATGTCGATCTCTGTCAGTTGGCCTTTAGGCGCTTCGACGTCAAACCAGTGCAAGAAATTGGCAAGTGCTACACCGTCGCGCGCATGGGCGCGTTTGGTTCCAGCGATTTCAACGGCGTTTTTCAACGCGCGCGGCATGATGGTGGGGTCTTGCCCGCGGACGATCTGCGCGCCCGCAGCATGCAAAGCATCAAACACATGCGCGGAAGAAAGGCTTGGATCGACCAAAACCCGCTTGCCACTGGTTTTCTTGAGGGCTTCGACAAAATCAGGCTCTGAGCTGATTGAAACTTCATTGCCCAAGAAACCGCGTAATTCTGGTGTCACCTTTTCAGGCTTCACAAACAATTGCGCCGTGCCGTCTTTGTTGAGGATTGCGCTACCCAAAGCCAAGGGGGTGCGCGTTACATCAGTACCCCGAATATTGAACAGCCAAGCTAGAGCAGCTGGCGAAGTTAGGACGCTGGCCTCAATGCCATCGCCTGACAGTTTTTCGCCAATGCGCGAACGCTTAGAGGCGCTGCTTTCGCCTGAAAAGGTTTCAGGATGAGGGACGATTTCTGCGCGCGGCTCAGCGGGGCGGTCCTGCCAGGCTTGGTCGATCGGATTGACACCGACAGCCACCAACTCAACACCCGCTTGGACGGCAGATTCTTTCAGTCGCGCCAAAGCGTCGGGCGGCACAAGGCGGGGATCATAGCCAATTTTTGCGCCTGATGGTGCTTCCGCCTTCAGCCAAACGGCCGGCCCCTGATCGACAAGGTCACGTTGCTCAAACAATTCTGGCGCAGTTTGGCTGAGTGCCTGCTGCGTATAGCGCCCGTCTGAGAACAAATAGGCCTTATCGCTCAGGATAACTGCAGCGCCGGCAGAGCCCGTAAAGCCCGTTGCCCAAGCCAAACGCTCAGCACAATCGGGCAAATACTCATTCTGCCATTCATCCTCATGCGGCACAAAAAGGCCATCAAGGCCCAATTGCTCCAACTGAGCGCGGATTAAAGGGATTGCCTTACGGCCTTGGTCAGCGCCACCGCGCACGTCATAGTTTTGAAACATGACCTGAACCTAGAGCCATGGTCGAATTCGCGCAAGGCGATGGTGCTGAGTGATTCACAATTTGTTTGCACCCGATGGGTTACAAGCGTGCATCTAGTCTTTCGCTGGTCCAAGTTTTGGCAAGCAGAAGCATGCAAAGACTGGGAGGTCTCAAAAGTTATATGCGCGGTCTTCGAAGTCTTGAAGCCTTGTATCGGACGGCCTCGACCAGCCGTGTGCTCAATCTGTTCCAAGTTTATGAGAAAAATAACGAAGAGGATGAGTATGTCCGGCGTCCATTCTTTCAGGACCCGACCCTGAACCGCGCCATTTTTGTCAAACATCGTCTGCGCTCAGACGAAACTTATTTGATGCCACGATCCAGCCCAGTTGCGACGAAAATTATTTTTCCGTTTGACAAGAAAACCCTGCGTGCGGGCGGCCAATCAATCTTGATCGGACAAGCAGGGTACCAACAGACTTTGATTGAAATGCTGGGTGGCGAACAGAGCGATATGGAAGAGGATTTCAGGCTCCTGGAACTCTTATCGAAATTGCCATCTCTCGACCCCTTTTTGCTCAAAGAGACCCTAACACGTTATGGCTTTGCGCCTGCGGATTGTTACTTCGCCATGTCCAATGCCGATATTGAGCGGATGCGCAGCTTTGCGGGTGAGCAAATCCAACAATTGATCACTTTGGCCTTTGGCGGTTCAAACAATCAGATGAGTTTGAGCATGAAGCGGATGGTTGATGCGATCCTGACGAAGGACACAGA
The DNA here is from genome assembly GCF_044346625.1 of Aquidulcibacter sp. Taxonomy (GTDB): domain Bacteria; phylum Pseudomonadota; class Alphaproteobacteria; order Caulobacterales; family Aquidulcibacteraceae; genus Aquidulcibacter. Next base: position 20,782 of record NZ_JBIIYV010000036.1, on the reverse strand, counting down.
ATCCCGCTTGGACCCCCTGCGCGTGACCTTAGGGCTAGATGGTCAACAATTTGAGGATAGCATCTTTAGTTGGAAGGGCTTTTTGTACTTCAAATGGCAGTTTCGCGGTAGCATGGTTAAGCTGCAGTCCCTAGCGGGCGCTCTAGATCGCGTGTCCTTGGAAGGCGCGATAGATCGAGTTCTGGACACCTCTATCTCCAATCAGCGGACTGCCTTGAAGAAGGCGATCCAAAAAGCGGCGCGTGGCTGTGTCGCCATTTTGGGTCTCTATGATGACGCGTTCAACGATCTGGTAGAACATGGCAATGCGGCGGCATTCCGGAAATTCCTGTTGGAAGCGCCGCGCTTGTTTATTGAACTGGGTCACAGCATGGGCGTCATAAGCCACATCACCAGTTTCTGGGACTATCGTTTCCCGAACCCGAACCGCTTGCATATGCAGGCTTCGGAATTCCATGAAATGCTGAATGAGTTTCTGACCAGCCTGAGCGAAACCTCTTATGAAGACCTGAGCCGCCGGGCCTAGAAGCTATCAAGCCGAACGCAACGGCCTACGATAGGTCAAGGTTGACCAATTCTCTTTTCGATAGCGATGCTCCAGTACGAGACCTCGTTGGCCATAGGCACGGCGAATGGCTGGCTCTTGGTGGGTCAAGAGGCCCGATAACACGATACGGCCTCCTGGCTTTACAATGCTGGCCAAGTCTGGCGACAGGCGAACCAATGGCTTCATCAAAATATTGGCAAAGACCAGATCAAACGGCCCTTGTGAACGGATCAGCGCCCGACGCACCCCATTGGCGACATAGGTGCGCACCTTTGGGCCAACGCGGTTAAGCTTCGCATTCAGGCCGGCAATATAATTGGCGCGGGGATCAATCTCGGTCCCAACCACAACGCGGCTTCCCGTTTTGGCGGCACCAATGGCTAAAATGGCAGACCCCGTCCCGACGTCTAGAACCCGCTGTGGACGCTTGCCGCGGGTCAATAGGCGGTCGAGCGCCAAGAGACAACCCGACGTCGTTCCGTGGTGACCCGTACCAAAGGCTTCGCCAGCATCAATGATGATCTCTACGGTGCCGTTCTTGGCTTTGCCAACATCATGGCTGCCAACAACCATGAACCGACCAGCAGGGACAGGTGGCAGGCCTTCAAGCGACATCTTTACCCAATCGGCATCTTCCAAGGGCGCTAGACGGGCGTCCAAATCGATGTCTGACAAGGCGATGGCACCCACGCCAAATTGTGCTGCCTCCAGCGTATAGGCATAGGCTTCAAGTTTGAACTGGCGGCGTTCTAGCTCCCACCAGCCAACAGCCCCAAAGCCACCGAGTGCATCAAGGAGTTTCGAAGCGGCTTCAATGGCGGCGCGCGGACCAGTTGCGAGGATCAGATACATGCCCGCGAGATAGAACCCGCAGCAGATTTTGTCGAGTTGGACGGGCAGTCTGGTTCATTTGCCTGCGCGCGCGCTCTTTCAGGCGCGTTCAACGCGCGCTATCAGGAGCGCCTAACAACATAGAGCCAAATCATGCATGACCTAAAAGCCCTTCGAGATGACCCCGCCCATTATGATGCCAGCTGGGCGCTGCGTGGTTTGTCGGCCCAAACGCCTGCTATCTTGGAAATTGATAGCCGTTTGCGCACGGCTATGACCAAGCGGATGGAAGCGGAAGCTGTGCGGAATTCAGCCTCTAAAGCCATAGGGGCGGCCAAGGCACAGAAGAATGAAGCTGAGGCTGCGCGTTTGATGGCAGAAGTGGCCGAGGCGAAGGCTGTGATGGAAGAGTCCAGTCAAATTGAAGCTGTGGCCCAAGCAAAGCTGGATGCGATCATTCAGGCTTTGCCAAATCTTCCGGACCTAGGTGTGCCTGAAGGCGACGATGAAACTGGCAATGTGGTCGTCAAGCATTGGGGTACTCCGCCACAATTCCAATTTGTTCCAAAAGACCATGTTGCGATTGGCGAAGCCCTTCGCGGGATGGATTTTGAAGCTGCGGCCCGCATGTCTGGATCGCGATTTGTTGTGTTGAGCGGTCAAATGGCCCGTCTTGAGCGTGCCTTGGGCCAATTCATGCTGGACCAACACACCGAGAAGAACGGCTATCAGGAAACCAATGCGCCCGTTCTGGTACGCGACCATGCTTTGTTTGGGACTGGTCAACTTCCTAAGTTTGAAGAGGATTTGTTTAAGACGACCGATGGTCGCTATCTGATCCCAACCTCGGAAGTTTCGCTGACCAATTTGGTGCGGGAACAGATCGTCGATGAAGAACGCCTGCCAATCCGCATGACGGCTTTATCGCCTTGCTTCCGCTCTGAAGCCGGTAGTGCCGGCCGCGATACCCGCGGGATGATCCGCCAGCATCAATTCTGGAAAGTAGAATTGGTATCCATCACCACCCCAGAAACCTCTGGGGTCGAGCATGAGCGGATGACCGCCAGCGCAGAAGGCATTTTGGAGGCGCTAAAATTGCCCTATCGACGCATGCTGTTATGCACGGGGGACATGGGTTTTTCGGCTCAACGCACCTATGATTTGGAAGTATGGCTGCCGGGGCAGAACGATGGCACAGGTGCTTATCGCGAGATCTCGTCTTGCTCGAATTGCGGTGATTTCCAAGCGCGTCGAATGGAGTCCCGCACACGTGCGAAGGGCGAGAAGGCTACCCGCTTTGTCCATACGCTAAACGGATCTGGCTTAGCGGTAGGGCGGACGTTGGTCGCTGTGCTGGAGAATTATCAACAAGAAGACGGCACCATCCGTGTGCCCGACGTTTTGGTGCCCTACATGGGCGGGCTTACTCAATTGGGATAGGCTTCAGCCATCGCTTGATAGCTGTCGGCTACCAATTCCTCGAGGACGCCGAGATCAATGTCGCTTAGCTTGTTGATATAGAGACAGCCTTTGCCCGTGCCATGCTTGCCGAGCCGGGCAAGAATAGGCGCTGCGCCCGCAGATTCGAGTTTCAGATAGCAAACAAGCTTTGCCTTGCGTGGGGAAAACGCCACGCGTGGGGCCTCGCCTTCGTGCCCGCTTTTATACCAGTAGTGATACGTGCCAAAGCCAATGATTGAGGGTCCCCACATTACGGGCTCTTGACCCGAGACCCGCGTGAACACCTCCGCCAAGACCTGGCCCTCTTGAGCACGGGCTGCGGGCTCCACTTCGGCAAGAAAGGCTGTAACGCTTTTGGTCTCGGGTTTTGTTTTGTTTTCCTTCGCCAACCTTATACACTCCTGTTGGAAGAAATTTTACGATTAACAATTATACAGGAAGGTAAGCAAAAATCACCCCGTGCGTTTCGAGGCTATGCCTATGTTTGATTTCGTTTTTTACATTTCTGCTGGGACGCTCGCTTTTGGTGCAGGTCTTGGTATTAAAGGCATGTTTGATCCAATGTGGGCTGGACGACTGGTTCGTTTGCAGCCTGAGAATGGACAGCCGGAAGGCTATTCGGAGTTTCGCGCCACATTCGGTGGCATGTTTTTAGGCCTCCATTTGTCGGCCTTGGCTTTTATGGTTTTCTGGGGAGAAGAGGCTGGCATAGCCGCTTGTAGCATTCTGGCCGCCGGCTGGTTGTTCACTGCCTTGGGCCGCTATTTGTCCTACAGCATGGACTCCAATACCCAGCACAGCCATGTCGTTCGATCTGTCGCGATTGAAGTGATTATCGGGCTTGCAATTGCCGTATGGCCGATCACTTCCGTCATGAAGCTTTAGAGCATTTATTGTTTCGTTAGCCTGATGAGAACGGCTACCTAGACGTTAAATTTCAGAAACTTACCTCTTTGTAATTGGCAATTCGAGACAAGGATCCCTATGTCACCTCCATGGGGTCACGGGGGTGGCAAGTGCTTTTAGCCACGTGCTGAGGCAAGCAGCAAATCCCTTTTCGCCCATGTGAGAAGCGCAGCAGTATCTGCCGCGCCTTTTGGTAAAGGGCTATTGGATGACACATTTTGGCAGAGCTTTTGGTTTGGCAGTCGCCCTAGCCTTTGGGGCAGCCGCGACCATAACGGGCCCTTCGTTTGCAGATCGGACGGCAACGGAAAATCAGCGCGCGCAAGAGGGAAAGCTTCTGCAAATGCCTGTGACCGATTTTCTGTTCAATTCGTCGATGATTAGCACCAGCAAAGTGGGTGAAGTGCTCAGGCAAGGCGATGTAATTGGCCGCTTTGATGTCCAAGTTACCCAGACAGCGCGATTAAAAGTCGACACAATTTCTCGTCGCGGCAGTTATCCAAAGTCTGTGCCCGCTGGGACAATTCTATTTCAAGTCCAATTGGATAATGGCGTGGGTTTCTGCACCCCATTACTGCCGGATCAGGGTGTTCGGCGCGCCCAGTGTTTCCGTGATATCAATAAGGATGGCACGTTTGATGCGGGCTACGTCACCGATTATATTGACCGTGGATTACGTATCTATGGTGCGCGCTTGCAAGGCCTGTCGCCCATTCCTCAAACGCCCTATGAACTGACCCCCGGCGATTTGATCCCGTCGGAGCCGGCAGACGTGGTTTTGCGCAGCATCTTTGGCAACACCATCAAGTTTGATTACAAACTCAACGGCGTCAAACTGAGCGAAAAAGAGTGCCAGATAGATGGTGATAAGCCCTGCCGCATCTTGGGCCAGACCTATCTGTTTGAAGTCCAGTCTGGCGGCATCAAGATTATCGCGCATGATGATCAAACTTCATCGTAAGCGATGAAATGAGATCACCAGCAGGCGGGCATCGCATCAAATATGTACGCACGCCCTTGACCCTAACGGCCAGACAGTCCCATCGTCCCGGTAACAAGGCCTACGCTGAAGAGGCCAGACGGGGAGCCTAAGTGATGTCTGCAGATCCTATTTTACCAGAAGAGCTGTCGCGTGCGGTCGTCAGTCCAAAGACCTATGCGGATCAAGCCGTTATGGACGCTACTTTTGCCAAAATTCGTACCGACTATCCGCTAGCAAAAACCCAGATGGCAGATTTTGAGCCGTTCTGGTTTGTGTCAAAGCACGCTGATATTCTGGAGATTAGCCGTCAGAATGACTTGTTTTTGAGCGGCGAATTGCCCACGACGCTGACGACCAAGTCGGTGGATGAAAAGGTTCGCAAGCAAACAGGGGGCTCGCCGCATCTGATCCGTACCTTGGTGCAAATGGATGCGCCGGATCACCCGAAGTTCCGTGTCATGACCCAAGCTTGGTTTATGCCGCAGAATTTGCGCAAGCTTGAAGACCAAATCCGCAAAATCGCCCGCATGTATGTCGATAAAATGGCTAGCATGGATGGGCAATGCGACTTCTTAAATGATATCGCGCTCTTTTTCCCGCTGCGCGTCATCATGGAGATTTTGGGCGTGCCAGAGGTGGACGAGCCCCGCATGTTGAAGCTCACCCAAGAATTGTTTGGGGCGCAAGACCCTGAGATGAACCGGTCGGGTGGTGAGCTGCAGGACGAACAAAAAGCATTGGCAGACATTCAGGCCGTCCTGATGGACTTCTTTATGTATTTCAATCAGATCACAGAGGCGCGCCGGGCCAATCCAACCGAAGATGTGGCTACAGTGATTGCCAATGCAAAGATGGATGGTGAGCCGATCGGCGCGTTTGAGGCCGTTAGCTATTACACCATTATCGCTACCGCCGGCCATGACACGACCTCTTCGTCGACCGCAGCAGGCCTTTATGGCTTGATCCAAAATCCAGAGCAAATGGCAGCCGTTCAGAAAGATCTAAATCTGATCAATGGTTTAGTCGATGAGTCCATCCGTTGGGCAACGCCCGTGCGCCACTTCATGCGCTCTGCCACGGCGGACTACGACTTACGCGGGCAGACGATTAAGAAGGGGGATTGGCTGATGCTGTCCTATCCTTCTGGCAATCGTGATGAGGAAGTATTTGACGATCCCTATAGCTTCCGTCTTGATCGCACCCCGAACAAGCATTTAGCCTTTGGCTATGGCGCGCATTTGTGTTTAGGCCAGCACTTGGCCAAGCTAGAGATGCGGATATTCTGGGAAGAACTCCTACCGCGCCTCAAATCCGTCGAATTTGCAGGCGAACCCAAGCTTTCGGAAGCCAATTTTGTAGGCGGGCTTAAGAACCTGCCAATTCGTTATGTAATGGACTAATGATGCGTTTTGCACCTTTCGCGATATTTCTTACCCTTGCGGCGGGGCCTGGCGCCCAAGCCCAAGAAACAACGCCCGCTGTTGCTCAGGCCCCTGTGCCAGAGGTGACGGTCACTCTTGGACGAAAAGCGCCTGCGACGCCCTCGATCGCACCGTTGGAGACGAAGCAATTTGAGTTGCCTCAATCGTTTGACCCAAGTGCAGCACCTGCTGCCCAGAGTGATGCGACGCTGCCGGCCTTGCCTAGTCCGGCCGTGACATCAGCACCAACCGCGCCGCGTGGTCCTCTGACGCCAGCCGAGATTGCCCGGGAGATTGCACCAAACTTTGATGTTTCGCGCGACTATACCCGCCTCGTGCAATGCTATGGCACGGCTGATTTCATGGGCGCGATTACCCGCATCCAAGCCAGTCGACCTGGCGCAACCAAGCAGGTGGTAGGCGTCGCGCGTGAGATCATGGCGTTGAGTGACGCTATGCAGCCGATGGTTTTGGCGGCGTCCACAGTGCGCGGCGAACCCCGCTTTCGGGCCGATTATGATGCGTTCGCCCGCCAAGGCCAGCGAGAGCTTGCTGGATCAAAAAATCCAAATGTCGTGATGCAACGCCGCCTTGCCACATTAGAGGCTTGCCGCCGGGACGTGACGCGCTGGCGGAAAGAAGGTTAAACGACATGTCAAACTGGGTTTTGGGCGTAATTGGTGGCTCTGGGCTGTATGATATCCCGGGCTTGTCCGGTGAATGGCGGACGATTGAGAGCCCTTGGGGCGAACCGTCTGATCAAATTTTTGACGCTGAATTGGATGGTCAGCGCGTGGTGTTTCTGCCCCGCCATGGCCGTGGGCATCGTATTTCGCCATCCGAACTCAATAGCCGCGCGAACATTGATGTTCTGAAGCGGGCAGGGGTAACCGACATTTTGTCCATCTCGGCGGTGGGCTCGCTCAAGGAAGAATTCCCGCCAGGCCATTTTGTGGTGGTGGATCAATTCATCGACCGCACCTTTGCGCGGCCAAAAAGCTTCTTTGGTACAGGCTTGGTTGCCCATGTATCGGTAGCCCATCCTATCTGTCCGCGTTTGGCAGGGCTTGCAGCACAAGCGGCGCGCCGCTCGGGTGCCGAGGTGACCGAAGGTGGCACTTATTTGGTGATGGAAGGCCCGCAGTTTTCAACGCTCGCGGAGAGCAACCTTTACCGCTCGTGGGGCTGTTCGGTGATTGGCATGACTAATATGCCCGAGGCCAAGCTCGCCCGTGAGGCTGAATTGCCGTACGCTTCGGTCTGTATGGTGACAGATTATGATTGCTGGAACGAAGATCATGCCGCCGTGGAAGTTTCGGCGATTCTCGAAGTCATGCATGCCAACTCCACCAAAGCAAAAGCGATGGTGGCGGACTTGGCACGGTCGCTAAAGTCGTTGGATCGGACACCGTCCCCAATTGATACGTGCCTTGATTTTGCATTGATAACTTCCCCCGAAGCCCGTGACCCCGCGCTACTGGCTAAGTTATCTGCGGTGGCAGGGCGGGTGCTGTAAGTCCTAGCCCAACCGCGCGAGAAGACTTTAACGCAGGAATTCAAGAGGCTTTTTAGCCTTTGGCTTGATCAAATAGATCCAGCGTACGCGCCCAAGCAAGGTCAGCCTGAGTTGGGTCGAAATCATGCCCACGGTCTGAGAAGAAGCCGTGGCCAGCAGGATATAGATGGATCGGAACTTCCGGATGGGCGACGCGGACTTCATTGACCAAGCTTAGGGGAATGCCAGGGTCGGCATCGCCATAATGCAGTTCAATCGGCACATTCGGGGTTTCGGCCAGAAACATATTGATCATCCGGCCATAAAAACCTGAAGCCGCGGTCACACCCGCACAGCGGCAAGCAGCCACCCATGCGACAGTCCCGCCCCAACAAAAGCCAGTCACAAAAATGCGCGACTGGGTTTCACGCAACACGTCAATCGCGGCTTGGGTATCGGCCGTGACTTGGTCCCACGAAGTAGCCCGTACGGCAGAAAGACCCTTTTGAATCCCGTCTTGATCATAAGGGGCTGTAAAGCCTGCTTCGATGCGGTCGAAATAGGCAGGCGCAATCACATCATAGCCATCCCCGGCAAACCGGGCGCACAAGGTACGAATATTCGCATTCAGGCCGAAAATCTCCTGCGCCACCACCAAACCGCCCCGGAGTTGACTGCCACGGGCAGGCTCAAACAACGCTGGAATACCGGTTGAAAGAGTGATCATCGGCATGAGCTTATCCCCGCATCGCTGTGTCGAGTTTTTCTTCGGTAATAGGATAGCCGAGGTCAGCGCGTATCTTCAAGACGCCATCTTCGATGACAGGCTGGACGATCCCTTGCGGGCGCGATGCAACATCGGCCAAAGCTTGCTCAACGGTTTTAGACAGGGCCAAAAGCTCCAGGTTGCGCGCGGTTGGAAAAATGATCTTGCGGCGGCCCGAAGCCAGATCATCTAACGCCGCCTGCGGTTTGATCCACACAAGGTCGACAGCTTCGCTGCCATCCTGCACCCCATTCTGGCCCGCTGGCACCGGCGTCAGATAGAAGCGCGTATCAAAGCGCTTGTGTAGGGCAGGGGGTGGGATCCAGCGCGCAAAGGGGCGAAGCGCGCTGGTTGCTAGCTTCAAGCCATGGCCGCGCACCAAGGGCTGAAACAAAGTCGCATCGCGGTCCACGCGCTTGCGCATGTCGGTTAGGTCCAATGCTTTATCGCCGATTGGTTCACCATTGCGGGTTGCGAGTAAGATCCCGGTCTCTTCATAGGCCTCCCGCAAGGCAGCCACGCGGGCCGCGCGTTCTTCGGCGTCTAGGCCTTCTAGGCCTTCAGCTGCCTCTAGCCAGCCTTCATCGAAGTCAGCGGGATCGACTTTCCCGCCCGGCCACACCATCGCGCCACCGGCAAAGCCGATATTGGCGTGGCGCTCCACCATCATGACTTCCAGTCCGTCTGCGCCATCACGCACCAACAAAATCGTCGCGGCGGGGAATAAAGTGTCATCCATCTTCAGGTTTCCGTTTCGTCATGACCTTGCAAACTGCACGGCGGCGTTCCACACGCTCTGTCATGAACGACGTTGTGACTCATGCCAAGCATCTTTTGAACCAATCCGGCCAGCCAAAGCGGCGAGCGGTTCTTCGTGTCAGCCCACTCCTACATCAGGCCGATCACCACATGGTCGGTGAAGTAGGGGCGCAGATTGCCAGCTGGCATCTGTTGGGACACCGTTATGAGGTCCCGCCCGTGCTCTTGGTGCATGGGTGGGAAGATGACACCAGTCTGTGGTCGCCCCTTATCGATCTTCTAAATCAGCGTGGCCGTTCCATTGTTGCTTTTGATCTGCCGGGCCACGGCCATAGCGATGGGGATCGCTGCAGCTTGGAATTGGCGGCCGACGCCATCTTGGCCCTGCAAGCGCGCTTTGGCCCGTTTGCAGGCGCTGCGACCCATTCTTTCGGCGGGCCCGCTTTGGCAAAAGCCTTCCAACAAGGGCTGGAGCTTGCCCAAGTCGTGCTGATTTCCCCGCCGGTGGCTCAAGCCCGCCAGTTTGAACGGGCTTGGCGACGCTATGGCGTTGAGGAGCCGATGATTGAAGCCGCCTTGGCGCTTGGCCATGAAGAGGGCCGCTTCTTTGACTTGGCAGCCGCTGCGCCAAGCATGCAGGCCGAAGCCTTGTTCATCCATTCCCTCGATGACGAGCAATGCCCGGCTTCAGAAGGCAAGCGTGCGGCAGAAGCTTGGCCCGGAGCACGCTTCTGCCCTGTCGATGGCCTCGGCCACCGCGCTTTGGTACAAGATGACGAAGTGGTGTCGATGGTAGCAAGCTGGCTAGATAATTAAGGCGCGCCGTAGTCTGAAGCGTCCTGCGCGGCGCGGTGGAAGGCAAGCCGGCCTGTATAATCGCGTGGGTCCTTCTTGCGCACCAAGGCCCCGTCCATCGGCGTCATCCAATCGACTAAGCGGGTGAGGAAGAAGCGTAGCGCCGCACCGCGCGCCAAAAGCGGCAATGCTGCCCGCTCTGCCGCATTCAGGGGCCGCACACTCTCATAGCCTGAAATCAGGGCGCGGCCTTTGATCATATCAAACTCCCGCCCATTGGCTTCAAAACACCACGCATTCAGCATGACCGCGACGTCGTAAGCTAAAAAGTCATTGCAAGCGAAATAGAAGTCGATCAAGCCGCTAACCTCGTCGCCCAGAAACAAGACATTGTCGGGAAACAAATCGGCATGGATGATGCCGCGCGGCAGATCGGTGGGCCAATCAGACTTAAAGCGCTCAAGGTCGCTTTGGACGGCAGCAGCAATGCCGGGCTCTAGCGCTTCTGCATGGCGCGCCCGGCCTTTCCAAAGGTCCGCCCAATTATCAGGCCCCAAGTCATTCGGCCGCGATAAAGGGAAGCCTTCTAGCGCCTGATGCAACTGGGCCAGTGCTGCACCCACCGCGCGCGCATGGCTGGCGGGTGGGCGCTTGGACGAGACCCCGTCAAGGAAGCTGCATAAGGCGGTGGGCTTGCCCCGGATCATCTGCACCACTTGGCCATCTTGTGTGCGGATAGGGCGGGCAGCTGGCAGGCCTGCATTCGCAGCCCGCTCCGTCAGCCCCAGATAAAACGGCAAATCCTCCAGCGCGACAGATTTCTCATAAATCGTCATGATGAAGCGGCCTTGGGCAGCTTCTACCAAGAAGTTTGAGTTCTGAACCCCTTCGGCAATACCTTTGAAGTTTCGCAGGCCACTTAGCCCCCAGCCCTGCAACAGGATCGCCAATTCCTCGTCGGTTGGTTCAGTATAGACGGCCATGATTAACTATCGCACCTTTGCCGACAGTCTGACAATCCAGCCACCGCCGTGGGCGGGCATCGCGCGCACGGCATGGCCATGCTTAATGGCGTCGCGCAAGCGCCGACCGACAGGTTGAAACAAAGTCTCGCCCCCACCGGGCGTCGGCGGATCAAATCGGAACCACAGTCTAACTTCTTCGTCGCGGCGTTGGTCGTGCAGCGCAGCTTCTACAAGCGCCAAAGCTTCAACCGCACCTTTGCCGTTTAAATCAAAAATCTGAGAAACGTCCAGATTTTCGGTTGATAGAGCGTTAGCGTCATCGGGTTCGAAAAAAGGCAAGTTTATCAATCTCTGAGCAAAGTAGCTGAAGGAGTCATGAATCACGTGGGAGGGCGTGAACCACCTGTTTACGTAAAAGGTACTGAAATTCATTTTATAGCAAGGTCTTGAGAAGATTCGATTCACTATCACCCGTCACATTGTCCCTGCGAGAGGCCAAAACGGCAGCTCGGTGAAAAAAGCACTTGGCCCAGAACGTGGTCAATATGGTTAGGGGAAAGACTAAAATGGCTTATGATATGAGCAGCGCTTTAGAGGTCACAATGATCACCGAAGTTGAGACTAATGAAGCAAGCACCGATCTGTTTGCTTTGGGCCTGTCGCATGCAACTGGCGTTGGTGCCGACGTGGATTATGTCGAAGCGCACAAGTGGTTCAATATTGCTGCATTGCGCGGCGATAGCGAAGCAAAACAGCGTCGCCAAGAATTAACTGCGATGATGACTCAGAGCCAAGTCTCGGCAGCGCAGCGCGCCGCTCGCGAATGGCTTCAGCGCACCGCAAACTAAACCGCGTCCGTTCTCAGGCCGCTTCGTAGCGGTATGACGTCTTTATTGGACGATGTTTGAGCCAATACTATAGTTGAAGCCGACTGTTATCGGCAGCGCGTCGCGGACGAATTGCTGGGTAAATTGCCCCAATTCCGAAATGCGCGACTTGGGTACCCAAACGACGTCAAAGCGGCGTAGGCGTGGCAGTTCGGCTAACAGCGCTTGGCTCGCCCAGACAGAGCGTAGGTCATAGACCCGCATGTAAGGCGTTCCGCCAGCACCCCGGCGCAAGACCACAACTTCTTCCCGTCGCGCGGTGTTCAGAAACCCGCCGGCCGTCGTAATCGCCTGCAGTGGGTCCATCTCACCCGATAAATCAAAGAGGCCAGGCCTTGCCACCTCACCGCCGACAAAGAATTTTTGTGAGGCGAAGGTGTCGGGTGCGAGCGCAATCGCAGGATTGCGCAAATAGGTCGCATATTGACCTTGTAACTCCAGCTTCAAATCGTCAGGCGTGCGGTCAGCCGCCATAATCGCCTCCAGCATCGGCGGATGAATGCGGCCGTCAGGCGCGACCGTCAGCTTTCGGCTGAGTTCAGGTGCGCCGATGGATTGAAAATCGATCACGTCGCCGGGGAAGAATCGATAGGTTTCATCTTCGGCTGTCCAGCTTGGGAAAGTTGGAATCGCTGGGAAGTCGACGGTGGCAACCGGCCGCGGGGTTTGCCAATTCTTGCCGTCCGTGCGCAAAGCGTCGACATAGCCTCTCGGCGCACAACCCGTCAGGCTGATCGCTGCCAGAACCACCCAGGACGCGAGTGTAGCTGTGGTTTTGGCACGCATGAACAGGCTCCCTTGGTCGGTTGGCAACACCTGTTTGTTAGAAACCCAATCGTTAAACGTTTCGTTAATGGATAATGGTTGATTAACGTTTGGAGGAAGCAAAATGCTTTGCCACACGTCCTGACGCGCGGAACTTAGAATGACTTACCACACGGGCCCAAGCTATCCCCGCACTGGCGGCTATGAGCCGACGGGCAGTGCGCGCCCACAGCTTGACCTTCGCGATTGGATCAGTCTGCTTTGGCGTGAAAAATGGCTGATGATCATTGTTTTTGTTCTTATTTCTGCCCTAGGCATTGCCTTTGCGACCACGCTTCAGAAAAGCTATACTGCCGGTGCACGGCTCTCAATTTTGTTGGGACAGGAATATGTCTTTACGCCGCGCGTTGGTGCCGCCGGTGAAGGAGCAGCGCCCAAGCAAGAGCAAATCGTCCAATCTGAAGTCGAAGTCATCAAATCTGCTCAAATCGCCGAGCGGGTGATTCGCAAAATTGGGCTGGATCGTTTGTTCAATCCTGAAGATATTCAGATCACCCAAGGCCCAGATACGCCCGAACGCCGGATTGCCTTTGGTGTCGATCAGTTTCAACGCAACTTTACCGCTGAGGCATCTGCCAACACGACCGTGATCCAGTTGCGCTATCAAAGCAAAGACCCCGTTATTGCTGCGAAAGTCCTCAACACCCTGATCGATGAGTATTTGACCTATCGCCGGGAAGTCTTGTTTGAGGACCAAACAGGCGCGTTGCGAACGCAGCGTAATGAGTTTGAAACCCGTTTGCAGGAGGCGGAAGCCGAGATCACCGCGTTCTTAGGTGCAAATGGCGTGGCAGACTTTGAGGGCGAGCGTGCAGCCCTACAATCCTTGCTCTCAACCGCCAGAGCTGACCTTTTAAATGTACAGGCGCGCCAGCGCGAAGCTGAGGGCCGCTTTGCTGCCAGCGACCGTAGCTATCGCAGCGAACCGCGCGAAGTTCGATTGTCGTTCGAGACCGATAACTCCCGCCGGCGGATCGAGCTAGCTACCCAATTGGCAGAACTTCAAACCCGTTATACCGAGCAAAGCCAACCCGTTCAGGACATGCGTCGCCGGATCGAAGCTTTGGATGAGCTTCTGGGCTCAGATCAAGGGCGCGCAGCAGGTACAACCAAAACCGGGGCAAACCCCGTGCGCGATACAATGGCTTCTGATCGGGCGCGTAATGCTGCCGAAGTTGAAGCTTTAACGCAGCGCGAAGCCATTCTAGAGGCCCAAGTTGCCCAATTGCAGGCCCGCGCTATCCAGTTAAGCCAAGTAAAGCCGATGTTTGATGACTTGGTGCGCCGCAAGGCAATCTTGGAAGAGCAAGTCAAACAATTCTCAACCCGGGAAGCATCTTCCCAAGCTCAAAATGAACTCAGCCGCACGTCTAATGAAAATATACGTGTCATTGAACGTGCTAATGTGCCGACTCGTGGCAAGAGCTTGAAGAGGGAAGCAGCGATACTCTCTGTTTTATTTGCGGCCTTCACGGCATTTGCGGCTGGTTTGATGCGGGCATTCTCGCGGACAACCTTCCCAACACCGTCCTCGATCGGTCGGACTCTGGGCCTTCCGATCTTGGCGACAGTGACGCGCTAAAGAGACGTTGTGGCTTATTTGAGTTGGGGTTTGGATGGGAAGCATTCAGGGACAGATGAACGGAGTCTGGTCTGCTGTTGCCGCTGCAACAGGGGGCGCGGGCGCTGCCGTCATGTTCGTGGGTGCCAAACACGATGTCGGAATCTCTGAAGTGTCACGCGCTTTTGCACAGCTCGCTGCCGAACGGGCCGCCAAATCGGCTTGGTTGATTGACTTGGATTTTTTTGGGCTAGGGCAGTTCTCTGCTCTAGGCGGCGCACAGACTGGCTTCAAAGGCCCGTTTGATATGACCTTTGGCGTGACTCCATTTTGGAGGGCCCAGCCACGTGCTCCAGATGGCGCGCAAGGCGAGGGGGCTGTGGTGAGTTATAAAACGACGATCCCTAAACTTTACGTCAGTCGCTTTAATCGCGCCGCTTTGGCTGGTAATCAGAAGCTTCAAGTAACGCCCGCACCGGATTATTGGCGTGCCGTCCGCCGTTCGGTGGATCTGACGATTATCGACGCCCCGCCGCTTGAGCAATCTCGCGCAGGCCTTGCCTTAGCCGCGGACATGGACGGGGTTATTCTGGTCATTGATGGCAACAAAAGCGACGTCCGCGAGTCGATTGATTTGCGCGATGAGGTAGTGGGCCGCGGTGGACGCTGTCTCGGAATCGTGGTGACTGGCAAGTCGAGTTCTGCACTGTCGCTCAGCCGAAAGCGCTAACATGGTTGCACCTAAATTGACGTGGCGCTGGGACATCGCCTTGTTGGCCTTTGCGCTGGCTTGTTTCAGTGCAGGCTTTTGGCGACTTTGGCCGGGGGCTGCTGGCTTAGAGGAAGCGCCAATGGGGCCACTCATCCTAAAGGCTGGTGTGGCATCGATGGGCTTTATCGGCTTTGCCGTGCGCTGGGAAGCATTGGCCCCCGTGCTCCTCAGGCGCTTCGACGGTTTGTTGTTGGTCGCCGTTTGTTTGATCTCAGCAGCTTGGGCCTTAGCCCCAGCAATCGCCCTACAGCATGGCATCCTTCTCCTGTCTTTATGGGTCTTCGGAATAACAATTGCTGCCCGCCTTCCTGCGGTCGATTTGGCTTTTACGACAGCTTTTGCGGGCATGTTAGCTCTGTTAGCTCAGTTTGTTGCGGCGCGCGGTTTGATACCGCTTGCCGCTTTGGACGGTGACTTGACCCTTGCCCTCTGCGCAGCCTTGTGGGCGTCAGCTTCCAGTTCCAAATGGCGCTGGGCTTGGCTGGCTTGGGCAGCTGCCCTAGTCGTTTTGGCTCTTATTCTAGGCGATCTGACAAGCTTAATCGCGGCAGGCATTGGGGTCGTCACCGCAGGCCTTGGAGTTGGGTTACGCTGGGTTGCCGTCCGCCGCCCATGGACCCCAATTGATGTTGCTGTCACGCTTGCTTGCTCGATCCTAACGGTGACGCTTTTGGCTTTGTTTACCCCTTTGGCACTTTCATCCGACCCCTTCGGCGCGATTAACTGGATTGGCTATGGGTTTGGTGTTTCTGGTGCCTCAATCAGTGACGGCTATGGACAGGGATTGGGCGTATTGGGTTTAGGGATCGCAACCGTTTGGGCGGTCGTGACCAGCGTTCGTTTAGCACTTGACCGCAGGGAGTCTGACACGGACGGCGCGGCGGTTTTTGGTATGTGGTGTGCCGGGCTTGCAGCCTTATTATTGGCACCTGCAGAAATTTCTATCATTGGCTCTTGGGTGGTACTTTTGGCGGGGTTGAGCTTCGGCGCGGGTATCCGGCCTTTGGTACATGCACAACAGCCCCGCGCGGCTCAATCTCTGAAGACCGGGGCTCCTTATCAAGGGGCCTTTCAAGCAGCACCCCTGCCGACGCGTCCAAACCCCACCACCCGCAACCGCCTTAGCTGAGCGCGTCTGCCGCCCATAAGGCCCGCCACAGACGCGCCCCTAGCGCCCGGACGGCTAGGGGCATAGCCTCCGACAGCACAATGGCTTTCAGCACAGATTTGATCCACGATCTGGCGGGCACCCGCGTCAAGGTTTGGGCCAGTTTGGTGCCCGGAAGTGCGGCCATGCTGGGGTGGCGTTCAACCATGCGGCGGAAATTCGGTCCGGCTTTTGCGAATTTGTCGAGCAGGGTTGCGACATCATCCAGACCCAGATGGGTCGCCGGAATGTCGACATGCAGGACCCCATGCCCCTTTGACTCCGCTCGTAAAGCCCAATCAACATCTTCCCAGCCCCAGCCAGAAAAGCCAGCGTCAAAGGGCGTATCATCCAAAATGGCTTTGCGTACGAGTAGGTTAGATGTAGCTACGGCTAAGGCACCCCGGCTTTGGCGTTCACTTGCAGACGAGCAATCTGACTTTTCGGCGACCATTTTGGCTAAAGCCAAAGCAGCGCAATCTGGGATCTGCAGGGTGGAAAACCCGCCATAAGCAATTTCCGTGGTTGGATCCCGGGCAAGCTTTAGCCAATCAGCCACAAAACTTTGCGAATCTGGGGCCATGTCGGAATCCAGAAACAGAATGACAGAGGCTTTGGCCCCGGCAATCAGGCGATTGCGCGCTGCAGAACGACCCTGATTTCCATGCAACGTGATAAGACTGGCAGGCACACTTAGGTTCTGGAGGGTTGCTTCGACCCTAGCCGTCACCAAAGGATCCTGTGACCCATCATCTATGACGATCAACTCAACCGCTTCGCCAGTCATTTGATTAGACAAAATTTCTAAAAGCTGACTGGGGTCATTGCGGAAAAAGGGCGTCGCGATGCTGAGTTCCAAGGGGCGTTCAGCCCGCACGCCATTGGTGAAAATCTTCTCGCTCATAAAGCCCCCGTTTGCGGGCACAGGCGGGTCCACATGGATCTGGCAAAGTCGCGCGCGCCAGCCACATTCAAGAGGATTACAAAAGCACTATAACTCAAGGCTCCGAGCCCGCCTTTTAGGATAAGGTCTTGGAACGCACCAAAGCTTGGCAGAGCCAGCACCACGCCTGCCATCAAGAGGCAAGCACCGGCAATTTTAGCGGTTTCTAGAAGCGGAATCGGTAAAGCCACATAGCGCCGGCCGACCCACGCCAGCATGGTCATGCCAAGACCATAGGCAGCGACATTGGCGTAAGCCGCGCCTATCAAACCAAACTTAGGCAGCAGAAGCACATTTAGACTGAGGCTGGTAATCACCGGCACCAAGAGCAAGAGCGCTCGTTGTAGCGCCTTTTTCGACAGCATGAAGGCCTCGGAAAAATAGTCGCACATGCCCGCCAGCAAGGAAGAAAAGGCAATCCAAGGCACGACTTGGATCGCGCGCTCCCGCAGCGCTTCGCCGATCAAAATCTCACAAATCGGTGCCGCTAGAAGTGCCAGACCCAGAGCAGCGGGTGCCCCAATGCCAAGGCGAACCACATAGCCTTGATGGGCGGCCTTTATGGCTTCGGCCGGGCCGCCGCGCTCATAAGCCGCGATTAGGATGGGTGTCACGGCTGCAGCACCCCACGTGAAGATGATATCGAGAATGCGCGCGCCAACTTGGTAGCCCGCAGAATAAGCTCCGACATCGCCTTCGCCTAAAAATGCCGCGATAACGAAACGGTCCCCACTCGTCAGGGCTAGGCTTAAAATGAGGCCGCCTGCCAAGGGTGCACCATAGGCGAAATAAGCCTTGCCGCGTTCAGGCTGCAGCGACCCTTTGCGCGCTGCCAACCATAAAGCTGGCCCTTCAATCGCCAGCACAACGACGGAAGCGATCAACATGCCGATGAACGGACCTTCAGGGCCCATGGCGAAAAACACAACACAGCCAATCCCAAGCCCAAAGGCCAAGAGCGTGTGTAAGGTATCTACGACGGCAAAGCGCTTGGCCTCTTGTGCCATCCGCCTTGTTTCCAAAGCGATTTTGATCAGAGACCTGGTAATGACACTGCCGAAGGCTGCTGCCACCACGATTTTCAGATTGAGGTCAGCTGGCCACAACAGAAGGGCTGCGATGGAGATCAGCGCAAACGCGCTAGCACACCAGCTAAACAAGGCGATCAAGGTAGCAAAATGGGCAGGCTTGTCGCCCTTTTCTGCGGCATCGGCATAGAAGCGGGCGGCGGCTGCCTCAATCCAGACGACGAACAGATATTGCGCCAAAGTCATGGCTGCATAGACCAAAGTATAGCGGCCATAATCGTCGTCGCTGAGCAGGCGCGTTAAGACGGCAACCATGCCAAAACTGGCTACGGCTTGGGCCAGATTTGGAATCAAATAGGTCATGAGGTGACGACCCATCATGACTGGTGCGGTACCTCGTTGGCAGGGATCGTCCGCAAACTCACCGCACAGACCCTTTGTCGCCTAAGAGAGCGGGCAGAGTTCTCACCATAATCCAGAGGTCGAGCCAAAGGCTCGCATCGCGAATATAGGCAATATCATACGCGACCCGTTCGGCGACTTCTTCTGCACAATGAACCGGCCCACGGGAGCCGTGAATGGCGGCCCATCCTGTCATGCCGGGCTTAATTCGGTGACGGTGGGCGTATTCAGCGACCAAAGCTTCGCTTTCTTGATCGCCAGTTCTCATGCCGATGGCATGCGGGCGCGGCCCCACCAGCGACATGGTGCCATTCAAGACATTAAACAATTGCGGCAGCTCATCTAACGACGTCGCGCGTATGAAGCGGCCGATCCTGGTCACGCGGGGGTCGTTCTGCGTCACTTGCTGGGCTGCGCATGCGTCGGCGGTCTCAACCCGCATGGAGCGGAATTTCCAGCAACTGAACGCTTGATTGTTAAATCCGTGCCGCTTCTGGCGGAAGAAGACGGGACCTTTGCTGTCGAGCTTGATCGCCACCGCGATCACGGCCATCACCGGCGCAGCTAACATAAGGATGGAGGCCCCAAACACGAGGTCTTGCAACCGCTTCCAAAAGGCGCGCTTGGCATCTTCGGGTGCCCCAGAAACATAGGCGACAGGGCGGTTACCAATACGGCCGATCGTCGTCCCGTCGCTGTCAAAGCCCTGCATATCAATCGCCAGAACCACCTTATTGGGCATAGAGCGCAATTTGTTGACCAACTGCAACACCCGACTTTGCGCCGTGCTGGAGACCGCCACGATGACCCGGTCGATACTGGGCAAATGCGGCCAGCTCATCAAATCATCGAGATCGCCCAATAATTTAACATGGTTTGGCAAGGGTTTGGCCCGGTCCATCCGGTCATCAAACACACCCAACACGGCAATATCGCCTGAAGCTTTGGCTTCCTCAATCAGCTTGTGGGCCAGCGGCGTCGCCCCCACGATCACCACATTCAGTGAAAACATGCCGGCTTTAATCATCGCCCCTAAAATGAGCGCAGAAAAAAAGTGCACCGAAACAATGATGCAGCCAGCTAAGAGAGTAGCGATACCCGCTTCCCACGCCCCAGCTTCTGGCGCGCGGCCTACCGCCAAAGCCACCAAGGCCCCAGTCCCCGCTGTCGTCGGTAAAGCCAGCACAACCGCGCCGAGGGTTTTGACGCCATGCGTCACGGCCAATGGCTCGACATCAAAGCGATACAGATCATGTTCCCGCAGGATCCACCACAGTCCAATCCCGCCGAAAGCCATCGGCAAACAAGCACTCAATGCGGCCGTCAAGACATGATCGGCGGTGGTCACTTTCAGAACATAGGTCATAACAAGGAGAATGACGGCAACGTCGAGAATTTCGAGCGCGCGTCCAAAGCTTGAGCGATACCAACGCGCGCCACGTGCCGCTTTGCGCGCCAGTGTGGCAGGCTGATCGCCAGCAAGTTCTTGCGTATATTCCATGCGTGCCATTGGCGAGACGCTCCTCAAAGCGATCTTTATCAGCATTGGGTAGACGGCCTATTAACGAAACCGCGCAGGATGCAGGTGGGAACCCTCTGTGTGCAGCTTCACTGACGTGATGCTCTTGCTCTGTCCCCTTTTGTCGGGCTATCAGGCGTGTGTGCGGAGACGTGGCCGAGAGGCTGAAGGCACTCGTTTGCTAAATGAGCGTGCTCCAAAAGGGCACCGAGGGTTCGAATCCCTCCGTCTCCGCCAGTTTTGCTATTTTTGTGTTATTTTTCAACAATTTAAAAAATTGCCAAATCTGTACCCACGACTGTACCCACGAAATTTTTTGCTAGGAGACTGTAAAATGTCCGCCGAATGGGCAGTTTGGTCGTTCCGTTTCGATGTGTTTCGAATTGGGGTGAGGGGCTTTGTCGATTCATTTAGACTGTACCGGAAACGCAAAACCGACTTGATCTTGAGCTTGAGCAGCAAAAAAATTGCTGTGCGATTGAAGGCGACGGTCTTTCCTGCGCTGCGCTCGTCTCGCTTTATTCTTTTTCGTTACGCTGTCAGCCAAAACGCGGAAAGCCCGACACACGTAGTGGCTTCGGGCACAGCAGCCCACTTAGGCCCTGGAACGGCAAGGATTGGCCGAAAGGAGATGGTCCGCTTTGGGGAGCGTGGGCGGCGAAAATTGCCATTCAAAAGTGAAAGAACCTTCCGTATAAACGGCGGATGCTTGGGGGCGGGCCCACAATCTGGACAGCAGACTTGAGCTATGTAAACAAAAGTTGAGAGGG
>NZ_JBIIYV010000082.1:0-10689 GCF_044346625.1 Aquidulcibacter sp. | reverse complement strand
CCAAGGCCCTAAAACCCGCGCCCAACCCCCACCTTTGGCGAAATCCCCATAGCACCACCCGACAACAACCAAGATTCGTTCCCTGGACACTTTCGTACGCCAAGAGGCATCCGAAACCCTTCACAAAGCCGGTCACTTGAAGGTTTTTTGGTTGGTTTCCAAAGCGGACGAAACCGATAATTCACGTGGCATTTTCTTGCTAAAGGTTTTGCTTTGTCTCAGGGAGGAATAATTCTAGGAACGTGCAGGACACCAACATGGTAACGACTGAAGGCAGCTGCTTGGCTTTGATTTGTGCCGGTAAAAAATGCGCAAAAAGCGCCATCAATTCAATAACAGATATCCGGTGCGTGCGCCGAAGCCAGCTTTTGGCTCTTGGACGGCTTAGAGCCTTTCCCAGCTTTCTTGCATCACTCTGAAGTAGGAAAATGCCCTCATTTCAGAGTGGTCGAAGGCTCCATCCGTCTCGTTGAGGCATAAACCTGCTCTAAAAGACTGCGATCATCGTGGGGCAATCACTTCCCGCACAGGCGCGCTTCATGCCGGGTGAATTAAACGAGAATGATACTTGCCCATCGCTATCAATGGCAATGACCCCGCCATCGCCACCGAGATCCCCAACATCGGCGATCATGGCGTCGGAGGCGGTTTGGACTGTGCCTTGTCCATAAAGTATCCTTGCGGCAACATTTCCCGCACCACCGCTGAGAATGAACGTCTCGCCAATACCTGTGCACGAAATAGCGACCTTTTTATCTGCCCAAGTCCCCAGCCCTGCTATAGGTGTGTCGCCGATCCGGCCAGGTAATTTGCCAAAAGTTCCTCCTGTCGACGTTCCTGCGGCCAAATTTCCAGCTAAGTCCAATGCAACTGCCCCAACGGTTCCATGCGTGCGAAGCGTTTGGCCCGCCGGAGCAATTTCGCTGTCGAGAACGCCAATAGGGGTCACATAGTAAGTGCCGGGATCGGTTACATGCGCTAGCCCATGGCGTTCACAAAAAGCGTTTGCACCAGCGCCCGCAAGCAAAACATGCGGGGTCTTTTCCATAACCAAGCGGGCCGCAGCAATCGGGCTGACCACATCGCGGACCGCACAAACACCTCCTGCACGCCGCAGAGCGCCGTCCATGATCGACGCATCCAGCTCGTAGATGCCATCGGTATTCGGCCCTGAGCCCCGACCCGCACAATAAAAACCCGAGCCCTCCATCTCGCCGATGACCCATTCGACCACATCAAGAGCACTAGCGCCCCCCGCCAAACGATCACGGCATGCGTGGATCAAAAGGTTCAGATCGCGCTCCACAATTTGATAGTCTTGCCCGGGATTAACCCCCGCACCGCCATGAATGGCGACGCCAAATTTACCATGACTCATTTAGCGCACTCCGGCGGGTAAAATACTGATATCCACCGGATCAATATCAAATTGGACTTTTGAGATCGTGTAACGCCCTTTGCCTGCATCATCATTGCCAAACCAGCCTTGCGATTGTGGCGTTTCCGTAAAACGGTAGACAATCCCTTTTCCCGACCCATCAAAAGACGTCCGGTTAATTGACGTGACGACTTTATTATCGAGCAAGTCGACGCCAAGGGCTTCGTCCACACGATTATTGGGAACCGCCATGCCACCACCATTCATCGCAGGATGATCGTAATATTCGCGACCAAGGGTTGGCTTTTTGTAGGTAGCGGGCGTTACCGCTAGAGTGGTTAGATTGAGCCCGTCGCCGCCGCCGAAGTAAGACAGCGACATACCCGTTACGCCAAATCGGCCGCTTGTTTCGCGCGCAATCGCGGTGCGTGCGTCAATCACACTGACCCCACCAGCACCCACTGATGTTGCCTCGTTGGTTTTAAAATCGATCACCAACGCGGTATCTTCATCGATGCCAAAGCCTATGCGTGACGGTGTTGGTAGAAGTGCTAGTGCGCGCGCAAGACGACCGAGGCGGGCTTTGCGGTCAAAATGTTGATCCACCAAACTACCGGGGAAAAAGCCTAGCCCTGGGGCCATCACTAATGGTCCACCGTCCATGTCGCTATCTTCGGCACTGGCCAGAGTAGGTTGCAGCAGTGCTTGCAAGCTATCGCCACGCGCAATCATTGTGGGACTCATAATCGCGGCACCAGCACTGGAACCGCCAATAACGGCACCATTGATCAGGCGCTGGCGAATGGCAGTTAACATAGGTGTATCAGCACCCGTTTGGGGCGCTAACAACAGACGTATTGTGCGGGCCTGATCACCGCCAGTAAACCAGATGGCACCCGCCGCGTTGATCTTTGCAATCTCAGCAGGGTTATTAGCGTTGGCCCACCGCGATTCGTCCACGTTTGGCGTATCTCGGTCGTCTTGGGTCGCAAGATGGACCACGTCGATGCGGTTGGCGGGAACACCGTAGCGGATGAGGGTTTTCTTGAATGAATCTGCTGCTCCCGCCGGTCCACCAGATGCCGAAGGGATAATAGCAAATCGGGCCGTCCTATTGCCCACAGCACGGCTGATGAAAGCGCGGTGGACGACTTCATTGTCGCGCGACAACGCGCCTCCGACAATAACGAGTGAGCCTGCTGTCGATGCCGACTGGGCGAAAGTCGCAACGGGACTCATAAGTGCAAGGCTAAGGCCGATAAGCGCGCTGGCATTTACTAAATGTCTCATGAGAACCCCATCGCATGCGCGCTCAAAACAAACACGCTTGAAAGTGCAAATAATAACGCCATCGGCCGCCAGAAGAAGGCAATCCAGCGCGTAAAATCGAGCCTTGCAGCTGCCAAGCAGCCCATCAAAGCCCCTGACGTTGGCACGACTACATTGGTCAAACCATCACCAAGCTGGAATGCCAAAACCGCCGTTTGGCGGGTGACGCCCGAGAGATCGGCCAGCGGCGCCATCAATGGCATGGTGATAGCCGCTTGTCCCGAGCCAGAAACGATAAAGAAATTGATGATTGTTTGGAAGAGGTACATGCCCCATGCGGTTGCCCAATCAGGCAAGATTGCCGTGACCCCACTCATACCGTGCAGCAATGTATTGAGCAGACTTGGGACAGCTGGATTATCGCCACCCAGCAGCAGAACAATACCCTTCGCGGCCGCAACAATCAGAGCGGCAGGTGCCAATTGGACCGCGCCATCGCGGAAGGCTTCCACAAGATCATTGCTATCGGCACCGTTAAGACGAAAGACCCGACCGATAACTCCGGCTACCAAACCCACCGCCATGAATTGCGCGGCAATCTCGGCCAGATAATAGCCTTTGGCAACAACGCCCCACCCAACCCAGATGATACCAAGCAACAAGGTTAGCATAATCAAAGTATCGCCAAGCCCAAATTTGCCATGTCCTGCGGTTACCTCGCGCTTGTCGGCCCATTTGGCGTCGGACATTTGGGCGATTGAAACGGCGGGATTGAGCCTGACCTTGCGCGCGTAGCGCCAAACATAAAATGCGCCTAACGCTGTGAACGCAACCCACATCACTGCCCGAAATTCCAGTCCCGACATAACCGGAAGCCCTGCGATGGACTGGGCCACAATCACGCTAAACGGGTTCATCCATGAAGTAGCAAAACCAACTTGAGTGGCGACATAGCAACATAATAACCCTGTGATGCTGTCATAGCCCGACCTAATAAGGGCGGGAACCAGCACAAGACTAATCGCAATAGCTTCTTCGCCCATGCCAAAAACCGCGCCGGCCAAGGAAAATGCAACAAACATGAGGGCAATGACGCCATCGCCGCTTGCACCTTCTTTTGGCATGACTGCCGTTAGTGCGCGGTCCACAGTACCTGTCCGCATGATCACGCCAAAAGCGCCACCAATCACCAACATAAAAGCCATTAGCCCGACCGTGGCCGATGACCGGCCACCTGAAACCAAGCCTTCAAATAGGAAATTTAGGAAACCTACGTTTTCTTGTGTACCAAAAAGAGGCGCACCATCGGGCGCTCCAGCTTCTTGATAACTACCGGGAATAATGCGCGGCGGGTCGCCAGTATCCAAAGTGAAGACGCCGGGGCTAATCACAAAGGTTGCGGCATAAGCGATAATTGCAAGGATTAAGATGATTAGAAACGTATCAGGCATACGCATCGGTTCTGACAATGGCACCTTTTCAGGTTGGTTCATGACAATATCCTATTCGTGGTCTGACTTTGGAGGATCAGCGCATACCCGACGAAAAAGTATCCAAGCCCCGACATAACGGGGCTTGGATGAGAAAGCGCGTTAGAAGCTATATGTTGCCCGTAGCGTCACAAAACGGCCGATCAAATCATGGTTGAAAAGATCCACATTGGATGAAGAACCCAGCACCAAAGGTGGCTTTGCATCCAAAATGTTGCGGACACTCAGGTTCAGCGACAAGTGCTTGGAAACGTCATACCCAACGCTACCGTCAAATGTGACAGCTGGCTTAACACTAATGTCGGCATTGAGGGGCAGGCCAAGAGTTTCAAGCGTCCGCGGCGCGGGATCATCAAGATATTCGCCGGTATATTTGGCGGTTAATGACGCCCGCCATGCTTGGTTACGCCAGCGCAACTTGGTACTCATTGAGGTTTGTGGATAGCGATAATCGCCCGCCAGTTTCTCTACGACACTTCCAGCAGACGCTTGGCGATCAAAGTTGATGAGATAGGAGGCATCAAACAAAAAGCTGAACTGACCGATATCCATTTTTGGCAAAAAATAGGTCAATGATACGTCAATACCATCGGTCTTTTGATAACCAAGATTAGTGATTTGGAAGTGGGCATCCGACACAAAGCCGTTTGTCACTTCCACGCCGGGTGTGCCTGTTGGCAACAGGCCTGGGCCTACAACCGGGAAACCACCAGCAAGAGCCCGCCGGATGAAATCATCCTCGTCAATGCCAACCAGGTCTTCGTGTTCGATATTCCAGTAATCAAGGCGGAATTCAAAATCACGGTTTGGTTTGAAGATGAAACCCGCGCCAAAGCTTGTCGCATTTTCAGCCTTAAGGTCGAGGTTGCCGACGTCTTCGCTTAAGAGTGATTGGCCGCTTCCGGCTGCATTATTATTGCAAGCAGCAGGGACTTTCAGGCAACTGACGCGGTAGCTTGATAGCAAGACTCCAGCCCCGCTTTGGGCCAGCGACGGCGCTCTAAACGAGGTTGAGTAATTGGCACGGAAGCCGATGCTATCGATGGGCTGCCAACGTAGCGCAATCTTTGGGTTAAAGTCGCTACCAAAGTCGTCATAATTATCGTAACGTCCGGCAAGCTGTACATCAAAGCGATCCGTGATGGGCACATAAAGTTCGCCATAAGCCGACCATTGATTACGTTCACCGATTGCGCTGGTCGAAGAGAAGCCCAAGATGGGTTCGGGGTTTAGGCTTGTTGCAATAGCGTCACCTGAGGGCGTATCATTGAGCGTCTCTTGGCGGAACTCGATACCGAAAGCGCCTTTGACCATGCGGCCACCGAGATTGAACAAATCACCATTGGCGCTAAAATCGATCTGGCTGATGCGCGACTCGCCTTCTCGTTTTGCTTTGGTTTCAATCGCTTCTTTAACGCCAGGTGCCTGATTTTCTTGAGCTTTGAACGGGTTGTACCAAAGGGTCGTTTTGCCCTGGCTTTCGCATGTTGTGCCAAAATAGCGAGCACTTGGACGACGTAAATCCACATCCCAGCGCCGCACAATGCTGCCATCAGAGCATAAATTGCCAAGGTTTGTATCGTAGAAGGCTTTGGACTTGACCAATCCAGTAGTGCCATTTTGTTCGCGGTTATTGCCACCATACAAAAGACCAGCCTCAAGTTTCCAGCCGTTTTGTAATTCAAATTCCAGTACCGAGGTGGCGCGGAAACTGGTCGATTCGACTTCAACTGCGCGTGATTGTGGCAACTTGCCCCACATGAAAATTGGGAAGCGGTTAAACGAGCTAAAGCGGCTAAAGCGGGCTTCTGCCGTCAACTCGTCCTTGAATGTCTGGGGAAAATTTGGGTTCTCTGGATCTATCGGCGCACGCGAAAAGTTGGCTGGAGAGCCTGTGCCTGCACTGGTTGAGGTCGAATACAAGAGTTGATTTGACCATGTGATGTTGCCGCCAAAAGTGGCCGTATGGGCAAACAGGCCACCAACCGATTCTAACTCATCAGAAGCGGAAACAAATCTGTTATTGTCGGTCTCGCAAAACTCACCAAGGTTACCGGACTTAAAAGTCGAAGCTGGGCAGCCGCCATCATTTGGTTCTTCGGTTTGATCAAGGCGCATCGCGAACAAGTCATTGAAACTGGGATAAATGCCTTGTTGGCTGGGACGAACGCTGGTGCGCGAGCGGATCCGGTCGCGCAGATAGAAGGCGTTGCGATTGTAATAATCAACGACCCCCATGAAGTGATGGTTGCCAAATTGCTTGCCAGCAGCAAGATTGATGCTGGCTCGGCCTTCATCGGTTTTGGCGGTGGAATCGCCGTAAGATGCCGACAATTCTAAGCCTTCAAAGTCTTTGCGCAGGACATAATTGATCACTCCCGCAACAGCGTCAGCCCCATAAATTGCCGAAGCACCACTTGGTAGAACCTCAACCCGCTCCACGACTGCCAAAGGTAAGGATGAGACGTCGATAAAGGATTCTTGTCCGCGTGCGAAAGCGGAAACTGATGCGCGGCGACCGTTAATCAAGGTCAAAGTGGCGCTGGCACCGAGCCCACGTAACGACACACTAGAGGCACCAACCGGAGTGTCAGACGACAATGGCCCGCCCGTTGCGGTTGAGAATGTGCCGTCACCACCGCCTGTGGACGGTAAATCTTGTAGCACTTCAACAACGCTGACAGCGCCAGACTCAAGTATCTCTTGGCGCGTGACTTGGATAGCCTGCACGGGGCCATTTTGATTGATGCCGCGAATACGTGTGCCAACAACAACAATGACCTCTTCTGCGGCCACACTTGTCGGTGTTGTGGCACTTGGAATGGCAGTTGTAACTTGAACGGGCTGGCCAGTTGATTGGCCAGTTGATTGAGAGGCTGTTTGGGCGGCTGCGGGGGTGACGATCCCCATAGTAAGTAGTGCGGACAGAACACCGCGCAGGTCAAGATGGTCGATTCTCATGGGAATGTCTCCGTCGCGGACGCGCACGTCACGTCGACTTTTCAGTTTCTTGGTTTAAGCTAGGAGGAATTAGCGGCCCTGAAGAATATCCAACACGCGCCCACCATCGCGGCGAGCATGCACTTTAATCATAGAGGCTGGATCGGTATTCGTGCGGGGCTCGCCATGGCTATCAATAACCAGAGGCAAGGCTCATTCGTCGAACCACTCGGCGAGGTGATATTGCACCGATCGCCTGTTAAGAACTTGGTGGCAGGTCATGCTTTTTCTTCATTCCAGCGAACTAATTAACAGGAATGGATCGCAGATATCTGGAAATGTCAATACACGCACACAACATCGCGCGTCCAAGTCGATCCATAATTTTGATTGCACAACTTTTGAGCGCTCTTGTTCAGATTGCAGCATGTCAGCAGCTAAACAGAAGCTGACCTGTGCGAGCCAAATCACCGTTTTGACACTCCGAAGTCACCTGGCAACGGGGGTTGTCGACAACTCAATAAGCAATCTGCGGTTACGTCAGTATTGCAAGTGGCTGGCTTAAAAATGCCCAGCGCATACAAAGTGGGCTGCTAGCTGAAAAGCTTAGGCGCAGTTTTGACCTATCTTCGTCCGCTTTCCCAAGTTTAGACGCCAAACCCGCCCTTCCGTTATCGGCCAGCTGTGGTCAATCGTCGATGTAGACGGCAGTGGATTGGTTTGCATGTCTCAAGTGACAATAATCCTTGGCAACAATGTCCAAACACTTGGCAATTTTGTCCAAGTGGATTGGCAATTTGGCAGGACTGCGATCTGTCCGAAGCAAACCATTTTGATGGCCCTGAACAGCCACCTAGATTCTGCGCTGCCAGATTGATTAAAGATCATTCCTCATTTGAAGACGGCCCACAAGCGCTGCGAAACTCGATGGTCTACGCGCTTGTGGGCCTAGTGCATGAATCCCAAAAGTAGGTCTAACTTAAATTGTGTCTCTTCCTACTGAAGTTCTCATCGGCCCTAGCACTCTATTATGCCGCGCATGGCCGCCATACAAACTATGGCCAGCAGCCAATGCAGAAGTTGGTCAATCGCCGCCGCAACTGGCTAACGATTTGCATGCTCTAGCCAAGCTGCTTTGGTGGGCGTTCAAATAGGCCTCAGCACATTGCGCGAAAGTCATTGCAGCCGCGCGACTGCGTATCGCTTCTTGCTTGGCTTCAGCACGAACTTCGACGGCATCATTGCCTTCGCGAACTTCATGGCGAATGCGCTCCGCCTTCTCTCGTGCGTTGGCGAGGCTTACATCTTCAAAGCTGCCAATGCCCATCTCGCGCAGTTTTCCGGTCGCCGCGCGATACCGCACGATCCATGACTTCCGCAAATTGCCGGCAACCGGATGCTTGGTCACTTGCAAATAAAGACCACCTCCATCTGCGTGCTTGCCAGGCGCAGAAATGGACTTGAGCGATGCCGCCTTTAGCTTGTTTCTTAAACCCGGCATGACACATCACCCGAGCGACAATTGAAAACCTGCATGCCTGTACCGACGAAATACCCACATTTTGGAGGCCCTAGAACGAAACACTTCGAAACTGTCCGCCACACTCCTCCGACAAGAAAATTCAATATATCAGATAATTAGCGAAAAATCGAGCGCTATTGAAACGATTTGACGGACACTTTTTCGGCTCTCTCGTCCTGCCAAGCATAATTACACCAAAAACTCCAATTCCGAATGGTCCAAATTTCAGGTCGCAGAGCAGCGCTTTAAGCCAAGACTTCTAGCCCGTGCTTCTCAACCAAGCTCAATAGCTTCAACGCCATGCCGCTGGGGCGTTTGGCCCCTGTTTCCCACTTCTCGATCGTGGACTCGCTGGTGTTGAGATAGCGGGCAAACACGGGCTGGCTCACCTTATTGGTTTCGCGCAGCTTTTGAATGTCGTGCGGCGCATAGGGTGCGGGAACCGTCAGGCACGCACTGTCAAAATTGCGCATGGTCGCTTTGTCGATTACGCCCGTGCGCAGAAGCGCTTGGGCAGAGGTGTAGACAGCTTCAAAAGCGTCACTCTTGTAGGCTTTCTTACTCATGTCACTTGATCCTTATCAGGTTGTTTAATCTCAATCCAATGGCCATCGTCAATTTGCGCCTCAACTTGGCTCTCGCTCATGCCTGCATAGATTTTGGCGAGGTCGCGAAAGGCCTTCAACTCACCATCATCAATGTTGTCGCGATCCTTTTTAGCAAAAAGGTAGGAATAAACCCAAAATGTGCCGCCCTTTGCCAAAAGGATTGACCGATACCGATTGCCCGCCAACCGTTTCTTGAACACCCGCCCCGCCCAAGTCGTCGGCTTGGCCCAGCCTTGCTTGCTCAATAGCATTCCATAGCTCGTCATCGTCAATCCGCGCTTTTTTCGCCGCTTTGGCGAACCATATGGTTTTGAAAGCGCGGGAGATTGGAGTATACACCATGATTGAAGGATAGCACTAGGTGCGGGAATTTTCAAGGGGTGCAAGTTGATCTTCAGATAGTCACAATCAATATTTGGCTTCCTATCCTTCTAGATCCAAATCGCCGCGAC
Source organism: Aquidulcibacter sp. (assembly GCF_044346625.1). Taxonomy (GTDB): domain Bacteria; phylum Pseudomonadota; class Alphaproteobacteria; order Caulobacterales; family Aquidulcibacteraceae; genus Aquidulcibacter. Next base: position 1,030 of record NZ_JBIIYV010000082.1, on the reverse strand, counting down.
CTGCTCTTTGCCAGCAGCTGTCAAGAGAGACGAAGGATGACCAAGGAGGGATATAGGTCGAGCGGCAAAGTGAGTGAGAAATCCAAAATTAACTATCGACACCATGTCGATATGATCCTAGAAATGAAGCTATGGCATCATCTAAAAACGCTCAAATAGGCAAAGCCGCAGCGCGACCAAAGGGGCCGAAAGCTAACCAGATGGACAAGCTGCCCGATGTGGCAGCACTTGAACAACTAGCGCTGAAAAAGAGTTTGAGCCCGGAAGATCCCGCACTGAGGCGTGCACAGCTCCTTGTTTATGACGCCTGGGAGGCACGCGACGCTCGCAGTCGGAAGGCTTTGGCACTCAGGGCACTTAAATTGTCGCCCTTTTGCGCAGACGCTTGGACAATCTTAGCCGATGCCTCTGGGTTAACCCCTGACGAAACTGGCGGCTACCTCACGCGCGCCGTTGCGGCGGGCGCATTGAGTCTCGGGCCAAAGGGCTTTGAAGAGTTTGCCGGCCACTTCTGGGGCTTTCATGAAACACGTCCCTACATGCGGGCGCGCGAACGGCTGAGCCATCATCTTTGGAGATGCGGGCTACGCGAGGATGCAATCGCAGAACTTGAAGAGATGCTTCTTCTTAATCCAGGCGATAATCAGGGTCTTCGTTATCCGCTTTTGTCGTGGTTGTTACATCAAGGCGATGACACACGAGTTGACGCACTCTTGGCTAAGCATGAAGATGAGCAAAGCGCTTTTCTGTCTTGGACAAGGGTCTTGATGGCACTGCGGGCGGGCGAGAAAAGTAAAGCGCTTTCTCTTGTTAAATCCGAGGCTATGTTAGCCAATTCGCATATAGGAACAGAACTGACGCGTCCCGCGCCATCTATCAAACCGAGCCGGGGTTTTTATACCCTTGGCGGCAAGGATGAAGCGGAAGCCTACGTCGATCTATATGGCTTCGCATGGGCCCAAACTGACGGAAGCCTCGAGTGGCTTAAGGAGTTGCCAAAGAAGAAATGACTAGGCTGCCGCCCCGACAC
>NZ_JBIIYV010000035.1:0-34482 GCF_044346625.1 Aquidulcibacter sp. | reverse complement strand
TGACGAAGATCAAGGGATAAAGGTCTCGGCATGAACGCTGGCCTCCACCCCAGCACCAACCATGAATCACAATCCGCATATTATGGGAATCCCTCAGATTCTAGTTTCATCTGACAGACTCTAGCAAAAAGATGTAATCCCGATAAGTTGAACCGATTGACCGCGTCATCTGCGGTGATAACTTGCCCCAATTGATTTGGATTTTGCAAAGGGTAAGTTGCTCATGACGAATTTCGCTTTTAAGCAAGTGCTAGGTATTGCTGCGATCGGCCTGGCTCTCGTGTCGCCGCTAACTTCTGCCCAAGCAGATACGGCCGGGCCCAGTCGCCTCGCGGCAGCGATCCAAACCTATCAAACAGCAACCAACGAAGGCCGCGCGATGGCGGCCCAAGCGTTGCGGCGCGCTTTGGCTGCTGATTCAGACGCACCGGCTGCGACCAAGGCTGAGGCTAGTTTCCTTTTGGGCGACTTTGCTTTGCGCGACGGCAAAAAGGACCTAGCTCTTAAGCAAGCCAATCAGGGTCTGAAGCTTCTTGAGGGCAGCGGGCCGACTTATGCGCCTGCCGTGCGGGCTTTTGGTGCACGAATAAAAACACAAGCTCTTTTGGCCAAGGAAGAGCGGCTGGAAGCTTACAAACTCATCCTTGAGGCGCGGTTTGCGTATGGTGCCCCGAAAATTGGTCTAGACAGTGCTTGGGATAAGGTCTGGGACGATCTCTATTTGTGGCAACGGATCGCCAGTTCAGAATTAGTGGGCGTGGAAGCAGCCGTCGGCGCTGCATTTAGGCATGGGTACGAGGCTGAGTTGACATCTCTCTTGCAACAAGACGGCGAATGCGGGGATCAGAATACGCCACTTGTGCTCACGAATTGGGAGAACAACAAGCCTAACTACCCAATAGTGCCGCTATTTGCGAACCAAACCGGTGGCGTGATGATGCGGATCTCAGTTGACGCAGATGGCCGAGTGACAACGGCAATGCCAACGGCCTTTAGCCCTTCAGAGGACTTTGCGATTATGACCGAGCGGGCATCCAAAGAATGGATCGCTAAGGGCGACCGTTTGGAAGAGGCTGCCTGTAGAGTTGGTCGGCCTATTGTCGTGGTCTTCAGGCTTTTTTGACAACAGCATTGCTGGCTAGCCGCCTAAGCCGTCGCCAATGTCTCCACCGGCTTGCCGCCAAAGCGTTTGCGCAGGCCAAAGAGTGGTCGTTCGACGGCATAATAGCTGGCGCAGGCACAGGCAAAGCTCAAAGCCACGGCGATCACCATGCCTATGGGCGACAAGCGCTCGAGGCTATTGGCGTCGCCCAACATAACCTCGCGCACGATCCAGATGATCGGCACATGCCAAAGATAGAGCGAGTAGGAGAGGCGGCCGATCCAGCGCATCGGCTTTAGTTCTAAGAGGTCAATCGAGAAGCGTAAGCTGCGCAGCGCGTAGAGGTTTAGGACCAATATAAACAGTGATGCACCTTGGATCGAATAGCGCAGGGTCTCACGGAAAACTTCGTCGCGATAAACCAAGGTCGCCAAAATCGCACCCAGCGCCAGGACAACCCAATGCCAGCCAACCAGCCAAGCCAGACGCGCCCGTGTGCGGGGTGCCCCGTCGAGAAGGATCGCCAAGAGACAGCCCCAGGCAATATTCTCTAGTCGGCTATCGGTGGTGTAATAGGTATGCTCATGCGGCAGGCCTAGGCCCAGCACCGCATAGGCGCGCCAAAGGGCGCAGACGACAATACTGATGACGACAAGGCGCACGCGCGCCTGATGGGTTTTGCCAAACAAAGCAAGTGCTGCAGGGAACAGCAGGTAAAAATGCTCTTCAACTGCCAGCGACCACAAATGCCCCCACGGAATGGTGCGCTCGGACCAGCCAAACCACTCGCGCACTACGTCATAATAATTGATGAAGTAGAAGAGCGCTGCGGCGACGTGACCGGCGTCGACCTTGACCCCAAATGGCAAAAGCATGAGCCAAGAGCCCAGCAAAAATACGAGAAGTGCTGGCGCAAGGCGCAGGAAACGGCGCAAATAAAAGCCCGGTAGATCGAGCGCGCCCGCATGTTGGTTCTGTTCTGCCACCAGAATGCGCGTGATTAGGAAGCCTGATACGAAGAAGAAAACGGTGACGCCTAGGCCGCCCGGGATCAAATTCTCGAAGCCTACATGGGCGATCACCACAATCAGGATCGAAATCGCCCGCAACCCGTCTAGGCCCGGCATGTAGCCGCCGTCTGCTTTGAAGGGAATAGCGCCGGTAAAGTTGGGCTCTTGCCGGGTAGACTGCGTTTCGCTCACTTGGGCCTCAATTGTAGCGCTTCCAGCAAGGGGGCGTGCCACTGCTCGACCGACCGATCATAGGTATCAAACCCGCCGGTGAAGTTGAAATAGCACGCAGGCATGTTGATTTCCTTAAAGGCGCTGGTCATGGCGCGGGTCCAGTCAGCCCGCAGGCGCAGGGGCACTTCCACACCGACACCATATTCGCCCAGAAGGACGGGGGCTTGAATCCGGTCGCGGAAGGCAGCGATTTGGGCCATGTCTTTCCGCAACTCGGCGGTTTCACTGGGGCGGGGCCAGATACGTCCCGCAGGTGGGGGATTGTCCATCCAACTGGCCCCAGAATGGGTAAACTCAAAGGGTTGATAGTAATGAACGGTGCCGACGACATAGGGATCGTTGGGCAATTCCAGATTGTCCATGCCCAAGATGTTGCCCCAATTGTCCCCGGCAAAGATCACAGTGCGGGTCGGGTTGGTTTGGCGGATAATGCTCAGAACTTCTGCCTGCGCCTTATTGACGCGCGGGCCTGAAAACGCCTCTTGCGGCTCATTGATGATTTCAAACATCACTTTGGCTGGTGTATTCTGATAACGCGCGGCAATCTGCGCCCAAAGGGCGACAAGGCGGCGCTCATGCACATCGGGATTCTCGAACAGCTCGGTATAGTGGCAAAGGTTCAAGATAATGGTCAGGTCATTGCGAATGGCCCAAGTTACAACTTCGTCGATCCGAGCCATGAAGACTGGATCGAGCGTATAGGGTGCTTGTTCCATGGCGTGTGCTGAAAATTTGATCGGCACACGAACGGTGTCAAAGCCTGCGGCACGGATGGTTTTGAAGTCGCGCTCACGGATTTTATAACCCCAGTCGCCCTCATTCGGGGCCTCTAGGGCACCGGCGACATTAATGCAGCGCTCAACTGGGAAGGGTGCCCGCGCAGCCGTCGAGACCTGTGTTTGGGTTGGTATTCTGGTGGCTTGCCACACGCCTTGGGCAACAGCCACCCCAACGCCAGAGCCGATCAAAATCGTCCCCAAGGCGCAAACCAGACCTGATTTGCGGCAGAATGATCGCAAGCGTTCCATGTTAGGCCTCTCAAATGCTATGGCGATTTTGCTGCAAAGCCTGTGCCGCAAACATTATTTCAAAGTATTCTGGTATGTTCTCTTGCCTTTACAGGTATTAATTTATCGATATTTAGCGGCAATGGCTTTGATCAAATGCTTACAAGCCAATCTTTTTTCAAATCAACGTAACTATAGAACTAAGTCGGGCCTGTTATGTGTTCTTTTACCTGGCCTTGCTAGAGATCGACCCCACTCATGCGCAGGGTGCCGCTTCGATCTGACGTCAGCGTGACGTGAGTTAATCGAGGGTTTGGTGGGCGCTTTCTTGGATAGAGACATTGATCAAGTCGTATTTGCGCGCCATTTCCGCTAAAGCCCGTGCACGTCGTGGGGAGCAATTTTTGACGATGATGGGCGTTGAGCCGCATCATCGCATCCTTGATCTGGGCGGCGGCAATGGCAGCCATTTTCATAGCATTGCCCCCAATCACAAAAACGTTCTGATCGCTGACCATTGGGGTCCCGACCTCGAGCAGGCCAAGGCCGATTATTGTTATGAGACCATGCTGCTCGATGGCTCAAAAGAGGCGCTGCCTTTTGAAGATCGCGCCTTTGATATCGTCTTTTGCTCCTCAGTGATCGAACATGTTACCGGGCCGAAGCAAACCATGCTGGACATGGATGACAATAAGGCTTTTGAGGCGACCGCGATTGTGCACCAACAGCGCTTTGCCGATGAATTGCGCCGCATTACCGATGGCTATTTCGTACAGACGCCAAATGTGGATTTCCCGCTGGAACAGCACTCGATGTTGCCGCAGCCCATTATCTATTTGCCGCGGCCCTTACAGCGCAGCTTGATGAAGACAATCGGCAAATTTTGGGTCTCCAATGTCCAACCAGACTGGCGGCTCTTGACCGCCAAGGACATGGCGGGCTTCTTCCCCGATGCCGAGTTGGTCTTTGAAAAGGTTGCTGGCTTTACCAAGTCGATCACGGCGGTACGCAAGCGGTCAGGTCAATAGGGCCAGTTTTTAGTCCCTACACAGGAATTGCCACCCCATCTGATGCTTAGCGCTCGACAAAGCTTCAAGCCTTGCTAAACACGGGCGGAGCAACCCGAAGGGCGTAGCGCAGTGACCACCATTTATCCCAATGCGGCAGCCGCACTCGAAGGCCTCACCTTCGACGGTATGACCGTGATGTCCGGCGGCTTTGGCTTGTGCGGCATCCCCGAAAACCTCATCCTTGCGCTTCGCGACAGTTGCGTGAAGGGCATTAGCGTCATCTCCAACAATGCGGGCGTTGATGGGTTTGGCTTAGGCTTGCTGTTGGAGACCAAACAGATCGCCAAAATGATCTCGTCCTATGTCGGCGAGAATAAAGAGTTTGAGCGCCAATATCTCTCCGGTGAGCTGCAGCTTGAGTTCAATCCCCAAGGCACGCTGGCCGAGCGTATTCGCGCCGGTGGGGCAGGGATCCCGGGCTTCTACACCAAGACCGGCGTCGGCACGAAAATCGCTGAGGGCAAAGAGCATAAGGATTTCGACGGCGAGACCTATATTCTCGAAACCGGCCTCAAGGCTGATTTGTCGCTGGTCAAGGCTTGGAAGGCCGATACCGCTGGCAATCTGATCTACCGCAAAACTGCCCGCAACTTTAACCCGATGATGGCCACGGCTGGCAAAATCTGCGTCGCCGAAGTGGAAGAGATTGTGCCCGTCGGCAGCCTTGATCCCGATCACATCCATACGCCCGGGATTTATGTAAAGCGCTTGGTGCAAGGCAGTTTCGAAAAGCGCATCGAACAACGCACCGTGACCAAGAGGGAGGCTGTCTGATGCCAAAGGCATCAAGTCAGTCCGCTGCTATCCTGGGGCTAAAGCTTGCCATGCGCATCGCCGCGTTCTGCGTGATGTTGGCCCCTGTGAATTTGAACGCGCGTGGTGCCCCTGGCGGGGAAGTGTCGCCAGCTCACTCGTTTGACCTCCGATCTATGCAAGCTGAACCGCTTGCTGACAATAGGCGAGCGTATCGCTTGATCTGGCACGCATGGCACAAGAAACCCGGTATTCTGACTTTATGGTGCGATCCCGAGGCCTGTTCTGCCGAGTTACGCCACACGGATGGATTTGGAACCTATCGGCAAGGTAACCTTACAGGCCTCTACACACTGCGCGTCGAGCGGACCAAGGCTTTGGAAGTTATGGCTGCCATAGATGCGGGTGGTCTTTGGACGTTGGACCCACAAGTGCGAGGCAAGGATGGGGCGCGCTCTGGCCTGCCTGAAGATACGAAAGATTCAATTTGCCTGCACGCGCCCCATTATTTTATCGAAGCCAAAGATTCGGGGCGTTCGTTGCTGGCCTATCGGTACTGCCAGTCCAATTATATGGACGGCTTAAATGCTATGGCACCGCTGATCTCGTTGTTTGACGAGCTATTCCCGGTCCCACTAGCCTTGATTAAGCCGGGCCCACCCAAAGAGACTGAAAAGCCAAAAACTGGAGACCAAAACTAATGCCCTGGACCCGCGATGATCTCGCCGCCCGCGCCGCCAAAGAATTGCGCGATGGCTTTTATGTCAACCTTGGTATTGGCATCCCGACTTTGGTTGCCAATCACATCCCCGAAGGCATGACTGTCACGCTGCAGAGCGAGAATGGCATGCTCGGCATGGGGCCTTTCCCGTTTGAGGGGGAAGAAGATGCCGATCTTGTAAATGCTGGCAAGCAAACCATCACCGAATTGCCGCAGACGTCGTTTTTCTCCTCTGCTGACAGCTTTGCCATGATCCGTGGCGGCCATATCGACTTGTCGATCTTGGGTGCGATGGAAGTGTCAGAGACCGGTGACCTCGCCAATTGGATGGTGCCCGGCAAAATGGTCAAAGGCATGGGCGGGGCGATGGACTTGGTCGCAGGCGTGCGCCGCTGCGTCGTGGTGATGGAACACACCGCCAAGGATGGTGCGCCAAAGCTTTTGCACAGCTGTCACCTGCCGCTGACGGGCCTGAAAGTCGTCGATCTGGTGATTACCGATCTAGCGGTCTTCTCCATCGACCGCAAAGCTGGGGGCATGTCGCTTATTGAGCTGGCCACAGATGTGACTTTGGATGAGGTCAAGGCCAAGACTGAAGCGACCTTTGAAGTTCGCCTCTAACACATAAAGCGGGCCCCTAGTCAGGGGCCCGTTCTATTTTACCTCACAAAGATTCACAGAGGCTTAGGCCCAGGTGACTGCCACGATCTCATAGCTCTTGGAGCCGCCGGGCGCTGCCACTTCCACAACATCGCCTTCTTCCTTGCCAATCATGGCGCGGGCGATGGGGGAGGTGATCGAGATTTTGCCGAGTTTCACATCGGCTTCGTCTTCACCCACGATCTTATAGGCAGCCTTATGGTCGGTGTCTTCGTCAATGACTGTCACCGTGGCACCGAACTTGACGTTCGTGCCAGACAATTTCGACACGTCAATCACTTGCGCGCGTGCTAACTTGTCTTCCAGCTCAGCGATGCGACCCTCAATATAGGATTGCCGCTCTTTGGCTGCGTGATATTCCGCATTCTCAGACAGGTCGCCATGCGAGCGCGCTTCTGAGATGGCGCCAATCACGGAAGGGCGCTCGTCAGTCTTCAAACGTTTGAGTTCTGCATCGAGCGCCGCATGGCCCTCTGCAGTCATAGGGATCTTTTCCATTAGGGGGATTCCACAAAAAGGGGCTTATAGAGTGGTGTTTCGATCGTCTTTCGTCAAGCGTACGCTTGCAGTGGCTTAACTTGTAGGGTTTCTCCCTCCGCCGCTTCGATGGCGGTGGCAGCAGCGCGGGCACCAGCAATGGTGGTGTAATAGGAGATATTGGATACCAGAGCCGTGCGCCGGATGGAGTAACTATCGGCAAGGGATTGGGCTCCCTCGGTGGTGTTGACGACCAATTGGATGTCGCCATTGATCATCGCATCGACGATATGGGGACGGCCTTCCATCACCTTATTGACGCGCTCAACCGGCACGCCGGCATCGCGCAGGACCTTTGCGCAGCCCTCCGTCGCCACGAGCTTGAAGCCTAAGCGCACAAAGTTGCGACCGAGCTCTGGCAGAGCCGATTTATGGCTGTCTTTCACCGACAAGAAGGCCGTGCCGCCGGACGGCAAGCGCATCCCAGCGCCCAATTGAGACTTCAAGAATGCATGGCCAAAGTCGGCGTCAATGCCCATACATTCGCCGGTTGAGCGCATTTCAGGGCCTAAGATTGGGTCGACACCGGCAAAGCGGGCAAATGGGAAAACCGCTTCTTTGACAGCGACATGGTTGAGTTTCTTCTGCTTCAATCCAAAGCTTGCAAGGCTTTCGCCGGCTTGTAGCTTAGCGGCAATGCGCGCCACTGGAATGCCAACTGCTTTGGCCACAAAAGGTGCTGTGCGGGAGGCGCGTGGGTTGGCTTCCAACACATAAATCGTGTCGTCCTTGATCGCATATTGGATGTTGATCAGGCCAACGACATTCAGGCCTTTTGCCATCGCAATGGTCTGTGCTTCGATCTTCGCGATGATCTCTGCCGACAAAGTGTAAGGGGGCAGGGCGCAAGCGCTATCGCCTGAGTGAATGCCTGCTTCTTCGATGTGTTCCATGATGCCCGCGACGAATACGTCTTTGCCGTCGGACAAAGCATCCACATCGACTTCAATCGCATCGCGCAGATATTGGTCGATCAAGACAGGATTATCGCCCGAGACGATTACGGCTTCGCGCACATAGCGCTCTAGGCTTGGCTGATCATAGACGATCTCCATGCCACGGCCGCCCAAGACATAGGATGGGCGCAGCACAACAGGGTAGCCAACAGCTTGCGCACCCAGAATCGCTTCTGCTTCGGTGCGGGCAATCGCGTTGCGAGGTTGCAGCATGTCCAGTTCGTTCAAAAGCGCTTTGAAGCGCTCGCGGTCTTCGGCGATATCAATTGCATCGACACTGGTGCCAAGGATTGGCACGCCTGCTTGCTCTAGAGGATGGGCCAGCTTTAGCGGCGTTTGACCGCCAAACTGCACGATGACACCCAAAAGCGTGCCGCTCTGCTTTTCGGTTTCGATGATTTCCAAAACGTCTTCAGCCGTCAAAGGCTCAAAATAGAGCCTGTCGGACGTGTCATAGTCGGTGGAGACGGTCTCTGGATTACAATTGACCATGATGCTCTCAATACCCAGCTCGTCGCAGGCAAAGGCCGCATGGCAGCAGCAGTAATCAAACTCGATGCCTTGGCCGATCCGGTTAGGCCCGCCGCCCAGAATGATGATCTTCTTGGCAGCACTTGGCGCGGCCTCGCACTCCTCCTCATAGGTCGAGTACATATATGGCGTGGGAGACGCGAATTCCGCCGCGCAGGTGTCGATGCGCTTATAGGCCGGGCGGACGCCAGCGGCACGACGGGCGGCGCGGACTTCGAGTTCGGTCTTGCCTGCGATCTTGGCCAAGCGCTTATCGGAAAAGCCTTGCGCCTTCACAAAGCGCCAGTCCGCAGTGGCTTGGGGTAGGCCAGTGGTTTCAAGCTTCTTTTCCGTAGCGATCAGTTCCGCGAATTGATCCAAGAACCAAGGGTCGATCTTACTGGCGGCGTGTACTTCTTCGACGCTCATGCCCATGCGAAGGGCTTGGCCGACCACCAGAATGCGGGTGGGGGTTGGGATGGTCAGCGCTTGATGCAGCGCCTCTCGGTCATTCCCAATTTCAAGGAAGGGATCAAAGCCGTCGAGGCCGGTTTCCAGCGAGCGTAGGGCCTTCTGGAAGCTTTCTTGGAACGTCCGCCCAATCGCCATGGCCTCGCCCACCGACTTCATGGAGGTGGTCAAAGTCGTGTCCGCACCCTTGTACTTCTCAAACGCGAAGCGGGGGATTTTGGTGACGATGTAGTCAATCGAGGGCTCAAACGAGGCAGGCGTTGCGCCGCCTGTGATATCGTTGGCAATTTCGTCCAAAGTATAGCCGACGGCGAGCTTGGCTGCGACCTTCGCGATGGGGAAACCTGTAGCTTTGGACGCCAAAGCAGACGAGCGCGACACGCGGGGGTTCATTTCAATCACCGTCATTCGGCCATCGGCGGGATTGAGAGCAAACTGCACGTTGGAGCCGCCCGTCTCGACCCCGATTTCACGCAAGACGGCAATCGAGGCATCGCGCATACGCTGATATTCTTTGTCGGTCAGGGTCAGCGCTGGGGCGACGGTGATGGAGTCGCCCGTATGAACGCCCATGGGGTCGATGTTTTCGATGGAACAAATGATGATGCAATTGTCCGCTTTGTCGCGAACCACTTCCATCTCATATTCTTTCCAGCCCAGAACGCTTTCTTCAACCAGCACTTCGCCCACAGGGCTTGCAGCGATGCCACTGGCGCAAATGCGTTTAAATTCGTCGACATTATAGGCGATGCCGCCACCAGTGCCGCCCAAGGTGAAGCTCGGGCGGATGATGGCAGGCAGGCCCACGAAGGGCAGGGCGAGCATGGCTTCTTCAACGGTGTGGGCCATCTTGGACTTAGGGCTTTCCAGCCCGATTTTATCCATCGCGTCACGGAATTTCAGGCGGTCTTCGGCCTTTTCGATGACGTCAGCCTTCGCGCCAATCATCTCAACATTGTATTTCGCCAATACCCCGGTCTTCTCCAGCGTCAGCGCACAATTCAGCGCCGTCTGTCCGCCCATGGTGGGCAGAACCGCGTCGGGGCGTTCTTTGGCGATGATCAGTTCCACCACTTCTGGCGTGATCGGCTCCACATAGGTGGCGTCGGCCAAGTCTGGATCGGTCATGATGGTGGCGGGGTTGGAATTGACCAGAATGACCCGGTAGCCCTCCTCCTTCAGCGCCTTACAGGCTTGCACGCCCGAATAATCAAATTCACAGGCCTGCCCGATCACAATGGGGCCTGCCCCGATGATCAAAATGGATTTCAGGTCTGTGCGTTTAGGCATGGGGGCGTCCGTTCGAAGCTCTAATTTGTTTCAGGGTGCCAGTCGCAAAAAGCCCTCCCGAGCGGATAGCACGCTGGGAGGGCCTTGGAAGGCGGTAGCTGTTAACGCCTATGGGAGAGTCTAGCAAGTGTTTTACACCTTGATTAGGCTGCAGGCTCTATTTTGGATTGGGGATTATTCATGCGCAGACGTTCTTTGCTGGTGGCTGCTGCTACAACCGGTGCGCTGAGTGTTCTGCCCAATGGCGCCAAAGCGCGCGCAAAGTCCCCCCAAGCCTTCCCCGTCCTCGACAGTCTCGCCATGGCGGTGACGCCAGAAGAGAACCGGCAATTTAGCTTTACCGACAAGGCCTCAGCCTATTTTTATGGCCGCACGCATCAAGATAAGCCCGACGATTGGTTCTTTGGCTGGAACGTCGCGACCAAGCGGATTTTCCAAGATTATCGTCTGACTTTGGATGGCAAGCCGCTTCTGCGCGCTAGGGCGAAAGCGGTGGTCAGCCCGCATGCGATCGCCCGCGATTATGGCGCGGTCAAAGAAACACTGCGGATGTTTGACGGGCTTACGGCGCTGATGGTGGAGGTTGAGACCGCCCTGTCGGGCCGGATCGGATTTGAGTTTACCGGTGATTTGCTTGGCATGGGGGAGGTTGGGGCAGAAGGCGTTTGGCATCGCCCGAAGGAAGCACCTGAGTCTTGGCTCTTGCTCGCCCCCATTGAAGGCGGTGGGAAAGGCTTTTTCATCCTCCTCGGCGCAACCAAGGCCGAAGTGCGCCGCCTCTTGAGCCAGTTGCGCCGCAATCATCAAAGCCTGACCCGCGCACGGATGGCCCGGATGGAGGCTCTTGTTTCAGGCCCTAGAGCCCTAGACGCTGGCGACCCTGACCGCACCAAGGCGCTGTTGTGGATGCGCCTGACGGCCGATCAATTGGTGATGAAGCAGATGGGCACCGGCATTTATGCGGGCCTGCCGTGGTTCAACGATTATTGGGGGCGAGATACCTTTATCTCCATCACTGGAACCTTGTTTGTCACCGGCCAATATGACGTGGCCGCGGATGTGTTCCGCAGTTTTGCTGCCCTGCAGGACATGGACCCCAAGTCCAAAACCTATGGCCGCATTCCCAACCGAGCGCGGCCCGATGGCGTGCAATATAATACCGCCGACGGCACGCCGCGGTTTATCATTACGTTGGCTGATCTCGTTCAGCGGTCAGGAAACAGCGCTCTAGCCAAGGAGTTGTGGCCGACTGTTAAGCGTGCGGTTCAAGGAGTGCTAGCCAATAATGTGGATGAGCATGGCCTAATCACGCACGATGATGCCGATACATGGATGGACGCCAAGGAAAAGGGTGCGCGGGCTTTTTCGCCACGCGGTAATCGGGCGATTGATATTCAGGCGCTTTGGTTAGAGGCGTTTGATGCGGCCTTAGACCTGCTTGGGAAAGTTGCGACTACCGGACGTAAGCGGATCACACGAGACGAATTCAGGAACGATTCAGGTCTGCGCGCCTTATTTGAGTTCCAATCGACGCTCAGCGGTGCGGCGGTAGAGCTGCAAGAGGGCATTTATAAGTTTGAGGAACCGACTTCGAAATACTTAGTTGACCATCTTCGCAGCGATGGCACCCAAGACTTGAAACTGCGCCCTAATGTATTTTTTGCGCTCAATCCCTTTCGTAATGGGACAGTACCCTTTCCTGAGCAGGTGGAAGCACACTTACGCCAACTTCGCAGTCTTTGGGAAGGCTTGGTATATCCTTGGGGCGTTGCAACTTTGGCGCAATCTGACCCAGATTTTCATCCTTATCATGAACATTGGCATTTTTATCACAAGGATGCCGCCTACCATAATGGTACCGTATGGCCTTGGCTTAACGGCATTGCCATTCAACGCATGATTGAACAAAATCAGATCGAGCCAGCTTGGGCTTTGTTTGAGAACATGAATCGTCAAGCTCTGCACGAAGGCGCAGTGGGTAGTTTAGCTGAGTGCGCAGATGCCTTGCCAATTGACGGGGCAAACTGGACGCGGCGGACGGGCACATTCTTGCAAGCATGGTCCAATGCTGAACACATACGGGTTTGGCATGAGTGGTTTTTGGGCTTGAGAACGCCACCTGAATGGGATTTGTCAGGCTCGAGCTTGGGCATTGATGTTCGTCCAAGGTTGCCAAATCATGTGCACGATGTGCGCTCAACTTTGCATGTCGGTCCATCTCGATTGGAGGTGCATTTTCATGCTGGCGGTGCTGGTCGATGGAAACTAAATTGGTTTGGCCCTGAAGAAGTTCTAACCTTTAACGCATTCACGGATCGTGAAATCAAAATCCAAATTGATTTGCCAGCCAATGGCTCAGTAAACTTTCAAATCCAAAATCAGTCGTCGGGAAACGAAAGTGCTTACGGCTTTTTGGTTGAAGTGTTCGACGCAAACAAAAAAAAAATTCTAGGGCCAGAGTTTTTCGAAGATGTGCGTTGGAGGGCTGACGTCCAACAAAGCGGCGGAAGAACTGCAACCCTAACCGAGATTCAGGCTTTGCGCGACGAAGTCTTCGCCGACCTAGGCTTCTGCGAACCGAAACTGGCCCCCAATCTCAAGAGCCTATCAGTCTATCACGACCCGCCGCTAACCTATTAGAGCGCGTTTAGCCGATCAAGCGGCTCTCAAGGTCCGCATCTGGCTCGCCATTTTCGTCATGTTCCATGAACAAGGCTTCGGTCATGCCGGTGACAAGCGATGCGGGTGTTACAGGCTTGGCGATATGGACATCGCAGCCCGATGCAAGGGCTGCCTTCACATGCTCACTCATGGCGTTGGCGCTGAGCATGGCGATGGGCGTGCGGGGTAGGTTATTCTCCTTTTCCCACGCACGGATGGCTTGGGTGGCGGCTAGGCCATCCATTTCAGGCATCATCATATCCATCAAGACCAGATCAAAACTGTCGATCTTGAAGAAGGCCAGCGCCTCTCGGCCATTGGCGGCAATGACTGGCCTCATGCCCATCGGTTCCAGCATGAAGGTGATGACTTTTTGGTTGATCGGATTGTCTTCAGCCACCAGCACGCGCAGCCCTGTGGGCCCAACCGCGGCCTCGCTTAAGGCAGACGTGTCATCATTCATCAAGACTGCGGGTAAGCGTGAGCCAGTCCGCAGCGCGTCTGCATATTTCAGCTGAATCCGCACTTCAAAACGGCTGCCAGAGCCCAATTGCGAGGTGGCAGAAATGCTACCGTCCATCAATTCGCATAGGCTTTTGCAAATGGAGAGGCCGAGGCCCGTGCCACCAAAGCGGCGGCTGATGCTGTTGTCGGCTTGCTCAAAGCGGTTAAACAAATGCTGGCTCGCCTTTGGGTCAAAGCCAATGCCGGTGTCAGACACCTGAATGCGCAGCTCGACGCTTTCCCCATCAATCTCGAGGGCGTCGACTTGAACATCGACCCGGCCTTTTTCCGTGAATTTGACGGCATTAGACGTCAGATTCGAGATGATCTGCCGAATTCGAACCGCGTCGCCCACAAAGCGGCCTTCGGCGTCTGGGTGGATGGTCAAATTGAACTGCACACCTTTTTCTTCGGCGCGGGTCCGGAAGGTGTGAGCGGCGGTCTCAATGGTCTCACGTAAGTCAAAAGGCGCGACGGAGAGTTCCAGCTTATCGGCTTCGATCTTGGCGCTATCGAGAACATCGGACACCAAGCGTTCCAAGGTTTCCCCCGAAGTCCGCACCAGATTGATCATTTCTTGCTGGGAAGGGTTCAGCTTTGTGTTGTTCAACACTTCTGCCAGACCAACGATGCCATTCAGCGGTGTGCGGATTTCGTGGCTCATGGTCGCTAGGAATTGCGACTTGGCATCACCTGCAAGACTGACTTGTTCAAGCGTTTTGGCGAGTTTCGTCTCGCGCTGCCAGCTTTGATACGCCGCGCTCAAATTATAGGTCAGCAGGAAAATCATCGCGATACTGGCTTGGAATACTGCACTGTCGGGATAAGCATGACTGACGATCATGATCGCCGGTACCGAGATGATCCCCATCACAAGCGGCAGGGCTGCCGACAAGAAAGCAGGGGGATAGGTCAGGCTGGTGGAAATCACATGCGTTAGGGCCCCGACCAAGATGGCTAAGCCAATGATCAATGGGCCGATCTCGCCAGTCTTGACGAGGGCGAGCGCGCCAGCGACCCAAATGCTTGAGCCAAACACCATATTGGCGCAAAAAAGCTTGCGGTTAAGCGCCCCTTTTACGGGGTCCTTGCTCGATTTCATGCCAATAAAAAGCTCTAGCCCTTCATTAAGGGCAAAGGCTGCGAACCAGATAATCGCGGCGACGCCATCAATGCCCCACAGCAATAGACCCGTGAACCCGATTGCCGCCAGCACACGGCTTAGAAGATCGTCGCGCAACCGGTTTATGAGCTCAAGATAGGACTGGTGCACGTCGTTACTCTCCCCAACTGGCAAGAGCTTAAACATTGGAGCTTTATTTTCAGTTAGCTTTGCAGCCGAATTTGCGCCTGTTTTGAGAGAAAATCGAGAAAAAT
This sequence comes from Aquidulcibacter sp., assembly GCF_044346625.1. Lineage (GTDB taxonomy): Bacteria > Pseudomonadota > Alphaproteobacteria > Caulobacterales > Aquidulcibacteraceae > Aquidulcibacter. Next base: position 19,619 of record NZ_JBIIYV010000035.1, on the reverse strand, counting down.
TGTCTCCATAGTTGGATCTTTAGTTGTCTTGCGCTTCTGGATTACTTGGGCGTGGCACGTGCAAGCCGATTACCCGCCCGGCGGCCATTCTGCCTAAATCCAGCCGTTCACCATACTTCTGACAGGGGTCGCTCGCGGGTATGTCGCGTTTCGCTGTTCCAGGTTCAACCAGAAACTCAGCGAAATCCTCGGCAAAGTTAGAGGTAAAGCGATGGGCGTCACCCACTTGTGAGAGTGACCCGTTATCCATCACGACGCCAGCCCCGCGCGACCATGCCATGGCGGCGGCTTGACGCCCATCAGCTGTATCAAGCCGTGCCTCGATGCTGAGGCCGCCTCGACCGACCGGCAAGCGCACCGAGCCACCTGGTAGAAGCTTGCTAACGGCTGCTGAGGCCGCTGAAGCTGTCGCGTTCGTTTCTTGTAAGCGTGTGATGATTGCCTGCACCTGCGCGGCCGCAGGATCTTCGGGGCCGACCAACTCAAAGCGGCGCGACAGTTTAAAGCAAAGTTGGCGATCTAGTTCGCCCAGCACCAAGCTACGCGACGTAGGCGTGATCGTGTCTGGGATATCGCCGCCTTCCTGCAGCTTTGCCGGTAGGAGCGCTAGCTTCTGTACCGTCTGCAACGCGCCCAGATCACGCTGGCGCTCAATCTGCGCCCGCACCGTTCCAGACACTGTCTCCATTCCGGCTTGATTGGAGAGAAAGCCCGTCTGTGTCGGCGGTTTTGTGGCGCAGGCGGCTAGCACGAGGGAGCACAGAAGCAGCGCATGTGGCGCGTAGGCGCGCTGGGAAGGGGTCATAACAAAAGCCAACTCGGAACAGAATTGCGTGGGCAAATAAACTACCCACGAGTGAACTTAGCACATGCGCTTGGCTTAGCGTCTTCCTTTAGGCCGCGCTGGCGGCTTCTCACATCATCGTGACAATGCTCACCCCGCCGCCTGCACTGGCTGCTCCCGCACTGCCAGAAACAAGAAGACCAGCCCTAACACCACCGTTAGCGGGCCGGCATAATGCTCCGGCGGGTGGTGACCCGAGTACGAGCCCTTCAGGAACCAGCCGTCAATGGCCGCTAAAGCCCGCATGGTAATGACTGCCAGAAGGCCTAAGGGTACCAAAGTGCGATAGCGCAGCCCGATCACAAACAAGAGTAGTGCAAACGGAATCTGGATCGCACCAAACCACGCAAAGACCGCAATGATGGTCTCGCCGCGAACTGAAAGATCTACCCCTCCGATAACTCCGGCCCCGCCATCTGGCAGGAAATAGTGGATGAGGCCCGGAATAAATTCCGTCACCGCTACAAACATCAAAAACCAAGCCGAAATCTTCGCACCGCGATAATCGTGATTTGTACTGGGTGGAAATAGAGCCATTTTTGGCCTCCTTGAGCGATCACAGCTTAGTGAACGCTCCCAACCTGTCAACGCGGGCTGAACCGCGTGCGCTAGGGAACAGCAACCCCGCCCAAGCGTTGTTGATGTGAGCTAGCCTGCTCACCAATCAATGCAAGGAACTTCTGGTATGGACCATAGCAAACACATTCGCCTCACCGAAAGCGAACTCAACGCCGCTACCCTCGATGATGCGACTGTCTATGGCGCTGACGACGCCAAAATCGGTAAAGTGTCTCATGTGCATGGCATGGGCATGACCGGCGACGTCATCGTCGATGTCGGTGGCTTCTTGGGCTTGGGAACTAAGCCCGTCTCACTGAAGATCAATCAATTGGATTTCATGCGGGACGAGCATGGCCATGTTCATGCGACAACGACCTGGACAAAGGCACAGGTTGAGGCTCTGCCGCAGCATATGCACTCTTAAGCTAACCAACTAAAGCGCTGCGCCGAAACAAAAAAGCGGCGCAGCGTCAGATTTCTCAACCTGTCCGACCATAGTGTTTGGCGAGCGCTTCAGCGACCCGGCCGATAAGCTCAAGGGGTAGAGGCTGGCTGTGCGGAAAGCTCAAATTGCCCTTTGGCCCTCGATAAGAGGCAAGTTCTTCGACCAAAGCGGCAGGTTCCTTGAGGGGCGGATAGATGCCGATGTGCTTCTTGAAGCCGGCGAAATAGAAGAAAACCTTGCCCAATCGAAATGCTGGCATCCCATAGCTGATGCAGCGCTGTGCGCTTGGCACCTTCTGCTCAACGACTGCCTGAATGGCTTCAAGTCGCAGTCTTGCTTCCGGCGACGCCGTAAAGAAGAAGCTCTCGTGATCCTTGGGTGCGGGTGTGCTGGGCATTTGGCTTTGGTCTTTCATGATAACAAGACCAAAACGGCCGCGATATGGTTCTTTTGAGCTTGCATTTTAGGCCATATGGCCTAATGGTGTCTATGTTTTGGAGCCCTTGAGATGTCCACTCTGGTTAAAACACGCCAATCTGCTGATGTTCAAGCAGTCGCGCTGAAGGCTTACGCACGCATTGCGCAAGCTTGGTCTCTGACATTGAGCGAAGCGGCCGCGCTAGCGGACATGTCGGAGTCGACGTGGAAGCGCGCCAAGTCTCCCAGCTATGCGGGTGAATTGTCTCGAGATCAGATGCTCAGGCTCAGCGCACTTGTCGGACTTTATAAGTCGCTTGAGATTTACTTTGACGAAGCGCTCTCTCGGGACTGGGTCAAACTCCCCAATCGAGGGCCGGAGTTTGACGGTGTCCGTCCAATTGATTCCATGATTAGCGGTGGACTACCAAAAATCCTTCGGGTCCGTGCCTATGTCGACGCCCTGAGGGGAGGGCTTTGAAGATAACTTCTGTCAACGACCGGGCTCTCGTTCGCCTGATTCCTGCGGCGCATCACAAACCGCCGATCCTACGAGGTTTGGTCGACACGGATGAAGAGGCGGCAATTCTTGCCGAACTTGAGGGGGAAACGAGCGCAAGATTGATTGCGGAGCGGGAGGGTAGTCCCGCACTTGATCGTCGCGAATTGGCATTTGCCCGGCGCTCGCAGGATTTGAAGCTCTATGGTCAAAGCCATGTGAACGCGGCTTTCACCTATACACGTGCGGGCGGCAATCGATTTAACGGTGGCGAGCGGGGCGCTTGGTATTGCGCTTGGGATGCCTTGACCTCGGTCGCGGAGGTCGGCTTTCATCGCACGCGCGAACTTGGATTTATCAACCGGTTCGAGCTAAAGGTGCAATATATCGAATTGCTGGCGGACTTCATCGGCGACTTTCCAGATCTCAGCGCCGATACGACCAACCCTGCGCTGGATGCCGATCCAGAGCGGGGCTATCCAGCGGGCCAAGCTTTGGCAGCAGATCTTAGGCGCGCTGGCCATCGAGGCCTTGTTTATCCATCCGTTCGGCGCAAAAACGGGCGCTGCTTCGTCGCCTTTGATCCAAGTGCCGTGCAGAATGTGAGACCAGGCGCATCTTGGATGCTCGCTTGGAACGGTGGGCCGGAGTTCAGCGTGATTGGTCTTTAAAGGCGCGCAACTCAGAAATAGGTTGCAGAAAACTGGCGGTCCCGAAGGGACTTGAACCCCCGACCCATCGTTTAGGAAACGATTGCTCTATCCTGCTGAGCTACGGGACCGCACGCCCCATGCTTAGCGGGCGAGGGGCGATTTGGGGAGGGGGGTGTAGCAGAATTTTGGCCGAACTTAATCTTGTGCGGTCGCCACAACGCGGGGAAGTTTGAAGATGACGTCTTCGCGCGTCACCTCCACATCTTGCAGGGTGACGGCAAAGCGGGCCTGACAGGCAGCGATGACGGCTTCAACCAAATCCTCAGGCGCGCTGGCGCCGGCGGTAAGGCCCAAGGTGGAGATGCCGTCAAACCAAGACCAATCGATGCCATGCGCATCATCAATCAGATAAGCGGCCTTGGCCCCGGCGCGTAAGCCCACTTCGACCAACCGAATGGAATTGGACGAGGTTTTTGAGCCAATGACCAAGAGGAGGTCAGCTTTGCTGCCAAGTGCTTTGACCGCTTCCTGGCGATTCGTCGTGGCGTAGCAGATGTCTTCTTTGTGGGGCGGCGAGATTTCGGGGAATTTGGCCTGAAGCGCGCCGACAATCTCAGCTGTATCGTCGACGGACAGCGTGGTTTGGGTAACAAAAGCCAGCTTTTTGGCGTCTTTTGGCTGAAAATCGGCGATTTCCGACACGTCTTGGATCAAGGTCACCGAGCCTTCAGGCAATTGGCCCATGGTGCCAATGACTTCGGGATGGCCTGCATGGCCGATCAGAACAATTTCACGCTCCGCATCAAAATGCCGTTGCGCTTCTACATGGACCTTGGAGACCAGCGGGCAGGTGGCATCGACAAAGATCATGTTGCGGCGTGAGGCCTCTTCCGGCACCGATTTGGGCACACCGTGGGCGGAGAATACCACAGGGCGGTCGGTTGGGCATTCGTCTAATTCGTCAACAAAAACAGCGCCTAAACGCTTCAGTCTTTCCACGACATGGACGTTATGGACGATCTCGTGGCGGACATAAACAGGGGCGCCCCATTTCTCAATCGCGCGCTCAACAATCTGGATGGCGCGGTCCACGCCGGCGCAAAAGCCGCGCGGTGCAGCGAGTAAAATCGTCAAAGGAGGGGTAGGGGCTGTAACTTCCGACATGATTTCTCCGGTGGCATTGCCTTGTTGGCGCCGCATTGCGTTGCTTGAAGCAAGACTGACCTCTAAAGACATGGTCTATAATTGCGGCAGTGCCAAGATGGTCTGCTTCGCTTCTTCTGTGGAATGCAACATGCGCCCCCAAGCTATTGCCTTTGTGATCACTTCGTCCATCCTTTTTGCCGCTTGTTCGTCGCTGCCTTTCATGGGCAATCGCGACGGTCGCAATAAGGCCCCGCCGCCAGTATCAGAAGCCGATGCGCCAGCTGCGGACGCGCCAAAGCCTGCGGTCGAGGCGAAGGCCGGCGATGCCGAAACCTTGGAGGCCCCGGTTGGTCCACCCCGTAAGCGCGGCTTCTTCTCCGGTGTCGCGAAAGCACTCGGCAGTGATTCAAGCGTTGCAAACGTTGGGCCGTGCCCAGCCGTGCGCGTCCTTTATGACGCACAGCGATTTGTCGAACTGGATGGGCCAGAGCGGTTTGAGAATGTTGGCTACACGGGTGAGATCTTGAACGTAAATTCCGATTGCCGCTATGTTGGCGACGATCCAATTACCATCAACATGCAGTTGGATATGGCGTTTGGCAAAGGCCCTAAGGCAAAGGGTGCTTATCGCGATACCAATTATTGGGTGACTGTGACCCGCAAAGACATCGCCGTCATCAGCCGGCAAGTCTATACCCAACGCGTGGCTATTCCAGCCGGGACTGACCGGGTTGCGTTGAAATCCTTGCCCATCAGCATCGAAATCCCCCGCGCCACGAAAGACATTGCTGGGGCGAACTTTGAAGTGCTGGTCGGCTTTGAATTGACGCCTGAGCAGTTGGACTTCAACCGCAATGGCAAGCGCTTCCGCGTGGATGCTGGCGTCCCGCGCTAAAGGCTTATGTCCATGACCCATTTTGCGCTTCAATTAGCCCACAAGTTGGGGGATGCCTTTGCTGATCTGGGCCTAAGCCCGGATCTGGGTGCGGTTGTGCGAGCCCAAAAGGCTGAGTTCGGCCATTTTCAATGCAATGGCGCGATGGCCGGGGCTAAACAAGTCGGCAAGAACCCGCGTGAGGTCGCAACTGCCGTCGCAGGAAGGCTGGCGAAAGATCCAGACATTGCGCGCGTGGAAGTGGCAGGGCCTGGGTTCTTGAACATTACTTTGTCGGATGCCGCATTGATCCGCCAAGCCGAAGCAATCGCACAAGATGCCCGCGTTGGGGGGCAAGTGGTTGAGGTGCCGCGCCGGGTCATCGTGGATTATGCTGGGCCAAATGTCGCTAAGTCCATGCATGTCGGCCATTTGCGGGCGACTATCATTGGCGACAGCATCAAGCGTCTTTATCGCTTCCGCGGAGATCATGTTTGGGGCGATGCCCATTTTGGCGACTGGGGCTTTCAGATGGGCCTGCTGATTGCCAGCTTGGCGCAAGAACTGCCCGACCTTCCTTATTTCGATGCCGATTTTACGGGGCCTTATCCAAACGCCAGCCCGGTGCAATTGGCCGATCTAGAGCGCATCTATCCAGCCGCTGCTGCCTTAGCCAAAACCGATGTGGAGGCCCGCGACCGGGCCCGCAAAGCCACGGCGGAGCTGCAGGCCGGCAGACCCGGCTACCGGGCGCTGTGGCAGCACTTTGTGTCTGTCTCGCGCGGGGCGCTAGAGCGCGAATTTGCCGCCCTTGGCGTCACCTTTGATCTGTGGCTGGGTGAAAGCGATGCAGACCCGCTGATCCCGGACATGATAACGGATTTGGAACAAAAAGGCCTTTTGCAAGACGATCAAGGTGCACGCGTCGTGTTTGTGCACGACAAAATGGTGCCTAAGAAGGATGGCAGCGAGGGGCCGAATGTTGCGCCTTTGCTCGTTGTATCGTCTGAAGGCTCGGCCATGTATGGTACCACCGATCTTGCAACCATTGTGGACCGGGTAAAGCGCTTCAACACGGACTTGATTATCTATTGCGTCGATCAACGCCAAGCCGATCACTTCGAAACCGTGTTTCGTGCTGCCGACAAGGCGGGCTATCTGCCACGCGAGGCCCTTGATCACATCGGCTTTGGCACCATGAATGGCCTAGACGGCAAGCCCTTCAAGACCCGCGAAGGCGGCGTTTTAAAGCTGCATGACCTTATCACCCAAGTGCAGGAAAAAGCCCAAGCTAAGATTGATGAGGCAGGCGTTGGCCAAGATTGGCCGCAGGACGAGCGCGCCGACATCGCGCATAAGGTTGGCATTGCAGCGCTGAAGTTTGCTGATCTGCAAAACTTCCGCGGCACGTCTTATATTTTTGACCTGGATCGGTTTTTGAGCTTTGAGGGCAAGACAGGTCCCTATCTGCTTTATGCCGCCGTCCGCATCAAATCAATTTTGCGCAAAGCCGATGAAGCGGGCTTTGCTGCAGGTCCTGTGGTGAACCTTGAAAACGCAGAGCGGGATTTGATTTTGGTCCTTGATGGGTTTGAGCATGCGCTGCGCGGGGCTTATGACAAGCGCGCGCCCCATATTCTGGCCGACCATGCCTATAGCTTGGCTGGGGCGTTTTCGGCCTATTATGCCGCCTGTCCCATCATGAATGCGGCAGATGCTGAGGTGCGCGCGTCGCGCCTAACCTTGGCCAAGGCCACTTTGACCCAATTGCTGATCGCGCTCGACCTTCTCGGGATCGAAGCGCCGGAGCGGATGTAGGATATAAAGCGCGTTTTGATCCTGACGGATCAAAGTTGCGCGCCAAACTAGGATTAGCGCGGCTGATTCTGATATATCGGGTCCAGCCTGTCGCGGCGGTTCGGCAATTCTGCGGTGATCGTCGCGCGCTGTTCCGGCGTAAAGCGCATCCATTGCGCAATCTCTGGCAAAGTACGGTAACAGCCCAAGCAGAGGCCAGACTGAGGCTCTACGCAGCAGACTTTGATACAAGGCGTTGCGATGGGTTCGGCCACTCTAGGCCCCAAAACCTGGGATCAGCGCCACGATCCCTGCCAAGGCCCCAAGCTCTGCTGCGATGGCACTGGCACCCAAGGCGTCCCCTGTCTGGCCGCCCAAATGCTTGCGCGCAGTCAAGGCGATCGCGCCAGCCCCCAAGACGGTGCCGATGACGGCACCAACAGCGGGGCCAACAAAGCTCAATTGAAAGGCGAGGATCACACAGACGCCGCTGATCACGGCCCCGATAATGGTCGCCGTCGTTGCTTCGGTTGCAGTCGGTTGTCCGGCAGAGGCGGAAATCCCGTCATCGGTGGCTGGCTTCAACAGCGTCATGACATGGACCAATGCGGTGCGTGCCAAAGTCCCGCTGATGATGAGGCACAGGCCTGCCTGCCAAGCTTGAGCAATCTCTGCCACCAGAAAGATTTTGAGAATGATCGCCAGAAGAAGCGCCACACCGCCAAAGGTGCCGATGCGGGAATCGCGCATAATGGCGAGGCGTTCCGTGACGGTCTTGCCGCCACCGACCCCATCAAAGAAATCTGCAAAGCCATCTTCATGGAACGCACCGGTGGTGACGACTTGGGATGCCACAGCCAAAGTCGCCGCGACATGGACACTGCCGTTAAACAACCACATGGCTAGCCCATATGTCAGTGCACCGATGATACCGGTCACGAGGCCAGCCACTGGCGCGGCCTGAAAGGCCCGGGTAATACGCTCTCTTGGCAAGTCTTCCGGCCAAGTCACCGGCAAGCGCGTAAAGAATATCAAGCAAATTCTGGCGTCATCAATAATGCGCATGGCGCGACTCAACTTTGTCTTATTTTGTTGGAACAACTTTTCGTTCTTGTAGAGGAACAGTTTGAAAATTCGAGATGATAATGCTTAATGTCTGAGTGAAGCTTTTGCACTGTGGCGCCGAAGTCGCACTGAGGGTAACACCACCCATGCTGTCTTTTCACCACCGCCTTGGCCTTTATTGCCAACTGGTTGCACGCTAGATCAGCCTCATGCCCCATGATGCTAGTGCGCCACCCAAACAGCCCTTTGACGATATTCGCGCCTTAGTGCGGGAACTACCTAATCCAGATGAGGAGGCGAGTGCCCTCACCGCTTGGCGCGAAAGCCAATTGGTTAAGCCGCCAGGTGCCTTGGGGCGCTTAGAAGACATCAGTAATTGGCTGTCAGCTTGGACTGGCAAGAGTCCGCCACAGGTGTTAAGGCCGATTATCGCTGTCTTTGCTGGCGATCATGGTGTCGCCGCACGGGGGGTGTCTGCCTATCCACAAGAAGTCACGCGGCAGATGATTGATGCCATGGCTGCTGGTGGCGCAGCTGTTTCCGTATTAGCTCAGCAGGCTGGCGCAGGCCTTAAAGTCTATGACTTGGCCGTGGGAAGACCGACCCCTGATATTGTTGAAGCCGATGCCCTAACAGAGCAGGAATGTGTGGCCACGATGGCCTATGGCATGGAAGTGCTGGCCGAGGGGACCGACTTATTGGTCCTGGGTGAGGTTGGTATTGGCAATACGACGGTTGCGGCTGCTTTGGCCTTGGCCTTGTATGGCGGTGAAGCTGGCGACTGGACTGGCCCCGGGACTGGTGTTGAAGGCCAAGCCTTGGCGGCAAAGCGTGAGGCAGTCGAAGCTGCTGTGGCGCGCTTGGGTGCTGATCGCGATGACCCGTTGAAAGTGCTTGCGCGCATCGGCGGGCGTGAATTTGCCGCCATCGCTGGCGCCATTCTGGCAGCGCGCTTACAGCGCGTCCCTGTCGTGCTGGACGGTTTTATGGTTGCTGCTGCAGCAGCAATTCTTCACCGGATGAACCCCGAGGCACTGGATCATTGTATTGCGGGCCATGTCTCGGCAGAGCCCGGCCACCGCGCGCTTTTGGCCCGCTTGGGCAAGCAGCCCATCTTGGACCTTGGCATGCGCTTGGGTGAGGGGACGGGCGGCGCCCTTGCGGTCCAAATCATCAAGTCAGCCGTTGCCTGCCATGCAGGTATGGCGACATTTGCTGAGGCTGGTGTTGCGGGGCCTCAAAGCTGATGCCAGTCTCTATCACCTATCAGCCCGATCCACGATTTGCAGGCTTAGGCCCAGAGTTTTCCGATCCTGTTGCGGCGGCGGAGTTTCCGATGCAACGGCTCGTCTGGCGTGATCAGCGCGCTGCCGAAACTGTCGGCCTAGAGACGTTAAGCGATGAGGAATGGGTTGCCCATTTCGGCCGCTTTGAGACCTTACCAGATATGGCGCAACCGCCCTTGGCCATGCGCTATCATGGCCATCAATTCCGCACCTATAATCCGCAATTGGGCGATGGCCGTGGGTTTCTGTTTGGTCAGTTGCGCGATCAAGCTGGGCGCTTGCTCGACCTTGGCACCAAGGGCTCTGGCCAAACGCCTTGGTCGCGCCAAGGCGACGGTCGCCTAACCTTGAAGGGCGGCGTGCGTGAAGTGTTGGCCGCCCAAATGTTAGAGGCGCAGGGCGTCAATACGTCCAAAGCCTTGAGCCTGATTGAAACTGGCGAGCATCTAATCCGCTCAGACGAGCCTTCGCCAACGCGCTCTGCGGTTTTGGTAAGGCTGCAACATAGCCATGTCCGCTTTGGTACGTTTCAGCGCCATGCCTTTCTAGAAGCGCCCGAGCGACTGACCGCCTTGGTCGATCATTGTGTGGCGGTCTATTATCCACATTTGCAAGAGCTAGAAGGCCCCGAGCGGGCTGCAGGCTTGGTACGCGAAGTGGCATTGGCAACGGCGGACATGGTCGCAGGCTGGATGGCCGCAGGCTTTGTGCATGGGGTCTTAAATACCGACAACATGAACGTGACGGGCGAGAGCTTTGACTATGGCCCTTGGCGGTTCTTGCCGGTTGCAGACGGCAATTTCACCGCCGCTTATTTCGATCAAACTGGACTTTATGCCTATGGCAGGCAACCCGAAGCGGGCTTGTGGAACCTCAAGCAATTAGCGGGCGCTTTGACCCCGATTGGGGATCTAGACGGCCTGACCGAGGCTGTGCGGGCTTATCCGCCCGCTTTTGCGCACGCCCAACAGGCCGCGCTGCTGCGCCGGCTTGGCCTACAGTTTGCCGCGGAGGCGGAAGACAATCGAACCATGCTGGATGCCATGTTTGCGTTCATGGCCCGATCCGGCATCTCATGGGACGGGTTCTTTCATGATTGGTTCGGGGGCCTTGCAAGTAAAGCGCGCGCTCAAGCAGGCCCGCGTGCCACCTTCTATCAAGGTGAAGATTTCATGGCGTGGTTTAAGTGGCTCGACCGTTTCCAGCCAGAGCGCCCAGATCGACTACAGCATGCCTATTTCCAAGCCGCAGAACCCGTCAGTCTGGTGATTGCGGAAGTTGAGGCATTGTGGACCAAGATCGCAGAAAATGACGACTGGTCTGGTTTCCATCAAAAGCTGGCCGATATTACAAGTTTGCGAGAGGCTTTGGCATAAGCTCAGTATCGCTTAATTTCGGTATTTTGCATAGCATTTTACCTCGGCCTTTAGGACCTTTGTAAGCCGTCGCCGCCATACTCCCAATTGGTTGGGATGACGACCGGGGCTTAAGTCATCATCCAACCCACTTCGGAAGAGCACTTGGGCTCTTTTGGTACGTGGGAGCCATCGAGATGCGTGAACGCTTTGTCGCCTTACTACCCCTGACGCACAATGTTGACTTTGCCCATGACCAAATCTTGGCAGGGGTAAGTGGCTTGTTCCCATCACTGACGTCCAAGTTACGGGTTGTGCGGGCTGGCGGCTTTGCGGAAGGTGGAGAAGGGGGGCCATGCTTTCTAGCAATTGGTCCAAACGTTATCTCTGTGCATCTCTATCCCGGCCCGCCCAATCTTGGCACAAGCGAAGCCCTCGACATGGTTTGTCCTGCGTGGTTCGGGTTGCGGGCAAATCACCCCAAGCCTTATTCCCATGTCGTTGTGCAGTCAGAGCAAGATGTAAACCACCCTGCCGAAGCGCTGGCTGCTGCTGCTGCTGTAAGCATGGTGGCGACAGCTCTGATTTCCATTGTCCCGGTTGAAGAAATCATTTGGAAAACAGGGCAAGTCAGTATCGAGCCGCAGGCCTTTCAACGCGCGGCCCTGCGGCTGACCATTCCAGAGATCAAAGTGGGGCATTGGCTGACTTGGCACCGCTGTGAGGGGCCGCTTAGCCCGCAGGGAAGGCCAAGTCTGATCCTTGGTTCAAAGGGCCTCGCACCGTTTTTGGGTCGCGAGTTGGAAACAGTCGCCTCCATTCTGCCGCCGGCGGAGATCGAAAAGCGCGTCCAGGCCGTGACGGACTTTCTGATTTTGCATGGGCCGCCTGTGTTCGATGATATGCCGCTTTATGTCCCTGATCATGATTTTGTGCGGTTGCGCCTGCGCGATCGCGGTCACCTAAATCCCAAGCCCGTGTTGCTCTTGCGGATCGAGGCTGGACCAGCACCAACTGAAGCGTTGCGCAAAAGTCAGGGTCTGCCTGCGACAGGTGGCTTCGGCAGGCGGGCGATGACCTAGGGAGACGTCAGCGCGCAGGATTATCAGCCTTCCCTTTTTGGAAAACTGGTCCATGATCCGATCCTTGTCGTCTATGGCGAACCAAAGGGGTAAGGCATGGAACTGAAGCGTCGCGAAGTGGTCTCTGGTCTTGTTGGATTTAGCCTGGCAAGCCCTGTTTTTGCACAAAAGGCCCCACAGGCCCCGTCCGAAACCGTAACCGTGACCGGGCAGACCCCGATCGTAACCTTGCAGACTTGGATTGATCTCTATGGTCGCCCGACGGCAGAGGTGAAGGTGAACGGCCAAGGTCCCTTCAAATTTGTGGTCGATACCGGCTCCAACACGTCGGTGCTAAGCCCTCGCGTGGCGAAGGCCTTGGAACTTCCTGAATTGCCGATGCGAACGGTGCATGGGGTGACGGGAAGCAGCCAAGCTCGGTTTGCCCGTGTTCAACAGATTGAGACTGGACGCAGCGTGTCAAACAATCTGTCGGTGGCGATTATTGATGCACCGGCTTTGGACAAGCTCGACGGCATCCTCGGCATGGACATGTTTGCCAACCGTCGGGTGCGGTTCAATTTCAGCCGCAAGACCGTGGACCTTGAACCCGCAAACTCAAGGCGTCCGCGCAGATTGCCGATCTCAGTCGGCGTTAAACTGCGCCATGGCCTTTTGATTGAAGCCGATGGCCGAGTCGGCAGCGTTCGTTCTAAATGTATTCTCGACACGGGCGGGGATACGACGATCATCAATATGCCGATGCTGGCAGCCCTCAATGCGCGAGCACAGCGCCGACCTAGGACTGAAGAGGCACCCGTTATTCTTGGCGTCACGAATCAACAACTGAACGGGGTCTGGGCGAACTTGCCTCAAGTTGATCTGATTGGCCTGATCATTCGACGGCTTACGGTCGTGGCTGCAGACGCGCCGGTGTTCAAGCTGTGGGGTCTTGAGACCACGCCTGCTATGTTGGTGGGCATGGACATCTTAAGCCAGGTGGAGACGTTGGTTGTGGATTACCGCCGTCGTGAGGTAGAGCTACAATTGCTCTCCAATCTAGTCGGTGGCGAAGGCAATGTTTATCGGGGCTAAACCCGATCAAGAGGAAACAATCTTGACAGACATTCTGCGCTTTAGCCGCACGTCCGGCCTACTTCGCCTTTTGGGGCTGATGTGTCTGCCCGTGCTCTTGCTGGCTTCCCCGCACTTAGCCCAAGCGCAGTTTAAGTCTACCAAACCTGAAGCTCGCGTCGAATATTGGCAGAGCCGTTTGGCCTCTATGGAAGCGCAATTGGCCGACAACCAAGGCCTGTCGCAGTATCGCCTTGTGTTCTTGGGCGATTCCATCACCGACTTTTTCCTGATGGGCGAGAATTTGTGGTTTCCGGGTGTAAAGAATGGTCGCAGCGTTTGGGATGCGACATTTGCAGGAAGCGACCCCGCCTTGAAGGCGATCAATCTCGGCATTTCCGGCGACCGGATTGAGCATATGCTCTATCGCATCCAGCGCAAAGACCAAGGCGGGCTCGGCCAATTGGATCATCCCAGCTTTAACCCGGACTATGTGATCGTGCTCGCGGGGATCAATAATTCATGGGCCAGTGAAACCCCCGCGGACGCGAGCATTGTCGCTGGGGTCAAGGCCTTGGTGGCTTCCGTCCATGCGCGCCAACCCAAAGCGCGGATCATTTTGCAATCCCTCATGCCAACCCAAGAAGTGGCGCGCACCAAGGATATTGTGATCCCTGTCAACCGAGAACTCAAAGCCTTTGCCGAAGAGGATCCACAAAAGGCCTACATCACCTTTGTGGACCTCTATCCGCGCTTCGTCACACCCGAGGGGGCTCAGAATAAAGCCCTATTCTATGACGGCCTCCACCCTTCTGAGGCAGGCTATGCCGTCTGGCGTGATGTTTTGGTGGCGGCTATTGCAGCAGATCGCGCCCGCTGAAGCCGGCGTTTAGGACGTGAAGCGGAAATGCATAACATCGCCGTCTTTCACGATGTATTCCTTGCCTTCCAGGCGCATCTTGCCCGCTTCTTTCGCGCCGCTTTCACCTTTGAAAGCGACGTAATCCTCATAGGCGATGGTTTCGGCGCGGATAAAGCCCTTTTCAAAGTCGCCATGGATTACCCCGGCTGACTTTGGTGCTGTCCAGCCGCAATGAATGGTCCAAGCGCGTGCCTCTTTTGGGCCGACGGTGAAGTAGGTTTGCAGGCCCAAGAGGCTATAGCCGGAACGGATCAACTTATTCAGGCCGGGCTCATCAAGGCCTGCTGCTTCCAGATATTCGGCAGCTTCATCATCATTTAGCGCCGCAAGCTCTGCTTCCATCTGCGCACAGATCACCACGGCGGTGGCTTTATGCGCTTGGGCATAGGCCTCTACCTTGGCCGAATATTCGTTCCCAGTCGCAGCGGAGCCTTCATCCACGTTACAGACATAGAGAACGGGCTTGGCCGTCAACAACTGCAACATATCATAGGCTTTTTGGTCTTCCTTGGCCGGCACAAACAAGCGGGCTGGCTTGCCTTCATCGAGCAGCTTCTTGGCTTCGATGCACAATTCCAGCGTCAGCTTCGCGTCTTTATCGCTTTGCTTGGCCTTTTTCTCGAGATTGGGAATGCGCTTTTCAAGGCTCTCCAAATCCGCCAACATCAACTCAGTTTCCACTGTCTCCAGATCGGCGAGGGGGTCAATGCGGCCTTCGACATGGGTGATATCATCATCGACAAAGCAGCGCGTGACATAGGTAATGGCATCGCACTCGCGGATATTGGCAAGAAACTGATTGCCCAAGCCTTCGCCCTTGGATGCACCGCGCACCAGACCTGCGATATCGACGAAATTCATCCGCGCAGGAATGATTTCCTTCGAGGTAGCGATGGCGGCCAGCGCGTTTAAGCGCGGCTCTGGCACAGCCACTTCGCCTACATTGGGCTCAATCGTACAGAATGGATAATTGGCGGCCTGCGCGGCTGCCGTTTTGGTGAGAGCATTAAACAGGGTGGACTTGCCAACATTGGGCAGGCCCACGATGCCACATTTGAATCCCATGATGGAGGTCTTTCTTATCAATGATGGCGCGCTGAATGACCGCGCGAGAAAAGCGTGCCGTGTCTTAGACAGTTTGCCGCTTAAAAGCATCCATCAATGGCAGGGCTTATGCAACCCCGAACGTCCGCCACCTGCGAGCATCTGACTGGAAATGGCGGGGAACGCGAGATAGGCGCACGTCGAACTCTTGCAGTTCGCGCGTGGCGTCCACGTCTTTGCCGACGTGACGCAGAAAGCGGATATAGCGAGCATGGGCCTCCAGCGTCGGGATGCGCGGTGCGGCAAAGCCGTAGGCCTCCTCTGCATCCTCATCTTGCCCTAAAGCTTCAGCAGCACGCGCGAAGACGAGGGCCTCAGCGGGACCCTCGCGGCCTAAAACACGCAATTGGTTGATGCGATTAAGCGCTTCTTGGTTGCGACCAAGTTCGACCAATGTGCGCGCATGTCCGAGAAGGACGGTGGGGTCGTCAACAAATTGTCCTTCTAAGCAGTCCTTATAGAGCCTCTCAGCATTGGCAAAATCCCCCATCTCGACGCTAGCATCGGCTAAGCGAAGGCGATTGCCGACGGTTGGAGTTAAGTCAAAAGCTTCTTGAGCAGCCCGCAATTCCCGAGTCGGGTCCAAGGCTTTAATCACCTTTTGCTCGGCTTTGCGAAAAGATGGAAAAATGCCTGTACTGGGTAAGATCTCCATCAAGACATAGATGGCTGAGCCAATTCCCGGCGCAAAAAGAATTAGGAATATCCACCCATTGGGTCGCCCAGTTCGGATGACATGCATGATCAAAGCGATCTGAATGATAAGGGAAAGGACTAAAATCGGCATCGCGCTCTCTATCCTTACTGATAGGACCTAAAACTCATACAACCTAAGTTTTATCTAGCAAGATGTCTTATCTGTGCAAAAGCTCTTGCCTAGCTTTGATCACCCGAACCACCGCGCAACCAAGCCGGTACGGGCGGGGGCGGGGCGAGCGTGGAAACTTTGGTTTGAAAGGCGTCGTGCTTATCTTCCAAGAGCAGCGGTGTTGTTCGAGCGACCGCGTCGCACAAAGTATCGACCCAGCCCATTTCCGCGCTGGAGAAGTCATCCAGCACATGGCTTAACATTTTTTCTCGCCCGGGATGGCCAACGCCAAGTCGCACGCGCTTAAAGCCTGCGCCGGATTGGGCGACGATGGAGCGCAAGCCATTATGGCCCGCCGTGCCGCCGCCCACTTTGACCCGGCAGCGACCGGGCGTCAGCTCTACCTCGTCATAATAGACAAAGACTTTGGCCAACGGGATTTTGTGGAAGGTCATAAACCCACCCACACAACGACCGCTTTCATTCATGAAAGTCTGGGGCTTTACCAGAATGATTTTCTGCGGGCCTGTCTCGGTCTCGATCACGCCCTCGCGGGCAAGGCCCTGCAGGCGGCTGCGTTCGGCCCCGAAATTATACTGGCGCGCAATCTCATCCACGGCCATGAAGCCGATATTGTGCCGGTTCTTGGCATATTTGGCACCGGGATTGCCTAGCCCAACCAAAAGAAACATCTGATCACCCCATGATCAAAACAAAAAAGCCCCGGACGAAGCCGGGGCTTTTATCGCGTGCATCCAAAGAGGCTTACGCTTCTTCGGTTGCGTCGTCTTGCTTGCCACCGCGACCAATTAGGGTCGCAACGGTAAAGTCGCGGTCACGGATGGTTGGACGTGCGCCGTCTGGCATGCGAACTGCCGAGATATGGATCACATCGCCGATATCGCGGCCAGCCAAGTCGATGACCAATTCTTCTGGGATTTTGCCAGCAGGCACATCCAGAGCCACGGTGTGACGAACCACATTCAGCGTGCCGCCCTTTTTGATGCCGGGGCAGGTGTCTTGGTTCAGGAAGTGCACAGGTACCTCAACCGAGATCACCGACGCTTCATCAACCCGGTACAGGTCAAAGTGTACAGGCAAGTCGGTGATGGGGTCCCATTGCACGTCGCGTGGGATCACAGGCTGGCTTTCGCCGCTGTGGTGCAGGTCAACCATGTGGGCCAAGAATTTGCCAGAGCGGATCGCCTTCAGCAATTCCTTGCCAGAAGCTGCGATAGCCACAGGGTCTTTGCCGCCGCCATAAAGGATGCCGGGCACGAGGCCTTCACGGCGGGTCTGGCGAGCGCCACCGGTACCAGTGCGTTCCCGCACTTCAACATTGATCACGATGCCGGTCATCCCCGGTCTCCGTTCGTTGGTGTGTAAAAACTGCGCCGCCTACATGATGCAGGCGGCGCATGAGATTTCATGAAGGCGGGGCTATAGGGGAAAGATGAAAAGAACTCAACAGTGGGTGGCAGCTTTAGACCAGCATGCTACTGAATAAATATGTTCCTATCCCATATCACCCTGCTTGTAAGCGATATTCCAAGGTCCAAGGCCTTTTATGAGGGCCTTGGTTTAGAGCTGATTGTCGATGCCGCCCATTATTGCCGGTTCCGCGCCAATCTAGACGGGCAGGGCAGCCAAACCCTGTCGATCTCTCACAGTCCGGGCCCCATTGGCCAATCTTGTCATGTGGGCTTTGAGTTTGCATCACCTGAGGCGTTGGACGCTTATGCTGCTTTATTGCAGAGCCGGCGCCTGATCCTGTCCGAACCGCCACAAGACCGCAGCTGGCTATGGCGCGATGCGATTCTCCACGACCCAGACGGCCATGAAATCCTGTTGCTTTATGCGGGCGACAATAAGCTCAACCCGCCGTGGCGGGTCGGGCGGTTGCAGGATTAGGCGGTGACGGGAGGATCTGTATCCCGTCACCATCTGATGTTCTTTTATTTCCGCAAGATCACACGCATCGACTCATAGCCCTTCACAAAGGCTGAGCGAATGCGGGTTGGTTCTGAGACGACCTGAATGTCAGAAAAGCGCTTCAAGGCTTCTTCCCAGACAATCCGCAATTGCATTTCTGCCAAGCGATTGCCGACGCAGCGATGGATACCAAAGCCAAAGGACAAGTGGTTGCGCGCGCGGGGGCGGTCGATCCAGAAATCATTTGGCCGCTCAATCATCTCGTCATCCCGGTTGCCCGAGACATACCACATCACGACCTTGTCGCCTTTTTTGATCAGCTTGCCGCCCAATTCGACGTCTTCTAGGGCTGTGCGGCGCATGTGAGCCAGCGGGGTCTGCCAGCGAATGATCTCCGACACCATGTTTGGAATGACCGAAGGATCGGCGCGTAGCTTCTTGAATTCTTCAGGATTTTTGGACAAGGCATAAAGCCCGCCGGTCAAGGAATTGCGCGTGGTGTCATTGCCGCCGACAATCAACAGGATCAGATTGCCGAGATATTCCAACGGCTCCATGTTGCGGGTGGCTTCGCCATGGGCGAGCATGGAGATGAGGTCATTGCCACCGCTATTATTGACCCGCTCGTTCCACAAATTGGTGAAATAGGCCAAGCATTCAAAGAGTTCTGCGCGGCGCTGGTCTTCGGTTTCAATGATGCCCCCTGGAATGGGCTGCGCCGTGGCCACATCTGACCAGCGGGTGAGCTTGCGGCGGTCTTCCCACGGGAAGTCAAACAAGGTCGCCAGCATTTGCGTGGTCAGTTCGACCGAGACTTTATCAACCCAGTCAAACTCTTGATCGATTGGCAATTCGTCGAAAATTAGATTGACCCGCTCGCGGATCGTGCTTTCCATTTTCGCTAAATTGTCTGGCCCGACGATGGGCTGAACCACTTTGCGCTGGGCGTCATGCTTAGGTGGGTCCATGGCGATGAACATGGGCAAGATGAAGTCTTCATCAAAGCCGACGATCGTAATCCCACCCAAGAAAGCATCGGAAGAGAACTGGTGGTGGTTGGTGTCCACCGCCATAATGTCCTTATAGCGGGTCACAGACCAATAGCCGCCGACTTTTTCTTCTTGGCTGTCACACCAGTGGATCGGGTCTTCTTTACGCAGACGCTCGAAATAGGACCAATGGCAATCATGGGTCCAAAGCTCCGGCATGGCGACATCAATCTCTTCAAGCGGAATAGACCAAGCCCGCTTGGCGTGATGTTCTTGAACAGACTTGAAATCTGCAGGATTGAAGTTGCCGTCGGCCATAGAAGTTCTCCCAATGTCGAGACCATTTGTGCGATACTCGTTGACGACATGGGGCCACATTTTGAGGCTTTTGTCACCCCCTGACGCCTGCGTCATGTTTGAAAAAATTCTTGAGCAGAAGACTTTACGCAGCGCGTGGCCGTTTTGTCCCTATTTCCAAAACCCCTACAAGCCTTTAGCTTGAGTGTGGGCCAAGCGGCCGCTTCGTAATGCTCCAGAAAAGGACCCCTGACATGGATCTGAATATGGCCTTGATGCGGGCCACATTTAAACTGGACCAGCGTCAGGAAGACGGCGTTACGACGATTGGTACCGGCTGGCTGGTGCGTTTGCCAGAGGCAGACGGTCAGGGCAGTTCTGCGCGGCTAGCCCTGGTTACAGCAGGCCATGTGTTGGACCGGATGAAGCATGAGCAAGCCTCGGTCCATTGGCGTCGGGTGGATGCGCACGGGCGCTGGCACCGCGAACC
>NZ_JBIIYV010000150.1:0-3271 GCF_044346625.1 Aquidulcibacter sp. | reverse complement strand
CTTTCATGGTAGGTCGGACCCTCATCCTTGCACTGAGCTTGCTTGCAACGCCTGCGCTCGCGGATCCACCGGATTGGACCCAAGCTGGCGGTAGCCTGTTCATTGAGCCAGGCCTCATCCTTGAGCGTAAGCCAGCGGAAAGCACCAAACCCCCAATTGAGCCCGATCAGACCCGAGTTGATCCCATGCCCAAATATGGCGAGGTCAGACTGCTGCCAGCAAGACAGCCGCTGGATGCTTTGATCACGCAAATTGCCAGTGAGACGGGTCTTGATCCTAAGCTCCTCCATGCCTTGGTGATTGTGGAGAGCGCTTATGATGCGCGTGCCATTAGTCCGGTTGGCGCGCGTGGTCTTACCCAACTCATGCCGGCAACAGCGCGTGAGTTAGGCGTGGCAGATGCGTTTGACGGGGAAGAGAATCTGCGGGGAGGTGCGCGCTATTTGGCTGCCCAGATTGGCCGTTTTGGCGATCTAAGGCTCGCTCTTGCCGCCTATAACGCCGGACCAAACCGTGTCGCACGCCTTGGCCGCGTCCCAGATATTTCAGAAACTCAAAACTACGTCCGCGACGCAGTGGATTGTTATCTCGCGCTGACAGCGGGTCGCGGCATCCGTCACCGCAACCAGTGTCGTGCGACAGGAAGGAGATAGATCATGGCAAGAAGAAAAGCTGATAAAGCCGATAGTCCGCAAATGGACATGTTTGGTGGGTGGGTAGCACCACCCCTCGAGCAAAGATCAATACCAACTCCAAAGATGACGGAGTCCCGACCAATTGACGTCGCCAATGATGATGCCATTGGGCCTGATGTCAGTGCGCCTGAAGTCGCCGCCAACGATACTCCGATCCCTCAACCAGATCAGCCGCTAGAGACACAGGCAAAAAGGCACTCCATCAAGCCAGAGCCGCCCAAAGTTATGATCGCCACAGGCTGGGAGAATGACGAATGGTGGACGACTGCCATGGTCTGCGCCTATCTCAAACTCGGCCGCAAAGCCATTTGGGAGCGAACGCGCAACCCAAAGATTGGCTTCCCAAAACCAACTCATTTTGGAAGTTGCCGCCATCGCTGGCGGGCAGGAGAGGTCAGGGCATGGGCGGAAGGAAGTGTAACAACCTAATTCCGTCTCCAGCAGTCGTCATGCTGAGCCGTGCTTCTTAGGGCCCGTTCGCATATCCCTCAAATGCGTAGTCATTAAGAAACTGCCTGCGCCAAAGATAAGTCCGATCAACATTGCTGATTTCTGCTTCATCGCAGATCGCGGGCCATAGACGGGTGATCGTTTCGATTTGGCGATCGATCAGCTCTCTGGCGTCCTTGTCATTTATCAAGAAATTAGGCGCAGATAAGCGACAGGTTTCGAGCTGGCTGCGCTTGTCGTTGTCAGTAATGAGCATGGCCTGATTGGCTTCTCGCCCAAGTCGGGCTTGAGGACAAATGTCATAGGCTGGCGTGAGGGACAGATTTCTACCATCCCAGAAGGCAGCATGGTTGCGAGCATGATCGTCGGTATTGCCTGTCAGCACATTAAAAACCATGCGCCCGAAAAGCTCGCGAAGAGTCGCCTGGGGACGCGTAAAGCGCGCACGCACAATCTCCGCAAGATCGCGATAACTCGCATAACGAGCGTGCATCTCATTGAGCTTCAGCAGGGTCAAGGCAGACACAATTCCGCGGCGCGTCCAACCGTTTCCAGTCCATTCGCGATCAAAGCGGTGCACCAATAGGACATCTTTGCCGCTGGCTTTTGCAAGGTGTACGGCGGCAACATTTAGCCCGACCTCTGCTGCAAGGCGCATCGCCACAAATTCTGCCTTAACAACCGCCATCGTGTCATTTGTGGCTGAAAATTTGGCGATGAACTTGTCAGTGTCGTCTTGGATCAAGGCCTTTGGGCGCGCGCCTCCGATGGAACTGGCATGGAGTAGGGCCTTATCGAGAGTAGGAGGAATTGGTTCACCGCGTTCCACTCTTTCTGCGGCTTCCAACAATTCTTCAAGCGTTGCGTTTTCTTGCTCGCGCGGCTCATAGCGGTCTGACGATGTCTGGAAGTCGAGCGCGCCGATCCGATCAGAGCCCGAATTGAGCATGAAGGTTAGCTCACCAAAATCAACTTCATGCGCAGCATTGCGGCTCAAGCCCGTCAAACGATTGATGATGACCCTGCGGCCCCATGCATCAGGCGCGCCATCGCGCAAGCAGCCTGCCATTTCATGGGGTGCGTCAGGGGCGATCCTGCCGCGTTTTAGCGGCAGTTCCGGCATATAGATCGCAATGGCATTGTCGCGTTCCAGATAGGATTGGCCATAATTGAAGGTATAGATGCCGCCTTCAAGCTCAATGCGTCCAGCAATAACTGGCTCCGCTGCACCGGGCAGCCATATCCAGACAAAGGCTTCGCGATCTGGGTTGGTATAATCAGAAGTCATCCTTTACCTTCGATCGTGGGACCCGAACCGATTGGGGTAGCAAAGCCAATTTATCATCAATCCGCGACTGCTCAGAAGCCAGCCGCGATGGCTCATCGACAAACAAGGGCACACCCACAAGCGTTGCCGCTTCAAAAACCAAGCCGATCTCGACTTTTGGATGACCCTTTTCAATCAGTTGCAACGTACTGCGTGCGATACCCACCCGAGCCGCTAAATCAGCCTCACTCATTTTGCGTTGCTTTCGCCCAAGGCGAATAAGGCTGCCTAACAGGGTCAGCACATCGCGCGTAATGCGGGAATAGGTGCGTGGTTGTTCAGGCATTCTAGCTCCTGGCTATTTGAAGGTTTCTTCACACAATAAGCGCCCTTAGCATAGGTAATCAGATTTTTCAAGATTATGACCGATATAACAATCACTACATCATTTGGTGATTGTTAAAACAGTCATAGTCTATAGCATTTTCATGGCAGGCCGGAAAACTTCCCCACTTCAAGCCATTCAAATCGCGCATTCCATTTCACTCGATCGGGCTTCATAAAACTGTTATAAGCCATCAAAGAATGCGCTCATTGTCACAAGTGGCGGTCAGCTATCTTCAAGAAATGTTCCCCGCACCGAACCGCCGCTGCGCGGCCGACGCTTCTGCCCGTTGCAGGCCATCTCATATCTGCAAAAATCATTTTGCAAGTTTTGCCTTTTGTCTGCTTTGCGCCAAGGAACGAACCCGCTCCGCGGGAGGTTTGTGCGTGATGGGCTGGGGGCATGGATTTGGGCTGATTGCGATTTTGATTGAAGAAGTGGGTTTAGGTTCTGACGATGGATGCTCCTTTAACA
>NZ_JBIIYV010000149.1:0-3280 GCF_044346625.1 Aquidulcibacter sp. | reverse complement strand
CGCGACCTAGGTCCAAGAACGAAAAAAGGGCGGAGCTGTTAGGCTCCGCCCTTGGGCGATTTTGCTATGATGAAGTGGCTAGGCGGCGGTCTCCATCGGAAGGTCTGTTTCGGTGCCAGAGCCTTCGGTTTTGGCTTTGCCGCGAGCGAGGACTTCGAGTTCGCTGAAGGGGCCTAGTACGAATTCGATGACGTAGCGGGTGCGGCCTTGATCATCGTCGTAGGAGCTGGGGCGGATGCGACCGAGAAGGCGAACCCGGGTGCCCTTCTGGACCATTGTCTCGATGCGGGCGATGATGGCGGGGGCAAAGACAGTGACGCGGTGCCAGATTCTATGGTCAGGGACGGCGTCTGAACGAAGCAGTTTAGGATGCTCAGGCTAACCCAACCAGAGGAGGCATCCATGCAGACGACGACTGAACTTGAGTACGCACCCTTGTTAGACGCGCAAGCGCCAAGCGCTTCACCAGACACATCCATGGGCGCTTCGATTGCACCACCACACACTTTACTGGCCTCTATTGAGCTTGCCAAAGCGCGTTGGGTGATAACCGCGCTGGCAACTGGCTCGTCGAAGATGTCGCGACATGAAGTGACTGGCGGCGACGGCGCTGGGTTGTTGGAGCTTCTGAGACGATTGCGCAATAAGGCCGAACAACGCCTTGGGACGAAGGTTAGCATTGTGACGATTCAGGAGGCCGGCATTGACGGCTTTTGGATACATCGGATGTTGGAGGTCAATGATATCGAGAGTTACGTCGTTGACGCTACATCGATTGCGGTAGCGCGCCGCTTTCGCCGCGTGAAGACTGACACGATTGATGGTGAAGGCCTAGTTCGGACCTTGGCGGCATGGAAGCGAGGCGAACCGCGTGTCTGCTCGATGGTCGTCGTTCCCACTTTGGCTGAGGAAGATCGACGCAGGCTGACCCGCGAGCGCAAGACCTTGATAGCTGAACGCATCCGCTTCACTAACCGGGTAAAGGGTCTTTTATTTGCGCATGGCATTCGCGGCTTTAACGCGACACGCTCTGACCGCTACATCCGCTTGGCCGAGCTTCGCTGCGCAGATGGCTTGCCCTTGCCACCACGCGTGATGACCGAAGTCACCCGTGCACTGGAACGACTTGAGCTGGTTCAGAAGCAGCTATTCGCCATTTGTAAGGAACGCGACGCGTGCGTGCGCGATTGTGTAGAGGCTGCCCCGGCGCGAACGCTTGAGACGTTGAAGGGTATCGGACCCGAGATTGCTTCGACGCTTTGGCTTGAAGGCCTTTATCGACATTTTGACAACAGACGCGATGTCGCGGCCTATGCGGGATTGGCACCCAGTCCCTACCAGAGCGGCGATATGGCCCGCGATCAAGGGATATCCAAGTCGGGTAACCCGCGCTTGCGATCAACCATGGTGGAGTTGACTTGGCTTTGGCTGCGACACCAGCCGCAGTCGAAGCTGTCACTATGGTTTCAGTCCCGTGTTCGAAGCGAGGCTGGCCGGATTCGTAAGATCATGATTTGCGCGCTCGCACGCAAGTTATTGATTGCCCTTTGGCGCTTCACAACAACTGGGGAGGTCCCTGAAGGTGCGGTTCTAAAGTCCGCATGACGTTTCAAGGATAAGTGCTCGGGTCAGGTTTGCGTGGCATAAGGGGGTGGTTCCTTTTCTTCCCCTTAGCAGACCAGCGAATAAATTTCCGCAGTGGCCAGTGAGCATTTTAATAAGGATCCGCGGCGCCCGATCAGCACCGCTGGATGCAGGTGGGTGGTACGTAGCTACGTAATGGCTGCAACACGCCGAGTGCCAGTTTGTCACCGCCCCCTTTTGTGCCGCGACCCGATAGAATGGGATTATGGTCTGCCGTATCAAAGCGGCAACCGGATGTGAGTATAGGCGGCGCGTGTATGCGCCGTTCGATGAAGCGGCCAGACCTAGCATCTAAAGACGCGCTCATGAGCGCAGAGGAGTTATGGATGTAGCATTTTTCTGAGCGACGCGCATACTGGCGGCAAAACGGTGGTGCAAAGCACAGCCTTTAGCCGGGCCCTTTTATGAGAGCCCGGCACTGGAAGGATTAGGCCGCCTCAGCGACCTTCTCCGTTGGTTTGCCTCTTGCGAGAACTTCAAAATCGCCAAACGGGCCAACAACGAACTCGATGACATAACGGGTGCGTCCTTGTTCGTCGTCGTAAGAACCCGGACGTATTGCGCCGACAAGCCGGACGCGTGTCCCTTTTTGCA
This sequence comes from Aquidulcibacter sp., assembly GCF_044346625.1. Taxonomy (GTDB): domain Bacteria; phylum Pseudomonadota; class Alphaproteobacteria; order Caulobacterales; family Aquidulcibacteraceae; genus Aquidulcibacter. Next base: position 1,042 of record NZ_JBIIYV010000149.1, on the reverse strand, counting down.
CCATCGTCTCGATCCGGTTGACGATGGCGGGTGCGAAGACTGTGATGCGATGCCAAAAAGTTCTTTCGACCTTTGTTCCGTCCTCACGCTTCCAGTGCTCACTGGTAGCGATTGATAGGATCGCCATTTTGCGTTCTTTGTCGAATGTTTTGATTTCTGATTTGCCGATGTTGCCGACGATTTCAAAGCTTGCCTTGTCCATGATCTTTACTCCGCTTCCCGGAAGACCGCCTTCTCGGGGTCGCGCTTGCGACGCATCAAAACAGCGACCGGCTAGGCAGCGCAGCGACGGACAGGCCAGGGTTTGGCGCGGCCTGCAGCGGCTTTAGACGCGAAGCCTCGGGCCCTGACCGGGACGGCCAACGGACGCTTGATGGCGTCAACAGCAAGTGTGTCCCCAAGAAGGTGGGACTTGAAGCGGAAAGATGATGGACAGAGCTTTGGCCAAGTTCATCCGGAAAAGGGCAATCAATCAAATGTTCAAAGCAAAGATGCACGGGCGCGCACGGCGACCGACAACATAGCGCATTGGAGGCTAGGAAGGGCAAAGTAGTAGAAAGACCAGCATCGCATCATGGTTGCTGCGCTTACTCAGAATGAAACCAACCGAGGCCATGGTCTGGGAAAAAGGATCCGTGTTGCCGTCACAGCGTCCAAACTGCACGGTCAACGGTGGCCAAGTCGCACAACCGCTCTCGAGTTCATGTTGGCCATTTGGCGCATCGATGGCGCAAGAGGACCGAATGCAAGATGTTGTTGGCTAATCCATAATCGTTGTTGGGTACCAAAAAGGTTCTAGACCAGCCCACCACCCAAAATCGATCGTTCGGTCCAAAAAGCCAAACACTAAAAGAGGGCGCACGAATGCACCCTCGGTGTAATCAAGTCACAACCTCAACTTCGGTCATTGACGTATTTCATGTGAGTAGGTGCGGTCCTTTTGGGTGCCGTCTTCGGTCTTCCAGCGCTCGGAGGTGGCGACGCTGAGGGTTGCGAGTTTGCCGGTCTTGCCGAAAGTCTTGATTTCAATCTTGCCGACGTT
>NZ_JBIIYV010000003.1:0-122090 GCF_044346625.1 Aquidulcibacter sp. | reverse complement strand
CCTCAAGAGCGCGTTGAGCGTGGTGGTCCAAAGCCCCCGGACGGATGAAGATTTAATCCGGGCGGCCCAAATTGTCCGACGCGTGGAAGGCGTGACGCGCAGCGAAGCTATGAGCCGCGACCGCGCGAAGGATTTGTTGCGTAACTATGGCACCGATATGGGCGCAACATTGGATGCGCTTCCCGTGCCCCGCTTGATTGAAGTGGGCGTGACAGCTGGGCAAACCAATGTGAAAACCGACATCGAAAAAGCCCTGAAGGCCGCAGGCTATACCATGGTCGTAGATGACCATAGCCGCTTTACGGGAGAGGTGCTGCGCACCTCAACTGTTGTGCGCATTGTAGCCATCCTGGCGCTCGTCGCGTTGGTTGTTGCAGCGATCACGACGATTGGGTTTGCTGCGCGCGCTGCACTCGAAACGCGGCGGGAAGCTGTCAGCATCCTCCATCTCGTGGGAGCAAAGGACTCCTTTGTAGCTCGCGAGGTTCAAATTCGCTTTTTGCGGCTGGGTTTTGTGGCAGGCCTATTGGGTGCCAATGCGGCTGGTGTGATCGCTTTGATCGGTTCGACCGTATTTGCTTTTGGGGCGTCTGACTTTACGAGCGGTGCGCCCTTGTTGAATTGGACTGACTTATGGATCTTGCTGGTCGCACCGCTTGTGACAGCATGCGCCAGTGCCGTTGCCGCGGACCTCGCTGCACGGGAAACTTTGAGGGATTTGGTGTGAGATGGCATGGCCCCGACGAAAGACCCGTGAACGGGGGCTGCACCGCCCATCGGGCACGGTTGTGCGTTCGTCGACCTTTATTTCGCGCCTAATCTTCGTTCTAGGTCTTCTCGGCGGCATAAGTCTCTTGATCGGCTTCATCCGGTTTGGCGACCAAGTGACCGCCCTTAAGACCCCAAGCGGACCGATCCGCGCAGATGGGGCGGCGGCTTTGACCGGAGGATCAGACCAGCGGCTCATTGCAGGTGTCAAGCTTGTCGAGAGCAAGGCCGTGCCGCGTCTTTTGATCTCTGGCGTTAATCGTGTGACCACCGCAAAGGAGGTGCGCGCGGTGGCTGGCGGGGCGGAAGAAACCTACGCCTGCTGCATTGATTTGGGCCGCCGGGCGACCGACACAATTGGTAACGCCGAAGAAGCTGCTGTCTGGGTGCAGGTCCATCAGATCAGGAGGTTGGTTGTTATCACTGATGCTTATCATATGCCGCGCAGCTTGTTTGAGATGCGCCGCGCTATTCCCGATGCGGTCCTGATCCCCTACCCTGTGCAGACCACGCGTGAATTTGATGGCGATTGGTGGAAGAATGATCGCTCTACCCGGGCTCTAGCGCTGGAATATGGCAAATATCTTGTCTCCATCGGGCGCGGGCTCTTGGACGGCGATATTGAAATTGCGCTGAAACAGGTCGGTCTGTTTCACAAAGGAACGACTCCATGACCTTAATCCGGTCGCTCTTATTGATGGTGTGGACATGGGGCTGCGTGCTGATCGTGGGCACATTAGGCGCGCCCTATGTGTTTCTATCGCCTTTGGGTGGCGCGCGCGTCATGGAGGCTTGGGCCAGGGCCATGCGCTTTGGCACGAAATGGATCGGTGGCATTACCTATGAAGTGCGCGGGCTAGAACATCTGCCCGAAGGCCCGATCATGATCGCGGCCAAGCACCAAAGCGTTTTGGACACGATTATGCCAACGCTTTTCACCAATATGCCGGTTTATGTGCTGAAGCAGGAGCTCCTAAACCTGCCGATCTTTGGCTGGTATTGTCGCAAGGCGGGTCTAATCGCCATTGACCGCTCAGGCCACATGAGTGCGCTGAAGGCGTTAGTAGCGCAAGCCAAGGAACGAATGGACCAAGGCCGTCCCATCATTATCTTCCCAGAGGGCACGCGCCAAATGATTGGAGCCGCGCCCGATTATAAGCCAGGCGTCGCCGCCATCTATATGTTGCTCGGGGTGCCCTGCGTGCCACTAGCCCTCAATACGGGCACATCTTGGCCCGCAAAGGGTATTTGGCGTTATCCGGGCAAAGTGGTGTTTGAGTTTCTGCCTGTCATCCCGCCTGGCCTAAAGCGCGGCCCCTTCATGGAGTTGCTCGAAAGCCGGATTGAGGGGGCGAGTCAGGTCTTGCTGGAAGAGCATTACGAAGAAATTTCTGTCCGCGAATCCCGCAAGAAGAAAGACAATGATGGTGGTGACGGGGGCGGCACGGCCGGACCCGTTGATTCCAACGGTGGGCAAAAAGCTCCACCCAAACAAGACGGCGATGCCCAGGCTGAGTTTGACTGGAAGGCCTACGGCGATCGGGCGCGCGAGAGTAACGGGATCAGAGACCGTGACTTTGACGGTGGCGACGGCGATGGCGGCGGCGGCGGTGGCGACTGATGTCTGAAACTCGCTCTGGATCGCTCGGCGGCCTTATCATACCGCTTGCCGTCGGTGGCCTCGTTCTAGCTGGATACTATGTTTACTGGAAGCAGACGGCGCAAAGGATCCAAATGCATGTCGCACAAGCTTTACCTGCACTGCCTCAGGAAAGCTTTACGGTCACGGGCTTCCCTTACCGATTTGAAGCGCGCATTGCAGGTCTTCGGGTCCAGACTGGAACAGGCTTTGTCTTTGAAGCGTCCCGCTTTGTTGCAGCCGCTTCGCCGTTCAATCTAAACCTGTGGGCCCTCGAAGGGGCGCTAGAGCCGCAATTAAAGCTACCCGGCGGGCCATTGCGCCCGCTGCAAGCAACAGACCTAAAGGCCAGCCTGCGTCTAAAAGAAGGCCAATTGGCACGTTTCTCATTGACGTTTGAGGGCTTGCAAGCAGGAACAGCTGATCCATCAGGATCGGGACTGGGGCCTAGGCCATGGCGAACTGGCGCTGGTGCCCTTCACTTGATCGCTGACCCCAAAGACGCCAGCCGTCTTGCCTTTGCGTTGGACTTATCCGCTTTAGAACTCAGCGCCCTGCCTGAAGGCCCCGCAGCCATTCTGGGCAACAAAATCGACCATCTACGCCTGACAGGTCCAATCAGCCAAGGCCAGACTCTATTGAGATCAACCAAGGCGTGGGCAAAAGCGCAGGGCGAGTTTACAATCATGGCAGCCCAAATTGACTGGGGTCCTTTGTCCTTTGATGACGGTACCGGCCGATTGAAAGTCACGCCAGAGGGCCAATGGCAAGGCGAAATTCGCGGACAAGGGGCCCTTAAGCCCAATGGTATGGCCATCCCGGCTTTGTCCGCACCAATTGAAATTGGCATTGAGGATGGGCAAGCGCGCCTGCTCGGCTTTTCTGCTGCGCGGGTGCCTAAAGCGTTTAACTAGGATTGCTGGAAATTCTTGCCTGCAAGGCGCCATAAAGCGCCGCGAACATCAGCATTCTCAATTGACTTCGGGCGCTTGCGACTTTAAGGACACCCTCCCTAACGCTCGCCGTCATGGCGGGCGCTTTCGTTTATTCCGCGAACCCCATCCCGATCCCCGGTCTGGTTCGTTCGCCCCTTATCAAGGAACAGCGCGATGTTCGCGGTGATCAAAACTGGCGGCAAGCAATATAAAGTCGCTGCAGGCGACAAGCTTGTGATTGAGAAATTAGAAGGCGAAGCAGGCAGCGCCGTGACTTTCAGCGACGTGCTGATGGTTGGCGGTGAAGCTGGCGTAACTGTCGGTGCCCCACTTGTGGCTGGCGCAACCGTTGCTGCAACTTTGCTGGAGACCCGCAAGGGCGACAAAGTGATGGTGATGAAAAAGACCCGTCGCTCCACCTATCGCCGCCGTAACGGCCACCGCCAATGGGGCAGTGTCGTTCACATCACTGCCGTCAACGCGTAACCAAGCGCACAGGAGACTGACACATGGCACATAAAAAAGCCGGCGGCTCGTCACGCAACGGTCGCGACTCGCACTCCAAGCGTCTTGGCGTCAAGAAGTTCGGCAACGAGATGGTTGTTTCGGGCAACATCCTCGTGCGTCAACGCGGCACCAAGTTCTTTGCTGGTGAGAACGTCGGCCTTGGCCGCGACCACACCCTCTTTGCGACCGCCAATGGTCAGGTCGTATTTACCCGCAAGCGTGACGACAAATGTTTTGTATCCGTCATGCCGATTGCGGAAGCAGCAGAATAAGGCGGTCCTGAACCACTCCGGATCGTCCCCCTGAAAGGGGTGATCCGGTCAACAGACCATTTCCCGCGCGGGGGGCCGGATCACCGGCCCCCCGTTTGCGTTATGCCCTGATGCAAATGGGTCCTTCGAACCAGCTTTTGGTTTGGGCTAGTCTCCCCCCACCCCGCGCGGGTTTCCTGACGGAGACTTTGCCATGCGTACACAGATTGACACGAGCCGCCTTACCCTGCGCCCAATGCAAATGACTGATCTGGCCCGCATCGTATGCTTGGCCAATGATCTGCGCGTATCAGGCAATCTGTCCCGTATGCCCCACCCCTATCGCCAAGAAGATGGGGAAGAGTGGTTAAAAAAACAGCCAGAACTCTGGGCTGGTCAAGAAAACTACGTGTTTGCGATTGAGCATAAGATAGACGGCTTTATGGGCGCGATGGGTCTGCATTGGATGGATCGTATGACGCTTGATGGCAGCTTGGCTTGGGAACTCGGCTATTGGTTGGGCGTTCCATATTGGGGTCAGGGATTTGCAACCGAAGCGGGGAAAGCCCTGATCGCGGCAGCTATCGAGGACCTCAATCCTGTCTATTTGGTGGCTGGCTTTGCCACGGCAAACACACAATCTGGTCACGTGCTTGAAAAACTTGGCTTCTACAAGGTCGATGCGATTCGCGAGATGAGCGTCTTAGCAACCGGCAAAACTTCACCCACGCAAGTGATGCGTCGCAATATCGCTGAAGCAGAAAGGAGACCGAGGCCATGACACCCGCTTTATTGACCCCGCGCCTCTTGCTTCGTCCACTGGAGCATGAGGATTGCTTGGCACTGGCCGACCTGTTGAACAGACCGGAAGTGGCACGCGGCCTGTGCACCATCCCAAAGCCATTCACCCCCCTTCATGCCAGCGCCATGATCCTGATGATCCGTGCAGCCGAAACCCGGGGACTAGAATTTGTCTGGGCTGTTGAAAACAGTGAAGGCGATGTGGTTGGCCAGATTGGCCTGCGCGAGTTACGCCCGGGCTGTGCACAATTGGGCTATGCCTTCTTGCCCGAGTTCTGGGGTCAAGGCCTTGGCAGCGAGGCCTTGGAGGCCGTGCTCGACTGGGCAACTCGCCAAGCGCGCTTCACCACTATTGAGGCCGAAACCCATCACGACAATCCTGCGAGCCTGCACTTGCTGGAGAAGCTTGGCTTTGTTGATATGGGCCCTATACAGCGCTTCAGTTTGGCTCAACAGGGCCAAATCCCACTGATGGTGTTTCAGAAGAGCCTAACCCCACCCCTTCAACTGGCGGTGGCGTAAAGCAAAAAGGCCCGCTGATCGCTCAGCGGGCCTTTTCTCTGTTCTATTTGATGGATTAAGCCGCGCGAACGCGCTCCAAGAACTCTTGGGTCTCTTGATCCAGCTTTGCGGCTTGGACCGAGAGTTCGCGGCTGGCAGCCAAAACTTGGCTTGCCGCGGCCCCGGTCTCACCAGCGGTCTCAGTCACACGCGACACATCGGAAGCCACCGATTGAGATGCAGCAGCTACTTGGGTGATCGCGCTGGCGATCTCCTGGGTGACTGTTGCCTGCATATCCACCGACTGACCAATCATGCCGGCATTTTGGTTGATGCGGGTGATAACTGCTTCGATGCGAGACATAGCACCGACCGCACCATCGACTGCACCTTGGATCGAGCCGATTTGCGCAGCGATGTCCTCAGTCGCATTACCGGTTTGGCTGGCGAGGTTTTTAACTTCCTGCGCCACGATGGCAAACCCGCGACCAGCTTCACCGGCTCGCGCCGCCTCGATGGTGGCGTTCAAGGCCAAGAGGTTGGTTTGGTCGGCAATGCCTTTGATCAGTTCAACCACTTCGCCGATGCGGCGGGCCGAATTGGCCAGTTCACTAACAGCGCCTTGGGCTTCCCCGCTCAAGCGGACTGCTTCGATGGCGACCGAGCTCGATTCAGACACATTGGACTGAATGGTCGAGATCGAGGTGGTGAGGCTTTCAGCCGAACCTGCCGCAGTTGAAGCACTGACGGTGCTTTCTTCGGCGGCAGCGGCCACGCTGGAGGCCATCATATTGGTGCGGTCAGCGGCAGCCGTCATGGCTTGTGCGGTTGCTTCCAACTCGGCCGAGGCAGCAGCCACGGTGCGCAGCATGTCACCGGCCACTTGCTCATAGGCTTGGGTAGCAGCGGCAATGGCTTCTGCGCGGCGCATTTGGATCTTGGTCTCTTCGCTGGCAGCAGCTTCAAGGGCGATGCGCTCGATGGCATTTTCCCGGAAGACTTCAACCGCTTCGGCCATTTCACCCAATTCGTCACCACGATCGCGGCCTGGAACCATCAGATCGGTCACACCGCCTGCGAGAGTACGCATCGTGTCGGTAATGTCCGAGATTGGCTTGGACAAGCTGCGGGCGAACCAGAAGCCTGCTGCTGCGGCAGCACCGATGGCAACCAAGGTGGCCAACAGAATGTTCAAGGCCAAAGTCCGCAAGGGCTCTTGCGCCTCTGCGACGGTTTCATCGGCAGCCACAACAAACTTCGCACCCAAAGTGGTGAAGGGCACGAAAGCGGTGATTGCTGCATTACCGTCCGCGTCTTTGGTCACGGTTGTGGTTGCTTTGCCTTCAAAGCCTTGCTTCACAAACTCATTGTCGACCTTCTGCTTGAGAATGGTTGGCTCTTTGGCGTGGGGTGAGTTGTTACGCACCAAGAAGTCTTCACCAATCAGGGTGTTTTCGCCCGTCTTGCCGTTTGCTGGCTGTGGCTGCATCGCCGCGTCAAGCTTGTTGATCGACAATTGGATGGCGAACACGCCCTTCAACTCGCCATTCGCACCCTTGATGGGCACGGCAATAAAGCCAGCTGGTACATCGGCTGATGGCGCATAGGGTTTAAAGTCTGCAAGCTTTGGCTCTGCATTGGCACCTGCGGCGATCACGTCGCGGACGAGGACGCCAAGACCGGAATCTTTCCATTTGCCATTTGCCAATTGGGTCGCAAAATCACGCTCTTTGAAGACGGTATAGACATTCTGGCCATTCGCATCGAACAGGAAGATGTCGTAGAAATCGTTCGTACGCAGAATATTGCGCAGCCAAGGATGCAGTTCGGCATGGACGGCATCATAGGCCGTGCCATTGTTTGCCGCATCCCACTTTTCTTTTTGACCAGCTGGATTGGGGTTCTGATCAATATAGGTGGCTTGAAGTTGGGCTTCCGCATCGGGGCCCAATTGCGCATAGGCGGCGGCGAAGCGGTCGAGCGCGGAGGAAATGATCGCGCTGGAAGCCAATTCTTTTGCTTGCGCACCCGAAGTATCGAAGAATGCCTTGGCTGCATCGGCGCGAGAAATGGCCGTTGCTGTCAACATTTTCTGGGTTTCGGTGTTGATATTGTTTTGGGAGTTTAAGTAAGCGGCTCCACCCGACATCGCCGCAGCCAAGGCCGCAAGACCAGCAATCACCATCGGTAGCTTCTTCGAAATCGCTACTTTATTCAGCCCAGACAACATTACAACTCTCCCCGGTCCTGTGCCGACATCTCTATCCATCGAGCCTGCCTCGATAGAACTCAGCGCCATAGAATCTGGCGGTCGTTGTATCCGGTAAGTGGTTACGTTTTTGTTTACAAATATTGACGGGGTTCAGCTTTCGACTGCTTTAATCAATACCTTGGGTCTACCTTACTTTGTCTGGCGAATGATCGCTTCAATTGCCGCCCAAGCCTCCGGTTCTTCCAGGGTTGGCGCATGGCCAACATTGGGGACCTCGGCTGTAATCAAGTCAGGCTTTGCTTGCTTCATCCGCTCGACAATTTCAGCCGACAAAAGATCTGAGAGTGCCCCGCGAATAACCGCTGTTGGGATCGGCGTCAGGGCCCCATATTGATCCCAAAGGGTTGGAATGGCCTCTGTCCCGCCAGAACTGGCTACTTGCGCGATAGCGGGGTCATAATCGAACACAATTCCATCGGCTGTCTCAATACAGGTCTTTCGGGCAAAATCGGCCCAAAAAGCAAGGTCTTTACCGGGGAAAGCGGCTTCGCCGATCACCGACATCATGGTCGCAGCTTCATCCCAGGTCTGGGCTCGCCCCATTTTGCCGACATAGCCTTGAATGCGCTTAAGGCCTGCGGGGTCCACTTCGGGACCAATGTCGTTCAAGATCGCGCCCGCCACGGTGGTTTGAGAAAAGGCTGCGACCAGCATGGTGATAATGCCGCCCATGCTGGTTCCAAGGAATACGGCCCGCTTGAGACCCAATCGGTTCAAAATGGTCAGAACATCTTGGGCATAAACAAGTGGGTTATAATTGCTGGGATTGGGGTCCCAATCCGAGCGCCCCCGACCACGCACATCAAGCGCCAAAACCCGGCGGCCCATGCGGCGAATCGGTTCGATGACGGCCAAAAAGTCTTTATGATTGCGCGTCAGGCCATGCAGACACAGAACAGGCGGCCCTGTATAGGCCCCAACTGGGTCGAAATCCGCGACATAAGTCTTCACCCCATCATGGCCGACAATCATATGCTCGTTCATACCCGCTCCCTACCGCGCCTTTGGCTCTCAAGAGATTAGTTTAAGGCCTATTTGGCGATACGAAACAAGGTCTGAACGGTCCATGAACCTGAATGAGGGAGCATAAACGTCATATTCGGACGCAAGCAAGCGCTTATTTTGGCGATTTCTCTTGCAGACTCGTTTTTTCGTTCCTATCTTGTTCTTATCAATCGCAGTAAGACCAGAAAGGAATGGCGATGCAATTATCTCTTTTGCCAGCCTTGGAGGCAGAATGCCCCCGCACCAAGCCTGTGGCCCCATCCCATCGGCAGGACTCGCCCTTGCCGGTCGTCAGTCGGCCAACCACGGCCCAAATCAATTATCTCAAGCGCCTGACTGGTATTCGCGCCGATGGGCAATTGCAGCGTTATGTGGCGCGTAAAGTCGGCAAACAGGTTCAAGCCACTGAAAAGCTGGTTTTGACGAAGCAGGACTTTGCCCAAGCGATAGACCGTGAACTGAATGAGAAGCGCTGGGCCGCCTAACGTACCGACTTAGGCCAGCACGAGGTCATCGCGGTGCACCAAAGCCGGCCTGCCCGCATAGCCCAATATCTCTTCAATCTCGTCGCTGTGGCGACCCAGGATTTGTAGCGCATCAGAGGAAGAATAGGCCGAAATGCCATGGGCCACGATGCGGCCAGCCGCATCCTTGATCGCAATGGCGTCGCCACGCTCAAATTGTCCTTCAACGGAAGTTACGCCAATCGACAACAGACTTGCGCCGTTTTTGAGGGCCTTTGCCGCGCCTGCATCAACACAGAAACTGCCAGCGGGATTCAAGCTGTGGCCCAGCCAAGCCCGTCGCGCGCTCTCGCGATCTGCGGCGGGAATAAACCAGGTTGAGCGCCCGCCCTCCAAGAGGCGACGGAACGGATGGTCTAAGAAGCCGTCTTTGATCGCCACGCTACAGCCAGCAGCGGTGGCGATCCTGGCTGCGTCAATCTTGGTGCGCATGCCGCCAGAGCCAACACCGGCCTTTTGATTGATGCCCCCTGCCATAGCCTCGATTGCGTCGGTTATCTCGCGGACTTCGCCAAGATGAGCGGCATCGGGATTTTGGCGCGGATCGGCTTCATAAAGGCCATCGACGTCGGAAAAAAGAATAAGGGCGTCTGCCCCGATCATTTGCCCCACACGGGCAGCCAGCCGATCATTATCGCCATAGCGCAGCTCATCTGTGGCCACGGTATCATTCTCATTGACGATGGGGACAGCACCACATGCCAATAAGGTGTCGAGCGTTGCGCGCGCATTCAACCAGCGCCTACGCCGTTCGGTATCGTCTGGGGTAACAAGGGCTTGGGCGACGGCAATGCCTTGCTTGGCAAACGCCTCACCCCAAGCGGCCATCAGCCGAACTTGACCAGCCGCTGCGGCGGCCTGCTTTTCTTCCAGCTTTAATTTTCCCGCAGGCAGACCCAAGGCCCCACGCCCAAGTGCGACGGCACCTGAGGTGACGATGACGATCTGCTGGCCTTGGCTTCGCGCGTGGGCCACATCTTGGGCCACCGTTGCCAGCCACGCCGTGCGGGCTTCCCCGGTCGCGGGATCAATGATGAGCGACGAACCAAACTTGAGAACAATGCGCTTGGCTTGACGCAAAGCCCGATGCGTCATGGTGCCCAACCGTCCTCATTGGCTTCTGCCATCGGCTCCCCGAATGAGTCCACATCATCCAAATCTGGGGAAAGAATGCCGCGCGATTTGGCAATTTCCCGCCACAATAGACCCAAAGCTCCGCGTACGCCTGAATTGGACACGCCAGAGATAGCAAGCACGGTTCGGCCCGCTTCCTTGGACAAGGCAGCCCGCTTTTCAGCGACTTCCTCTGGGCTCAAGGCATCAATCTTGTTGAGAGCAACAATCTCTGGCTTGCGAGCGAGGTCTTCGCCATAGGCCTCAAGCTCATCCCGTACGGTGCGATAAGCCAGAGCTACATCTTCTTCGGTGCCGTCGATCAGATGGATCAAGGCGGCGCAGCGCTCTACATGGCCCAAGAAGCGGGTACCAAGACCTGCACCTTCAGCCGCCCCTTCGATCAGGCCTGGAATATCGGCCAAGACAAAGCGCGTATCAGGCCCCAGGATCACAACACCTAAATTCGGGTGCAGCGTGGTAAAGGGATAAGCGGCAACTTTGGGATTGGCCGATGATACAGCCGCCAAGAATGTGGACTTGCCCGCATTTGGCAGACCGACCAAGCCAGCATCGGCAATTAGCTTCAGCCGAAGCCAAATGAACTTTTCTTCGCCTTCAAGGCCGCGATTGGCGCGGTCGGGTGCTTGATTGATCGAGCTTTTGAAATGCAAATTACCCCAGCCACCATTGCCACCCTTAGCTAGGACAACGCGGTCGCCGATTTGGGCCAGATCGGCGATCAGGGTCTCACGATCCTCTTCCAGGATCTGCGTCCCAACGGGTACTTTCAAGACGAGATCTTCTGCTGAAGCCCCATGCTTTTGGCGACCCATGCCATTCTGGCCCCGGTCGGCTTTGAAGTGCTGCAAGTAGCGATAGTCAATGAGTGTGTTAAGCCCGTCCACGGCTTCGACCACAACGTCGCCGCCGCGGCCGCCGTCGCCACCGTCGGGACCACCATATTCGATATATTTCTCGCGCCGGAAGGACGACGAGCCGTTCCCGCCGTCGCCAGAACGGATGAAGATTTTTGCTTGATCAAGGAATTTCATAACGCACCTAGACTAGCGCGGAACGCGTTATAATGAAAGCCAAGCCACTCAGGCTGCGATACGCCGACCTCGTGGGAAACAAGATTCAATCCGTTGGATGCACGGCCAAGGGCACAAAGGGGGCATCTGGCTGGTCCGGCATCACCGTTTCGACATGGGTCTTTAGATGCTGGGTGACTTCGGCTGCATCGCCTAAAAGATGCTCCGCCGGGATGGCGGGACCGGCTGTTAGGGTGAAGAGCTGGCCCTTCTTGTTTAAAAGCTCTTTAAACAACGTGATATCGCGCAATTCCTTGGAGAAGCTATCAAAGAAATGAAACCAAAAGCTCCACGGGCCCGTCATATGGATCGGCACAATCGGGGCGTGGTTCTTACGGGCGATGGAAACAGCCGAACTCATCCATTCTGGATCTTGTAAAACGCCGTTCACATGACGCGCCAGTCGCCCGGCAGGAAAGATAAAAATCGCCCGCTCTGCCTGAAAAGCGCCTTGCGTCAGGCGTAAGGTCTCGCGTGTTTTTTCGCGCGTTCGCTTGTGCTCTTCCCACTCAACCGGCACCAACACATCGGTAAATCCAGCCGACACGCGGTGGGCATCGGCATTGGCGTAAAAGATCAAATCAGGTCGAATGGGCTTGATTGCATCCCAAGCAGCAATGCCATCGGCAATTCCCGTCGGGTGATTGGCCACAATCACGCACCTTCCGCCTTTAGGAATATGGTCAAAGCCATGGGTCTGCGTGCGGACGGATAAGCGCTCCGCCACTTCTTCTAGAGCTGGCAGCCCCGGCAAAGACGCGATCGTATCTGCCATCGTGACGGCTTGATCATAGTCGAGCAGCTTATTAAGCGACGCCCGCATGATCGGCCAAAAGACGGATTTCGCGAGACTCGGTGCCCGCTCCTCGATCAGGATATCGATGATATGCTTGTCGGGATGGGTTTGCTGCTCAAACATCAGACAGTCCAACGACACAGGCGGCCAGAGGAGTCAAACTGCCATGGACTGGCGGGGCTTGGCAAGCCCAAGGCTGTCTGACGCCAAGCCTAGAGTTTATCGCCCTAGGCTTGGCTGTCTGACACGTGACGCTGATTAGAAAGCGACGCGTACGCGGGCGCGCACTTGCTCGACGCGCACATCGGTGCGGTCAATGGTGGTCTCGTAGCTAAGGCCCAAGGTCGCCGATTTCACCTTCGCCTCGACGCCAAGTCCAAGCTCGCCCCAAGATTCATCCTGGCTTAAGCCTGCCACATTTGCCAAAGTTGCGTTCGCGGCAGAGGCAAAGCCCAGACCGGTTGCACCGGTGTCCGAAGCTTGGAAGTCATGCGCAACCGCGACCCGAACCCACGGCTTAATCGTACCGGCAGTGCCAAAATCGCCATAGGCCGTCACGCCCAATCGCGCGACCATTGATTCCACGGTGCGCTCCCCAATGCTCAAACCAATGGGGCCGGACTCACGGTAAGCATCGATTTCAGCCTTATCATAAGCCATCGACACGCTGGGCACATATGAACCCCAGCTTGTCTTATTGGTGGCACTAAGCGCCGCCCCGAAGCTGGTCAAAGTGCTGTCGGTGGAACCCGATGCGGCCAAGGGGCCAGCAGCCCGGGTCATGTCCAAGTTGCCGCCACCGCGTGATGCGTAGGCATCCAAGGCCAGAACAGGCCCGGACACACTGCCGTAAACCGATACCGCAACAGCGTCAGACTTTGTCTTGGCACCGCGATTGGACAGTTTGCTGGTGCCATTGGCCAGATGAAGTGCGGCACCCAGAACATAGTTCTTCTGGGTGTAGTCGACCCCGACAAGCCCGGTCACTGTTTCAGTGCTTGCACCAACAAAGCCTTGCTGGGCCTCTGCATTCGCCCGCAAGCCCCGAACCTCACCAAACACGCTCCAGCCAGGTTTCATCGCGTCAGAACCGCTCGATACCGGCAGAACATCGCCAGCGTCGGTCATGACGCCTGTGCCACCGCTGATGGCAGCCATTTGCACGCCGCCCCAGTTCGCCCCTTGCGCGCCAGTCTGGCGCACTTGAGCAACGCGGCCCATGACCATCGCGCTCATGGATTCAGACGTCCGCAACATGGATTGTGCGGCGAGCCCATTGTCCCATGGGGTCAAGGATCGCAAGAAATTGCCCGCCTCGACCGCATTCAAACGATCTGAATAGCGGTAGACCGAAGCCAAGGCGCTGTAATTGCTGGCGCGGCTGCTATCAAGGAGCGTTGCCAAGCTAGAACATTGCACGCTGGTGCATGCGGCAAAGGTCGCATAAGGCAAGGCCGTGATGTCGACCAAAACATCCTTGCCGACCACACGTGGCGTTGCACGCAAGACGCCGGGCAAGTTCGATGCAATCATGGCAAAGCTGCCGCTGGTCGTGCCGGTGGCTGAAGCAATCGTCCAACTGGTGCCAAAGTCTGGCACATAGCCATTCAGGAAGTTCGCTGCAAAGCCACCACCCAACACGAGATTGCCGGTGACATTTAGACGGTCTGCCGATGTAAGGCCCGCAAAATCAATGCCCAGCATACCTGTGCCACCGAAACCTGCACCCCCGGTGACAGACATCGTTCCGACACCACCGACCGCACCCGGGGTCAAAATCCCGCCTGCAACCAAGACGCCGGACTGGGTTAGGATGGTACCTGACCCCGAAACTGTGCCGCCGAGAACATTGAGTTGGCGGGGCGCAAAAGTGCCATCAACGTTGAGCGACCCTGCATCGACAAAGGATGAGATCAGCGTGTTGAGGCGACTGCCCACTTTGATGTTAAGGCCAGATTGCGCCCCACGAACATTCAAGCGGTCAATCGTTGCTGTGACGCCTGTCATCGACGTGGTGCCAGCGGCACGCAAGTTGACTTCAAAATAGCGGGTGGAGTTTTGCAAACCTGCCACACCATCGGTGTTGTTCGGTGTAAAGCCGGTTGAGCCGACACCTGTTAGCGCACCTGAATTAAGGGCGATACGACCTGTTGTCCAATCCTT
Source organism: Aquidulcibacter sp. (assembly GCF_044346625.1). GTDB lineage: Bacteria > Pseudomonadota > Alphaproteobacteria > Caulobacterales > Aquidulcibacteraceae > Aquidulcibacter. The sequence continues at coordinate 107,721 of NZ_JBIIYV010000003.1, read as the reverse complement.
TGTAGTTTGCGCCTCGCTGATGGCTTGGCCAGTAATCGGAGCGGGATCATTGGCAACTTGGGTGGCGCTGACTTGACCCAAGGACACGGCGCTGGAAGCCGTTGTCGCCACTGCGGTCGAACCGCTAATCTGCCCGTAATAGTTGGAGCCTTGATCCGCGTCGCCGGTTTCATCAAGCAGGCTTAGACGATTTCCTGCAAATGCTTGAGCAGCCAATGCTGGTGAGACAACTGGATCTGTCGTTCCGCCGGTCGCCGGGCAGTTTCCAAGGAAGGCGCACGGTGCGGGTGGCGTCGGGCTGGGATTAACAGTTCCGACGTTAGGCGCAGCAGCGCTATAGCCCAGCGCCGCAGTGGTCGGCGCTGCATTGACCAGCGTGTTGCCGGCGCCCAGCGTAAAATAAAGCGGGTCCAACTCTTGGGTCCAGCGCGTGCTGTCTGTCCATTCGCCGTCGCCGGCTCGTGTCGTCACATATTTGTACGGGTTGTTGATAAGAATTTGGTCCCAATACAAGAAGAGTGGATTATAACCCGCAAGCGACCCATAGTTAGAAAACGTTTGTCCAAAGACGAAGTTGTCATTTGGGTTTCCAACCGCGTCAAAAAACAACCGATTGCCTTGGCTCAACACACCCAAAGAAACTTCACGTCCAAAGGCCGACGTGACCAAAGGTGAGCCCGAGTCTCCTGACCCGGTGATCGCTTCTCCGGCCACAGCTCGGCCACCCAAGGTGTTGTAATCGAGCGTGTTGGAAGCTGTCCGTGTAACACTGGAGGAAAAAGGCTGAGTTGCAAAATTTGGATTGTCGAAATCCAACCAGTACAAGTCTTGATAGCGCAAGCTAGCGGGCTCCGAAATGTCACCGATGGCTTGGCCATAAATGCCAATGCTTAGCGTGCGTTCGTCACCCAGAAAATCGACGACGTTTTGACCTAAACGACGGAAGAAGCTTTCTTCCACGGTGCCGGCTGTACGCGCACCCGTTAAACCATTTCCAGAGGTTCCATAGCCACCAATGGTCACAGGAACAATTCCATTAACTTGAGAGAACAAGAGCCCGATGCCATTTTGAGCATCCCGACCCAATAATTCAGTCGGTGTGTTAAATCCGGCCAGAGCGATGTCTGCTGGCAAAAACGCGCCGGAATCCAGAGGGGATTCAGATCCAAATCGTGAGCGCGTATCATACCAGACCATGGTGGACGAAACCATGGTGCGACCGTCACCAGCCGGCACCAAAAAGTCCTGCCCAAAGAGCCAATTGCGAAGATTGGTGCGCCCAAATGTAGCGTCAGTTGTGTAGCCAACTTGCGCACGATTGCCACGTGAATTGCCGTCATAGGCCGAGGGGTCAAGGTCGTCGACGCAATGGGCTGCAAACAAGACTGTGCGCGGATTGATCAATAAACCGGTGCAGGTGCCGCCGCCATTGCCGGCTTCATTACGGATACCAAGCCCAACCCAATAAGGACGGGAGTTCGTTGTATCAACAACGGAAGCAGGCGTGACCGTGGCCGGTGTCACCAACGCCACTGCAGGCGCGCCAGCTGTAAGGCCTAGCCCCAAGGCCAGACCCGCCACTGAATTCGTTAAATTTTTTCTTGAAATTTTCATTTTCAACGCCCGAAATTCAAATCAACCTAGCAAACCAAACAAAACGCCAGTGACTTTAAGTATCTGAAAACTAGCTAAGAAACGACGCTAGTCAACTCCAAGACAGCAAAAGTAAATGTTTTTTGAACACATGTTTGTTAATCTTTTCACGTCCTGTTTCCAGTTTTTGAATACACCTTTGTTAACCCTTTTTCGTCTCTCGCCTGGCAGGCCCTGACTTACGCTTAACCGCCATAGTTTATCTCTTGCGCAGCACAGGCTAAGGCTATCGAACGATAAGGGGCAGGACCATGCGCGAAATTCATCATTTCATCGACGGGCAATCCAAAGCGGCAAATACGGGCCGTTTTCACAATGTTTACGACCCGTCGACGGGCAAAGTGCAAGCCTTGGTCGAACTGGCATCCGCAGAGTTTTTAGCTGAGGCTGTATCAGGTGCTAAAATGGCCCAGCCTGCTTGGGCGGCGACCAACCCGCAAAAGCGCGCACGGGTGATGTTTGCCTTCAAGGCCCTCTTAGAACGCGACATGGAAGATTTGGCGCGCCTGTTATCATCCGAGCACGGCAAAACGGTCCCAGACGCAAAAGGCGATATTCAGCGTGGCCTTGAAGTGATCGAATTTGCCTGCGGAATTCCGCATCTGTTGAAGGGCGAATTTACCGAAGGTGCTGGGCCCGGCATTGATATGTATTCGATGCGCCAGGCCTTAGGCGTGGTGGCGGGCATTACCCCATTTAACTTCCCCGCCATGATCCCAATGTGGATGTTTGGCGTAGCCATTGCCTGCGGCAATGCCTTCATTTGTAAGCCGAGCGAAAAAGACCCTTCCGTGCCCATGCGCTTGGGCGAGCTTCTGCAGGAAGCCGGCCTGCCAGACGGGATTTTCCAAGTCGTCAATGGCGACAAGGCGGTCGTCGATGCCATCCTAGAGCACCCCGATATCAAGGCGGTCAGCTTTGTCGGCTCGTCTGCGGTGGCTGAATATATTTATGCGAAGGGCGCGACCTATGGGAAGCGCGTTCAGGCCATGGGTGGGGCCAAGAACCATGCCATCATCATGCCGGACGCTGACCTCGACCAAGTGACCAATGATTTGATTGGTGCAGGTTATGGCAGTGCCGGTGAGCGCTGCATGGCGATTTCGGTCGCGGTACCTGTCACCGACAAAGTAGCTGACGCTTTGATCGAGCGCCTGAAACCCCGCGTGGAAGCCTTGAAAGTTGGCCCAAGCCTCGACCCCGATGTCGATTACGGCCCACTGATCAGCCACGAGCATCGCCAAAATGTCATCCGCTGGATCGACAAGTCCGTCGAAGAAGGTGCCAAACTCGTCGTCGACGGGCGAAAAGTCTCGTTCCAAGGTTATGAGAGTGGCTTTTACCTTGGCGGATCACTGATCGATCAGGTCAAGCCGCATATGGACAGCTATAAGACCGAAATTTTCGGACCCGTGCTGCAGATTGCGCGCGCCGAAGATTTTGAAAGCGCCATTGCGCTGCCCAACGCCCACCAATATGGCAATGGCACCGCCATCTACACCCGTAACGGCCGCGCGGCACGTGAGTTTGCCAGCCGCGTTGAAGTCGGCATGGTGGGCATCAATGTGCCCATCCCCGTGCCCTTGGCCTATCACAGCTTTGGCGGCTGGAAGCGCTCTGCCTTTGGCGACGCCAATCAGCATGGCAGCGAAGGCGTGCGCTTCTTCACCAAGGTGAAAACTGTCACAGCGCGCTGGCCCGAAGGCGCGGGCGCGGCTGAATTCGTTATCCCGACGATGAAATAAGCCAGCCCATGTCGGCCATTGCCGCCCTTTACCGTGACAAGGCGCAGGCCGGGATCTTACAATTTGATCCGGCCCAAGCCCAAGCGATTGAGCTTTTGGGCGTCTTGTCCAACCGCTTGAACGACTGGCGGCCCGGTAAAGCGCGGTTCCTGTTTGGCAGGCCAGAGCCTGCGCCAGAAGGCATTTACCTTTATGGCGGGGTGGGGCGCGGCAAAAGCATGCTGATGGACCTCTTCTTTGAAGTGGCCCCCGTTGAAAGGAAACGTCGGGTACATTTTCATGAGTTCATGGCTGAAGTGCATGCTGGCGTGAATGCTTGGCGGGCGATGAGCACGCAGGAGCGCAAGCAACAGGCCCACTTTGTCAAAGGCGCGGGAGATGACCCGATCCCGCCGGTTGCCAAAGCCATTGCCTCTGAAGCGTGGCTCTTGTGCTTTGACGAATTTCAAGTGACCGACATTGCTGACGCCATGATCCTAGGCCGCTTGTTTGAGCAATTATGGATGCGCCAAGTCGTCGTGGTTGCCACCTCGAACCGCCATCCGAGCGAGCTTTATAAGAATGGCATCAACCGCCAACTTTTCTTGCCTTTCATCGCCATGCTGGAAGAAAAGTTGGAGCTACACGCGCTTGACGGCCAGCGCGACTATCGCCTCGCGCGACTTGAAAGCCAGCCCGTCTATCATAGCCCGCTCGATGGCCGCGCTTTTGCCGCCATGGATCAAGCGTGGGCTGCCCTCACCCAAGGTGCCCAACCCCGCCCCACCTCGCTGGTGGTTTCAGGCCGCGAGGTAAAGATTGCACGCGCCGCAGCGGGTTGCGCCCGCATGAGCTTTGAGGATTTGTGTGTCGCAGCCCTTGGGGCCAGCGATTATCTGGCGCTCGCCAAACGGTTTGAGACCCTGATGCTCGATGGCGTCCCCATCATGGGCCCCGAGAAGCGCAATGAGGCGGCCCGCTTCCGCACGCTGATCGATGCGCTCTATGAGAATAAAACCAAGCTGATCATGAGTGCCGAGGCAGAACCCGACCGCCTCTATGGCATCGGCGACCAAGCCTTTGAGTTTGAACGCACCGCCTCACGCCTCTATGAAATGCGCTCACGAGAGTATTTGGCAGCTGAGCGCGGTGGGGATTGAGGGGTAGGCCCCTACCCAACCACCCGCATGGTCAAATTGATCCGCCCACCACCCGGTATCAAGGTGGAGGAGCCCGACAGGACGCGGTCAATGCCGTGATAGAAGTGTCGAGACGCACCGCCCAAAATAACCACATCGCCAGAGGTCAGCTTTAAGGACGAGGTCGGCCCACCGCGTTCCGCCCCGCCGAGGCGAAACACCGCGCTATCGCCTAACGATATCGAGACGACAGGGGCGGCGCGATCCCGCTCATCGCCATCGACATGCAGGCCCATCTTAGCGCCATCGCGATAGAGATTGACGAGGCACGCCTGCGGCAGGATCGGGTAATTGGCTACCGCCCGCCAAAGATCGAGCAGCACGTGCGGAATGGCTGGCCAAGCTTGGCCGGTAACGGGATGCGTGGCCTGATAGCGATAGCCACCATCTCGATCAGACACCCAACCGAGTGGACCCAGATTGGTCATCTCCACACCGAAGGGTTTACCGGTTTTCGGCATGGTCGGGCGGAAGAAGGGCGCGCGCTCAATCAAGGGCGCAAGGGCCGCCAGCAGGGCTTCTTGCGCGGCCCGATCCAGATAGGCGGGATAGAAGTCAAAACCCGAATGCAATTGGTTGCGCACGCATTTCACCTTCTAACCTTGCGGTCCAACAGAGTGACACCATATGAGCCTCAGCGCCCTTCACGGGCAGTTTACTGGCAAAACAACACAGCCGTTCTTTTGGGCTTCCGCGTGGGGGACAAAAAGATCGGTGTCCGCTTTTAAGGGACTTGAAGAACATGAGCAAAGTCATCGGTATCGACCTCGGGACCACCAATTCCTGCGTAGCCATCATGGACGGCAAAACAGCCAAAGTGATTGAAAACTCTGAAGGTGCGCGCACCACGCCGTCGGTCGTCGCCTTTGCTGCAGATGGGGAGCGCCTGATCGGCCAACCAGCTCGCCGTCAAGCCGTCACCAATCCAGAACAAACCTTCTTCGCCATCAAGCGCCTTGTCGGCCGCACGTTTGACGACCCGATGGTCAAGAAGGACATCAATCTGGTTCCTTACAAAATCACCAAGGGTCCCAGCGGCGACGCCTATGTGACGGGCCGCGACAAGGATTACAGCCCTTCTGAAATCTCGGCCATGATCCTGACCAAGATGAAGGAAACGGCAGAAGCCTATTTGGGCGAGACCGTGACCCAAGCCGTCATCACTGTGCCTGCTTATTTCAACGACGCCCAGCGCCAAGCCACCAAGGATGCAGGCAAGATTGCCGGCCTTGAAGTGTTGCGCATCATCAACGAGCCAACCGCTGCGGCTTTGGCTTACGGCATGGACAAGGGCGGCAATCGCACCATTGCTGTTTATGACTTGGGCGGTGGTACGTTCGACGTATCCGTCCTTGAAATCGGCGACGGCGTGTTTGAAGTGCGCTCCACCAACGGCGACACCTTCCTCGGCGGGGAAGATTTCGACATGCGCATCGTCGACTATCTGGCTGATGAGTTCAAAAAGGAAAAAGGCGTCGACCTGCGCAATGATAAATTGGCGCTGCAACGTCTGAAGGAAGAAGCCGAAAAAGCGAAGAAAGAGCTGTCGACTACCGCTCAATACGAAGTGAACCTGCCGTTCATCACCATGGACGCAACCGGTCCCCTGCACTTGAACCTGAAGCTGACCCGCTCGAAGCTCGAAGCTTTGGTCGATGATCTGGTCTCGCGCACGATTGATCCTTGCAAAGCCGCGTTGAAAGACGCTGGCCTGACAGCGGCAGACATTGACGAAGTCGTGCTTGTAGGCGGCATGACCCGCATGCCCAAGGTGCAAGAAGCGGTGAAGCAATTCTTCGGCAAAGAGCCACACAAGGGTGTGAACCCAGATGAAGTGGTCGCCTTGGGTGCGGCGATCCAAGCAGGCGTTCTGCAAGGCGACGTAAAAGACGTGTTGTTGCTGGACGTGACGCCCTTGTCTTTGGGCATCGAAACCAAGGGCGGTATCTTTACCCGCTTGATCGAGCGCAACACCACCATCCCAACCAAGAAAAGCCAAGTGTTCTCGACCGCTGATGACAACCAGTCGGCGGTGACCATTCGCGTGTTCCAAGGTGAGCGCGACATGGCAGCCGACAACAAGTCGCTCGGCCAATTCGATCTCGTTGGTATCCCACCTGCGCCAAGCGGCGTGCCGCAAATTGAAGTGACCTTCGACATTGACGCCAACGGCATCGTGTCGGTCTCGGCAAAGGACAAGGCAACCAACAAAGAGCAATCGATCCGCATTCAGGCCAATGGCGGTCTGTCCGACGCCGATATTGATCAAATGATCAAAGACGCAGAGGCCAATGCCGACGCCGACAAGAAGAAGCGCGACTTGGTGGAAGCCAAGAATGGCGCTGAAAGCTCGGTCCATATGGTTGAAAAGCAATTGAGCGAGTTTGGCACCAAGCTGGAAGTCGCTGATCGCGAAGCCATCGAAGCCGCAGTTGCCGCGACTAAGGAAGCTGCTTTGGGTGAAGATGTCGAAGACATACAAGCCAAGACCCAAGCTCTGATGCAGGCCGCCATGAAGATTGGTGAAGCCATGTATGCTGAGCAACAAGCTGGTGCAGCGGAAGCCGATGCCAAAAAAGATGCCGGCGATGACGGTGTTGTCGACGCAGACTTCGAAGACGTCACCGACGACAAGAAGTAATCGAAACAACCCCTTTGCGAATGGGTCTAGCGACCAGTTTGCAAAGGGGTTCGCTTTGGGCCTTGGCTGACGGATGCGCTGCCTCTCTTGCGCCTCAACCAAGCCCCAAGTGTTCGCTGATGACCGTGGTCAACACGCAGAGCACACACAAAGCGACTTCTAGCTAACAATCCTGCTCTAATTCGGGGATCCCATGAGCGACGATTATTATGATCTTCTGGGCGTGGCCCGTGATGCGGATGAGGCCGTGCTGAAAAGCGCCTACCGCAAGAAGGCCATGCAATGGCACCCCGATAAGAACCCCGGCAATGCCGAGGCAGAGGCAAAATTCAAAGACATCAATGAAGCCTATGCGGCACTGTCTGACCCACAAAAGCGCGCGGTCTATGATCGCTATGGCAAGGCAGGCCTCAATGGCGGTATGGGTGGCGGCGGTGGCGGCGGCTTCCAGGGCGATGCAGGCGATATCTTCGAATCCGTCTTTGGCGACATTTTCGGCGAAGTGTTTGGCGGTCGGCGCACACAACAGCGTGCAGGCCCAGCCCGGGGCGCAGACCTGCGCTATGATTTTGAAATCACCCTAGAAGAGGCCTTCCGGGGCAAGGATGCTGAGCTTAACATCCCCACCAATCAGGTATGCGAAGTCTGCGACGGCTCTGGCGCAGAGCCTGGCACCCGCCCTGAAGTTTGCCCCACTTGCAGCGGCACGGGCCAAGTGCGCGCCCAACAGGGCTTCTTCATGATGCAACGGACCTGCCCCACCTGTCATGGGCGCGGCACCATCATCAAAAAGCCCTGTAAGTCCTGCCACGGCCACGGTACCAAGCAAGTGGATCGCACGCTGTCGGTTGCCATCCCGGCTGGCGTCGAAGATGGCACACGGGTTCGTTTGACGGGTGAAGGTGAGTTGGGCGCGCGCGGCGGCCCACGTGGCGACCTCTATGTCTTTTTGTCGGTCAATAAGCATGAGCTGTTTGAACGCGACGGTCCGACACTCTATTGCCGCATCCCCGTCACCATGACGACGGCGGCCTTAGGCGGGAAAATCGAAGTGCCGACGATTGACGGCGGCAAAGCAGAGCTGGAAATTCCTGAAGGCAGCCAAACCGGCCGTCGCATCCGCCTGCGCCACCACGGCATGACCACGCTGAAATCGGCGCTTCGCGGCGATATGCATGTGGAACTGTTCGTCGAAACCCCGCGCAGCCTGTCAGCCCGTCAAAAGGAGCTGTTGCGCGAGTTTGCCGGCGAATGTGGCGAGACGAGCCACCCAGAGCACACAGGCTTCTTTGATAAAGCCAAGGGCTTTTGGGACAAGGTGACCGGGACGGAGTGATCAGCCCGCTTTCGCTGGTCGCCTAGCCATCAAGGTGCGGGTCATGACGCTCATGACCAGCAAGCCATCTTGATCTTGCACTTCATGGCTGGCCGTCAGGACGCCTTCGCGATCATTGCGGTCTTCGGTCGCCAAAAATGTCAGGCGGACAGATAATTCTTCCCCGGCATAAGCGGCTTTATAATAGCGCAGCGCATCTTGCCCCAAGCGTTGCAACACGGGCCATTCACGGGTTTCTTCCCACAACATGCGCCGCCAGAGGGCATAGACATGGCTTTCAGCGGCGCGGGGCCCCGCCCCTTCGCGCCCTTGCTCGCTGGCTTTCAGGGGTAGATTGGGAGCAAAACGCTCGTGAAACAGGGTGATATCTTCCGCGCTCACCAAAGCTGCACCGAAATCATAGGTTCGCCCGACGATGATGTCTTCAAACCACCAACCCGGTTGTCTCGGCAAAATGCTCACGCAGAAGTCCTTTCCGTTTTCGTTCCCAGTGATGTTTCAGGACCGAAGCGCTAACGGTGGTTTGTTTCGCCCGCTTTTTCCAGCCCTAGTTTCAATCTCGACAGCGTTTTTCTGCGCGACCCAGACCCACACCATTGGCCAACACCTCGAAGGACGCTAAGTAACGGTCGAAAAGGACTTTATGTATGAAACGCGCGCTCTTAGCTCTCTGGCTGTTGCTCTCGTCGGTTGGCTTCGCGCAGGCGCAAGTCCCGGCCGGGATTTCTACGCCAATTAGCATCAGCGCCAGCTCGCAAAATGTTGAGATCACTTTGATCAGCGAGCGGGCAGCGGTTCAACCCGGTGACGTCTTTCATGTCGCGATCCGGCAAAAAATCGCCCCAGATTGGCATACTTATTGGCGCAATCCGGGCGATTCCGGCGAACCTACCTACCTAACCTGGACATTACCCGAGGGCGTTAAGGCGGGCGAAATCAAATGGCCAGTCCCCACCGCCATCCCCTTTGGCCCTCTGGTCAATTACGGCTTTTCAAAATCAGTGGTTTTACCGGTAGAGGTTCAAGTTCCGGCGTCGGCTAAGCCCGGCACCACGCTCTCGCTCAAAGTCGACGCAACTTGGTTGGAATGCGCCGATGTCTGTATTCCGGGCGAAGGCAGTGTGGCGATCAATCTGCCCGTTGAAGCCGCCAAGCGCGACAATGGCGACGCAGCAGCTATCCAAGCGGCACTGGCGTCCCTGCCCAAACCCTTGCCCGGCAAGGCGCACCTGACAAATTTGGGCGCTGGTGGCTTGCAATTGGTGGTCACTGGCGTGCCAGCCGACGGCAAGGCCTATTTCTTCCCCTATGAGCTCAAGCTCGGCGCGCTCGTGGACTTTGCGGCACCGCAGGAATTTGTGCGCGGCAAGGATGGCTTTGGCCTCAACCTTACGAAGTCTAAATCTTTGCCAGACCCCTTCGTCGGACCGTTCTCAGGCGTCTTGGTGCTTGGTGAGGGCAGAAATGCCAAAGCCTATAGCCTTGGGGCCGAGCTGATCGCAGCAGAGCCGATCATGGACACATCAGGCCCAAAGGCAGCAGGGGGGACGACTGATGTTGGCTTGCTACAAGCGCTTCTGTTCGCGTTTCTAGGCGGTCTGATTTTGAACCTGATGCCCTGTGTCTTTCCGATCCTATCCATGAAGGCCTTGGGCCTTTTGGAGGCCTCGCACGGGGATAAGGCCGAAGCGCGCACCCACGGCCTGTGGTATGGGTTTGGCGTGCTCGCAAGTTTCCTTGGTCTAGCAGGTCTACTGATTGGCCTGAAAGCCGCTGGCATGGCCGTTGGCTGGGGCTTTCAACTGCAATCGCCCGCCATCATTGTCGGCCTTGCGGTGTTGATGGTTCTGATCGGGTTCAACTTGTTGGGCTTCTATGAGATCGGCACCTCGCTGCAAGGCGCTGGCACAGGCCTTGCCAGTAAGAGTGGGCATGCAGGCTCGTTCTTTACAGGCGTCTTGGCTGTGGTAGTCGCTGCACCCTGTACCGCGCCCTTCATGGGTGTTGCCTTAGGTTTTGCGGCTACTCAGCCTGCAATTGGGGCCTTGAGTGTGTTCGCGGCCTTGGGGCTGGGCTTTGCAGTACCCTTTGTCGCGCTGACCTTAATGCCGGGCCTGATGCGGGCTTTGCCACGGCCTGGAGCTTGGATGAGCCGCCTCCGCGAAGCCTTGTCCTTTCCCATGTTTGCCACGGCCATCTGGCTAATCTGGGTAAGCAGCGCCCAAGTGGGTCAAGCGGGCGTCTTGGCCGCCTTGGGCGGTGTCTTGGCTGCTGGCATGGCCGTTTGGATTTGGCGGACTTGGTCTGGGCACAAGGGGCGCGCCATCGCGCTGATGATCTTAGTCGCAGGCCTTGTTGGCGCTGGCACTTATGTGACCCAAGCGCCCGCAAAGGCCACTAACGTCGCCTCCGCCAGCTTTGGTGGTGAGCCTTGGACACCTGCCCGTGTCGAAGCGCTGCAACAGGAAGGCAAGACCGTCTTTGTCAATTTCACGGCAGACTGGTGTGTGACTTGTAAGGTCAATGAAGTCACCGTCTTTGCGGATCCTGCCGTGCGCGAGGCTCTAAATGGCGACAAGGCGGTATATCTGGTAGCCGACTGGACCAGTCGCGATGATGTGATCGCTCAAGCGCTGGCAAGCCACGGACGCGTGGGTGTACCCCTATATCTCGTCTATAAGCCCGGCGTGGCAGAACCCCAAATCCTGCCGCAATTACTGAGCGCAGAGATGATCAAAGCCGCCCTGAATTAGGAGAAGTGCCGGTGAGAATTGTTTGGATGACAGCCGCCGTCGCCCTTGCCACCTTCTCGTGGATCGAGACACAGGCGGGTGGCATCTATTCCCCGACCGAGCCGAATTCTCACCCAAAGACCAAGGGTGTCCCCCCCGTCCCGGGTGCCATGGCCCCCAGCATCTCCATGCAAGACACGACTGGGCGCAAGTTTAACCTAAGCGCCTATCGCGGCAAAATTGTCGTGCTTGAATGGACGAATTATGAATGCCCCTATGTCGCACGGCACTATAACAGCGGTTCGATGCAAGCGGTGCAGACATCAGCCCTCAAAGACGGCGTCGTGTGGCTGACGATCTTCTCTTCTGCACCCGGCAAGCAAGGCTATCAGGATAGCCGCGGCGCGGAATATTTCACCGCGGAGAAAGGGTCAAAACCCAACGCCAAAGTGCTGGACCCAACCGGTGTCGTCGGCAAGGCGTTTGGCGCCCGGACCACGCCGCATATGTTTGTGATCGATGAAACGGGCCGCATTGCTTATGCCGGGGCGATAGACGATCAACCCCGCGCCGTCCTGCCCGCTGGGGCTGTCCCCCGAAATTATGTGCGTGAAGCCATCACGGCCGTCAAAAACAAACAAGCCCCAGCCATTCGCGCGACGTCGGCTTATGGCTGCTCAATCAAATACGCAGGCAATTAGTCCTCGGCTTCGGCCAGGCGACGGGCGGTGTCATCGGCGATCAAGGCTTGGATCATCTCATCCAAGCCACTGCCTTCAAGTAATGTATCTAGCTTGTAGAGCGTCAGATTGATCCGATGATCGGTGACGCGGCCTTGCGGGAAGTTATAGGTGCGGATGCGCTCTGACCGATCGCCTGAGCCCACTTGGGATTGGCGGCTGGCTGAACGTTCAGCGGCGAGCGCGGAACGCTGCTGCTCATAGAGGCGGGCTTTAAGCGTGCGCATCGCGATGGCGCGGTTTTGGTGCTGTGACTTTTCCGACGAGGTCACCACAATGCCGCTGGGGATGTGGGTCAAACGGACAGCAGAATCGGTTTTGTTGACGTGCTGACCACCAGCCCCGGATGAGCGATAGGTGTCGATCCTTATATCCTTCTCATGGACTTCAATTTCAACATCCTCGCGCGCAGGCAGCACAGCAACCGTGGCAGCCGAGGTATGAATGCGTCCGCCAGCTTCGGTCGCTGGTACGCGCTGGACGCGGTGCACGCCACTTTCAAACTTCATCCGCCCAAAGGCGCCTTCGCCGGAAACCGAGGCGATGATTTCCTTATAGCCGCCCATTTCACCGTCGGAGATGCTTTCAACTTCAACCCGCCAACCGCGCGTGGCCGCATAGCGCTGATACATGCGGAAAAGATCGCCGGCGAACAGGGCTGCTTCATCGCCACCCGTTCCGGCGCGGACTTCCAAAATCACATCGGCTTCGTCGTCGGCATCCTTGGGCAAAAGGAGGATTTGCAGATCTTGCTCCATTGTCGGAATAGACTCCCGCAGGACTTCAAGCTCAGCTTGCGCCATCTGCGCCATTTCATCGCTGTTGGGCAGATCGAGGATCATTTGCTCCAGCTCAGCACGTTCCGCGCGCGCTTTTTCTAGGGCGCGGATTGCGTCGGCAACCGGGGCTAGGCTGGACCGCTCTTTCGACAGGCGCATGATCTCGCCGCCATCACTGCAAACAGACAGACGGGCATCAATCTCGTCGAAGCGATCGAGAACACGGAAAAGGCGATCTTGGGTCAGGCGCATGAGACCGCGGCGGTTAGCATGACATGGGACGGTCGGTCGAGGGATGGACGCACAAGCGGTACAAGAAGCTTGGTACAGTCCGTTTGGCTTAAACGAAAAACGCGACCCCGAAAGGTCGCGCTTTTGAGCCAGTGCAGCTTGGGCCGTGGGTCACCCACTGCCCATTGCACAAATTTAGGCAGCTGCGGTTTCAGCCAGCTTTGCTTTGATGTCGCGGCGGATCTTGCGCGCACGATCCGACATCTTGGTCTCGTCGATCTTCACAATGAAGCCATCGAGGCCCCCGTTGTGATCGACCGAGCGCAAAGCTGCCATCGTGATGCGCAACTTGAAGGCGCGGCCCAAGGCGTCAGACGCCAAGGTGACGTCTTGCAAGTTTGGCAGATAGCGACGCTTGGTCTTAATGTTGGAGTGGCTGACGATGTGGCCAACCATTGGTCCAGTTCCAGTCAATTCGCAACGGCGCGACATGGCGATTTCTCTCTTGCTAAAGCCTTGTCACCCTCAAATAAGAGTGTTCATCGGCGAATTCGTGAATTCTGCCTCGCCCAGAACCCACTGCCCACACCATCGTGGGCCGGGACAGGATTGGACCAGCCAGAAGAGGGGCGCGGATACGGGTTTGCGAAGATAAAGTCAAGACAAAGGCTGGTTTCAAACTGCCAAACCGGTGTTGAACGTGTCCGCGGTGCCCTCTGGTGCCAGTCAACCGCTTTTTGCGGCTTTCTCATCAGATATTAACTTTATCGCCGCACTGAGGCCGTATTCCTTAACTAGGTGTCGATTCTAACAGTTTCGTTCCTAACTTCTGTTCGCGCGAACAGAGCTGACCATTGAACCCATTAGTGAGGCGTGCATGGACGCGGTAGCAACAGTAACAAGCTTTTCCTTCCTCGATTTGTTCCTCAAAGCCGATTGGATTATCAAGGCGGTGATGATTGGTTTGGCCTTGGCCTCGGTCTGGTCTTGGGCGGTTGCCATCGACAAATGGCTGCAAATTCGCAAGCTGGAAGAAGGCGCACGCATTATTGAAGCCGCTTTGGCTGAGGGGCGCGGCGTGGATGCGATCGAAGAGAGCGCAAAGCCAGGTGACGCCATGGCTCGGGTTGTGGCCATAGGGATGGCCGAAGCCCGCCTCGCCCGTCGAATTCCCAATCAAACCGAGGCCGGTCTTGGCCGGGCGATTGAACGGATGGAGCGCGTGATGCAGGCCGCAACGGCACGGGAAATGGCCCGCGCAGAGCGTGGCCTTGGCGTGCTGGCCACCATTGGCTCGTCTGCCCCGTTCGTCGGCCTGTTTGGAACAGTTTGGGGCATTATGAATGCCTTCCGCGGCATTGCTCAATCGCGGGACACCAATTTAGCTGTCGTTGCGCCTGGTATTGCTGAGGCCTTGTTTGCAACTGCCTTGGGCCTTTTAGCTGCTATCCCAGCCGTGATTTTCTACAATTGGCTGGCCGGTAGCCTAGATCGTTTTGCCACCCGCTTAGACGCTTTGAGCGATGATGTGATCGCGCGGGTCTCCCGTCGCTTGCAGGAACCGACCTAACATGGCGGTCGGGATTGGATCTCGGCGCGGAGCCGGCAAACGCGGTAGACGCAGCCGCCGCTTGATGGGCGAAATCAACGTCACACCCTTTGTTGACGTGATGCTGGTGCTGTTGATCATCTTCATGGTGGCTGCCCCCCTGCTAACCGTGGGTGTGCCGGTTGATCTGCCGAAAACGGAAGCCAAGAGCCTACCGAGCGAGCAGGAGCCGCTGACGGTGACGATCCTGGCCAATGGCCAAGTCTATTTGCAGAATGAAGTCGTGGCCTATGACCAATTGCTACCAAGGCTGACGGCTTTGGCTGGTGAAGGCTATGATCGCAGAATCTTTATTCGCGCAGCGGAAAAAGCCCCGTATGGGATTGTGATGCAAGTCATGGCGCGGGTGAATTCTGCTGGCTATCGCAATCTGGGATTGGTGACCGATACGGTCGAGCAATAGGATAGGCCCCGAGCGCATGCGCGCCAGTGACCCCCACATCGGCAGTCTGAAGTGGCAGGACGCCAGCCCATTCGGGCCGGGCGTGGCTGTTTCGGCCTTTGTGCATGCAGGGATTATCGCCCTGGGCCTTGTCTTGTGGCAGAACCCACCGCCGTTTACGCCGGAAGACGTGATCCCTGTCGCGATAGTCGCCGATACACCCAGCGTGATTGGGCCCGAGACCGAAGCGGAGACGGTGCGGACGGGTGAAGAGACAAGCGAGCTCACAATTGCAGACTCCGCAGTGGCGGATGCAGCGCCCTCCCCCGTGCCAGAGTCATCAGATAGTCCGCCTCCTCCGGCTGCATCGACCCCGCAGCCGGTCCAAAAGGCCCCGCCGCCAAAGCCTGCCCCCACGAGCGTGCAGAAGGCTGCGCCAACGCCCACTGCACCTGCAAAAGCAAGCCCGCAGAAGGCCGCTTTGCCCTCACAAATTGCGCCAAGCCTTCCATCTAAAGCCAACACCAAGTCAAAAGTGCAAGCCAAGCCTGAACCGACTTTCGATTTTGCGGCCGCCAGTGCAGCGGCAAGCGGCGCAAATTCAGGTGGACGGATAGCGCCCAAACTGGCTGCAACCGGTCAGTCCGCCAAGCAAGGTCGGGCAGGTGGTGGAACCCTACTCGCTGGCGATCTGGAATCGGCGCTTCGGGCACAGATATACCAATGTTGGCGGCGACCAGCCGAGAACTCACCACGCCTAATCGTCACGCTTCAAATCGAATTGACGCCAGATGGAAATTTGGCGAAGGTTCCGAAACTAATCCGCCCTTCCAGCGAAGCCGGCGCGGATAACAAGCTTTTGGTGGCGATTGACGCGGCGAGGCGCGCCGTTCAGCAATGCGCACCATTTTCCTTGCCTGCCGATCGCTATACGCAATGGCGCTTAGTGAATTTTGACTTTGACGCGCGAAAGGCTGATCGGCCTTAATCTAAAGCTGCCTGTAACAAAAATTTGTCTTACCTTGCCGCAAAATCTTCATCTTCTAGGGTCAAGAAACCGATAATGACAGCACTCAGCCTCCTACTTCCGGCTCTCTCCCGCGCGCTCCGCCAGTCGCTGCTCGCGCTTTTGATGGCTTTTGCCTGGCTGACGCCAGCGCTGGCGCAATTGAATGTGAGTGTAACGGAGGGGCATCGGCGGCCCATGCCGATTGCGATTGCAGATTTCTCAGGCCCGCATGGGAGTTCTATTGCTGGTGCCGTACGCGATAACCTTGCGCGTTCTGGTCTGTTTCAAGTTCAAAACCCAGACTCCTTCTTACAACGCGATATGGATGTGAACGTCGCGCCCCGCTTTGCCGACTGGCGCATCACGAAAGCCGAGGCCTTGGTTATTGGGCGCGGCGGGGTGGCATCAGGGCGATTGCGGGTCGAGTTTCGCTTGTGGGACGTCTATGGCGAAAGCCAAATGCTAGGCCTTGAGTTCGCAACGACAGACGAGAATTGGCGGCGGATTGCGCACAAGGTTTCCGATGCCATCTACCGACGTTTGACAGGTGAAGTCGGCTATTTCGACAGCCGTGTTGTGTTTGTCGCTGAAAGTGGCGGTCGGACCAATCGGGTCAAGCGGCTTGCCGTGATGGATCAGGATGGGGCCAATCCTAGCTATCTAACCGATGGCACCGAACAGGTTCTCAACCCGCGCTTTAATGCGCAGGGCCAACAAATCGTCTACTCGGCTTTGTCAGACCGGGGTATCAAAATTTGGGTTGTCGATATTGAGAGTGGCCGGAAAGAAGCCGTGGCTATTCCGGGCAATATGGCGTTCGCCCCGCGCTTTACCCCTGATGGCCAATCTATCATTTTCAGCGCGGACCGCGACGGCGATGTGGATGTGTTCATTAAGAGCTTGCGGACTGGCAAATTGAGCCAGCTAACCCGCAATCCAGCTATCGACACCTCACCGGATATGTCGCCAGACGGTAGCCAGATTGTTTTTACCTCAGACAGAGGCGGCAGCACGCAAATATATGGCATGAATGCCGATGGATCGGGTTTGCGTCGCTTAACATTTGGCGAAGGCCGTTATTCTACCGCTGTTTGGTCACCCAAGGGCGACTTAATTGCCTTCACGCGTCAATTGGGTGGGCAATTTCAGATTGGTGTGATGGCAGCGGATGGATCAAACTTGAAAATCCTAGCAGAGGCCTATCTGGTTGAAGGCCCAACTTGGTCACCCAATGGCCGCGTCATTATGTTTCAGCGTGAAGGCGGTCCCGGTCAATCGCCAAGCTTGTGGACAGTCGATGTCTCGGGCACCAATCTTCGCAAGTCCCCTTGGTCCGCCCCGGGTTCAGACCCAGGTTGGTCCGCAACCCTGCCTTAAACGTTTCAACCTTGTCGCGTAAAACTCCACCCCTAGAAACACCCCTTCATTGAGGAGCCTACCATGACATTTACCCAAAGCCACACTCCAGCCTCTGGTTTGAAAGTCCGTTCTCTCGCCCTGATGCTGGTTTCAAGCCTTGCCTTGGTGGCTTGCGCTAGCACCAAGACGGCAACGCCGCCGATTGCCGATACAACTGCACCTGTTGCTGCCGCCAATTCCGAGGCTGCGCCAACAATTGCCCAAGAGGCGCCCACGACCAGCGCACCTGTGGCATCTGCGCCATTGCCAGCCCTTACTGTTAGCGGCAACGAGACCAATGCTGACACTGCCAGAGAACAGGAAAGCCTCTCACCCTATGCCTCTTTGGCCGAAGCAGGTGAGCGTGTTTTCTTCCCAACCGACCGGTTTGACCTGACCGATGAAGCCCGCTCCATTCTGACCCGTCAGGCGGCCTGGATTAAAGCCAATCCCGGTAAGCGCGTTTTGATCGCTGGCAATTGTGATGAGCGCGGGACCCGCGAGTATAACTTGGCCTTGGGTGCACGCCGGGCAAGTGCGGCACGCGATTTCCTGGCAGGACTTGGTGTCGACACCGATCGGATCGAAACCGTCTCCTACGGGAAGGAACGTCCAATCGATGAGCGCCCAAGTGCTGAAGGCTGGGCCGTCAACCGGAACGCGCAAACCATGTTGCTGGACTAATCATGGCTACACCTCAAGTCGCCTCAACGATCTCAAGCCAAATCGGCACCCCAACCAGCAGGGCGGCGAAACGCGCCCTGCGGCTTGGGTCGTTGTTGAGCCTTGTGGCGTTGGGTGCCGGCTTGATGCTGACCGCTGAACCTGCTTGGGCACAAGCGCGCGGCGCAAATCCGCCCGTGACAGCGCCCAAGAAGGGAGGTCCAACCCCGGTTGCGGTACCCCCGATTTCAGCGGAACCCATATCAGCTCGTTTAATCATCCGCCTCGAACAAGTTGAGCGCCAAGCGGCAGAACTGACAGGGCGGATCGAAGTGCTGGAAGCACTGCTGGCCAAACAGCAAGCAAGCCAAGATCGATTGGTGCAAGAGCTGGAAGCGGAGCGCGCCAATCAATCGGCAGTAATCGTCAGCGGCTCGCGCGTCGCGGAGATGACTACCGTGGAAAGCAGCCCCGCGGCTCCGGCAGACGCACAAGCCTTAGTCGGAGATGAAGTCCCCGCCCCTGCCCCGCCAGCCGGGCCAGATACCTTATTCACGGCTGCCCAACTTGCCTTGCAGCGCGGCGACTATCTGACCGCTGAGAGCAATCTCACTAATCTCGTTGCCAATTTTCCAACCGCGCCTGAAGGGATTGAAGGCCGCTGGCTTCTGGGTGAAGCCCGCTTTGTCCAATCAGCTTGGGGCCCTGCCGCTGAGGCTTATTTGAGCTATTTGGATGCGGCTCCGCAAGGAAGGCGTGCGTCGGAATCCTTGGTGCGCTTAGCTGGGGCCTTTGGTCAGTTGGGCAATGCAAAGATGCGATGCTCAGCGCTCGTTGAATTTAAACGTCGCACCCCCAACCCAGATCCGACGTTAAAGGCACGGGCAGACGCCGAAGTGGCGCGGTCGCCATGCCCGACCACCTAGTGGCCAATGGTGCGGAACATCCCGCGCCCGGCCCAATTGATCAGGCCCTGCCTCAATTCTTTGCAAAGCTTGACCAATGGCAAAAAGAGTTTGGCTCGCCCATGCTGATCGGCCTGTCTGGTGGTGGTGACAGTATGGCCTTGTGCCGGATGGCAAGCCATTGGGCGAAGGTTACTGGTGCGACGCTCCACGCGGCTTCGATTGATCACGGACTGCGCCCAAATTCGGCTGCCGATTCTGCCCAAGCCATTGCTTGGGCACGAGCGCTTGGCCTTTCAGGAGAGGTCGTTCGGCTGGATGAGCGGCCCGCGCACGGTGGGCTGCAGGCTTGGGCCAGACAAGCGCGCTATCAGGCATTAGCGTCTGTCTCCCGACGCTTGGGGGCCAAACTGATTCTCGTTGGCCACACCTGGGACGATCAGGTTGAGACGGTTTGCTGGCGCTTGGCGCGGCAGTCGGGCTTGGACGGTTTAGCCGGCATGGCAGAAGTGGCGATCAATCCATTTGCCCAGCTTGAGGCCCCAAATCTGCTGGGACGCCCCCTTTTGGGGCTAAAGCGAGCTGATTTGCGCGCATGGCTGATGGGAGAAGGTCAAGAATGGCTCGAGGATGAAAGCAATCAAAATCTAGATTTCGCCCGCATTCGGACGCGTAAGCTGGTGCAGGACATGGCCGCGCAAAAGGTAGACCTAGAACGCATTGTCCGTCTCGCGGCCATTGCTGATGCGCTGAGATCGGCCCAAGAACGAGCCACCCTGGACCTATTGAAGCGGTGTAGCCTGACCCCGGTCGAAGCAGGCTGGCAGCTAAAAGCAACCGCGTTTAGGGAAGCAGAACCGGTCCTAATTGAGCGGGCCCTCGGCTGGTTAATCTATAGCCTCACCCAGGCCGACCGCCCGCCAGAGGCCGAAAAATTAGGCCGTCTGCTTGAAGGTGTGCTAGCATTTCCGTCCCAGCGCAGAACCCTTGGAGGGGTGTCTATCGCGCCAAAGCACGACGAACTTTTGTTTTCACTTGCCCCGATTCGACGCGGACAAGTGGCCGTCGGAAGCCGGAGGCCACAGAACCAATACGCACGACTTTTCGGCATTTCACGTCAACCACACGAATTTGTAACCCAGTAAAATCGAATTCGAGCAGAAGATGGGCTTACATGATTGGATTGAACGACTATGTTAGTCTAACCCGCCTCAAAACAATGCGGCAGGGTGGATAATCACTTCTCATCAAGGGTCGTGATTTCAGAAAGAGATAATGATGAAGCTGCGCGATCTTGCAATCTGGGGATTTTTGGCTTTGGCACTGGTGACAGTGTTCACCTTAATGAACCGTCCTTCCCCATCGGCCTCGATGACAACGATGCCTTATTCGACCCTGTTGACCGAAGTGGATAATGGGCGCGTGAAGGAAGTCACCATCATTGGGCCCCAAGCACGTGGCCGCCTGCAAGATGACAAATCCTTTGTCGCCGTGGTCCCCACGCCTGCGACTGACCTTTTGGCGCGCTTGGAAAAAGCCAATGCCGAGATTCGCATTGAAGAGGTGCCGCGGGCCAATTTTTTGACCGCACTGATCGCAAACTTATTGCCTTTGCTGATCATGGTCGGCCTATGGTTCTTCTTGATGCGCCAGATGTCTGGCGGTGGCGGTAAAGGCGGCGCGATGGGCTTTGGCAAGTCCAAGGCAAAATTGCTGACCGAAAACAAGAACAAAGTGACCTTCGAAGACGTAGCTGGCATTGATGAAGCACGCGAAGAATTGCAAGAAGTCGTTGACTTCTTGAAGGACCCTTCGAAGTTCCAGCGCTTGGGCGGAAAGATCCCCAAAGGCGCGCTGTTGGTTGGCCCGCCAGGTACTGGTAAGACCCTAACTGCGCGTGCGGTTGCTGGCGAAGCCAATGTCCCCTTCTTCACGATTTCCGGCTCGGACTTTGTTGAAATGTTCGTCGGCGTCGGCGCGAGCCGGGTACGCGACATGTTTGAGCAAGCCAAGAAGAATGCGCCATGCATCATCTTCATCGACGAAATCGATGCCGTTGGCCGTCACCGTGGTGCCGGTCTCGGCGGCGGTAATGATGAGCGTGAGCAAACCTTGAACCAGCTTTTGGTCGAGATGGATGGTTTTGAAGCCAATGAAGGCATCATTATCATCGCCGCGACCAACCGCCCAGACGTATTGGACCCTGCCTTGCTGCGTCCCGGCCGTTTTGACCGTCAGGTCACGGTTGGTCTGCCTGATATCTCGGGCCGCGAGAAGGTGCTGAAAGTTCATATGCGCAACGTGCCTTTGTCGTCAGACGTCGACGCAAAGACCATTGCCCGTGGCTGCCCTGGCTTCTCGGGTGCTGACTTGATGAACCTCGTCAATGAAGCTGCCCTGTTGGCTGCCCGTCGTGGCCGCCGTCTGGTCACCATGCAAGAGTTCGAAGACGCCAAGGACAAAATCCTGATGGGCGTTGAGCGCAAGACCATGGCGATGACGATCGAAGAAAAGAGCCTGACCGCCTATCATGAAGGTGGCCATGCCTTGGTAGCTTTGACCGTTCCCCACACCGACCCCGTCCACAAAGCCACCATCATTCCACGTGGCCGCGCTTTGGGCATGGTGATGCAATTGCCAGAGCGGGACAAATTGTCCTTTAGCTATCGCCAAATGATGAGCCGCTTGGCCGTCATGATGGGTGGTCGCGTCGCCGAGGAATTGATCTTCGGCAAGGATGCCATCACTTCTGGTGCCTCGTCCGATATCGAACAGGCAACCCGCTTGGCCCGTGCCATGGTGACCCGTTGGGGCTTCTCTGACGAATTGGGTACGGTTGCTTACGGGGAAAACCAAGAAGAAGTGTTCTTGGGCCACTCCGTTTCGCGCACTCAGAATGTGTCGGAAGCCACCGCGCAAACCATCGACAAAGAGGTACGTCGCCTCGTCGAGTGGGGTAATGCGGAAGCGACCCGTATCTTGACCGAGCGTCGGGCTGATTTGGAAGTCTTGGCGCAAGGCTTGTTGGAATATGAAACCCTGTCGGGTGAGGAAATCAAAACTTTGCTCGAAGGCGGCTCCATCAAGCGCGATGACGCCGTAACGCGGCCACCGGCGGGACCTTCCTCTGCCTTGCCAACCATCGGCAAGAAGAGCGGGGGGACAACCTCCACAGGTCCGGAACCTTCTCCGGCTTGACCTCAACAAGTCCCAACCCCTCCCAGATTTGGGAGGGGTTTTTTGTGAGATGACATTCCCGATTGCGAGAAGAATATGGCACGCGACCTGATCAAAATGACCCCACAAGACGCCATTTCGGGCCTAGCTGGCTGGCAGGAAGTTGCCGGGCGCGCAGCCATTGAAAAGACCTTCAACTTTGCCGACTTCAAGCAGGCTTTTGGCTGGATGACACGCGTGGCCTTGAAGGCAGAGCAGATGGACCATCACCCTGAGTGGTTCAACGTTTATGCCAAAGTCCACGTCCTTCTGGCCACCCATGATGCCGATGGTGTGACGAATTTGGATGTTGAATTGGCCAGCTTTATGGACGCCTGTGCGGCAAACTGAGATTCACGACCTCTAATTTCAGAAAAAAAGAGTTAATTTAACTCGGTGATAACCACGCAAACCCTTTGTATTCCTCAGGACATTGGGCCCCTGCGGCCCTTAGCTATTGGCTTATGGGATTGTGACATGGGTGCGCGCACACGGTCAAAACAAGATACATTGCATTGGCGCCAGCGCGTGACGCGTGACGGGCTTTTAGGTGCAGGCATCCTTGGCGGCACTGTCATGAGCCTCGCGACCATGACTTTCAACGCACAAGACCCCAGCTGGAATGTATCTGGCAGCGACAAAACTTCAAATTGGCTGGGTGAGCCGGGCGCCACTTTGGCTGACTTCATGTTGCAAATGCTCGGCATCGCAATCATTCCGGCACTTCTAGCCCTCATCTCCTTTTGTTTCCTCGCGTTAATCCGCGGCCCCGGTGGTGTGCCGCGCTTGCGCTTGCGCGCTTGGCTGGCAGTACTGGGTGTTGTGATGTTTGCAGCCGCCGTATCTGGCCTACCCCATGCACCATCTTGGCCGATGCGGACCGGGCTAGGTGGTCTGATTGGCGACAGCATCCTACACATCTTCGCCATGCCCTTTTCTGGGGCGCAAAGTGGTGAGGGCTTTGGTGCTGTCATCGCTTTTGCCATTGCCATTGCTTGCGGCAGTGTCGCGATGCAGCTTAAGCGGACCGACCTTGACGCCGCCATTGATGCGGCCAGCTATGGCTGGGCCAGCTTGCGGGTAGCGGCGGATGGCTTGATGGAGCGCTTTGGTGGAGCCAAGGCCCCAACACGCAAATCAGCCACCGCTACACGAAGAAAGGCTGAGCGCCCCGTCGCCACCCGTGAGATTGACCCCCATGATGTAGCCTCGATTGCTGCCCGCTTTGCCCCAACGGACGCAAAAGCGGGTGTAGCGCGCGATTTCTGGCGCGAGCCTGAAGTCCATACCACGACTTATGAAGCGCCCGGTTATCCCGCTGGCGATATCCCCATCGAACGGCCAAAAAGCCCGAGACAATCAGAGCGCGCCGGTCGTGAGGCCCAAGGCGTCCTGCCGATGTATCCTGCAGGCGCAGACTTTGAATTGCCGCGTCTTGACCTCTTGGCTAAGCCAAAGCCACGGGTTGCCCATCATGATGAGGCAGGTCTGAAACAAAATGCCCGCCTGTTGATGACCGTGTTGAGCGACTTTGGCGTCAAGGGGGAGATCCTCAATGTACGCCCCGGCCCTGTCGTAACCCTGTATGAGCTAGAGCCCGCAGCAGGCGTAAAGTCGGCGCGCGTGATCGGTCTGGCTGATGATGTGGCCCGCTCTATGTCGGTACAAGCTTGCCGCATCGCAGTTGTGCCTGGCCGCAACGCCATCGGCATCGAATTGCCAAATGCGCGGCGTGAAACAGTCTATTTGCGCGACCTTTTGTCCACCAATGATTATGAGAGCGGTCGCCAAGAATTGCCGCTCGCGCTGGGTGAAACCATTGGCGGCGAGCCATCTGTTGCCGATCTTGCGCGTATGCCCCACTTGCTGATCGCTGGGACCACCGGCTCGGGTAAGTCGGTTGGCATCAATGCGATGATCCTGTCGCTCCTTTATAAGATGACGCCGCAGCAGTGCCGCTTCATCATGATCGACCCAAAAATGCTGGAATTGTCCGTCTATGACGGCATTCCCCATCTGCTCGCCCCGGTCGTGACCGACCCGAAGAAGGCCGTGGCCGCGCTGAAATGGGCCGTGCGCGAGATGGAAGACCGCTACCGGAAAATGTCCAAGATCGGCGTGCGCAATATTGGCGGCTACAACCAGCGCGCAGCGGAAGCCCAAGCCAAAGACGAGACCTTCTCGCGCACCATGCAGACGGGCTGGGACCGCGAGACCGGCAAGCCCATCTATGAAACCGAGACCTTTGAGCTCGACCACATGCCCTATATCGTCGTGGTGATCGACGAAATGGCCGATCTGATGCTGGTGGCCGGCAAGGATATTGAAGGGGCTGTGCAGCGCTTGGCGCAAATGGCGCGGGCAGCAGGCATTCATTTGATCATGGCGACGCAACGTCCCTCCGTGGATGTCATCACCGGCACGATCAAAGCCAACTTCCCAACCCGCATCTCTTATTCAGTCACCTCCAAGATCGACAGCCGCACCATTCTTGGTGAGCAAGGCGCCGAGCAGCTCTTGGGCCAAGGCGACCTTCTGTACATGGCGCAAGGCGGAAAAATGCGCCGCCTGCATGGGCCTTTTGTCGCCGACAAGGAAGTGGAAGAGATTGTCGCGAGCCTGAAGGCGCAAGGTGCGCCGGAATATTTCGACGAGATCACTGCTGACGCCGACGAAGACAATCCTTACGCCGATGGGGCCGATTTGGATGGCATGGCAGGCTCTGGCAATGATTTGTTTGACCGCGCCGTCGCCATCGTTGCGCGGGACCGCAAAGCCTCGACGTCTTATCTCCAGCGCCGCCTCTCCTTGGGCTATAATCGCGCCGCCAGCTTGATTGAGCGGATGGAACAAGAAGGCATGATCAGCCCACCGAACCATGCCGGCAAGCGCGAGATCCTATTGCCGGATCACGGGTGAGGTAGGCGGCATAGGACCGGTAGGGCCTTGCGATGGGACAGCGATCGCTCCTGATGGTCGTAATCTTGGGCATGGGGCTCGCCACTTATGCACCCAAACCACTGCCTGTGACCAAAAGGGCAGTGCCGAACATTGAGACCGGCGGTAGTGCGGCTCAACCGGCAATCTTCCGCTATTGGTTGACCCGCGAGGCAGGTCGTTCGGCGAAGTTTGACGAATTCCAGCGCTTTCTTACACGTGAGAATGTCGATGGTATTCTCCCAACTTGGTCGCTCCTATGGGTTGATCGCAACTTTGCTGGGCGAAAATGCCCAAGCGAGCCGTTCATTCTGCCGCCCGAAAGCCAATGGCCTAAGCTGGTGCCGACGCTCAGAGTGATCAGAGACCAAGTTCAGCCTGCGATTGGGCCGGTTGAAGTCGTGTCTGGCTATCGGACGTCCACATTCAATGCGTGCATGGGTGGCGCGTCTCGTAGTGCCCATTTGCAATTTGGCGCGCTTGACTTGATTCCCGTTACCCCGGCTACTGCCCGTCACGAACCGTACAAAAGTCTTTGCCAGATGTGGCGATCGACCCCTACATCCTTGAGCGTCGGTTTGGGTGCCTACTATGATCCGTCCTATGAAGGGCCTCGGGGCCGACAGCGCTTTCACATCGACACGTTTGGGAAGCGAACCTGGGGCTTTAGCTATGGTGCGAAGACGAGCTTTTGCTTTGATGACAGAAGCCGATAACTGAGACTTCGGTCCCCACAAGGCACATCTATTCAGAAAACTCAGCTTCAAGATGATTTCGCACAAGCCGGTGCCTTCAAATCTCCTTACAAAGCGGTCAAAAGGACTTCCATGAACAGACGCCACCTTCTTCTTGCTGGACTCATTGGCCTGATGCCGAGCCTTGGCCTCGCGCAAGCCTTGTCAGGTGCGCCGCGCACAGCGGCCATCGCCTCGCTGACCCAGTCGATCAATGCCATCACCCGCATTCAAGGGCGGTTCCTGCAAACCAATCCTGATGGCAGCACGGTGGGCGGGCGCTTTTGGTTGCAGCGGCCCGGCAAAGTGCGGTTTGAGTATGATGCGCCCTCGCCGCTTCTCTTGATTTCCGACGGCGCGACGGTCAGCCTGCAGGATAAGCGCTTGCGCACCACTGACCGCTATCCCCTGCGCAAGACGCCTTTGTACTTTTTGCTCAAGGCTAATGTGAGCTTGGAGAAAGACGTGCTGGTGACTGGCGTTGAAAAGCGCGGTGGGATGACCATCATGTCGGTGCGCGACAAAGCCCGTCAGGCCGATGGTGAATTGACCATCATCTATGATGATACCGCCAAACAATTGCGCGAATGGGCCATTGCAGACCGTCAAGGACGTGTAACGCGGGTCCGCTTGGTTGAAGCCGCCACAGGTGCCGCGATCAATCAGAGCCTTTTTGCCACCCCGGGTCCCACCCGCAAATACGACCCCAAGAGCTAGTGCTCGCGAAATTGTGACAATTGCGTCACACGCAACAATTAAATACTTTTAATCTTGCTTTTGTTTTTGGATGTGTCTATATTGCCACTCATGGATGCAGCATATCCGGACTGGCGTCGTCCCCCCGCTTTCAGTCTAGGTGCAGCGTCCGCATCGCCGGATTTCTCCCCGGCGCAGACCCGGCGTGCCCTGCGCTGATCGTCTGAACGCCCGGCCTTCCTGGTCGGGCGTTTGACGTTTCTAGCCAGCGTTAAAACGGCTTTACCGCCCCGAAGAAGGCGGTCGTCGCGATCCCGATCCAATAGCAATAGGCGATCATCCGCCCGCGCCCGATGGAGATTTCCAATTGGGTCTGCGCGGCTTGATTCGGCCCGTCAGCCAGCACGCGGAACAACGTCGTCCATTCCCGCATGATAAAGCGCAGGCCCAAACCAAACACCAGCATCAAGGCATAGGTGAACATCTTGGCGGGGTACCAGTAAGAGCCCGTCTCAATTGCCAGTGGCCCATGGCCCAAGAACGCGAGAATCGCCACCGCGAAAAGGGCAGGTATCAACACAAAGCGGACTTTCTCATCCAGCTTCGTCAAAGCTATGCCCATATCGGTCTCACGCTTGAAAAAGGCAGCCCAGCAGAGTGCCAACCAAGACAGCGACAAGGTCCACATGATCGCCAGACCAATCCCATCCAACAAGGGCGTGAAGCCATAGAGATGGCCCATATGCAGGCCTAAGGGCAGCAGCATGATAATGCCCGTTCGTGCCAGAATATCGATGCGATAAGCGGTCTCCATGTGACGGCGGCGCTCATCCAAGCTGAGGTCGCGATTGGTCACGTGATAGGAGGTTTGGAACACTCCCCACTCGCCGCCGAGCCAATAGACCATGGCCAGAATATGTAGCCAGCGCACGACATCGACTTCATTGATGACCATGATTCTCCCCAGTCTCTCGCCTAAGCCCTCTGTCAGCACATTAAATGATATATCCTTTCGCACAAGCGGCAAAAGAGCGCACCCTCGGCGCTATTCGGCGGAGACGCTAACAACGGCCTTGCCAATGTTCTGGCCCTGCATCAGGCGCTCAAACAAGGCAGGAGCGGCTTCTAGTCCGGTTACGCGGTCTTCCTTGAAAACCAATGTGCCAGCCCCCATCCAAGCGCTGGCCTCTTTCACAAAGGCGTCCCAGAAGGGATAGAAATCATAGACGACAAGACCCATCACTTGCGCGCGCTTGCCGACAATCAGCCCCGCATTGAGTCCGGGAGGTGGTTGATCGGCGTGATATTGATCGACCAATCCACACAAGACCATGCGCCCGTAAAGCGCCAACCGCATCAGCGCTTTAGACGCCATCTCGGTGGAGACATTTTCGAAATAAACGGTCGGTGGCTCCGGCAAGGCCTCTGTCAGGGCCTGCTCCCAGCCATCCTGCTTGTAATCAACACAAGCGTCGAAGCCATAGGTTCCGGTCACGAGCGCGCATTTTTGAGGCCCACCCGCGATACCCACTACCCGCCTCGCACCTTGGATGCGGGCGATCTGGCCAACAGTGCCGCCTACGGGGCCTGCAGCCGCGTCGACCAGCACCACATCGCCCGGGCCGACCTTAGCCAAGCGCGTCATGCCCGCCCAAGCGGTCAAACCCGGCATACCCAGCACACCCGCATGGGCGGCTAAAGGCGCGACTTTTGGATTGAGCAGTCGGAAGGTCCCCGGCCCTAAGTCCGCCAGCTCCCGCCAGCCGACCTCCATGGAATGCACCCAATCCCCCGCTTTGACCCCGGCCGCCTTGCTTTCTAGCACTTGGCAGACTGCAGCGCCGGGGATCGCATCGACGCCGGGCAAGGGTGCTGGCTCCCCCATATGTTTGCCGCGCAGGCGCGAGCCGACATAAGGATCAAGCGAGAGATGCACCACACGCACCAAAACCCCACCATCAGGACATGACGGGGTGTCCGCCTCAACCAAGGCAAAATCATCGGCGCAGGGTCGGGCGGTGAGGCCATGCTTCAGGACGATTTGCTTCATAGCTCGACCAGCTCAAACAAAATGCCGTCGGGGCCGCGCATCGTGGCCGCCCGCTTGCCCTGATAAATCTCGCCTTGATGGACAGTCGGCGGCGTAATCAGCCATTTGGCATGCTCTCGCACCCGCTCACGGAAGTCGGGCAGCACAATGGTGGAGAGGCTAACCCCCTGTGGCAACCGGCCCTTCCAGCCGGGGCGAGGCCCGGCGGCAGACGGTAATTGATCGAACTCAAAGAAGACATCGCGGTCATGGGTCAGCGTCGCGATGGTGAACTTCTGTTCAAACGGCACCCCAAAGGCATTGGCCAACATGGTATAGACAATGTCCATATCCCGCCCAAAGCTGAGGCCCAATACGTTCTGGCACCAGGTGAGCGCGCCTGTCAGGTCTGAAACGGCACAAACATGGATGAACTGGCGGTCAATCAGGCTGGTCGCACGTGGCAGATCATACATGGGCAGATCGTCACGGATCTGGGTCAGATAGACGATCTCATCATCAGGGCCCTGAACCTGCATGGGGAAGATAGCAGGCATGCCGTCTAATTCGCGCGGCGGTCCGATAATCTTAAACGGGCTTTGCAGCATCCGTTCATTCACTTTCAAAACGTTATCGACGCAGATTTCAATGGCGGCCCAGCCATAGGTTTTCAGCGCCTCGTAATCTGGATGCGGCTCATCCTGGACCAGCCGCAGATAGATATCAGCCCCGCTCTCAGGCTGCATCACGACATAGGGCAAGCCAGCGCTGTTGGGAGCCCCCCAAGAGCAGGCAAGGTCGCGCGCCAAAACGCCGCTTTCCACCGTGCGATAAAACAGCCAATCGCGGTACATAGCCTCTGACCGCTTGAGATCACGAACGTTCAATGTCGCGGCGCGCAAAAGTTTCACTTGCTTCCTCCCTATAAAGCAATGGATATATCTTTTGCGGAAATTATGGAAGCAAGCAAACCAAGAGTCGAGGACGGACCTATGCCAGCTTATATGATCGTCACGGTGCGGGTTCATGATCGCGAGCAGTTTCTGGAAGTTTACGGCAAGCCGACGGCGGCTTTGATAGCGCGCTTTGGCGGCAAATATATTGTGCGCGGGCCGGGTTGCGAGAGCTTTGAAGGCCCGCGCGCTAACGGCCTTGCGGCTGTGGTCTCTGAATGGCCAAACAAAGCAGCGATTGAGGCGTTCTGGAATAGTCCCGAGTATCAGCCCCTAAAAGCAGCGCGCCAAGCGATCTCCGAAGCTGACGTTCAAGTCGTGGAAATCGCCTGATGCGTGCGCTCTTTTCCTTCGTCTTGGCGCTCGTCTTGGCAGGATCGGCTTGGGCCAGGAATTTGCCACCGCCCGGGCCGGATCAGCCCTTGGCCGCTGCGCGGATGGAAAATCCGACCTTAAGTGCACGTACCATCGTCGAACGCGCGACGGCTCATGCTGGCGGGGAAAGTTGGCGACGCCCTGCGACCTTGTATCTGGAAGGCTACGCTACCTTTTACGCCCCAGACGGCACGCCTCTGATCAATGAGAGCCACAGGATGTGGCGGGTGTATCCAGAGTTTAAACCCCAAGCCCATAATGCCGATGGCAAAGTGCGCATCGAGAGCCGTCGCGATGGCAAGATCGCGACCTTCTTAGCCTTTGATGGCAGCCGAACCTACGGGCCAGACGGGGTCTTGCCGCCCTCTGCTGCGGATAAGCAATGGGCGGAGAATTTTGGCTTTGGCGTCATCCGTTTTGCGCTGGACCAAGGCTTTAGCTTAGCCCGCCAGCCCGATGATCTGGTCGATGGCCAACCGGTTTACCGGATCGAAGTAACAGACCCCACCGGGGCGAAGACCCTGTTTGGCATATCGCGCGCTGATTATGCGGTTCTTTCGGTTAGCTTTGCCACGCCACGCGGCTGGCATGAGCGCATCTATTCCAACTTCTATCAAAAGCCCGGCCTGTCGTGGGTTCAGCCCGGCCGCATCCGCCTCTATTACAACGGCACCAAACAGAATGAGATCGTCTGGCGCGACTTCAAACTGAATGAGCCGATGCCGGATGGTCTTTTCACCGGACCATGATTAGGCTGCGTGCCTAAGTGGAACGGAGAGTGTGCGATGAAATCTTGGATGATGCGGCCAATCTTGCTGACCTTGTTGTTCGCAGGCCAAGCCCAAGCGCAGACCTTGGCGCCCAGCGTGACGCAAGAATCGCGCAATTTGCCGGGCCTCTCTCAAGCAGGTGAGATCATCATTGATCGCGCCGGCATTCCCCATATTTATGCTGCCACTGCCCGCGATGGGTTTTACCTTCAAGGCTATGCCGTGGCGCGGGATCGGCTGTGGCAGATCGACCTTTGGCGTAAGCGCGGGCTGGGCCGGCTCGCCGCCAGCTTTGGGCCATCCTATGTAACGCAAGATCGCGCAGCGCGTCTCCTGCTTTATCGGGGCGATATGGCAGCTGAATGGAAGGCCTATCCAGCAGATGCCAAGGATTGGACTGAAGGTTTTGTCGCTGGCATCAATGCTTTTATTGAGGAGACCGAGCGCGGCCAACAAAAGCTCCCCCTCGAATTTGTGGCGACCGGTACAAAGCCCGAGCGATGGCAGGCCGATGATGTGGTGCGCATTCGTTCCAATGCGTTGGCCTCGAATCTAACAAGCGAAGTCGCCCGTGCACGCGCGCTCTGTGGCGGCGATGTGAAATTGGAGCCCCTGCGGCGCAGGCTGGAGCCCGCAACACCAGTCACCATCCCCAAAGGCCTAGACCCTTGCAGCATTCCGCAAAACGTCCTTGATACCTTTACACTTGGCACCAGCGACGTAAAGTTTGACGGCAAAGTCTTGGTGATGGCGAGCCGAGACACCGAGAGCCAAGAAGGCTCCAACAATTGGGTGATCGGCCCGGAACGCAGCGCCACCGGTCGGCCAATTCTCGCCAATGACCCCCATCGCGCGCAATCCATCCCTAACCTGCGCTATCTCTCGCACATCGATACGCCCGAGTTAAAACTTGCTGGTGCGGGCGAGCCTGCATTGCCGGGCATCAGCTTTGGCCATAATGGCGAAATCGCTTGGGCTCTGACGATCTTCGCGATTGATCAACAAGATTTGGTCGTCAACGACGCCAAAGTCACACTTAGGGAGGTCCGTGAACCCATTGAGGTCAAAGGCCAAGCGCCCCAAGAAGTGGCGCTAAAGTTCAGCGCGGATGGGCCGATCCTCTATGAAGACCCTGCGACCCAACGCAGTTTCGCCCTTCGCACGACTTGGAGCCAGCCGGGTGGCTCTGCCTATTTCAACGCGGCTTGGGCCTTTCAGGCGCGCACGTGGGACGACTTTCTGGTCGCACGCAATCATTGGGGCGCACCCCCTCTAAATCTGCTCTATGCCGACCGTAAGGGCGACATTGGTTGGGCACCGGGTGGCTTTGTTCCTAAGCGCAATGCAGGCGATGGTCTGCTTCCTGTGCCCGCAGGCGAAACCTATCGCTGGACAGGCCTGCTCGATCCTGCACTCATGCCGATCAAACATAATCCGAAAGAGGGCTGGATCGCGACCGCGAACGAAATGAATGTCCCTGAGGGCTATCCCCATCTCTTGGCTTTAGAATGGGCTGATGCCAGCAGGGCTGCCCGCATTCAAGAAGTAATCCGCGCCAAGCCAAAGTTTGCCATCACCGATGCCATGGCTTTGCAAAATGACGTAACCTCGCCATTTGCGCGCCGAACTGTGGGCATGCTGAAAGACTTCAGAGGCAGAAGCCCGGCTGAAGTCTCGGCCCTTTCGCTTTTAATTGGCTGGGATGGTTATTTGGGCTCAGAATCTGCCAGCGCGGCTTTGTTTGAGATCTGGGCTGGCCGCTATCTGGGCGAGAGCGCGGTGAAGCACTTGGTTCCAGAAGCATCGCGCGCCAATTTTGGCCGACCGCCTGCAACCTCTGTGATCCATGTTCTGGAACAGGGGACTCTGCTTGGCGCAGACCCTGCCAAGGTGCGC
This sequence comes from Aquidulcibacter sp., assembly GCF_044346625.1. Classification (GTDB taxonomy): domain Bacteria; phylum Pseudomonadota; class Alphaproteobacteria; order Caulobacterales; family Aquidulcibacteraceae; genus Aquidulcibacter. The sequence continues at coordinate 75,114 of NZ_JBIIYV010000003.1, read as the reverse complement.
AGCGATATACTTTTGGAATCCCTTGGCGCTGCTTGGGCCGAAGCGGAACGACTGATGGGGCCGAACGCACGCCAGTGGCGCTGGGGGACCTTACACATCGCTGAGTTCAAACCTGCCCTGTCCATCCCCGGCCGAGATTCTGAGCGCTACGTGGGTCCCCTTCCCATCGGCGGCGGCAACTCCACGCCTAATGCGACGAGCTGGACTGGTGATTACAAGTTCGCTGCTGGCCCTTCTGTCCGTTTGGTGATGGATGTGGGCGCTTGGGACAATAGCGTCGTGATCAATAATCCCGGCCAATCCGGCGATCCGACCAGCCCCCATTATCGCGACCTGTTCCCGCTCTGGGCCAGCGGCAGCTATGTGCCCTTTGTTTGGACACGCGCCCGGGTCATGCAGGAAGCGGAGCATGTGATTAAGGTGATGCCGGTTAGGTAGGGGGAATTCTATAGACTCCTTTCTCCCAGAAAAAGAGGGGCTTCAAATGCGCCCTCCAACACGCCTTCACCGGCTTCGCCGGAGCTTCCCCGCGAGTGGGGAAGCTGTCCCGAAGGGACTGAAGGGGTCTTTTCCGTGCCATGAACGCTCCACAACGCGCACGGCGAGCTATAGGTCAATCCCAAAGGGAGAGGGGAGAGCCCCCTACAAATTCCCCACTACCATGCGGAACGGATGGATCGTGTGGGACTTAAACACGCCCGCGCGTGCATAGGGATCGTTCGCGGCAAAGGCCTCCACTGCCGCCTGATCGGCCACATCCAAGATAAAGTGCGAGCCGATGGGCCCGCCGTCTGGGGCGTTCAATACGGGCCCCGCTAATTTCACCGCAGCGCCGAAAGTGCCGACATAGTCCAGATGCGCGGGGCGGGTGGCCATGCGCTTATCCAAGGCACCCTCATAATCCAAGCATGTCAAAAGAAATAAAGTCATTAGTCTACCTCCACCTTGAATGGGCGCGAAAGAAGTTTGCCAATGGCCTGTGCCACATCCACGCGTCCAGCCAAGATGGCAGCGACGGCCTCACAAATCGGCATGGCAACGCCCTTGCTGGCGGCAAGGTCGAGGAGCGCTGGGGCGGTTGAGGCCCCTTCGGCAATGCTACGTTTTCCCGCTGCTGCCGCTTCGAAGCTCTGCCCCTGGCCTAAGGCATAGCCCAAAGCAAAGTTGCGCGAAGTGGCGCTAGAGCAAGTCAGAACGAGATCGCCTAAGCCGCATAGGCCCGCCAATGTGCGCGGGTCGGCACCCATGGCGACGCCAAGCCGGGTCATTTCGGCAAAGCCGCGTGTGATCAAAGCCGCGCGCGCACTTTCCCCCAAGCCCCGGCCCTCGGCCATCCCACAAGCTATCGCTAGGACGTTTTTGACCGCGCCTCCGATTTCTGCGCCGACCAAATCTGTTGCCAGATAGGGTCTGAAAGTCGAGATGCCGATTAAGTCGACCAAGCGCGCGCCAACGCTAGGGTCGCTGCAAGCCAAAGTGACTGCCGTTGGCAGGCCGATAGCGACGTCTTTTGCAAAGCTCGGCCCCGATAAAACAGCCCCAACGCAGTCGGGCAAGACCTCTGCTAGTACATCGGTCATCAGCTTTTGCGTGCCTTGCTCAATGCCTTTCGAGCACAGCACAATGGGCGTGCCTGCGCGCACATGGGGCGCGAGCACGGTCAAGGTTTGGCGCATGAACTGGGCCGGCACCACCGCTAGAATGGCGTCTGCAGAGGCCAAGTCAGGCAAATGCCCCGTGGCCCTAATGCGCGGTGACAGCTTAACCTGCGGCAAGAAAAGACTATTTTCGCCAGTAGAACGGATGCTGTCCAGCACTTCCGGCTCCAGCGCCCACAGGCAGACATCGTGCCCAGCGGTGGCCGCAACTTGCGCTAAAGCCGTACCCCAAGCCCCTGCCCCAAGGATGCCAATTTCTGCCATGTTAAGCCCGCTTCCCCTGTGTAAATTTGACGCTGGCGTCAGGTTTGTAAAGACTGAACATTTTGTTGATTGTTCATCATTTCCAGTCTAAGGGGTTTCGCATGGATGAGAAAGCAGAAACCCGCGATCGTATCTTGGAAGCCGCAGGTCGGCGCTTCGAGCATTACGGCTATAGCAAAACCACGATGTCGGAGATCGCCGCCGATCTCAAGATGTCAACGGGGAATCTTTACAGATTCTACCCTTCGAAGCTCGACATTGCTGAGGCACACGCCCTTGCACATGAATGCGACGAGGACGCGATGATGGAAGCCATCGTGGCATCTGGCTGCTCCGCCGGTATCCGGCTGCGCGAATTCCATCGCGTGATCCTTGAGCACACCTTCAAGCTGATCGACGAGAGCAAGAAGATTTTCGAGCTGGCGCAAGCCATCTCGCGCGAGCGCCCGGCCTATTCCAATCGTCGATTGGCGATTGAGCGTGTCTATCTGGTGCGTATGTTAGAAGATGGCATCGCGGAGGGTCTGTTTGAGCAGCACGACAGTCTCGACGAGCTTGCAGAGATGATCCAATGCGCGACCATGAAGTTTCGTTTTCCCCAACTCTATAATTGCTTCCGCATTGATGTGCTTCGACGTGAGCTCGAAGGCACGATGGACCTGATCTACAAGGGCCTGCTGAAGCGCTAAATCGAACAAGCCCGCGCCCCAAAGGCCGGGCTTATTTGTACCTTTCCAATAATTAATGAACGATATGCAAATTGTTCATTGACAAGCGTGCAGCGTTTCCCTATATAGACTGCACAAACAAAGAAACAGAAACGGATCCTCCCCATGACCAACACAAATTCGAACCCACATTTTTGGAGCTTGATGCTCGCAACTTTCCTCGTCGCTTCTATCCTCACCCCAATTGGTGAGTTGGCAGCGCGGGCAGCTGGCTACTAAGCAGTTAAAGCTGGGGTCCACCCGGCTCGGCTTTGCCAGAACCCTTTTCCAAGCCCCACGTCTCCCCCCCCAAATCAGACGTGCTACTCTGCCGCCAAAGCTTGATGCTTTGGCGGCATTTTCATGTGCTAGACCCAAAGCTTGGTAAGAAATGAGCGACGCTTTTGTGCGATTAGGATTGCCAGCTGCGGGCTACCCCGCGCCCCTACCCGCCACAAAGGCATGTTTGTCGTGACCAAATCTGCGTCAGAAGCGCTCACCCTCAGCGTGATCATACCCACCTTTCACCGCCCAGACGGTGCCTTGGCGGCTGTGCGCTCTGTTTTGGTGCAAACGCATGCGCCATCGCTGGAGATCATTCTGGTCGACAATGATGCCAATCAATCCTGCAAACCCATTGCCGACCAATTGGCACTGGAAGCAGGCCAAACGCCCTTCACCTATGCCGTGGAGCCCGCAGCTGGGGTCGCCAATGCGCGCAATAAGGCGGTTGGTTTGGCCCGTGGGACGTTTGTTGTTTTCTTGGATGATGATGAAGTGGCGAAGCCAGATTGGCTGGCGAACTTGATCCGCGCGCAACAAGAGACAGGTGCCGATGTGGTTTTCGGCCCGATTGAGGCCCGCTTACCTGCGGAGCACAACGTGCCCCACACCTATTTTCAAAACTTCTTTTCCCGCCGCCTAGACGGGCCAACGCGCTTGATTGAGACCCCCTACGGATGTGGCAACAGCCTGTTGAAGCGCGAAACGGTTTTGACAAAGGCAGAGCCCTTTAATCCTGCTGCCAATGAAACGGGTGGCGAGGACGATATCTTGTGGCGGGAAGTGGTTGCCAGCGGTGGCACCTTCGGCTGGGCACAGGATGCGTGGGTGTATGAAGACGTGCCGCCAAGCCGTGCGACTTGGGCCTATTTGACCAAGCGCGCTTTTGCCTTTGGTCATAACACCACGGGCCAATGGTATAATCGGGCCGACAGGGACTATGTCCGGATGGTCATTTCGATGTTCAAAGGGGTCGCCCAAGCCTTGGCCTTGGCCCCCTTGGTCGCGCTCTTATGGATCGCGCGGCATGACCGTTTGGCCTGGGCCTATGACAAGATGTGGCGCGGGCTTGGCAAAGTCTTCTGGTTCGGCCCGTTCCGCGTTGGCCTTTACGGGGCAGCCGCACAAAAGAAGCAGCTCGCGGCGCAGAAGGCTTAAGCCTTCGCCCCTTTACGCCCGGTCTTATACATGGGCGCAGCGCGGGCAGCTTCAGCATCCAATGGCCAGCGTGGCCGGGCTGGCGCGTCCAAATCGTCTGAGATGCCTTGTGCCAAGCGCTCTGCCCCCGCCAAGGCGATCATGGCAGCGTTGTCGCCACAATAGGCCAAAGCCGGGGCAAAAAAGGACCAGCCAAATTCTTCGCACAAGGTTTCAAGCCGGCTACGCAAAACCAGATTTGCCGCAACACCGCCTGCCACGACAAATCGGCCACATTGTCCCTCGGGCAGCACCATCGCCGCCATCGCCTGACGCGTGCGATCAACAAGGACATCGCCAACAGCGGCCTGAAAACTCGCACATAGATCAGCAATGTCTTGCTCGCTCAACGAGCCCATTGCGGCGGCTTCGCGTGCAACAGCGGTTTTGAGGCCAGCAAATGAGAAATCGCATCCGGGTCGGCCCTTAAGGGGCCTTGGTAGATCGAACCTCCTGGGATCGCCCGACCGCGCGGCACGCTCCACCGCTGGTCCACCGGGATAGCCGAGGCCCAGAACTTTGGCCGTCTTGTCAAATGCTTCGCCCACGGCATCATCAATCGTGGAGCCCAAACGCTCACACCCATCTAGGCCCGCCACGCGTAACAACTGGCAATGACCGCCAGATACCAGCAGCAACAAATAAGGAAAGGGCACATCGGCTTCGAGGCGCGGCGATAGCGCATGCCCCTCTAAATGATTGACTGCGACCAGTGGCAGACCCCGCGCCAAAGCGATCGCCTTGCCGGTCAACAGGCCCACCATAACCCCACCGATCAGGCCAGGACCTGCGGTTGCTGCCACGCCTGTCAGATCTTGAAACCCTAATCCAGCCTTGCTCATGGCCTGCAGAATCACATGATCAATCACGTCGACATGGGCGCGGGCCGCAATTTCGGGAACCACACCGCCATAGGGGGCGTGCGCGTCGATCTGACTGGCGATGATGCTGGACAAAACGCGCGCACGACCATCCTGCAAGACAACCACTGCGGCAGCCGTTTCATCGCAACTTGTTTCTAGTCCAAGGACAATTTGTGGACCCGAATGGAGGATCTGTCCGCTCATGCTGGCTCCGAAGCTTGACCTGCCTTGCCACTAGGGGTGATTAGTATGAGATGCAACGCTCTGAACTGGAACCTATCATGCGTATTGGTGCTCGCGGCTCCCCTCTTTCGCTGGCCCAGACCGGCCAACTCCGCGCCCTTTTGGCGCAAGCTTTGGGTATTCCAAGCGCAGAGATCGAAGATCGCCTGCCCATCATACCGATCACCACCACCGGGGATCGGATTCAAGACCGGCCTTTGAGCGAAGCGGGCGGCAAAGGCCTGTTCACGAAAGAGTTGGATGACGCCCTGTTAGAAGGCCGCATCGATTGCGCCATTCACTCTCTCAAAGACGTGCCCACCCAATTGCCAGACGGCATTGTGCTCTTGGCCGGGCCAGAGCGTGAGAATAGACGTGATGCCTTGGTGACGGTCGCAGGCATGGGACTCAGTGACTTAAAGCAGGGCGCTGTGATCGGCTCCGCCAGCTTGCGACGTGCCGCACAATTGTTGCATGCCCGCCCGGACCTCACCATCGTGTCCTTGCGCGGCAATGTCGGCACGCGGCTTGAAAAGCTTAAAGCTGGCCAATGCGATGCAACCCTGTTGGCCGCAGCAGGTTTGGCGCGACTGGGCTATAGCGACGTGCCGCATGTCTTGTTGGACCCTGTCGCTATGCCACCGGCGATTGGCCAAGGGGCTTTGGCCATTACGGCACGGGCGGGCGATGCGGCAACCGCAGCTGCTTTCGCCAAGATAGCTGACCCGGTGACAGAGATTGAAGTAGCCGCAGAGCGCGCTTTCTTGACCGCCCTAGACGGGTCGTGCCGCACCGCCATTGGCGCATTGGCAAGCCTTGATGCTGCAGGCACCCTGACCTTTATCGGGGAAGCCCTCCAAGCCGATGGGCAAGAGCGCTGGCGCTGCGACGGAACGCTGACCCATGCAACAAAGGACACAGCAAAAGCGCTGGGAACAGAGCTCGGCCACAAGGTCAAAGAAATGGCCGGCAATGCCTTTGCCGGGGCGCATGGATGACATGAAAGCCTGTGTGATTACACGGACGGAGCCAGGTGCCCATGCCACTGCAGAGGCAGTGCGTGGGCTTGGGCTGACCCCGTTGATCATGCCAGCAGCGCGGGTCGAAATAACCCCTGCGACCCTTGATCTGACAGGCGTGCAAGCGCTGTTGATGACGAGTGCGGCAGCCGCGCGCGCCATTCAGGTCACAAAGACTTTGAAGGCTTTGCCACTTTATGCGGTAGGTGATGCGACCGCTGAAGCGGCTGTTGCCGCGGGCTTTGAAAACGTCATCTCGGCTGGCGGTGATGGGGCCACCTTGGCCGTCTTGGCCGCAGACCGCATGAGCCCACGAAATGGGGCCTTGTTGCATTTGCGTGGCCGCGAAGTTGCCGGTGATGTCACAGGTATGCTGCGTGCTTGTGGCTTTGAAGCGCGCCATGTTGAGGTCTATGCCACCCATGACAATCCTGATTTCAAAACCAGTATTTCAGAGCAACTGACCGACCAAAGTGGGTTTATCTTGATCCACTCGCCAGCTGGCGGCCGACGGCTTGCTGCCGCTGTAAGCGATTCGGTGATGAACTTGGGCGCTTGGCATGTGGTTGGGCTGTCATCTGCATGCATTAAACCACTGGAAGAATTAGGGTTTAAGTCTATAAATGTCGCTGACTCACCCGACGAAGAGGCGTTGATGGCGACTTTGCGCGACGAAGTTGAAAAACAAAGCCTTGAGTGAATGGGCGCAGCAGAGTTTAACTAGATTATGGCTGATGAAAAACTTCCCCCAGACCCGCTTGATTCGACTGTAACGCCTGAGCCGAAGGTCGAGAAGAAACCTGTTTCAGACCCGTTTCTGGACGCCCAATTGCGGGCAGTTGGCTCTGGTAGCGCGAGTGCAAAGATGAGTGAGCCCAGCGCGAGCAGTCCAGTCTTCCCATCTTCAACACCGGCAACGCCAAGCGCACGGCGTGGCGGCGTTGGACTATTCACGGTTTTGATTTTCTCGACCGCTGCTGCCTGTGGTGGTGCGGTTCTCGCGCTAGTGGCCCTTGGCCAACCGGGCTTGATGAAACAAGTTGGGTTGGGCCAGCTGGTCGCCCAAACGCAGGCCGATCCAAACCAAGCTGGGCAGCAAATGGCCGCCGTCGCAGCGCGCTTGGCCGCGCTTGAGGGCCGCGTCACCCGCCTAGAAGGGCCAAAACCGGCTTCCCAAGCAGCGCCCCCCATTGATCCTGCAGCCCCAGCACCTGCTCCAGCAGTGGATACAGCAGCCCTAGATGGCGAGCTTAAAGGTGTTTCAGGCCGCGTAACGGCAATTGAAACCCGTTTGGCAGCGTTGGACCCAACCGGTGCAGGTGGGGCCATTATCGCGAGCCTTCAGGCTGAAATTGCCGGTCTGAAGATTATGGTCCAGACCCTGCAAAGCCAAGCCGCACAAGCCCCGTCACCGGGCGTGACTTTTGCCGTCATAAATCTGGTTGAAGCCGCCAGTCGGCCCGGCCCCTTCTGGCCCGAGTTTGAGACCGTGCGTGCAGCTTTGCCCGGCCTGCCCGAAGTGGCGGCCCTGGAAGACTTTGCCCGCAAAGGCGTGCCCACACGCACCCTGTTGCAAGAACGATTTGCCGCACTCGAGCCCGCCATTGTCGCGAGCGACCGCGCTGCACAAAAGGAGAGCGGTTTTTGGGGTTGGATCAAGGGCTTCTTTACAGACCTCGTGCGGGTTGAGAAAGTGGCCGATGTCAATGGAACCAGCGCGCAGTCGAGTTTGTTGCGTGCTAAGGTCAAGCTCGATCAAGGTGATTTAGCCGCCGCCGTTGAGGAAGTTAAAGCCATCAGCCCTGCTCCCGCTGTCGCAGCCGAATGGATAGAAGGAGCCCAAAACCGCCTGACCCTTGAGAGCCGATTGGCGGCTGTGCGTGGCGCTGTTGAGCGCGGAACGCGCGTGCCACCCCCGCAAGCCCCCGCCGCCGTGCAACCCGCCGCGCAAAGCGCGCCTGTTGGCATCATTCCTGCAGCGCCGGGCCCTGTTGGTTCTCCTAAAGCACCGGCAGCCCAACAGAAGCAAGGAAATCTGCCATGAAACTGATCCGACTGATCCTCCTGATCATTTTAGGACTAGCGATGCTGGCAGGCTTTGTTTTTCTGGCCAGTCAGCCCGGCGAAATTGTTTATAATGACGGCGTAAAGAAGGTCAGTGTCGGCCCAGGCGTAGCGGCTGCCATGCTGATGGCGGCCACCATTTTAATGACCGCCACTTGGGGCATCATTGGCTGGCTTTGGAGCTTGCCCGGGCGCATGAAGCGCGCCCAGCAAGAAAATGCGCGTAAAAAGTGCTTGGACACCCTGGGCCTATCGATGGCGGCATTCGAAAGTGGCGAGATTTCTGAAGCCCGTCGTCAGGCGCAAAAGGCGTTGGGCTTTGCCCCAGATGCCGCAAGTGCCAAGTTCTTGGCCGCTAAGTCTGCGGTCGTGGCGGGCGATGGTGCCGCGGGCGAACGCCTTTATGGCGAATTGACCGATGTGGCGGGCTATGGCGTCGCAGCCCGTCGCGGTTTGGCAGAGCTGGCGCTAAACCGCGGCAATATGGCGGCCGCCATTTCCCACGCTGAAGCGGCCTTGCAAGGCTCGAAAAAAGCGCCTTGGCCAGCTGAATTCCTGTTCAATCGTCGCGTCTTGGCCGCCGATTGGGATGGTGCTTTGGCGGCCCTTGATGATGCGGAGAAGCGTGGCTTGGTTGGTCAAAAGACGGCCACTCGCAGGCGGGCTGTGGTTCTGGCAGCAGCAGCCCACCGTGCAGAGCGCATGATGGAGCCAGCCCAAGCATTAGAATTGGCACAACGTGCTAGCAAATTTGCGGCGGGCTTTGCCCCGGCCGCTGTGATGGCGGCCCGGCTCCAAGCCATTATCGGCAAGCAATGGCAAGCAGCGGGCACCTTGGAATCCGCTTGGGAGGCTGCCCCACACCCTGCGTTGGCGATTGCCTATAAGGACCTGAAGAGCGAAGAGACCCCTCAGGCGCAAGCGCGCTGGCTAGATGGTCTCATTCGCCTAAATCCCAATCATCGCGAAAGCCGCATTCTTGCCGTCGAACAAGCCTTGCTGAACCAAGATGCGGTGACGGCCATTCAAGGTCTAGACCCTCTGCTGGCAGAACGCCCGACCTCACGTGTCTTGGCCTTACGGGCTGCGGCGGCCAAAGCCGCAGGTGATGAAGCCGGCGCACGTGAATGGCTGGCCAAGGGAGCGAATGCGCCGCGCGAACCCGATTGGTCTGACCTTGACCCAGATGGCAGCGCCTTTGCCTATGAAGATGCCGACTGGGCACGCTTGATCGAATCCTATGGCGAGCGCGGCCTGTTGATCCATCCCCGCCTTGAACGGTCAGATACTGAGCGTTTGGTGGCCCCAGAGCTTGCCGCTTTGACCGAGCGCACGCTGGCACCGGGCACGCAGGGTTCTGATGCCCAGCCTTTGGTGCCCGATGATCCAGGTATTGGGGCTTTCGATGGCCTCGGCGCGGACGAGGATGAAACACCACCGTCTGGCAAAAAATCCTGGTTGAACTTCTAACGCGCTTTAGACTGCAATATCAGCCTTGATGCTTGGATGCGCTTGATAGCCTTCAAGTTTGAAGTCGCCATAGTTGAAGGCAAACAGGTCTTGAACGTCAGGGTTTAGCTTCATGCGCGGCAGGGCCAAAGGCTCCCGCGAGATTTGTAGGCGCGCTTGATCGAGATGGTTCAGATAAAGATGCGCATCACCCAAAGTGTGCACAAAGGTGCCAGGCTTGAGGCCTGTGACTTGCGCCATCATTAGGGTCAACAAAGCATAGGATGCGATATTGAACGGTACGCCGAGGAACACATCGGCTGAACGCTGATACAATTGGCAAGACAATTTGCCGTCGGTTGAGACGTGAAACTGGAACAAGCAGTGGCAAGGCGGCAGGGCCATATCGTCCACATCAGCGGGGTTCCACGCAGAAATCACATGGCGGCGAGACCAGGGATTGGCCTTTAAGGCGGCAACTAACTGGGTAATTTGATCGATAGAGCGACCATCTGGTGCTGCCCAAGACCGCCATTGCTTGCCATAAACTGGGCCCAACTCCCCCTCAGCATCAGCCCATTCATCCCAAATCGAGCAGCCATTTTCTTTCAGCCAAGCAATATTGGTTTCCCCGCGCAGGAACCACAAAAGCTCGATGATGATGGAGCGGGTATGCAGCTTCTTGGTCGTCAACAGCGGGAAAGTGTCGGCGAGATCAAACCGCATCTGGCGACCAAATACGCCTAACGTGCCCGTACCTGTGCGATCCTCGCGCTTTTGGCCATTTTCCAAGATATCGGCCAGCAGGGCCTGATAAACACGGTCTGCATGGTTTGCAGGAGCCGTCTCTGTTGCAGGGGAAAAATGTCCGTCAGCCATAAAGTTTCTAATCCTGTCTTGGTTGCGCCCACTCTAACACCACGATTCGGCCAGACCAATGGATATGTGGTTGGCCACTGCAGGCATTGTGCACAGACGACACACACGTTTTGGCTTTGCTTCGCGCCTGAGTTGGTCCACAAACTTAGGAAAATAGACTGTGAGGGAGACGAAAGTGGCACACATCTCAGAATTACAAAAACCGCTCAATTCAGGCTTTGGCATGCGGTCTTCCGCGATGGATGTGATCCAAGGCATTGACTTGACCGGTAAGACGGCCGTGGTGACGGGCGGTTATTCCGGTCTTGGCTTGGAAACAGTTCGAGCTCTCGCCAGCGCCGGGGCCCGTGTGATTGTTGCAGCGCGCCGCCCAGATGCGGCTGCCACGGAACTCGCAGGCATCGCTGGCAAGATCGAGATTACCGCACTCGACCTAGGCGACCCAACCAGCATTGACGCTTTTGGCGAAAACTTGAGCGGACCAGTTCATATCCTGATCAATAATGCCGCCATTATGGCCAACCCGCTGACACGCGACAGCCGCGGCTACGAAAGCCAATTTGCTACCAATCATTTGGGTCATTTCCAATTGGTCGGCCGCTTGTGGGATAATCTGGTCGCAGCCAAAGGCGCACGCGTTGTTTCCGTGTCCTCAATCGGTCACCGCATCGGCGCGCCAGACCTGAGCGACCCCAATTTTGAGACTACGCCCTATGACAAGTGGGTCTCCTATGGCCGCGCCAAAAGCGCCAATAGCCTGTTTGCTGTGGAGTTGGACGCACGCGGCAAGGCTCATGGCATCCGCGCATTCTCATTACATCCCGGCGGGATCATGACGAACCTTCAACGCCATTTGCCGCAAGAAGAAATGATCGCGATGGGCTGGATGGACAAAGAAGGTAACCTAAACCCTCTGTTCAAAACGACAGAGCAAGGTGCCGCCACCAGCGTCTGGTGTGCGACGTCTCCGCAACTGGATGGCATGGGCGGGGTCTATTGCGAAGATTGCGACATCGCGGTGCGCCATGTTGCCGGCGGCAAAGCCCATGGTGAAGTGCGCGATCATGCTGTGGACCAAGATGCCGCTCGCGACCTCTGGGCACTGTCAGAAAAATTAACTGGTATTTCATATGGTTAAATCCAAAAATCAGCAAATTTGTAATAATCAACCAAAGTAAGATCCGACAAGATCAAAACAGTCACATAGGCTCGTCTCAATTGCAGCGCAGCAGGAGGCAAAGCCTGTGATGAGATTGACGAAGTCTATGACGCTGATCAGTTTGCTTGGCCTATTTTTGGCAATTGCGGCTGCTGCCCGGAATCTTGAGCGCGGGGAAACGGGCCAAGTCAGCAAGGTGCTCGACGGGAATAGCTTTGTTCTCGACTCTGGGCTTGAGGTGCGCCCAGCGGTGTCCGGCCCGTTGACATTTGGGGCCACGGGCCATGCAGAACCTAGAACGCTTGGTCTTGGGCAAGAAGGTTGAGCTGCGCCATGATAGCCTGCGGCGCGACCGGCGTGGCCGGGCTATCGCCCATGTCTTTGTGCCGCAGGGCCCAGGCAAAGAGGCGGTCTAGGCCCAATCGACCTAGCGCAAAAGTGGTCTGGCGCGCGCTCACACCAATGCCGGCAATCGCCGCGCGGTGGGGGGATGGCTCACCCGATATTCTCGCGCTTCAGGGCCGGACCATCCGCGTGCGCGGCTATGTGCGCAATTCCAACGGCCCCAGCGTTTGGGTCGACCATCCTGAGAAGATTGAGTTCATCATGACCCCCGCTGCCCCGCGTCAGCAGGCGAGCGTGAAAAAGTAAAGGAGCGCTTCGCAGCCGTGGCTAGCGGTCCTCAAACCGGCGACACCGGTGGTCCACCCCGGCGGGCTTGGATCAAGCGCTTGGACAGGCCCGTCACCTCGTCCATGGCTTTCAAGGGTGACAGGTTTGGCTCGGCCGGCTGCCCCCGGCCAAGGCGGTAGAATTGGCTATAATACCAATAAATACCAGCAAAGCCCTGGATCGTGCGGATGAGTTTAATTGGGGACTTTGGCCCAAAGAAGCCTGGCCGCTCCTGCAGCTGTCGTTCCCAAGCCGGCAAATGATCTTGCGTGCCATCTAACAAGGCATTGGCGGCTTTAAGGTCGATGGTCAGCGGGCGGGCGATGCCAATGACGTCGACGCCTTCGTCTAATGCGGCTTGCATGCCAGCCAAGGTGCGCAAACCACCAGTCAACATGAGCGGCATCGTCACTTCGCGACGCAATGAGCGGGCAAAGTCGATGAAATAGGCTTCGCGCGCCAAAGTCGAAGCGCTTTTGGTGGGTCTTGGAGCTGTCGGGTCCAAGCCCTCCATCCCCATCATTTCAGGAGCCTCATAATTGCCACCGGAGACCTCCAGCAAATCTACGCCCAGATCTTGCAGCCATTTGGCCACTTGCACGGAATCCTCTGTGGTCAGCCCGCCCTTTTGGCAATCCGACGAATTGAGCTTCACGCCAATGGCAAAGCGCGGGCCGACTGCAGCGCGCGTCTGGCGCACCACTTCCAACAAGGGCCGCGCCCGGTTCTCGAGCGAGCCGCCGTAGAGATCGGCGCGCTGGTTGGCCAAGGGATTAAGGAAAGAAGACAAAAGATAGCCATGGGCGGCATGAATTTGCACGCCAGTGAAGCCAACACTTTGGCAGGTCAGGGCCGCTTGCACATAGGCTTGGATAACAGCCTCGACTTCGTCAGCGGTCATGGCTTGGGGCTCGCCAAATTGACCACCGGGAAGGCCCAATTTCACGGCGGAGGGTGCCTTAGGATTGGGATTGACCAGTTTCTGGGTTTGTCGCCCGGCATGGCTGATTTGCGCCCAAAGCTGGGTGCCGTGGCGGGTACCCGCTTGCGTCCAAGCCCGCAACGCCGTTTCGGCCTCTGGCGATGGGGAGCCTGACAAGACGACATTGCCCGGCCGCTCCAAGTGATCGGCATCGATGACCACATTGCCCGTAATCAACAGGCCGCAACCGCCCTGCGCCCAGCCTTCATACAGGCGAACCAAACCGATGGTCGCCACGCCTTGACTGTCGGCCAAGCCTTCGGTCATAGCCGCCTTGGCCAGTCGGTTTTTAAGGACCACCCCGCACGGAAGCGTGAGAGGGGTTTGGATCATTGTCGTGGCCATTGCCGAACTCCCGCTTGTTCTATTCAACTGGCTGAAACCAGAGAGCCCTGCCGGGCAGACTACATTTGCATGACCCAGCCATCAACGGCCTTACTGGCTTCGCGCATGGCTTCCGACATGGTGGGGTGGGCATGGCAGGTGCGGGCAATATCTTCGGCAGAAGCGCCAAATTCCATGGCGAGGCAGGCTTCGCCAATCATCTCCCCAACGCCGACGCCAATCATATGCACGCCCAGGATCCGGCGGGTTTCGGCATGCTCGAGAATTTTCACAAAACCATCGGTCTCGTGATTGGTGCGGGCACGGCTGTTTGCCATGAAGGGGAATTTGCCGACTTTGTAGGGGGTCCCCGCAGCCTTTAACTCTTCTTCGGTTTTGCCGACGCTCGCGACTTCCGGATTGGTATAAACCACGCCTGGAATGACGTCGAAGTTCACATGGCCAGACTTGCCCGCCATGATCTCGGCCACCGCAGCGCCTTCTTCTTCCGCCTTATGAGCTAGCATCGGGCCATAGGTCACATCGCCAATCACATAAACGCCGGGGGCGGTCGTGGCCCAATGGGTGGAGGGGATAAAGCCGCGCGCATCGGTCGCAACCCCAACTGTCTCCAGCCCCAAGCCTTCAGTATAGGGTTTGCGACCGATGGAAACGAGCACGACATCGGCTTCCAGTACTTTGTCGTCGCCGCCTTTGGCGGGCTCTACCGTCACTTTCACGCCAGTACCAGTATTTTCGACTTGGGTGACCTTGGTGCCGAGCTCGAAAATCAGGCCCTGTTTCTTCAAGATGCGCATGAATTGGGTAGAGACTTCGCCGTCCATCGTGGGCGTAATGCGGTCGAGATACTCAACCACGGTCACTTCGGCACCCAGACGACGCCAGACCGAGCCCATCTCAAGGCCGATATAGCCCCCGCCAATCACGATCATTTTCTTTGGCACAGCGGCCAGCTTCAAAGCGCCCGTGGAAGAGACGATCCGCTCTTCATCAATGGTCACGCCGGGCAGAGACAAAATGTCAGAGCCTGTGGCAATGACGATATTCTTGGTAGCTAGGGCAGAAACCACGCCATCGGCTGCTGTCACATTCACCGTGCCAGGCCCCGCAATCGCGCCCATGCCAATCAAATAGGTGATTTTGTTCTTCTTCATCAAGAACTCAACGCCCTTGGTCAAACCATCGACGGCATCATCTTTCTGCGCCAACATTTTGGCGAGGTTGAGCGAGACGCCTGTGACTTCAATGCCCATATCCGCAAAGTGGTGTTGAGCGGCTTCATAGGCCTCTGACGCGTGCAGGAGGGCTTTGGAGGGAATGCATCCGACATTCAAACAGGTTCCGCCCAAGCGACCGCGCTTTTCAACAATGGCGGTCTTCAGTCCCAGTTGGGCTGCCCGAATGGCGCAATTATAGCCCCCTGGTCCCCCGCCGATGATGACGACGTCAAATTGTTCTGCCATGAAAAAAGCTCCTGATTGGATGGTTTCAACGACCGCTCTTACGCCCCTTGGGGTGCAATCGCTACATAGGGACGGACCAAATTCTGTAATTGGCCCCGTTCAAATCTCTTCAAGCCAAAGCGCCTGTCAGCGTGAGCCAGAAGAAGAGGGTAAAGCTTGCCAAGAGCGCCACGCATTGTGCAGCATCGACCAGGCGCTCCATTGAGGTGGTCTTGTATAAAATGAGGCGGATATCGCGGCAGGTCATGAACAGGACACAATCAATCGCCAGCGCCACACCCAAGGCCCAAAAAGCCAGAGAGCTGGAAAAGGCCAGTGCTACCAGGCTTGTAACCAAAGCCGCAATCGAGGTGCGCCATGCCGCAGCCCGCCAGCCCATGCTGTAATTAGCCATGAGGTCGAGGTGATGTTGCGGTGTCTCCGCAAGCGCCTCCGGGATCTCCCCCTCACCTTCCAGCACCTTGGTGACCTGCGACGAGAGCCACAGTCCCAGAATGCTGGAGACAGCATAGAGAAATACGATGATCCCGGCGAGGGTTAGCATTCAATCCATCCCAGCCCTAATGCCACGGCCACGACTTGCGCGGCCTTGTTAGATGTCCAGCAACATGCGCTCAGGATCTTCCAAGCACTCTTTCACGCGCACCAAGAAGGTCACAGCCTCTTTGCCGTCCACGATCCGGTGGTCGTAGGACAAAGCGAGATACATCATCGGGCGAACCACGATTTGACCGCCGACAACCATCGGACGATCTTGAATCTTGTGCATGCCCAAAATGCCAGATTGTGGGGCATTCAGGATCGGCGTCGACATGAGTGAGCCGTAAACCCCACCGTTAGAGATGGTGAAGGTGCCACCTTGCATATCATCAATGCTCAAAGCCCCATCACGGGCCTTTTTGCCGAGATCGGCAATGCCCTTTTCAATACCGGCAAGACCAAGGTCTTCCGCATGACGCAGGACCGGAACAACCAGACCCTTTTCGGTGCCGACGGCGACGCCAATGTCATAAAAGTTTTTGTAGATGATGTCGGTGCCATCAATCTCGGCATTCACCGCAGGGACGTCTTTGAGGGCAACAAGACAGGCTTTAACAAAGAAGCTCATGAAGCCCAATTTGGCACCGTGCTTCTTCTCAAAGATGTCCTTGTACTTGTTGCGCACGGCCATGACATTGGTCATGTCGACTTCGTTGAACGTCGTCAGCATGGCTGCAGTGTTTTGCGCGTCTTTTAAGCGGCGGGCGATGGTTTGACGCAAGCGCGTCATCTTCACGCGCTCTTCACGGGCACCCAAAGCGCGCGGGGCCGACGGGGCTGCCACGGCGGGCGCAGGCGCTGCTGCTAAAGCTGCCACAGCAGCCAAAGCGTCTCCCTTCGTAATCCGGCCATCCTTGCCGCTACCCGTCACCGAGCTGGCGGCAACGCCAGCAGTTTCCAAAGCGCGTGCGGCGGATGGCATCGGGTCGTGGGCTGCAGTTGGGGCTGGCGCTGCAACTGGGGCCGCCACAGGGGCAGGCGTTGGCATGGGGACGACCGCAGGCTTGGCTGCAGCGCTTGCTGCTGCCCCGGCTTCTACCCGCCCAATCACCATGCCGGGGGTTACGGTTGCGCCGTCGGTCGCCAAGATTTCAGCCAAAACACCATCGGCAGGTGCCACGACTTCCAGAGCGACCTTATCGGTTTCAATCTCGACCAGAATCTCATCTTTCTTGACCGCATCACCGGCCTTTTTCGACCAAGAACCAATCGAGCCTTCGGCAACGGATTCTCCCATGACGGGGACGACGATATCGAGCATAAAACCTCCAGCGGAGTCAGAATGGTGAAGGGGCAACAGGCCCCAATGTAAGGATCGTAAACGGGTTTAGCCAGATGATCAGTAGGTCATCGCTTCATTGAGGAAGGTCTCAAGTTCGCGAATATGCTTCTTCATCAAGCCAGCAGCAGTAGAAGCCGAAGCTGGACGACCAACATAAGCCGCACGCTTGGCTTTATTCTTTGTTTTGCCAAGAACCCACTCGATATTGGGTTCCATAAAGTTCCAAGCACCCATGTTCTTCGGCTCTTCTTGGCACCAAACCACATCGGCATTTTGGAAACGCGACAACTCAGCAATCATCGACTTGGCAGGGAATGGATAAAGCTGTTCAACGCGCAGGATCACCACATCGTTCAATCCGCGCTTTTCCCGCTCTTCAAACAGATCATAATAGACCTTGCCCGAGCAGAAAATCACGCGCTTGACCTCTGAATCAGGCTTCAGCGTGACGGTCGTGGTCTCAGGGCGATAATGGGCGTCGTCCCACAGGATGCGGTGGAAAGACGAGCCTGGGCCCATTTCTGCCAAGGTCGAGATGCAGCGCTTATGCCGCAACAGGGACTTGGGCGACATCACAATCAAAGGCTTGCGGAACTGGCGATGGATCTGGCGACGCAGGACGTGGAAGTAATTCGCGGGCGTCGTGCAGTTCACTACTTGCATGTTGTCTTCCGCACAGAGCTGCAAGAAGCGCTCGAGGCGGGCTGAGGAGTGCTCTGGCCCTTGGCCTTCATAACCATGTGGCAACAGCATAACCAAGCCACTCATCCGCAACCACTTGCGTTCACCCGAGCAGATGAATTGGTCGATGACGACTTGCGCGCCATTCACGAAGTCGCCGAACTGGCCTTCCCAAATCGTCAGGCTGTTTGGGGACGAGAGCGAAAAGCCATATTCATACCCAAGGACGGCTTCTTCTGACAAAGCGCTGTCGATCACTTCGTAATTGGCTTGGGCGGGCGAGATATTGTTCAGCGGCGTATAGCGCCGCTCCGTCAATTGATCGACGAAATGGCTGTGGCGATGGGAGAAGGTCCCGCGACAGGAGTCTTGACCCGACAGGCGGACTGGGAAGCCTTCGTCCAGCAAAGACGCAAAGGCCAAATGTTCACCCAAGGCCCAATCGACATTCTCGCCCGCTTCGATCATTTTTTGACGGGCTTGCACCACTCGCTCCACGGTTTTGTGGATGGTCAAGCCAGCTGGAATGGTGGTGATCTTTTCGCCTAAGTCTTTCAGCTTCTCGAGCGAGAGATTGGTGTCGCCGCGACGATCTTCGCCTTCCGGCAGACCAAGACCTGCCCAGACGCCATCCAGCCAATCAGCTTTATTGGGCTTATAGGATTTTGCAGCCTCAAACTCACTTTCGAGGAAATCTTCAAATTGCTTGACTTCAGCCTCTACTTCTTCAGCGGTAACGATGCCTTGCTCGATCAAGCGGGCGGCGTAAAGCTCGCGGGTTGGTTTTTGGTTCTTGATCTTGGCGTACATGACGGGGTTCGTCATGGTTGGATCGTCACCCTCATTGTGGCCAAAGCGGCGGTAGCAGAACATGTCGACCACCACGTCTTTTGCGAATTTTTGGCGATATTCGGTCGCCACTTTTGCGGCAAACACGACGGCCTCTGGATCGTCGCCATTCACGTGGAAGATGGGGGCCGCCACCATGAGCGCCACGTCTGAAGGATAGGGCGACGAACGCGAGAAGCGCGGTGCAGTGGTAAAGCCAATCTGGTTATTGACGATGAGATGCACCGTCCCGCCGGTGCGGTGACCCCGGACGCCAGAGATGGCAAAACACTCTGCCACCACGCCTTGGCCCGCAAAAGCTGCATCACCGTGCAACAAAAGCGGCATCACTGCGCGGAATTGGTCAGCCTTCTCAGGCCCATGCGTCATCATTTTGGCGCGGCATTTACCCAAAACGACGGGGTTAACGATTTCAAGGTGAGACGGGTTTGGCGTCAGCGACAAGTGCACACTATTGCCGTCAAACGCACGATCCGACGAAGCGCCCATATGATATTTCACATCGCCCGAACCACCGACATCATCCGGGGTAGCAGACCCACCTTGGAATTCGTGGAAGATTACGTGATAAGGCTTGCCCATCACGGCAGACAAAACGTTCAAACGACCCCGGTGTGGCATGCCCAGAACAATGTCTTTGACGCCCAGATTGCCGCCGCGCTTGATGATTTGTTCCATCGCAGGGATCAAAGCTTCACCGCCGTCCAAGCCAAAGCGCTTGGTACCAGGGAAGCGCTTATGCAGGAACTTCTCAAAAGTCTCCGCTTGGATCACCTTGCTGAGGATCGCCTTCTTGCCTTCATTGGTGAAGGCAATACTCTTATCCGGGCCCTCAATGCGCTCTTGCAGCCAAGATTTTTCGGCTGGGTCCGAAATGTGCATGAACTCAATGCCGACCGTCGAACAATAGGTACGATTCAAAACGTCCAGCATTTGGCGAGGGGTGGCATATTCCATCCCGAGCACGAAATCGATGAAAATCGGCCGATCCATATCTTCTGGGCCGAACCCGTAAGATTCTGGTTGCAACTCTGGTTGGGGCTCGCGACCTTCATCCAGGCCGAGGGGGTCGAGCTTTGCCGCCAAATGGCCACGGATCCGATAGGCGCGGATCATCATCAAAGCCTTGATGCTGTCGCGCGTCGCGCGCATCACATCGACTTCAGAGACGGGCTTGCCAGCATTAACTGGTGCTGCTGCGGCTTTTTCGGTGAGCTTCTTTTCGATCTTCGGCTCGATCAGCGCCCAATTGCCGTCCAAGGTGGCAACCCATTCGCCGACTTCAGACTTTGGCCAATCGTTGCGCTTCCAAGATGGGCCACTGGCCGCACGCTGTGCATCGCCTGCCCCGTCGCCCATCCCGGCAAAGAAGCTGGCCCAAGACGCGTCGACCGACGCCGGATTGGCCGCCCATTTGGCGTATTGCTGCTCGATAAAGACGGCATTGCCGCCATAAAGAAAGGAAGTGTCGAGGAGTGCGGAATTCTGAGCACTGCGCATGTCGTCTGCCATAAGCCAACCGTCCATTCGTCGGGACGGTCGGTCAGGGCGAAGGAAGTCGGCCTTGCCCGGCCGTCACACATTTACTTCTATATAGTCATTCGCGTTTCAGGCGACTGCTTTATGTAAGCTTAAAGCACATCAACCCTTAAGAACTTCCAACAATGTTGAACCCAATGCAGCAGGCGATGGGGCAACGCGAATACCTGCGGCTTCCATCGCTGCAATTTTGTCTTCTGAGCCACCTTTGCCGCCGGCGATAATCGCGCCAGCATGGCCCATACGACGGCCTGGAGGCGCGGTGCGCCCTGCAATAAAGCCTGCCATCGGCTTTTTACGTCCGCGCTTGGCTTCATCAAGAATGAATTGCGCGGCATCTTCTTCGGCGCTGCCGCCAATTTCACCAATCATGATGATCGACTGGGTCTCTGGGTCGGCCAAGAACATTTCCAACACATCGATGAACTCGGTGCCCTTCACAGGGTCGCCGCCGATACCGACTGCCGTTGTTTGGCCAAGACCTGCGTTTGAGGTTTGGAACACCGCTTCATAGGTCAAAGTACCCGAACGAGACACGATGCCAACATTGCCCTTTTTGAAGATGGAGCCGGGCATAATGCCGATCTTGCACTCATCAGGGGTCAGAACGCCGGGGCAGTTGGGTCCGATCAAGCGCGACTTAGAACGCTCCAACCGGCTCTTGACTTGCACCATGTCTGCTACAGGGATGCCTTCGGTGATGCAGACGATCAACTCAATTTCTGCCTCAATCGCTTCGATGATCGCAGCAGCTGCACCTGGGGGCGGCACATAGATCACGGTGGCGTCTGCGCCGGCTACATCCTTGGCCTCTTGAACCGAATTGAACACAGGAAGACCCAGATGGGTTTGCCCACCTTTACCGGGACTGACCCCACCCGTCATGCGGGTGCCATAGGCAATGGCTTGTTCGGAGTGGAAGGTACCATTCTTCCCGGTGAAGCCCTGGCAGATTACCTTGGTTTCTTTATTGATCAGGATCGACATGAGGCCCTCGGTTAACAGCTGATATGTTGGCCGCCGTGTTAGCGCAGCCCGCTCCACTTGCAAACCGAAAGAGGCGGTAATCGCCAAATGAATCTCACCTCGCCCTAGGTCAGGCTTGGGATCGTGGTTCCAGAAGGCTAATCCGCAACCTTCAGCATGATTTTCCCGGCATGGGTATTGGCCTGCATCTTGGCCTGAGCAGCTTCGGCGTCTTCCAGATCAAATACCGAATCCACCACAGGACGCACGAGACCTTGGGCCACCCAGGGCCAAACATGGGCCTCGACCGCGCGCGCCAGCCGCGCCTTTTCCGCCACAGGCCGCGCCCTAAGGGTAGAACCCGTCAAGGTCAGCCGCTTCAGCATCAAGGTCATCAGATTAAGCTCAACTTGGGGACCTTGCAAAAAGGCAATTTGGACGCAGCGGCCATCGAGGTTCAAACAATCGAGATTTTGCTGGACATAAGGCCCACCAACCATATCAAGGACCACATCCACCCCACCATCGGCTTTGATAATGTCAGAGAAGCTCTGCCCCCGATAATCAATGGCGACATCGGCACCGAGCTTGGCACACAGACTTGCCTTCTCCGCGCCGCCTGCTGTTGCATAGACTTTTGCACCATGCGCTTTGGCCATTTGAATGGCCGTGGTGCCGATGCCTGATGCGCCGCCATGGACCAAAAAGGCCTCACCCGTTTGCAAAGCCGCCCGCTCAAACACATTCGCCCAGACCGTCAAGACGGTCTCAGGCAGGGCTGCCGCCTCCAGCAAGCTGATGCCGTTAGGGATTGCCATGCAAGAGCCTTCATCCGCCCAAGCGTAATCGGCATAGCCACCGCCTGGCAAAAGGGCGCACACTTGATCCCCTAGCTTCCAACGCGAAACATCGGCGCCAATCGCCACAATCTCGCCCGAACATTCCAGCCCCATCGTGTCAGGCGCACCTTTTGGTGGCGGATAAGCGCCCATACGCTGGATCAAATCAGGTCGATTTATACCCGCATAGGCGACTTTGATCAGTACTTGGCCGGGGCCAGCGATGGCCCGATCAAGGAGTTCAACCCGCAATGGGGTGCCGGGGGATGCAACAATCGCACGCATTTTTTCAGGAAGGGCTGTCAAAATTCAGACTCCGGCGCCAAAATGGGATCAGGAGGCTACTCATGCTCGACGACGACCCATTCGCCAAGTCAAAACCCCAGTCCATACGCCTAGAAGATCTGTCTATTCGGGAGCTTCAAGAGCGCATTTCTGACCTCGAGGCGGAAATTCGGCATATAAATGACTTAATTGAGGCGAAAGAAGGCAGTAAAAAGGCAGCAGATTCCTTTTTTAAGACAAGCTAAGCGCAAAAGCGGCACGGCCCTTGCTGAGACAGACGCAGGAAGCATGGTGCTTCTTCCACTTAACCCATCGCTCTGGATCTATAATTCTGGGCCAGAGCTTTGGTTTAGCTGTGTGGGGATAATCGGGGTTGAACTGGAATTTGCTCCAAAAGGGAGCTCTCCGGATCAAGCACTTGGCCCGCGACGCTTTGCGGGTTAAGGACAGAGACTAAAGAAGGGCGGAATGCCGCATGTTGACGGAAGTTTCAAAGCAGACCGTGGGTCTAAAGACAGCATTTGATCGGATCGCAGATTTTGCGAGTTCGGACATCTTTGAACGCATGTTCCGCGAAGGCATGGACTTGGTTGAGGAAACAGCGGCTTATCTGGATGGCGATGGCCGACAAGAAGCACGTGGCCTCGAACGCTCCGCAGCCTTGGCCTATGCTTCTGAAAGCATGCGATTGACGACCCGTCTGATGCAATCGGCCTCATGGTTGCTGGTTCATCGCGCGGTCCGCGAGGGCGAAATGACCCCACGTGACGCTCATGATCCAAAGTATCGGCTCGGTGCGCGAACGGTCTGCAGCGCTGATAAACAGCCCTTGGCCGAATTGCCCGTGCGCTTACTGGACCTTCTTGAACGATCAAGACGGCTTTACGAACGGGTTGACCGCATGGAACTCAGTCTCTTTGAAGCCAGCGAAACACCAGTTGAGAACCCAGTCAGTGCCCAATTAAAGCGCCTTCAAGCGGCATTGGGCGCATCGCACTGACGGAAATCCGTTTCGTCTTGTAATTCACACAGTGAAATGGCCGCTTCTATGGCTGCTAGCAAACTTGGCAAATGAATCGGCTTAGGGGCATGAGCATCGGCCCCGGCGTCGATTTGCGCATCGATCTGATGTTGCAGCGCGTTGGCGGTCAGCGAGACAATTGGCGTTCGGGGACGGCTCTCGCGGATTTCTTGCGCACGGATCGCGCGGATCGCCGTGACGCCGTCCATCACCGGCATCTGCATGTCCATCAAAATGGCGTCATAACGTGCTGCCTGCCAGGCTTCGATGGCTTCTTGCCCATTGTGTGTAAAGACCAGTTCGATCTCATAACTTGATAGCAAAGCTTGCAAAACCAATTGGTTGGTTTGATTGTCCTCGGCGACCAACAGCTTCAGGGCCGAAGCTTGCGGCGTATGCTGCAGCGTGGGCGCATTCCGGTCAGCGCTTTTGCCGTTTTCAGCCAAGTTTTCCGGTTCGTCCAAAGGTGCTGAAACGGCTTGGAGCGGGATGCGACAGGTAAAGGTTGAGCCCACGCCCACCTCGCTCTCAACCAATAGCTCGCCGCCCATCGCCTCTGTCATGGCCTTCGCAATAGACAGCCCCAAGCCAGTGCCACCGTAGAGACGGGTATGCGAGGAATCGGCTTGGGTGAATTTCTCAAATAATTGCGCCACCCGATCAGGCGGGATGCCAATCCCCGTGTCGGTAACAGAAATCGCCATTTCCCGGCTTGGGCCCAAGTGGAGCGCAATTTTGACCGTCCCTTGGTCGGTAAACTTGATTGCGTTCGACACGAGGTTGAAGACGATCTGTCGAAGACGAGCTGGATCGCCCAAGCGCCATTGCGAAGCATCGGCTGCGATCTCGACCTCCAGCTGAATGTCCTTCGCTGAGGCGCGTGCATCAAACAAGTCACCGGCTGCATGAACCAGTTTCTGGGGGGAGAAGGGAATGCTCTCAAGCTCAATCTTGCCCGCTTCAATCTTTGACATATCGAGAATGTCGTTCAACAAGAGCAGCAGCATGTCGCTAGAATCGATCATGACAGACAGCATTTTGCGCTGCTCGTCCTTCATTTGGGTCTTCATCAGGGCTTGCGCCATCCCGATCACGCCATTCATCGGCGTGCGGATTTCGTGGCTCATCATCGCCAAGAATTCTGACTTGGCCTGCGCTGCATGCTCGGCCCGAATGCGGGCCAAGGCATTTTCCTTAAACACGCTCAAGGCTCGGGCCATACCGCCAATCTCATCAGCCCGCTTTTGATAGGGCGGTTCGATACTGAAATCGCCTTGGGCGACTTTGCGCATGGCCTTGGTCAATTGCCCAAGCGGTTGGACCACGCCGTCGCGGATAACCGTCAACACACCCAAGAGCGCGACCAGAAAAAGCCCGATGGCGGCTACCAATACATGCCTCTGCTGAGATTCCTGCCGTGCGATCCGGACTTCGAGGCCACGGATCAGTTCTTGATTGGCAGCCAAGGACGTCCGGACGACAGCATTTCGCGCAATTTGCGCATTCGTCTGCGCGGCTTTGGGGTCTGGATCGTCGATCAGGCTGGCGATCTCTTGCACCATGGTGAGCTTGACGTCCGCAAGCCCAAGCTCTCGCGTCCGGGCCTGGTCCGAAGCGCGCACCGCATCATCAATGGACACTTCAAAGGCAAATGTCTTGGCATTGAGGTTGCCTTGATGCTTGGCGACCAAACGCCAGAATGTATTCTCAGGGGTGAGGCCGGGCAGATCAATATAGCTCTTGGCAGAACCGAAATAGCCGATCTGTTCA
The DNA here is from genome assembly GCF_044346625.1 of Aquidulcibacter sp. Classification (GTDB taxonomy): domain Bacteria; phylum Pseudomonadota; class Alphaproteobacteria; order Caulobacterales; family Aquidulcibacteraceae; genus Aquidulcibacter. The sequence goes on along the minus strand of NZ_JBIIYV010000003.1, from coordinate 50,117 downwards.
ATCAAAGGCGTCGCATGGATCGCCACCGCCTGCATCAGATAAAAAGTGGAAAGTTCGGTATCGAGAATGAGATTTGAGGATTCTACCACGCGGGTGAAATGGTGCTGGCTTGACCCTAAAGCATCGCGCACGCGCGTCGGTTCATAGATCTTCATGCTCTGGAGATCACCGACAGCTGCCTTGAGCGCGGCGAAATCATCTTGAAATTGAAGGCCGTGGGGGGCCTGCGCTCGTGCTTCCAGGACCTTGTTGAGCGCTGGCTGTAAGGTCTGAGGGATCGGCCTTTCATCGGCCAGTGCTGAGGCAGCATTGGCCATCGTAGCATGCAAAACCAGCAAGGGCTCAAGATAACGCGCGCCGTTTAACTCTAACTTTGAGAAAGCAATTTCTTCATTTTGCTTATGGATCAATTGCCACGTTAGGAAAAACACGGGCAAAGCAAAGAGAATGAACGCGAGTGCAAGACGGCGAGCAATAGAAAGCGATACAAACGAAAAAAGCGCTCGGAACATACCGAGCGCTTTAAACCATCTGCGTAACCATCCAGTTAAATCAACCGGACAAATACTTATTTCTTGATGAAACCAGCAAACTTATCTTTGAAGCGTGCAACGCGGCCGCCACGATCGAGAAGCGTGTTGGTCGAACCGGTCCAAGCGGGATGCACTGTTGGATCAATGTCCAACGACAAGGACTTGCCCTCGCCACCCATGGTCGAACGGGTCTGATAGGTGGTCCCATTGGTCATCACGATGGTGATGAAATCATAATTAGGATGTGTGTCGGCTTTCATCTTCGTGTCCTGCGCGCAGGCCCCAAAAGGGCGCGCGATGTTGAGAGCGGCTTTGAACCAAATAGAGCGGCGCGGTTAGAGGAAAATCGCTTCAGAGTCTAGTGTTGCGCGCAGATCGTACGCAGAGACCAAGCCATCAATTTAACTGCTGACAATATTTCACGTCGGGCTCGCGCGTGCTAACTCCCTGCGCATGACCGATACCCCTGCCAGCCGCGTCGTTGAGGATCGTCCCAGTCGCGGAGCCGTCCAAGCCGAATTAACCGCCGATGCCGCCGCCAAGCGAGGTCGTAGTTCTGATCTGCGCCCACTGACGCGCTTGATTCCCTATATTCAGCGTCGGCCAAAAGATGTGGCAGCGGCAGCCATTTTCCTTATTCTGGCCGCGGCTGCGACGTTGGCCCTGCCGGTTGCAGCCCGCGCTTTGGTTGACCGTGGCTTTGCCACCGCAACCCCAGAAGCCGTCAATCAATGGTTTTTGTTGTTGGTGGGTGTAGCTTTGTGCATGGCCGTGTTTTCCGCCTCGCGCTTTTATTTTGTGACGAAGTTGGGCGAGCGGGTCGTCGCAGACCTGCGCGCTGACGTCTATGACCGCCTGATCGGGCTATCGCCTTCCTATTTTGCGCGTGTCCGCACCGGTGAAGCGCTCTCCCGCCTGACCGTTGATGCCACACTCATTGAATCCTTGGTTGGGTCATCAGCTTCCATTGCTATCCGCAATTTGGTCATGTTGGCGGGTGGCATATCCATGATGGTCGTGACCAGCCTGAAACTGACCTTCATGGTCTTGCTAATCATCCCCTTGGTTTTGGTTCCCTTATTCACCATTGGCCGCCGGGTCCGCGCCCTCTCTACCTCGGCGCAAGACCGGGTCGCCGAAGCGGCAGCAGAAGCGTCAGAGAGCCTGGATGCTGTGGAAACCGTGCAGGCCTTTGGCCGCGAGGATTATGCGCGTTCCCGCTTTCGCCAAGCGATTGAGATTAGCTTTGCTGCGGCCCGTCGTCGGATTGCGGCCCGCAGCATGATGACGGCGGTCGCGATTGCCATCGTGTTTTGCGGCATCTCATTTGTTCTGTGGGAGGGCACGCGGTCGGTCTTAGCGGGTTCCATGACGCCGGGTGCTTTGACTCAATTTGTCATCCTCTCGGTGCTGACAGGCTCGGGCGTGGGTGCCTTGGCAGAGGTTTGGGGCGATGTGCAGAAGGCTGCCGGGGCCACGCAACGCCTGTCGGAAATCCTAGACGAAGTGCCTGAAATTGGCGCCCCTTCTGCCCCGATCTCGTTCCCCATTGAGGCACCGGGCCTTGTTTCGTTCAAAGATGTTGCCTTTGCTTATCCAAGTGATGGCGAGCGCAGCGCCCTCAAAGGTATAAGCTTTGAGGTGAAGCCCGGCCAGACGGTTGCAATTGTTGGCCCTTCGGGGGCCGGTAAATCGACCTTGTTTAAGCTTCTCCTGCGCTATTACGACCCGGCAGCAGGGGCGATTGAGGTCGATGGCATTGATGCGCGCGACACAGACCCGGTCGCTTGGCGGCACCGTTTTGCCTATGTGTCGCAAAACCCGGACTTGTTTACCGGCACAGCGATGGACAATATTTTGTTTGGCAATGAGGGTGCCACATCCGACATGGCGCAAGAGGCCGCGCAACGGGCGGAGGCAGAGCCCTTTATTCTGGCCCGTCTTGGTGGCTATGACAAAGCCATTGGCGACCGGGGTCGCGCGCTTTCAGGTGGCGAGCGGCAACGCTTGGCAATTGCCCGGGCACTGGTACGCGATGCGCCGGTCTTGCTGCTTGATGAAGCGACCAGCGCACTGGATGCAGAAAATGAACGTTTGGTCCAAAAGGCCTTCGATGTAGCTATGGCAAACCGGACAACTCTCGTGATTGCGCACCGTTTAGCGACAGTCCAACGCGCGGACTGGATTATCGTACTGGACGACGGCCAAGTCGCCGAACAAGGTACACATAGTGACTTGGTGGCCAAGGGCGGCCTCTATGCCCATCTCGCAAAGCTGCAATTTGAAACCCAAACTCAGGCGTGAAAGTCAGGTTGATGAAACCCTCTCAGATTATCCTTCTAACTGGTGTCGCCATCGTCGGGATCCTGTCGTTTACGTGGTTTCGAACGGCATCGCGCGCGGGTGAATTCACCACTTTAGTGCCCGTCTTTGACGGCACATGTACCGACATCGCCGGCATGTCCGGCTCTGAAGACATGGCCATTGATCGTACCACAGGGCGCATCTTTGTGGCGTCGGACGACCGCCGTGCAGCTGCAATGGGCAAACCTGTTCGCGGCGCGATCTACAGCTTGCCTGTCGAGAGTTTGACCACCCCTCCCGCTTTGAAAGATCTAACTGGCGGCCAGCCAACGGCATTCCACCCCCATGGAACGTCCTTATTCCGAGGCCCTGACGGCCAAGTGACCTTGATGGTGGTGAACCACCCAAAAGGGGCTGCTGACTATACGGGAACGACGGTCGAGCTTTTCGACGCACAAGCCGACGGCAGCTTAAAACTACGTCGTAGCGTTGCTGTTCCGGGCCTGACCCGCATCAATGACATCGTGGCGACCAGTGCCAATAGCTTTTACGCGACCAGTGAAAGTGACCTCGAACGGGGCTCTCTATCGGAAAGCTTGAGCTTTGTTTCCGGTAATGATCGCACGGGCGCGATTTGGTATTTTGACGGGGCTAAGGGCAACAAGCTCGAAAGCGGGCTGGGCTTTGCCAATTCGCTGGCTCTCTCAAACGACGGCAAGACGCTTTATGCCAGTGCCACCATCAGCCGCAGCATCTACCTCTATGACCGCGATCCGGCCACTGGGGCGATCAAGCGGCGCGACGCAGCCTTGCTCGGCACAGGGATCGATAATCTCGACGTCGATCCAGACGGCATTGTGTGGATGGCGGCCCATCCTAAAATGCTGAGCTTCATTCAGCATGCGGGCAATCCGGCGAAGCCTTCGCCCAGCCAGATTTTGATTCTAGAGTCTTCGCCTACTGGCAAGGGCGGCAAGATTGATCAGATCTATCTAAAAGACGGTACCGACGGTTTCTCTGGTGCATCGGTCGCCATCCGCTCGGGCTCCACCATGGTGTTGGGCAGCGTGTTTGAGAAGTCCGTCCGGGTTTGCCAATTGCCGAAAGTCTGGCGGCAATCAGAGAGCCATCCTGCCCAGCGCCTCCTGGACACTGAGCGCGATGAAATGAAGAAAGAGGCCGAGAAGGCCGCCAAAGCAGGTGCTAGCGAACCGGCCAAATAGGGGCTGATGATGCAGGGGCATGCCTTTCAGCTTTATGAGACCCCTGTCGTCGCCTTGGCAGAGGCCGCATTATTCTTGCCCCGGACACAGACGCTGATTGTCTCCGATCTGCATTTTGAAAAAGGTTCTGCCTTTGCCGTCAAAGGTATTATGCTGCCGCCCTTTGATACAGCGGAAACCTTGCGTCGCCTTGAGGCTTTAGTCGTAGCCCTTGCACCCAAAGTCCTGATCGCCTTGGGTGATAGCTTCCACGACCGGGGCGCAGGCAGCCGATTGGCCCAAGAGGATCGGGCCAAACTGGAAAGCTTGGTCGGCCAAGCCGAAACCATTTGGATCGAGGGCAATCATGACCCAGAACCGCCTGCTTGGCTGGAAGGAAGGCGCGCGGCAGAATTCCAGCATGACGGCTTGTGGTTTCGCCATGAGCCAACCGGGCAGACGTCAGGCGAAGTGGCGGGCCACCTGCACCCATGTGCGCGGGTGACGGGCAAGCGCGGCGGCAGCATTAGGCGGCGCTGCTTTGTAACCGATGGGCGCAGCCTAATCATGCCCGCCTTTGGTGCCTTTACAGGTGGCCTGAACCTATTTGACCCGGCTTTTGAAGGGCTGTTTCAAGGACCCATTCATGCGCTGATGCCCAGCGGCTCGGGGCCGAGCGCCAAAGTCCATGCGATCGCAGCCAAAAACCTAACCCGCTCGCACTAGATTTTCTGCGCTTCGGCTGCGTGGCACATGACCTGCGATGTGCAGGCCATGAACGCACTCTCGCCCTATGCACCTTTTGCTTCTGTGCCATATCGGCACAAAGTCACAGCTGTGCCTGCGATTGAGCCGATCCCAGAGGACCTATGGGGGTCAAGTCAGGACTATACGAGCCGCGCGCATCACGACAAACAGGCATTCGAGCGGGGGCGCTATGATGCAAATAGTGCGGCGGCTGGTTTTTCCATTCATGTTCTGATGGAAGCAGGGCTAACAGGCGAAGATCCATTCGCGGCTATGCGCGGCGCAAAGGCCTATCAAGCCCGCGTTGCCCGGACACGTCGCGTCCAGCTGGTCGTCTAGCGGCTTCTTAGGGCTGCCTCTAGGGACGCGACATGGGCTTCCAAAGCGGCAACACGCTTTTGCAAATGGTCGATCTGTGCCGCAGCGTTCAACGGCTGTGCCGCGACTGGCGTCGAGATGCCGCATCGATTGGCGATTTCGCCCGGCGAGGCATGTAAGAGGGCGCTCAAGACCTCGACTTCGCGCGCACTGACTTCCTTCTGATCCTTAAACACCAAGGCAAGCTCTTCCGGCGTCCACCCCGCTGCGCGGGCCATGTCTTGCTTTTGAAGATTGAGCGCGGCCAAACGCTTACTGAACCAGCCTGCATCAAAAAAAAGGGCCAAGCTATCTAATCTCCACTTTAATCGTAATTGGAATTCCGTCGATCGCCACTCGGCGCACTGGCGATGTTGAAAATCACCCCACCAATCATGTCGAGCCAGCACATGAGGGTCAATAAGAAGAAGGTCGAGGTGGCAAAGGCTTCAAACAATAAAAACGCCCCTGCGCACGAGAGGGCAAGCAGGACTGCCAAGGTGTGGTGGATGATGGCAAAACGGCTAACACCCACGCCGCGCGTCAATTCAAAAAACAGGATAATCAGGCCCATCATCAACAGAAGATCGCCGCCAGACAACGCCCAAGGCGCGCCAGACGGCATTGTCAGCACGAAGACACCCTTTTCGATCGACTGGGTAAAGACGTCTGGCCCACGGGTGGACGCCGTAACCCCGCCAAATAGCGCATAGATCAAGACCGGAATCGTCAAGATCGGCACCATCTCAAAGATACGTCTCAACACCAGCATGGCTTCGAATCACCCCAGTTTTGTATGCCCTGAGGCGCAGAGTGAACTGACACTCACGTTTCGTCCACATGGCCGAAGTCGCGGCGGCGGGTCCTGAGCCAAATGACACCGCCCAAATCGGTCAAAGCGGCAAGCAATCGGCCTAGATTGGTGTATTTGGACGCACCGGTTGAACGGTGGCGATGATTGACGACCGCAAACTCGGCCATGGCCCCTTCACGCTGCACCAAGGCTGGCATGTAGCGGTGCATGTGATCGAAATAGGGTAGGCGCAGAAACAAGTCGCGCCGAACCACTTTGATGCCGCAGCCAGAATCATCGGCCCCATCACGCAGCAAAGCTTGGCGCACATTGTTAGCCAAACGGGACGCTAATTTCTTGGCTTGGCTATCTTGCCGCTTCACCCGTCGCCCACCAACAAAAGCCAAACCCTGTGGCGCATCGGGCCGATTGAGTTGCTGCAGAAGGGCAGGAAGGTCGGCTGGATCATTTTGACCATCGCCATCCAGCGTGCCGATAACAGGGGCACGCGCCGCCAAAACACCATTCATAATAGCCCGGCTTTGGCCGGCATTCTTGCGGTTGGCCAGAACGCGCAAGGCCGGATAGGTGGCCTTCAGCGCTACGAGTTTGGCATGGGTATCGTCCTTGGACGTATCATCGACGAAAATCATCTCATAGGCCCAGCCATTCAGGGCCGTCGCAATTTCCTGCACCAGACCCGCAACAGCCCCGCTCTCATTATGGACAGGGACCACAACGGAAATATCGAGCGGTTCTAGGCGGGGCACGGATGGATTCGGTGTGGACATAGCGACCCTTTAACCTGAGCCTTACAAAAGTGCCAGTTGGGATGGGCTACAAGAGAGAGGGCCCGCATCAACGATGGGGCCCTCAACTCCTCTTAGCTCAGAATGGCGCTAACTTAAGCCGCCTTGCGAACCGCCGCGACGATCTTTTGCGCTGCATCGGCCAGATCATCGGCTGGCACCACGGCCAGACCACTGTCGCGCAGGATTTGCTTGCCCAGTTCGACATTGGTGCCTTCCAGACGCACCACCAAAGGAACCTTTAGGCCGACGTCGGTGATGGCTGCAACCACACCTTCAGCGATCACATCACAGCGCATGATGCCGCCGAAGATATTGACCAGAATGCCTTTTACGGCTGGGTCGGCGGTGATGATCTTGAACGCGGCCGTCACTTTTTCGCGCGTTGCACCGCCACCTACGTCGAGGAAGTTGGCAGGCTCTTCGCCATAAAGCTTGATGATGTCCATGGTGGCCATGGCAAGACCTGCGCCATTGACCATGCAGCCAATCGTGCCGTCGAGCGCGATATAGGCGAGGTCATACTTGGAGGCCTCGATTTCCTTGTCATCTTCTTCGGACAGGTCGCGCATCGCGGCCCATTCGGGGTGACGGAACTCTGCGTTGGAATCAAAGCTCATCTTCGCATCCAAGCAAACGAGCTTGCCTGATCCTTCTTCGACGATCAGCGGGTTGATTTCGCACATTTCCATGTCGCCCTTGGTGAAGGCGGTATAGAGCTTCACGCAGAGGTCATGGCACTCATCCGCTTGGCCAGCGTCGAGATTGAGGGCCTCGGCCACCTTTGCGCTGTCAGCAGGGGTGACACCGACAGCAGGGTCGATGACGATGGTGGAGATTTTCTCTGGCGTGTCATGTGCCACAGTCTCAATGTCCATGCCGCCAGCTTCAGAAGCGACAAAGGCAACACGGCCTGTACCACGATCAACCAGAACCGAGAGATAAAGTTCGCGCGCAATGTCTGCGCCGCCAGCGATATATAGCCGCTGAACCTGCTTGCCAGCCGCCCCGGTTTGCACGGTCACCAACGTATTGCCCAGCATGTCCTTTGCGTGGGAAGCCACTTCATCGAGGCTGAATGCAAGACGCACGCCGCCTTTTGCTTCGGGGGGCAGTTCTTTGAACTTGCCCTTGCCGCGACCACCTGCATGGATTTGCGACTTTACCACCCACATCGACCCGCCCAATTTCTGAGCCGCGGCTTGGGCTTCATCGACGGAGAAAGCTGCAATGCCTGGAGGAACGGGAAGACCATAGCTTGCGAGGACTTCTTTGGCCTGATGTTCATGAACGTTCATGGATAAAATGTCCCCTGTGCAGCACAAAATTTCGTTAGGCGCTTCTAGCCAGCCACGCCGACACACGCAACCGCTTGAACCACTCACGTGCAGGTTAAACTCAATCGCTTGGCTTGCTCAACCAGAAATATTTATACAATTTCAGATGGTTTTTGACTCATTGGGCATAGGCGATCGTTGAAGAAGGAGGTGCTTCTTTCGCCGGAACAAAATGAAATGCCATGAAGAAAAGTCCAGAAATCGGCTGTGTGGCGGCGGGCCATCTATGCGAAGCGTGGCATGCCTTTCGGTATGGCCCTGCGACATTGGCAGTCGTCCAAGCGCACCTAGTGATTTGGAATGAGCGGGAAAGCTGGATCAGCCGCCAGTTTGCGCTCGACTATGCGGTCTGGTTCCGCCTGATCCTGCCAGCGCTGGTGCATGTTTCCCGTTTTTTGCCACTTGGCGGAACCTCCAATCACTTTGATATCACATACTTGCGTGGCGCTGGTGGGTGGGACACTTTCAATGTCACCGAAGACGCAGATGTCGGCGCAAGACTTGCCCGACCAGGCATGATTGCCAAGTGCCAGCACTGTTTCGGGCGATCTGGCGCATCTATCTTTCTCCGTCGATCTGGGACAAAACCCAGCAGGGTGCCGAGGCTAGGTCGCACAGGCCATTCCCTGCCAATGGTCAACACGCAATGAGCGAGCCGCAGACGTGGATTGGTCAACAACTTTAGTCCTTCTCCTCTTAAGTCTTGGCGGGTTTGGTTTTTCCTCTTGGCGGGCTTCAAGGCCCGCTGAATTCGGCAAGGTCCGCATGATCCCCTGGACAACCCTGTCGATCATCTGCGCTGTGGTTGCGCTATTTATGCTGATCCATGCCGTCAATCTGGCGGGAATTCAGACGGGCAAAACGTCTGCCCCAATGCGCTAAAAACTTTGACCAGGATCAGCCCAGCTTGGGGGCTAGTCAGCGCCTGCCAAGGGTTCTAATTAAACTGCAACGTCCAAAAGAGGCGGCCCATCAAGGTGAGCGGAGGCATCATGACCGACATTGAGACTTTTCGACAAGAAACGCGGGCTTGGCTTGAAGCCAATTGCCCCGCCTCTATGCGAACCCCCATGCCAGAAAGCGAAACAGTCTGGGGTGGCCGCAACGCAACCTTCAAAAACCCAGACGCGAAAGCTTGGCTGGAAGCCATGGCGTCAAAAGGCTGGACAGCGCCCAAATGGCCAAAGGCCTATGGCGGCGGCGGCCTAACCGGAGAAGAGGACCGTGTGCTGCAAGATGAATTGCGCCGCATCAATGCCCGCCCGGCCCTGCTCTCCTTCGGGATCTGGATGTTTGGCCCCGTGATCTTGGAGTTTGGCACCGAAGAGCAAAAGCAAACCTATCTGCCCGATATGGTGCATGGCCGCACTTGGTGGTGCCAAGGCTATTCAGAACCAGGTGCCGGGTCGGACTTGGCGGGCCTACAGACGCGCGCCGTTCTAGATGGCGATCATTATGTCGTCGATGGGCAAAAGGTTTGGACGTCCTATGCAAACCACGCCGATTGGATGTTGTGCTTGGTACGAACCGAACCAAATGCCCCCAAGCATGAAGGTATCTCAGTTCTTTTGTTCGATATGAAGACGCCCGGCGTGGAAGCCCGCCCGATCAAACTGATTTCCGGCGCTTCGCCCTTCTGCGAGACCTTCCTAACCAATGTACGCGTTCCTGCATCACAAATGCTGGGCCCCAAAAACAAAGGCTGGGACGTTGCCAAACGCATCTTGCAGTTTGAGCGCACCAATATTTCGGCTTCGGGCTTTGGCGGCGGGGCAGGCCTTGATTTGGTGGACGCCGCCAAGGAATCGATTGGCCTCGAAAATGGCAAACTGGCCAATAGCGACCTGCGTTCGCGCATCACGAAACAGCGCATGTATGAACGGGCCTTTCACCTGACCATGCGCCGCGGGCAAGAAGAAGCAAAAGCCGGGGCGGAGGTTTCCCATTATGCGTCTGTCCTGAAGATCGCAGCTGCCAAACTCAACCAAGACAAGACAGAGCTTTTGGTCGAAGCTTTGGGCATGGAAGGCCTTGGCTGGGAAGGCGAAGGCTATCGTCCTGAGGCACTAAAGGTCACACGTGACTGGTTGCGGGCCAAAGCCAATTCGATCGAAGGTGGTACGTCGGAAGTCAATCTGAACATCGTAGCCAAGCGCGTGCTTGGCTTGCGCGACCATCAATAGGAGGGCCCGATGGCATTTTCACTCAATGAAGACCAAACCCTCCTAAAGGATGCAGCTGACGGGTTTTTCTCCGACAATGCGCCTGTGGCCAGCTTCCGCAAATTGCGCGATTCAAAGGAAACGCTCGACCCTTCCTTGTGGGGCGAGATTGGGGCCATGGGCTTTGCTGGTGCCCTGATAGGCGAGCAACATGGCGGCTCAGACATGGGTCTGCGCGCCATGGGCCTCGTGCTGGAAGCCCAAGCGCGCACCTTGGGCGTCTCGCCCTTGTTCCAAACTGGCCTGATGGCCGCATCCATCTTGAAGCTGCAGGGCAATGCTGCGCAGCAGGACGAGTTTCTGCCAAAAATCGCGGACGGGAGCTCAAGCTTTGCTTTGGCTTTGGATGAAGGGGCGCACCATGCCCCGCACAAAATTGATGCGAAAGCCACCAAGACTGCCGACGGCTGGAGCCTTTCAGGCAAGAAGCGCTTTGTTCCCGATGGAGCCCATGCGCAGATCTTAATCGTCATCGCTAAGGCCGATGCGGGTCTTGGGGCATTCTTGGTCGCAAGCGATGCGCCAGGTGTGACGCGCCATGCGCTAGCGGGCGTCGATGCGCGCGATTTAGCGGATGTGACGTTTGACCAGGTTGCCGTCAGCGATGGCACTTATTTGGGCGGCAAACCACTGGATGACGCGACGCTTGATCTCGTTCTCGATTATGGCCGGATCGGGCTGTGTTGCGAAATGATGGGCCTCATCGGAGCCACGTTCGACATGACGCACGACTACCTCAAAACCCGCACCCAATTTGGCCAATTGATCGGTTCCTTCCAAGCGCTGCAGCACCGCGCAGCTGCTATGTTGGTGGAGATCGAGTTGACGCGCTCCTGCGTGGTGGCCGCCATTGATGCGATTGATCGGGGCAAAGGTGTTGGCGAAGCTGTTAGCCTCGCCAAGGCGCGAGCCGGCGATACGTTGCAATTGGTCACCAATGAGACAATCCAAATGCATGGCGGGATCGGCATGACCGATGCCCATGACAGTGGCTTTTACTTGAAACGTGCCCGGGTATTGGAAACCCTCTACGGATCAAGTGGCTTCCATCGAGACCGGTGGGCCAAGCTCAACGCTTACTAGGTTCTTGCGTAGTCCCTTTGTTATAAGGGGCCACCCGCAACGAAATTTAAATCACTTTGGTGTTATCTGGAGCCCGTAGTGTGTAAGGGGACCCCAATGCGGCATTGTGTTTTGCATTTTCAACAAGGCTGCTGGGAAATACCAGCGGACTTCGCACCAGATTCCTATGAAGTCGTTTTCACCTTCTTGGATCCGGAAGTGGCCCGCTCCACCGATGCCTTTGAAAAACTAAAGGCCTTGCTGCCAAACGCAAAAGTCATTGGATGTACGACCGGCGGCGAGATCGCCAATGGTCAGGCCTATGTCGGCGGCGGCTTTGCTGCCGTTCTCGGCTTTGACAATGTCAGCGTCCAAGTGGTTGAGGCCGATATTGACACGGCAAGCGAAAGCTTTGGCATCGGGGAAGCACTGGCAAACCGCTTTGACGGCGAAGAATTGGCAGGCGTCTTTATCGTTTCCGACGGTGCACGCGTGAATGGCTCCGCTCTGGTCGAAGGCTTCCGCAGCGTATTGGGTACCCATGCCTCCATCAATGGCGGCCTAGCTGGCGATGGCGACCGGTTCGGCGAAACCTTGGTTGGGTGTTCCGGCCCAATGAGCCCCGGAAAAGTGGTGGCCGTGGCCTTCTTCGGAACTGGCTTGCGCCTGCGCACGGGCTCGTTCGGCGGCTGGGAAGTGTTTGGCCCGATGCGGAAGATTACCAAATCCGAAGGCAACACCCTTTATCAACTCGATAACAAATCTGCCCTTGAGCTTTACAAGCGCTACCTCGGTGATGAGGCCGAAAAATTGCCGGGTTCTGCGCTGTTCTACCCCTTACAAGTCAGCAATCCAGCCAACCCCGCCGATACCGTGGTGCGGACAATTCTGGGTATTGACGAAGCAACCGGGGCGATGACCTTTGCTGGCGACATGCCCGAAGGCTGGACCGCCCAATTGATGGTCGGTGAAACCAATGGCCTCATTGAAGGGGCTGGCAAAGCTGGCCTTGCTGCTGCTGGAGGCGACAATCACGGCTTTGCTATGCTGGTTTCCTGCATCGGTCGGCGCTTGCTTCTGGGCCAGCGAGCCACAGAAGAAGTCCGAGCGGTCGTCGATGCGCTGGGCGGGATCGCTCATGCCGGCTTCTATTCCTACGGCGAGATTTCGCCTAATGGCTTCCAAGGCACGTGTAACCTGCATAATCAAACCATGACCGTCACGGTGTTCGAGGCGGCCTGATGCACAGTTTGCTGGCGCGTCAGATCGAACAATGCACCGATCAAAATGGGAAAATGGAGCAAGAGCGCTTTTACGCTTTGATCTCGTCAGCCTATGATGATGATGCACGCGCGCGCCACCGCTTAGAGCGTTCCATTACTTTAATGTCCGAAGAAATGGGTGAGTTGAATGCGCAGATCGCGATTGAAGCCCGCCAGACCCTGACGAGCTACATTCTTGAATCACGCGACGCCTTGATCACCCTGGACGCTGACAATCAGATTCTTCTGATGAACCACGCGGCTGCGCAAGCATTCGGTGTGGAGAACCCACGCAGTATCACTGGCACCAATATTGATCGCTTCATTGACCCAACCCACCTCAACGAAGGTCAAGTCAGCAATTTCAACGGGCGTCATTGCGCCGGCCATGATGTGCCTATTTCAGCCACCTTCAGCGTGGGCATGGTTGACAGCATGGCCTTCCGCATCATTGCCCTGCGCGATGAGACAGAGCGGCGGGCCCGCGAAGAAGCCCTTGAGATTGCCAAGCAAACGGCTGAGCATGCGAATGAAGCCAAATCGAGCTTCTTGGCGATGATGAGTCACGAATTACGTACGCCGCTCAATGCTTTGCTCGGTTCTGCCGAACTGATGGCACGCACGACTTTGGACACGACACAAGCCAATTATGTGCGCATGTTCAATGAGGCCGGTCGTTTGATGATGGCGATGGTCAATGACGTTTTGGACTATGCCAAGATTGAAGCGGGCCAGCTGGAAATCGAAAAACACCCAACCAGTCTGAAGCAATTAGCGCTTGAGCTCGAGACACTTTGGGGCCCACATGCGGCATCCAAAGGCCTTTATTTGAAGATTGATACGACCCGACTTGATTGGGACATGGTGATTGGAGACCCCACGCGCTTGCGTCAGATTGTTTTTAATCTGGTGTCAAATGCGGTGAAATTTACCGTCTCTGGCGGTGTGACCATAAGGTTCAGCAGTGCGACCACCGGGCGGGACTGCCGGTTGGGCATCGAAGTTAAAGATACCGGTGTTGGTATCCCACTTGATCGCCAAGTTTCGATTTTTAAGGCCTTTATTCAGGCCGATAGTACCATCACGCGCCGTTTTGGCGGTACAGGCCTAGGCCTTGCGATTGCGAAGTCCCTTGCGCAACAGATGCAAGGCGATCTGACCCTAAGGTCTGCTCCCGGCAAAGGCTCGACCTTTTTGTTCGAGGGGCGGCTCGAAGCCACGCTAGCGCTGGAATCCGCGGACCATGAGGCGGCCCAAGAGACCGAGATCACTCGGCCCCTGCAAGTCTTGGCGGTCGATGATAATGAGCTCAACCGGCGTATCCTTGCCGCTATGCTCGACCTTTGGCCCGTCAATACAGTTTGGGCGACCAATGGCGTTGAAGCGCTGGAGGCCATGGAGCTGCAAGCCTTTGATGTCGTCTTGATGGACGTGCAAATGCCCATCATGGATGGCATGACCGCCACCCGCCGCGTGCGGGCGGGTGAGGGCATCAATCGTCATACCCCCATCGTTGCCCTCACCGCCAATGCTCGAAAAGAAGATCGCGCCATGTGCATGGCGTCAGGCATGACAGACTTTGTCACCAAGCCGATCAGCGCAGAAGCGCTCGCCAACGCGCTGATGCGGGCAACACAAATGAACGAAGTGTCTGAAGACACCAACCAGTCTGACGTGGCCTAAACCCAGCCCAACAACTTGAACGCCAGTTCAGGGCGCTTTACACCTATCCCGGCAAAACGGGTTTTAGGAATTGGGGGCGCAACATGTTCAAATCTCGCTTAATGATGGCTTTATTTGCCACAACGGCCATGATTCCAGCGGCTGGAATTGCGCAAAGCCAGAGTGTCCCGCATGAAGAGCTGGGTGCGGTAGGGACTGTCCCACCGGTCGAGCCGGATTTTTATTGGCCCGGTGCCAATTACGATCCAGCCGTTCCGTCACCAAAGCGTGTTTTGGGCTATCAAATTGGCGAAGCCATCACGCCGCATGCCCAAATTGTCCGCTATTTTGAAGCTTTGGCTGCCTATGCCCCAGACCAGATGAAGATTTTCGACTATGGCCGGTCGTGGCAGGGCAAGCGCTTGATCTATGCTGCGATCGGTAGCCCGGAAAAGATCGCCAACCTCGACGCTATTCAGGCCGATGCCCAAAAACTGGCAGATCCACGTAAACTGGGTGCCGGTGAGGCAGAAGCCATCATTGCGCGTCATCCCGCTGTTGTTTGGTTGGCCTATTCCGTTCATGGTGACGAAATTGGGCCTGCGGATTCTTCGCTTCAGCTTGCCTATCACTTGTTAGCCGCGCGCGGCGATCCGCGTATAGCAGAGATCAAGCGCAATACGCTGGTGATCATTGTACCCATCCAAAATCCCGATGGCCGCGATCGCTTTATCGGCACCAATCTCAATAGCACCGGCATAGCACCCGACGGCGACCCGATGTCGGCAGAGCGCGACCAACCTTGGCCTGGCGGGCGCGTCAACCACATGCAGTTTGACTTAAACCGCGACTGGTTTGCACTCACCCAGCCAGAAACACGCGGGCACACGGCGGCGGTGTTGAAGTATTTTCCTGTCGTCTTAGTCGACAGCCATGAAATGGGCAGCGACCGCAGCTTCTTCTTCCCGCCAGAAGCCCAGCCCATCAATCCCAATGTGACCGGCGAGCAACTCGCGCTTAAAAACCTTCTGGGTCAAAACAATGGCCGCTGGTTTGATCAGTTCGGCCTGCTCTATTTTACGCGCGAGAGCTATGATTTGTTCTATCCGGGCTATGGCGATGGCTGGCCGACGGCACACGGCAGCATTGCCATGACATTTGAGCAGGGCTCGTCTCGCGGCATGGTCGCCCGACGCAGTGATGGGTCAAAGTTTGCCTTCCGCGATACCGTCAAAAGCCAATTCGTCGCCGTTTTGTCGACCTTGGAAGTAGCCGCCCGCGAGCGCGGGCGGTTTGTCCGCTCCTTCTACGACTTCCAGCGCACCGCCATTGCAGAAGGCAAGGCTGAGGCCGTGAAGTCTTATATTCTGCCAACCCAGACCGATCAGTCCAACACCGACAAATTAGCTGCTTTGCTGAGCCGGCAAGGCATTGAGGTCGGCCGCACGACGAGCAATTTCACAGCCTGTGGCCGCACCTTTGCAGCGGGTACTTATGTGGTTTCAGCCGCTCAACCGACAAAGCGGCTGATCCGCAACTTGCTGGAGCAAGACACAGCAATGGAGGCCAGTTTTGTGGCCGAGCAACAGCGCCGTCGGCGCGCGGGTCTTAGCGATCAGATCTATGATGTGACCGGTTGGTCGCTACCCCTTCTCTATAATGTTGAGGTTGTGCCGTGCGCGACCGATCCTGCCGTGACGAGCCAAAAAGCCAGCATGTCGATGATTCAAGCCGGGCAAGTGATCAATCCAGACGCAAGGGTGGCCTTTGTCGCAGCCTCTGGCTCCACCGCGACGACGCGCTTTATGGCAAAGGCCCTGCAACAAGGCGTTGTTTTGCGCACCATGGAAGAAGCCTTCACGTTGGAAGGCAAGACTTATCCTGCAGGCAGCCTCGTCATTGCGCGCGGCGAAAATGGGGCCGACCTGACCACTAAGCTGGCGAGCCTTGTAGCCGAAACCGGGGCGACGCTAACCGGCTTTAACGGATCTTGGGTCACCAATGGTCCAAGCTTGGGCTCTGACAAAGCGCTTAAACTGCGCAATCCCCGCATTCTGTTGGCTTGGGATAGCCCCGCGGACCGCAATTCCGCTGGTGCCACCCGTTATGTGCTGGAGCGTAAATTTGGCGTGCCGGTTACCCCGGTTCGGATGCGGCGTTTGGCTAGCCAGCCGCTAAGCGGCTATGACGTTGTGATCTTGCCCGATGGCGAGGGCAGCTATGGCACGGCTTTGGGTGAAACCGGTGCCCGTAACCTGCGCAATTTCGTGCAGAATGGCGGGGTCCTCATCTCGCTGGGCACGGCAACGGCGTGGATGGCAGACCCGGATGTGGATCTGATTGGCCTACGCCGCGAGCAAGCCACGCTATCGGAGGCTGAAGCCAAGGGTCGCCTGCCTGAACCCAAAGCCAAAGCCGGGGTGTCTGGCGTTGACGGCATCAATTTCCCCGATGAGACCACCTATAAGCAGGCCATTGCTGAGACCAACCGCGATCCAACCGAATTGGACGGGGCCATTTTGCGCGGTGAAACAGCGAAGGATCATTGGCTGACGGCGGGCATCGCGCCAACCCTGCACATGATGGTCGCAGGCTCCGACATCTATCGCCCGCTGACCGCAGATGTCGGCGACAATGTCGTGCGCTTTGCTGGACCAGACCAAGTCAAAGCTAGCGGGATTGTATGGGATGATATTCGCAAGCAATTGGCCTTTAAGCCAGCTGTGGCTGTTCAAGCCAAAGGGCGCGGCTATGTCGTCGCCTTCACCATAGACCCGACCTATCGCGGCATGGCCGATGGCCTCGATTCGCTGGTGATGAACGCGATCTATTTTAGTGCGGCTAGGGCTCGCCCGGTTAGGTGAGCCTGCACTTTGCGTGAACCACCCCTTCGGTCCCTTCGGGACACATCGGCGCATGCGCCGATGCCGGCGAAGCCGGTGATGGGGTGCTTCCACCTCCCAGCGCCCCACAAAAACGCCGCTTGACACGGGTGGTGTATTACTATACCAACACACCAGAACGCTAGAACAGCAAGTTCTAGCTATTTGGGAGTTGTCTATGACGCAAGCTTGGCGCGACGATCAACCCATCTGGAGGCAGATCAAGGACAGGGTCCTGTCTGCCATTCTTGATGGTGGCATAAAAGAAGGAGAGCCTTTGCCGTCCGTTCGGCAAGTGGCTTTGGACCTTCAGGTCAATCCTTTGACCGTTTCAAAAGCCTATCAAGAATTGGCCGATGACGGTCTGGTCGAACGTCGCCGAGGGCTCGGCATGTTTGTGATCGATGGCGCGCGCAAAGGTTTGAGCGCCAGCGAACGCAACACCTTCCTAAAAGAAGAATGGCCGGTCGTGGTGACCCGCATCAAGCGTTTGGGCTTGAGCGCACAAGAATTGCTAAAAGATATTGAGGGGAATGGGCAATGACGGAAGTTTTAATCTCGGCCAAGGGACTGGCAAAAAACTATGGCAAGAAGCAAGCGCTTAAGCCGACTAGCCTTGAGATCCCAGCCGGCCGTATTGTCGGTGTGATCGGGGCCAATGGGGCGGGTAAGTCCACGCTACTCAACTGCCTACTCGGCCTCTCTGACTATCAAGGCGATCTGCAAGTCATGGGGATGAACCCTTTGATGCAGCGGGCCGTCTTAATGGAACAAGTGTGCTTCATCGCCGACGTCGCCACCCTGCCCCGCTGGGCAAAAGTAGCTGACCTTCTCGATTGGGTTGCAGGTCTGCATCCTAAGTTTGACCAAGCCAAAGCAATTGCCCGCCTCAAGACCACAACGGTTCAATTGGACTCCAAGATTAAGGCGCTGTCCAAAGGCATGATCGTGCAAGTCCATCTGGCCATTGCCCTGGCGATTGATGCGCGCATTCTGGTTCTGGACGAGCCAACCTTGGGCCTCGACATCGTCAACCGCCGCGGCTTTTATGACGCCATTTTGTCGGACTTCTTCGACGAGACCCGGACGGTGATCATCACCACCCACCAGGTTGACGAGGTCGAGCCAATTTTGAGCCATGCGATCTTTATTCGCGATGGCGCGGTCACGCTGGACGCATCGATGGATGTCATTGCGGAACGCTTCTTGGCGGTCGATGTCCTCGACAATCAGAAAGCCGAAGCCGAAGCCTTGCGCCCGCTCTATGGCCGCTCGCTTCTGGGCCGCACCACTTTCGTGTTCGACGGTGTTGCCCCGGACCAATTGAAGACCTTTGGTGAACCCCGCCGGGTTGGTCTTGCCGATTTGTTTGTCGCGTTGGCGCAATAGGGGGTCATGATGATTACTGGCTTACTTTTCACGTTGGCCCAGCGTCAGGCACCGGCTGAAGGCCGCGCCTTTCCGGGCAAAGCGATCAATTCCAAGGCGAGCGCATCGAAGCTCGCACTAATCCCAAGCAGTGGGGATGTGGTGGTGAAACTGGCCCGAACTTCGGGCGTAGTTCTGGCACTCGTCGGCTTGCTTCTTCTCGGCGTTGGCGGTGTGGAATGGTCGTTTGACCCCGCCACTGGCCTCAATATTCAAACAGCTGTTGTCAGCTTCACCCTTCCTGCGGGAGTGTTCTCATGAACAAGTTTTTGACCCTTATTCGGCGGGATATGGCCGATAATCGTGGTGCATTGGTCATCACCCCCCTCGTGATCGCAGCCATTCTGCTCGCGGTTACGACGTTTGCCACATTGACCGGCAATGCGCGCTTTGGGTTTGACCCTGAAAAATTCGCAAATGCCGAACGATCCGGCGGTGCGCAAGGTCAGATGATCCTTGATGCCGAAGATGGCGGTGCCACTGTCAAACGTGGGCCCGACGGCAAAATTACAATCACCAGCCCGGATGGTGAAACCAAAACACTGGATCAAGCGATTGATCCTAAAACCAAAGCCGGGCTCGAGGCCATATTGCCCGTTGGGACAGCAGCGGCAGCGGTTTTGCCCTTAGGCATCGCGCTCATCTCTATCCTGTTTGTCTTGGCAGGGGCTTTGCATGACGAGCGCAAGGATCGCACCATCTTGTTCTGGAAGTCCATGCCTGTCAGCGATCTTCAGACCACAAGTGCGAAGCTTGTCTCGATTGTTGGGGTCGGTTTGTTCTTTGCCCTGGCTGTGACGATTGTCTTGCACATTGCGATCACGGGTCTCGCTGTCGCAACCATTGGCAATGTTGGTATTACAGGCGTCAGCGCTGGGGCAGTCTTCCTCAATGCTACCAAAATGTGGGCTGTGCTGGCAGTAGGACTTCTCTTCTATATCGGTTGGGCTTTGCCGGTGTACGGCTGGGTGACCATGGTCAGCGCTTGGGCCCCTAAAATGCCCTTCGTTGCAGCCTTTGCCCCCCTGTTTGTTGTGCCCCTCGTCTACATGGCCATTGCCTATCGCGGCGATGACAATGACATGATCTTGAACGCCCTGTGGGAACCCGCTGGCCGCCTGATTGGCGAACCTATGACCGACGGGATGAGCCGCCTTGCGGAGCGCAGCAGCGACCAAGTCCCCACCGTCCCAGTAACTGAAATCCTAGCGCACTTTTCTAAGGGCCTTGCGCAACCCAGCTTCTGGATTGGCTTGGTCGTTGCAGGTGGGTTCATCTATGCCGCCAGCGAAATCCGGCGTCGCCGGGCCCTCTAAGCGGCAGTAAGTCACCTCAACATCAGGGTCATCGGCGACGCGTCGGTGGCCCTTTTTTAATCCCCGCCAAAAAGGTACGTTCCATGACCGCAAGCCCTCAAATCTGGACCCCCGCGCGGCTCACGGGCCTTCTGCTTCTGGTCGTGACACTCACCCATATGGCAGGCTTTCAGATCGTCAGCAGCTTTGTCGTATCAGGGGACTTTGCGGCTACCGGCATCAAAATGGCCCAAAATGAAGGCCTCTATCGCCTGGCCCTTTTAAGCTATGGCGTCTCGAGTGTCTTAAGCGTTGGTCTTGCGGTCAGTTTTGCGCTCTGGATTGAGCCGATCAGCCGTTTAGGTGCCGGACTGGTTCTGGGCTGGCGGTTGTTTGAAGCGATCAGCTCAACAGCGACCTGGGCGATCCGTTTTGCCTTGGTCGACAATCAGACACAGCCCAATCTTTTGGGCGCGCCGGGGGCAGAAGCGCTGCACCGCTTGTTGCGAGATACCGCCAATGCCGCCTTTGATCTAGGTGCCCTCGGATTGGCCTTGGCAACGCTGATTGGGTTCTTCTTTTTGTTCCAAGCGCGCAGCCTGCCGCGCCTTTTATCCGCCGTCGCGATATTGGGTGCTATACTCATCCTGGTAAGCTCCGTCATGGCACTGGGCTGGCCCGAGACCAACATCGCGAGCTCCATTGCGTTCGCGGTGACATTGCTCAGCAATCTGGTCATCGGCCTCTGGCTTTTGGTTCGCGGAGACCGTTCATTACAGGCCAAAGTGCTGGCACAACAGGCTTGACACCAAAGCCTATGTCTATAGCCCGTGGCCATGACAACAAAGGGGTTGGTCTTGGCGTTTGAAGCAAATTTCGATGGTTTGGTTGGCTTAACCCACAATTATGGCGGGCTCAGTGCTGGCAATTTGGCTTCTGCTGCCAATGCGACTGCCGTCTCGCGCCCTAAGGAAGGTGCCCTCCAAGGCCTTGCGAAGGCCAAGAGGCTTGCCGATGCCGGTTTAGTGCAGGGGCTGCTGCCCCCGCACGAGCGCCCACACCTAACCACCCTTAAAGCGATTGGCTTTTCAGGCTCAGACGCGGAGATTCTAGCCCAAGCTTGGGAGGCAGACCCCGCGCTCGTGCGCAATGTATCTTCTTCCGCTCAGATGTGGGCGGCCAATGCCGCTACCGTATCGCCGTCAGCGGATTGTAGCGATGGCCGCCTACATTTCAGCCCAGCTAACCTTCTGACCATGCCGCACCGCGCGTTGGAGGCCAGCCAAACCGAGCGCAGCTTGCGGGCGATCTTTGCCGATACAAACCACTTTGCCGTTCACAAGGCCTTGCCCTATCAGCCCTTGTTTGCCGATGAGGGCGCGGCCAACCACATGCGCCTGTGCGCGAGCCATGGCGCAGCAGGGGTGGAGATTTTTGTCTGGGGCCGCAATGGCTTTGGCCAACAAAAGACACGTTTTCCAGCCCGTCAGACCCTGCAGACCGGTGAAGCCATCGCGCGCCGCCATGGCCTTGCGCCAACCCGTGTCCTGCATCTGCAGCAAAGCCTTAAAGCCATTGAGGCTGGAGCCTTCCACAACGACGTGGTGGCGGTGGCTAGCCTTCAGGTCCTTTTCTGCCACGAGCACGCATTCGAAGATCGGCTGGGCGCCTATGAGGCGATCAAACGCGCCTGTGATGGCTTGATGGAAGTGGCTATCGTTGAGGTGCCCGAGGCTGAAGTGCCCTTGGCGGACGCGATCAAATCCTATTTGTTCAACACCCAATTGCTATCCATGCCGGGCGAAGACCGTTTGGTCCTGATTGCGCCTGAGGAATGTCGCGAGAATGCGGCGACCAATGCTTATTTGGAAAAGCTGGTGGCCAGCAATGGACCCATTGGCCGGGTACAGTTCGTCGACGTCCGCCAGTCCATGCGCAATGGCGGCGGGCCGGCCTGCCTGCGGTTGCGGGTGGTGCTGGATGACGCCAAGCTACAAGCGGTCAGCGCACGTGCGGTGCTCGATACGGCGCTCTATGGGGATTTAGTCGCTTGGGTGAACCGCCATTATCGCGAGACCTTGGGACCTGATGATTTGGCCGATCCCAGCCTACTGAACGAAGGGCGGACAGCCTTGGATGAGCTGACCCAGATCATGAGACTTGGGTCAGACTTCTATCCGTTCCAGCGGGGCTGATCGAGGACCTACTTAGTCCCCGGCAGGCTGTAATGCACCGAAGCGCCGGGGCCCAACGGCCAGTCGAAATAGACCCAAGCCGCTGTCATCGCCATGCCTGCGACCATGAAAGCCAAAGCAAACGGCAGCATCATCGACAAAAGCGTGCCAACGCCGACATTCTTGTCCCAACGGCGACAGAAGGCGAGGACGAGCGGGAAATAGGCCATCAAGGGCGTGGCAATATTAGTATAGCTATCGCCCATACGGTAAGCCGCCGTCGTCATTTCAGGCGAGATGCCGAGCAGCATGAACATCGGCACGACGACGGGTGCCATCGCACTCCATTTGGCCGAAGCCGAACCAATGAACAAGTCCAAGAAGGACGAGAAGGCTTGCACGCAGACCAGCAGGAACGGCGCGGGCAGGCTGAGCTCTTTCAAAGCTGCCGCCCCATTGATCGCGGCGATTGGGCCTAAGTTCGACCAACTGAACATAGCGATAAAATGGGCGGCAAAGAAGGCAAAGACGATATAAGGGGCCAGCGACCGAACGCCTTCAGTCATCATGGAAACCACGTCTGACGAGGAGCGGATCGACTTAACCGAGATTCCAAATGCGATACCACCGAGCAGGAAAAGCAGTGTGAAGGCTGCAATCAGGCCCTGATAAAAGGGCTGCAGTTGGGCAGTGCCCTTCTGACTCTCATCAATCAACGGGGTGAAGCCGGGCCACAAGGACAAAGCAGCAAAAACCGCGATCACAAGAAGGGCCGATAAGCCAGCCCAAGCCAGGCCCCGCTTTTCATCTGGTGTGACAACCGATTTTGTCAATTCAGCTTTGAGATCATCATCAGGCTGGCCCGTCCACGGGCCCAAGCGCGGTTCCAACACCCGGTCGGTGATGAACCAGATGATGGGGGTAAACAGAACGACAATGGCCAGAATAAACCACCAATTGCCCAAGGGGTTCATGGTCCAAGTCGGGTCAATGATACGGGCTGCCTCTTGGGTGAAGCCAAACAAAAGCACGTCAAGCTGGCCCGGGGTGATATTGCCGGCAAAACCGCCTGAGACGGCCGCAAAGGCCGCCGCGATGCCCACTAGAGGGTGACGGCCTGCGGCTGCATAGACCAAACCGCACAAAGGAATGAAAACCACATAACCCGCATCCGACGCATGATGGCTGGTCATGCCAATCAAACAAACCACAGGGGTGAGAAAAGCACGAGGCAGATCGCGCAAGCTGTTGCGGATCAAGGCGCTGAATAGGCCAGAGCGCTCTGCCACCGAGGCCCCTAACAACACGACCAAAACGACACCCAGCGGCGCAAAGCCTGTCAATGTGCGTGGCATATCGACAATCAGCTTCTTGAGATTGTCTTCGGTAAACAGACTGGTGGCGTCAAAGATCAGAATTCCGTCTTTCAAGACGGCACCACTGGGTGGCTTCTCACCGGCGAACGGCAAGGATGCCGACCAACCCAGCGCCGATCCGATCACAGACAGCACCATCAGGAAGCCGATCAACCAGACAAAGATCATTACAGGATCGGGCAAAAGGTTCCCGACCCGCTCGACCCAAGCTAGGAAACCGCGCTGGTTGTTGGGGACAGGCTTGGCGGGAGGCGTGGCTTGGGTCATAGACATCTCTAAAATCGTTGAAGGCGCGTCATGTGCCTGTTTCTCAGTGGTTGTGCATCTCACAATGTTGGCATCTGTCCAACATCTGTTCTGCTCAATCGATCATTTAGGAGCCAATCACTCGTGTCGGACCGTCCAAAAACGCGGCTCTATCTCATCACGCCGCCTAAAATCGAAAATCTGGACCTGTTTGCCAAGTCCTTGCGTGAAGTTATTGAGGCTGGCGATGTGGCTTGCCTGCAATTGCGACTAAAAGAAGCGGCGGACGCTGAAATTCTTGACGCAGCAGCAGCAATCTTTCCAATGGCACAAGACTTGGGTGTAGCCTGCCTCGTCAATGACCGGGCAGATTTGGCCAAACTGGCTGGGGCTGACGGCGTTCATATTGGCCAGTCTGATGGCACTATTGACCAAGCGAGAAAGCAGGTTGGAAAGGATGGGGTCATTGGCGTCACCTGTCACGACAGCCGCCATTTTGCGATGGAGGCTGCCGAAGCGGGGGCGGACTATGTCGCGTTTGGTGCCTTTTTCTACACTACCACAAAAGCGGCACCAACGCGGGCCAATCTGGACATACTTTCATGGTGGCAAGAGATTATGGAAATCCCGTGTGTAGCCATTGGCGGCATCACCCCAGACAATGGGGCAGACCTCGTAAAAGCTGGGGCAGACTTTCTGGCGGTATCGGCTGGGGTTTGGTCATGGCCAGCGGGCCCTGCGGCCGCCAGTGCCGCCTTCAAGGAAATGTTTGAGACATGCGCCTAACACGTTCGCGCCTTGCCATGTTAGCCTGCGTCTTCGCACTACCCACTTTGGCGGTTGCTCAAACGCCCGCTCCTGCCAGCCCTATGGCACTGGAAGCCGCGGCGGATCAGCGCGCTTTAGAGGCTGCAATATCAGCTCTGCGCGCAGGCCAGTATCGCGATGCCTTGAGCGAAGCTGAGAATCTTGCCTCGCGTGGCAATCCCAAGGCCGCAGCGTTGGCTGGCTCTATCTATGAGCAAGGCTTGATCGAAACCGCCACACCCGAAGCGGCAGCGCGCTGGTACCGGCGGGCGGTTACAGGTGGCAATAGCGATGCAATGTTGGGATTGGCGCGCTTGGGGCTCGCCCGAAAAGGCGGATCGACACCGGGCGAAGCCCTAGCCATGTTGCAGCGCGCCGCATCAAATGGGCGCAGAGAGGCACTAGCCCCCTTGGGTGACTTATTTCTGTCCGGTGCCGCAGGACCAAAGGACCGCACACGCGCAGCGAGCATTTATGCGCAAGCTGCAGCCTACGGCGATGCCGATGCAGCCTATGCAGCGGGAATCCTCTATGCCGACGGGGATCCAGACCCGATTGATGATCCGCTAAAGGCTATTGGTTTCCTTCGCCAAGCCGCTCAAGCAGGTCGTGCCGATGCCTCGGCGGATTATGGCCTGATGCTGTATCAAGGACGGGGAGTGGCTCGCGATCTCAAAGGAGCTGCGCAATGGTTTAAGGTCGCCGCTGAAGGCGGTGACCTCGACGGGGCCTTCTATTGGGCCTTGGTCAATGCCAAGGCTGAAGGCACGCCCCAAAATCTTGAGCTTGCCGTCCAATGGGCGCGTGTGGCCAAGGGCTCATCCCCCGATGCTGACCGGCTTCTGGGGCAATTGGAGGCCATTGCCGCCAAGCCAAAGCCTGCTACCAGCAAGCCCTAAATCAAGTTGGGTTCTGGCTTTCAAATGGATTCACAAACAAGCCGCCTATGTGCTAGACGGAGCAAGTGTTAGCGCCAACCACCCCTCCTCTTTCAACGCGTCGCGCGATTGCGCGCACGATGCGGGCGGACGCGCTGGTTAAGGGGCTTCGGACACTCTGGCCGCCCCTCTGCTTATTGGCGATCATGGGGGCGGCGGGCAGTCTAACTGAAGGCCTGCCAGCGGCACTTGTATCAGCCTTGGCAGGGCTCGCTTGGCTCCTCTGCGCCTATCTTATCTGGCGCGGCTGGCAGCTCTTCCATCCGATGAGCGAGCACGAAGCGAGTTGCGCCCTTGAAGAGGCAGCAGGCCTGCAGGAATTGCGCCCGCTGACCGGCGGGGAGGACCGGCGCATTAGTGGCGATGATGCGCTATGGTCCTGGCACCAACGCCGCCTCATCGAAGCGGCAGCAGCTTTATCCAAACCCGTGAAGCCCAAGCTATACTGGCAAGATGCCGCCAAGACTTTGGCGTTGGTTGCAGCTTTGGGACTATGCTGGCTGAACCCGATGGCTACGGCACGCGCACTAACGTTTGATCTGTCACCCTTGATGGGCGACAGCGATCTGGTTGTCGAAGTTTGGGCAGAACCACCGGGCTATACAGGCTTGCCTTTGATCCGGTTGGACCGCAGCCAAAGCGAAATCGCCCTACCAGTCGGTTCTAAAGTGACCGCCCGCGTCGATGGCGCACGTGGCGCACCCGTTCTGCGCGGCCCATCCCAAAACGCTCGCTTGAGCCCGGCACAAGGGGCTGCGTGGCAAGGCCAGATCGAAATTACCCGTTCTGGCACGCTTAAGCTGGATCGCCTCGGCACGCGGGCACAGTGGCGCATCGCAGCCATTGCCGATCAGAAGCCACAGCTCACACTGCCTAACCCAACCCAAATCGACCCCAAAGGACGGCTCGATGTCGCGTTTCAAGCCAGCGATGACTATGGTCTATCGGCCGCCGTTGTGCGGATCCGCCCCGTCAACGTCCCTATTGGGCTGGCCGGTCGCTCGGTGTTTGATACGCCCATCCCTTTGGAGGGTGCAGCCGGCGAGAATGGGGCCAGACGCGTCTTTGTCGAAGTTGGCGACCATGCTTTGGCAGGCTTACAAGTTGAAGTCCAAGTCGTGGTGCGCGACGGATTGGGCCAAGAAACCGCGTCAGAACCAACCAAGCTCACGATGCCCGAACAGACTTGGCAATCGAGCCTCGCCGCGGCCCTGCAAGAAGTCCGGCTGATGATCCTGCGGGAGGCCCGCCCTTATCAAAGGACATTGCCGCGCTTTGCCACTTTGCTTGAACCTTTGGAGAATGGGGCTTCAGTTTCTGATGTCCTCAATCTCGGACCCATAAAACTTGACCTAAGTGACCCACAACCCGGCGCACCACCGGGCATTGCAGGCGCCACCCGCCATCTACGTGCCATCGCTGAAACCATGGTCCAATTCGGCTTGAGCGATTTGGGGCAGTTGAGCCTTCATTTTGCTTTAGAGCGCTTGAGTATTGCGCGCGATGTGTCCGACGCCCACAGCGTGGCCCCGCTCCTATGGCAAATGGCGCTGCAAATCGAAGCCAGCAATCAGACGCCCGCCCAACAAAAGGTCGCCGAAGCGCGGGAGGCCTTAAAGCAGGCGCTCGAACAAGGTGCGTCCCCTGAGCAAATCCAGCAATTGACCCAAGAACTGCGTGAAGCCGTCGGCGAACGCCTGCAGGAATTGGCGCAACAAGGTGCATCTGGTGAAGGCGGCGAGCAAGGCCAATCTGGCCCGCAAATTAGTGCTGGCGATCTGGAAGATCGTCTGCGGGAGTTAGAAGAGTCCGGCAGTTCTGGCTCGCGCGAGGAGGCTTTGTCTCAATTGGATCAGCTGGATGAATTGCTCGAAAATCTTCAGCCCGGCGCGCCTGGAGCCTCGGGCCAAGCAGACGGACAAGGCCAAGGCGGGCCGTTAGATGATGCAATGCGCCAACAACGGGCACTATCGGACCAGACCGAGCAATTGGGCGAAACCCCACCCTCTGACCAATCCCGTCAGAGGGCAGAAGATCTGGCCAATCAGCAAGAGGGGTTGGCGGATGCTTTGGGCGGTAACCGCCCGAACGATCCATCCCAAGAACAAAGCGCGGAAGACCAAAATAGGAGCCAAGCCGCCGAAGCCATGCGTGAGGCCGCTCAAGCCTTGCGTGAAGGCGACCTCAATCGCGCGCAAGACGCCCAAGCGCGCGCGTTACAGGCGCTGAGGCAGGCCGCAGAGTCGAGCCCACAGGGTCAAGCAGGTGCGGGTGGAGAGACAGACCCGCTTGGCCGTGCTTTGCCGAAACAAGATGATGGCAAAGCTACCAAAGTCCCAGACGGTGTTGAAAAGCGGCGTGCCCGCGATGTGCGCGATGAATTGCGCCGCCGCCAAGCAGACCCGCAGCGCGACAAGACTGAGCGCGACTATATCGACCGGCTTTTGCAGGACCGCTAGCGCCGTCAGATTGTACTTGACAGTCTAACTGTCATCATGACAGCATCACTGTCATGGAAGAAGTTTTAAGCAAAACCCACCGCGAACGCCAGCGTGACGCCACTGCCGAGATTATCTTGGATGCGGTCGGCCGTTGTCTTGAAGACGTGGAACTCACAGAGCTAACCTTTACCCAAGTCGCCCGAATGGCGGGCTTGGGCGAGCGGACGATTTATCGCCACTTCCCCAACAAAGAAGCCCTCTTAGAAGGATGGTGGCGCGCCCATAAGGCACGACTGGGCCAGGAGGCCTTCCCCGATACTTTGGCTGCGCTGCTAGACTTTCCCGTGAAGGCCTTTCCTGCCTTTGACGAAGAAGCCGAAATCATACGCGGCGCGGTCCTGTCGCCACAAGGCAGGGCTATGACCTTGGCGCGCAATGATGAACGCCAAGCCGCGATCCGCCGCGCAGTACGGGCCGAGCTTGGCCCAGACGCTTCAGAAGACTTGGTGCTGACGGTGTGTGCGAGCGTACAACTGATCCAATCTGCCACGGCTTGGCTTACCATGCGCGATTATTGGGACCTTTCGGGCGACCAGTCCGGCCAGATCGCACGCCGGGCCATCCAAGCCATCTTTACTGCCGCCCGTAACGGCACTTTGTAGGAGTATCCGATGATTTTACATGCCTCTATTTCTGCGGGCGATCCAAAACACGTCGCCTCTGTCTTAGCTGAGCTTTGGGATGGAGAAGCCTTACCGTTTGCGCCTGTTTCGGGGGCTTGGATCGCTATGGCAGGCGATGAGCGTGGCTCTGGCATTGAGGTCTATCCCCGGGGTCGGGCGCTGGTTCCCGGGGTGGACGATGCCATGTTTGACACAACAGATCTTGAGCAGCCCGCCCGCTATGGTGCGACGCATCTGGCGATCCAATGCCATAAACCTCAATCAGCCATCGAGGCCATCGCCCAGCGTGAAAATTGGCGGTCTGTGCGCTGTTCGCGCGGTGGCATGTTTGACGTGATCGAGTTCTGGATTGAAAATTCCACCATGATTGAAGTCCTCACCTCTGAGATGCAGCGTGACTATCAGGCGACATCCTCGATTGAGGCGTGGCGGGAGGCGATTGGCCACATGGCGTGAAAGAACAGGCCGCCCTGTTCGGTTTAGCGGGCAGCGCGCTTTATTGGGGGGACGATGATGACAACAGTTGAAACAACTCAGAAGCCACGGCGCTTCTATCAGATGATGGCGTGGGTGTTTGTCGCCGTGGCCTTTGGCGGCTTTATCCCGACCTATTGGCTAAAGCTGATGGACGGCAGCTTTGCCGGAAAACCCATCCTGCACATTCACGGCTTCCTCTTATTTGCGTGGGTGCTTTTTTATGCCGTGCAGGTCAATTTCGTGGCCAATCGCAAAATGGCAGATCATCGAAGCTGGGGGATAGCCGGGGTCTCACTATTTACCGCGCTCGCCATTTCGATTGTTTTGGCGGCCATTAATACGATCAAACAGGGCGAGCTAACGGGCTTTGCCACCCAAGCCGCCTCTTTTTCCATCGTAACTTTCTCAGGCATTGCCATCATCACGGCCTTTATCACGCTGGCGATCATGAATGTGCATCGGCCTGAGTGGCATAGCCGTTTGATGAGCCTTTCTTTTGTGCCGCTTTTGGAAGCCCCGATGGCGCGGCCCTTTGCGGTCTTGATGACCCCGCCCGGTGCGGTTGGGCCACCGCCTGTGTTTGTCACACTCCCACCCTCGCTGGTGATTGATCTCTTGCTGATTGCCTTTTTGATCTATGATCGACGGGTTCTTGGCCGCTTTCATCCTGTCACGGTTTGGGGCGCTGTCGCCATCATTGCGGTGCAGATCCTGTGCGTCCCAATCTCGACCCATCCTGCTTGGATTGCCACGGCCAAAGCGATTGCGGGCCTCGCAAGCTAACAAAAAGGGCACCAGACCGACGATCTGGTGCCCTATTCTTTCAGGCTTAAGCCTTTGACTATTTGTCTTCCAGCTCTCGCGACCATTGGCCAAGCGAGGCGAGCCCATTCATATGGGCGCGCTTGTAGAAAGCGGCTTGGGCGGCTGGGATATTTTCTTCCTTGCCCGACCACGCCTTTTGCGGGGCAGCCTGCAGCGCACGCCCGTAGGAGAAGGTCAAGTTCCACGGAAGCGCATGCATGGCATTCATGGCGTTCAAATGGGCGGTCGCGTCGATGTCAGACTGGCCGCCCGACAAGAAAGCAATCCCGGTCACGGTTGAAGGAACCGTGTTCTTCAAGCACTGAACGGTCTTTTCAGCCACTTCGTCGACGCCAGCTTGGACCTTCGCCTTGCGACCCGCGATCACCATATTTGGCTTCAACACGATACCTTCCAATTGCACCCGCATTTCATACAGGGCCTGGAAGGTGCTCTTCAGCACATATTCGGTCACTTCAAAGCAGCGATTGATGTCATGATCGAGGTCCATCAGGACTTCGGGTTCCACAATCGGCACGATGTTTTCTTCTTGGCACATAGCGGCATAACGCGCCAAAGCGTGCGCATTGGCCTTGACCGAGCCCGCACTTGGACGACGCGCGTCAATATCAATCACCGCCCGCCACTTCGCAAAGCGCGCGCCGTGGACATAATAGTCGCGCAAGCGGTCGCGCAAATTGTCCAAGCCATCGGTAACCCGCTCGCCCGGGAAAAAGGGCATTTCGCGCGGACCCATATCGACCTTAATGCCGGGGATAGCGCCATGCGACTTGATGATATCGACCAAGCGCGACTCATCTCGGGCAAACTGACGAATGGTCTCATCATACAGGATCACACCGGAGATATGATCCTTCATCGCCTTTTCCGACCGGAACAATAATTCCCGATAATCGCGACGCGTATTTGGGGTGGACTCAACGCCGATCGCGTCAAAGCGCGAGCGAATGGTGGCGGTGCTTTCATCCGCTGCCAAAATGCCCTTACCGGGTGCGACCATCGCTTTGGCGGTCGCGACGAGTTGATCGAGATTCATAGCAGTCCTCTTAGATACATAGTTGGATTAGGATGGGTGTTTAAGGGCTTCGACGCCCGGCAATGCTTTGCCTTCCATCCATTCGAGGAAGGCACCGCCGGCGGTAGAAACAAAGGTGAAGTCGGCAGCCACTTTGGCTTGATTGAGGGCAGAGACGGTGTCGCCGCCGCCCGCAACCGCGACAAGGCGGCCAGAATGCGCGAGGGCCGCTGCGGTACGGGCAGCTTCCATCGTGCCAATGTCGAAAGGTGGCAGCTCAAACGCGCCCAAGGGGCCATTCCAGACCAAGGTCTTGGCGGTCTCTAAAGCAGCGGCCAAAGCGGCAACTGACTTTGGCCCGGCATCCAAGATCATCTCTTGGTCCTTCACATCGTCGATCTCACAGGTCCGATGTGGGGCATGGGCGGCAAAGGCCTCAGCGACCACAACATCGGTCGGCAGCAGGATCTGGCACTTATTCGCCGCCGCTTGCGCCTCAATGGCGCGAGCGGTGTCCAAAAGGTCATGCTCGCACAAGGACTTGCCAACATGGGCCCCACGTGCGGCAAGGAAGGTATTGGCCATGCCGCCACCGACGGCCAAGATATCGACCCGAGAAACAAGGTTTTGGAGGAGATCAATCTTGCTGGAAACCTTGGCCCCGCCAACGACCGCCATCACTGGATGGGTCGGATTGCCAAGTGCCTTATCCAGATAATCAAGCTCATGCGCCATCGACAGGCCAGGATAGGCCGGCAGCAAGTGCGCTATGGCTTCAGTGGATGCATGGGCACGGTGGGCGGCTGAGAAGGCGTCATTGACATAGACATCGGCCAGTCGCGCAAAGCCCTTGGCCAACTCTGGGTCATTCTTCTCTTCGCCAGGCTGGAAACGGGTGTTCTCCAGCAAAAGCACGTCGCCAGATTTCATATTGGCCACGGCGGCTTCGGCAATAGGGCCAACGCAATCGGTGGCAAATGCAACGTGCTTATCCAAGAGTGCCGCTAATGCCGGCACAATCGGTGCCAAGGACATAGTTGGAACGACTTTACCTTTAGGCCGATCAAAATGGGCGGCGAGAATGACTTTTGCCCCTTTCTCGATCAGAAGCTGGATCGTAGGTATTGCCGCACGCAAACGTGTGTCATCCGTGATCGCACCGTCCTGCATTGGGACATTGAAATCAACGCGGACAAAAACGCGTTTGCCCTGAAGATCAGCAGTCTTAAGCGATAAAAAAGTCATTTCTACCCTATCAGTGCGTGAAGTGCCGCACCAAATCCAAATCCGACGCCATGCACGAGTACAATCAACACCAAAGCCAAGGCCACGGTGCCACTCGTTTTGAGCAAACTCGCACGAACCATGCCAGCTACCCTGCGCCTATGCACAATGCCCCACCAAACCGCAGCCACAACCATCATCACCACGGCTGCCCACCAAGACACACCAAATATAGCGAGAAGGATGGTGATTGAGAAAAGCACTGCCTCAACCAAAGCATTTACGAGGCGCGAGGGTGCAAATTCAGACTTGGCTTCCGTCACATCCATCAGATCAGTTTGGCCATGGCTATGGCGGTATCGCTCATGCGGGTCGAGAAACCCCATTCATTATCGTACCAAGACAGGATGCGGACCAGAGTGCCGTCCATCACTTTGGTTTGATCCAAAGCAAAGGTGGAAGAATGGCTGTCATGGTTGAAATCGATCGAGACATTAGGCTCGGCTGTATAGCCTAGTACGCCCTTGAGAGTGCCATCTGCGGCGGCCTTGATCGCAGCGTTGATTTCGTCGACCGTGGTCGTGCGCTTGGCAACAAATTTCAGGTCAACGCATGAAACGTTTGGTGTTGGCACGCGGATGGCCACGCCATCCAAACGACCTGCCAGTTCTGGCAGAACCAAACCCACAGCCTTGGCCGCACCCGTTGATGTTGGGATCATCGATAGGGCAGCAGCACGCGCCCGGTACAAATCCTTATGCATTGTATCCAGTGTTGGCTGGTCACCTGTATAGGAATGGATGGTGGTCATGAAACCTTTGTCGATGCCGATGGCATCGTTCAAGACCTTTACAACCGGCGCCAAGCAATTGGTGGTGCACGAAGCGTTGGAGACAATCAAATCATCCTTCGTGAGGGACTGATGGTTCACGCCATAGACAATGGTCTTATCCGATTGTTCGCCGGGAGCGGAAATCAGTACGCGTTTGGCACCAGCCGTCAAATGCGCAGCGGCCTTCTCGCGAGCTGTGAACAGACCTGTACATTCCATCGCGATATCGACTTGGTTTTCACCCCAAGGCAGCGTCGCAGGGTCGCGTAGGGCGGTCACTTTGATCGGCTTGCCATTGACGACGATCGTATCGCCTTCGACGCTGACGGTGGCAGGAAAACGGCCGTGCACGGAATCGTATTTCAACAGGTGCGCATTGGTAGCCGCAGGGCCTAAATCGTTGATGGCCACCACTTCAATATCATCTCGTCCATTCTCAATGATGGACCGTAAAACAAGGCGGCCGATACGGCCAAATCCATTGATCGCGACGCGCACGCTCATACTAATCTCCGTAGTAAAACTACAAAATCAAGGCAGTTTCGCCTTATTTTGCTGGAACATGGCATGTGGGGGAGGCCCATGCCATTTATAGGGTGGCTATAGCCATCATCTGTCGAATCGTCCACCCAATGGTGTCACTTGCTTGCCAAGGATTTGGGGTTTTGGCAGGACTCAGCTATGGAATTGACATGAGCATTGGAAAGCATCCCCCGCTGGATCAAACTCTTGTCCGTTTCGACAGCGCGCTGGCGCGACTTGAAACGGCTCTAACCGCCTCCATGGCACGGGTGACCGAGGCGTCCCGTCGCGCTGGCTATGAAGAGGGTCTACAAGCGGGCCTCCGCGAGGCGGAAGAAGCACGCGGTTATCCCTCCACACCGGATATGAACCCCCTGCTGCAAGAAGAATTGGACGCAGCAAAAGCCCGTGAAGCGCAATTGCAGCGGGCCGTCGAAGAAGCCCGCGCCGCCCTGAAAGACGCTATGGGCGACATTCGGGCCGCCCTCTCGCCCCTCTGATCCGAACAACAGACAATTGAAGCCATGAAAATGAAGTCCGTCGCGCTAAATCATCCCGCTTTGTCCGTTCGCGGGGCCATGCATGTGGTTCAAACCCCTGCGAGCTTAAAGGCGTGGCGCCTACCTGCTTGGACTTGGGCCCAATCACCCGATCCTGCGGTGGATCTGATGGTCGGCATGACGAGTGGCGTGCGCCTCTGCTTCACCACCGACGCGGAAGCACTTTGCTTGCAGGTCATCGAGACGGGCATTCAATTGGCAGGCACGCCGCGTCGCCCTGTGACCTTCGACCTCTATGTGGATGGGGTGCAGTGCGGATCAGCCGCGGCCAGTTCAGGCCACACGATTTTGGTGAATCCCAAGGGTCCATCATTCGTGCCGGGGACAGCCTCAGACGTTTCTTTTGAGGCGCTGGGACCCGGCCTAAAGGCCATTGAGCTCTGGTTGCCTCAATCCGCACAGGTGGAAGTACTCAACCTATCTATTTGGAGTGAAGCTGAAATCATTCCCAGCGCGGAGCCGACGGGGCTTCGCTGGGCCCATTATGGCAGCTCCATCAGTCACGGCATGGAAGCCAAAGGGCCATCCTGGACCTGGCCCGCAGTTGCCGCTCGGGCACTAGGGCATGAGCTTATGAGTATCGGCCTAGCCGGACAATGCCATTTGGATGGCTTTGTGGCGCGCAGTCTACGTGATGGGCCGTTTGATGCGATTAGCTTAGAAGTTGGCATCAACATCATCGGTGCCGACACCATGCGCAGACGCGTCTTTGCGAGCGCCTTGCACAGCTTTTTGGACACGATCCGAGAAGGCAAGCCAGATATACCATTGCTCGTTATCTCGCCCATCTTCTGCCCCCTGCTTGAGACACAGACAGGGCCGCTCGAGCGAAATGAATTGGCTAGCTACGGCACAACAGTACGGCCCCATAGTGCTGCCGACGGGGCTTTGACCTTGGTTGAGGGACGCGCCATCATCGCCGACGTCGTAGCGAGACGCCAAAAAGGCGGCGACACCCGCCTAGCCTACCTCGATGGCCTCACCCTCTTCGGTGCAGCAGATGAGGCTGATCTGCCTGACCACCTACACCCCAATGCCGCAGGGCAAGAGCGGATGGGCGAGCGCTTTGCGGCCCATAATTGGCTGGACTTTCTGGCCTAAGTGACGGATGAAGGCTTGATTTTACAGAAGTTCAATAGAAGTCTATAGCCGCAAGCTGTGCGTGGGGAGAGCCAAGTTTGACCAAGATTTTGATTACCGGCGGAGCAGGATATATCGGAAGTCATGCCGCTTGGGCTTGTGTCGATGCTGGTTATGAAGTTGTGGTGCTCGACAATTTGTCGACGGGTGTTGCCCGCAATGTGCCAGCCAGTGCGACGCTAGTTGAGATGGACATTGGCGATCGGGCAGCCGTTGCAAACGTTATGAACACCCACAAGATCGACGCCATCATGCATTTCGCAGGCTCAATCGTGGTGCCGGAATCTGTGGTCAACCCTGGCCTCTATTATGAGAACAACACGGTCAAAAGCTTGGGTCTCATTCAAGAAGCGGTCAAAGCAGGTGTGAAGGCCTTCATCTTCTCGTCCACAGCCGCCGTTTATGCACCAGGCAGCGCTGGGCCATTGAACGAATCCGCCGCTAAAGCGCCCTTAAGCCCCTATGGCCAGTCTAAGCTGATGACCGAACTTATGCTGGCCGATATGTCGGCTGCCCACGGTTTTTCAGTGGGCGTGTTGCGCTATTTCAATGTTGCAGGTGCCGACCCACAAGGCCGTACGGGACAAAGCACGCCCAACGCCACCCATTTGATCAAGGTCGCATGCCAAGTTGCCACGGGTCAGCGCCCGACCATGGAAGTGTTTGGCACAGATTACGACACGCCGGACGGCACCTGTGTCCGTGATTATATCCACGTCAGCGACCTCGCTGATGCCCATGTGCTTTTAGCTCAGCACCTTTTGACGGGCGGCGCTAATGTCACAGCCAATTGTGGCTATGGAAAAGGCGCTTCGGTACTTGAAGTGCTCGCATCGGTGGAAAAGCAACTGAACCATCCAATTGCAGCGAAGATGTCGCCACGGAGGGCAGGCGACGCCCCTTCCTTGGTGGCAAACTCCGCACATCTGAAATCTCTGGTGCCGTGGAAGCCTAGGTTTGAAAACCTCGATGATATTGTGGCGGCTGCCTTGGCTTGGGAGCGGCAGCTAACTCAGGCGGGATAAGACCAAAGAAGTCACCCCGTAAATCTATCAGACTGACTGGACGCAAACTTTAAGCTGGCATGGTTCTTAATCAAGCAGATGAATTGCCCATGTCACGCACCAGCCGACTAGATTTTCCCTTCTTGCGAGCCTGTCAAGCAGACAAGTAGGCGTTAGATTTAGACTATCAATCGGTTTGCTCGACCGCGAATATCTCTCCATCAATATCAACGATATACATATTTCCCGCTGTGTCTGTGCCAAAATCAACAATCAAGTTGATTGTGCCTACATTAGGCATGAACTCCACCTTGTGGAGCTTAAATTGGGCTTCTTGAACCGTTGAACCGACCACCAAATTTTCAATGGGCAAAGACCAAATGTTTGACGTAATGAAGTCGCCAAAAAAGTACCGCCCTTTTAAAGATGGCACTGGCCCTCTGTAGACAATACCCCCTGTTATCGATCTACCCTGTGTCGGGCCGTTACCATGGGTGTATTCGGTGACCGGCTTGGTGAAAGCAGGCGAGTCGATCCCGCCAAGATAGGGCTGGGTACCTTCTCGCAGATTCCATCCGAAGTTCGTCACGATAGGGCCAGCGAAATCTGCGGCCATGCGGTTGACTTCCTCTACCGCACCTTGGCCAACATCAGCGATGAAAATGGCATTGGACACCGAATCGAAAGTGCCGCGAAATGGGTTTCGCAGCCCGGTTGCAAAAATCTCTGGTGCCCCTCCACCGCGTGCGAAGGGGTTGCTTGCTGGTATTCGATAGTTACGGGTTGGATCACTTGGAAAGTCGTCCCCAGACACATCCAATCGGAGTATCTTGCCCAACAAGCTGTTTGGATTCTGGCCATTTCCTAAGGGGTCCCCTCCCCCGCCGCCGTCGCCAAGACCAATCAACAGCTGTCCATTGGGAACATTTGCAGTCGCAGGTTGCCCATTGGTTGGACCAAAAACCAACATGCCGCCCTTATGGTTCGTCAGACCCGCGGGTTGTTTTACCTCAAGGATATTGATTTGGCTTGCAGGGTCTGCGGCAATTGTTGTGCCAGATGTCACATCATAGCGGCGAACGATGCTTACGTTAGATTTTTCGGTAAACAACACGTAGGCATGACGGTTTTGCGAAAAGTCTGAGTTGAAAGCTATCGAATAGAGGCCAAATTCGCCGATACTTGTGATCTCGCTTCGAATATCGAGAAATGGCGTCGGATCTATCACACCCGTTATGGGATCCATGATGATAACTCTACCGCCGCGCTCAACAACCAGAATACGGCCTGAGCCGTCGGGCAAGCCAGTTACAGAGATCGGCTCGGTCAAGCCCGAGGCTACTCGACGAACCTTTGGCAAGAGTCCATCAATCACATTCGTAACTGTGATATTCAAAGCCAAATCAGTGGCGTTTACGCCGTCTGTCACGCTCAATAGGACTTCATAAATATTGTCGCGGTTAGCATCCGATGGCAGTTCGAAATCGGGTGCAGCAACAAAGCTTAGACTACGCAACGCTGGGTCAAAGACGAAGCGATCCCGGTCGTTGGACGCCTTGATCGAGTAAGTTAGGGCGCGCGCTTCAGGATCAGTTGCAATGGCTGTGTAGAAAGCCCCAACTCTGTTCTCTTCAACATTGACTTGAGCCAGAGAATTAAAATTCGGAGCCAAGTTGACTGGCGGAGGCAGGCTACTGCCACCACCACTACCACATCCGACTAACGCTGCAACAAGAACAACTGACAGGCTAAGTTTGCACGTCAACCATTGAAAGACCAAACCACTAAGTCTCACATTCGAGGCGCGCCAATTAAGCATGTCGTTGAACCATCGCCTCCGTCTCCCAGCACGCAAAGATGGTATCGCATTCTTATGCGTTCGCCCAACAAATAATGATGCTATGCGGATTGTTGAACCAATGACTTAGCTTTACCAGACCTAGAACGCAATTTAGAGTTGCTTGAAGCGATGACCAATCTTCACATTGTCGATTCGAATTCGGTGCGGTTGAAATGCAGCAGGTAAATTCTCGCGAAAATGCTGGGCAATCTGCTTCTTGTCGAGTTCTATGCCTTCAGACGCTTGAACAAGCACCTCAATGTGCTGGCCAGTGATTGGATTCGGGGCACCAACAGCTTTAGCGAATGCAACACCCGGCATTTCCAAAGCGACACGCTCGACCTCGGCGGGCAGAATTTTCTGTCCGCCAATATTGATCAAGTCACCCTTTCGGCCCGTGATCCTGAGATATTCGCCATCGACCGAAACGATGTCTTTTGTGTCATACCATCCCTCATCGTTAAACGGGGACGGCGCGTTCAAATAACCGATCATTCGTGACTCTGATTTGATCTCAAGGACGCTTTCGTCATTAACCCGCGTGGTGACACCTTCTCCTCCAACTTTCATGTAAAGACTGTCCCGCGCGCGTGACTTGATCCGCAAGATGCCGAGCTCCGACATGCCATAGGTTTGACGTAAATCCACATTTGGAAGTGCTACCGCCAGACGTGCCAATGTTGGCTCATCCATCCGCTCGGTGCCGTAGGTAATGACTTGAAGTTTTGAAAAAGCCAATCGACCTAGCTCACCTGAGAGCATCAAAAGACGCAGGAATGTTGGTGTCGTTGGCAGAAGCTCCACAGCATTTGCAATGATTTCACTGACAACTTCTGCAGGGCTTCGCTTAGATGGAACAACCACTTGGCCATTGTTGAAAAGCGTATGAAGCAGCGTGTTGATACCGCCAATGTGATCGAACAACAAAAAGCTCATGGTGACCAAAGCCGGTCGCGGGGTGCGGAACCGGACCAAAAATTGGCTAAAGTCAT
Organism: Aquidulcibacter sp.; assembly: GCF_044346625.1. Classification (GTDB taxonomy): domain Bacteria; phylum Pseudomonadota; class Alphaproteobacteria; order Caulobacterales; family Aquidulcibacteraceae; genus Aquidulcibacter. The sequence goes on along the minus strand of NZ_JBIIYV010000003.1, from coordinate 11,126 downwards.
GGAGGATGGCCTTTGGCCGCCCCGTGGTTCCCGACGAGAACAACACCAGCCCCGGATTTCCGCTGGCCCGCAATTGCTGGAGCATCGGATGCTCCAAACCACGCTGGCTGGTTCGTGTAACTTGGCCATCTTCAATCACGACGTTCACAAAAGCCGTTTCTTTGAAGTAGTCATGATCTGGCGCTGTCTCAACAGTGAGAGGAACCAGCACAACTGATTTGTCGATCAAGTTCAAAAGCGTTGCAATGCTCTGGGGATTGAAGTCGCCAATCAAAGCCACGACGTCGCCTGCCACAACTTCCGAAAGATCAACGCCTTCTGCTTGGGCGATCTGCGCAAATGTCAGGGATTTTTCTGCCGAGATTAGAATTGGGCGATTTACATCCGCTTGCCGCTTTGCGATTTCTTCAATCAGAGTCATTCCACTATGCCCCGCCTACGTTGATAACCTGACCAGAGACCATGTTAGCCTGATCGGACAATAAGAACGAAGCAACACTCCAAATATCCTCAGGCGTGCCCTTTCGCTTTATGACCTGCTGAGCAACTATCTTGTCAATCGCTGCAGACGGGACTTTCGCAATCAAATCTGTATCGATTGGACCTGGTGCAATGCAATTGACGGTCACATTGTGCTCCGACATTTCGCGTGCAAAGGTTCGACTAAACCCTTCGACCCCAGCTTTTGATGCAACGTAGACTGACTCGCCAGACAAGCCCAAAGGCACAGCAATTGTTGAGAAATTGATGAGGCGACCTTCTTGGTTTCGTACAAAATGCTTTGCAAAAGCCTGCGCAACATAGATTGATCCAAGCAAATTGATCGAAACAACCTTGTTCACCGTTGCAGACGGGGTCGTCATGGCAAGGTTCATCGCTGCAACACCCGCTGCATTGACGACGCCCCAAACTTGTTCTGATTTGGTGATTTCCTTGGCGACAGCTTTGATTGAATCGCAGTCCGCGATGTCACACTTTAAAATCTCAAAGCCGTCAGTCGATTCCCCTGACCTCGAGATACCAATTACCTTAAAGCCAGTTGCACGTGCACGCTGGGCGATGTGAAGCCCCAGCCCACGACTAGCACCAGTTACAACGATGGTTCGCGACACTAGGCGGCTCCTACGGCGTTGACTTGGTTAGCAAAGAATTCGGCCAGCGACGCAATTGTGCGAAAAGGACTACGTTTCTCTGAGAACGCCGCATCCGTCATCCACTCAAATTCAGATGACAGTTCATCCTCTGCAACTTCCTCAAGTCCCAAAAGGATCTTGAGCAAGGATTGAGAGTCGACGCTGCTGCCCGCTCCCATCAAAATGAAGGAGGCATCAAGGCTAGCATCACCTCCAATCTCCAAGGACTTCATCACTTCGATAATTTTTTCGATCGCGGTTGTTGTGTCAATAAGCATATTCTCAGTTTCCAGCTTTTGTGAGGTTAGCGATTAGCAGGGTTCGGTGGAAAACGCTTGTGAAATTTCAGCATTTCCAGTTCAAAACGAATGTTATTGATGTCGCTTGTTGGTGCGGCAACGTCTTGCGCCGGTGATAGGACTTCGGTGCCGCTGCCGTCGATTTTCGAATCGAGCGGTGTCTTGACGGTCGCCTTAAATCCGATTGATCTGTGCAATAACTGAGCCCCTAAATTGGTGCTCAGCACGTCCGCCGCTACTCGTTCAACGCCTAAGACATCGAAGCAGAAATGCAGCAATTCAATCTCAGCTGCGTGAATGAACTCTAAGCCCTTATCACGATTACCCAGCATTAAATTATCAAGATCGGCAGTACTATTATTGATATTGGCGAGGCCAATATGGCCGACCAGCATATCGTCCATATCAGTTAGCCGGAACAAGATACGATCTTTGCCAGCAAATGCGACGTGCTGAAGATATCCCTTGGTTTTGGCAACATCAGGGATGAAGCGCGTAGCGAACGCAAGCTTGTCACGTTCGCGCCATTCCGCAATCTTCTGTGCAAGCTCTTCGTCGAGCCAATCGTCCTTTCCAACACATATCAGGTGGCCCAATTGCTCCCCCGACGCATTTGAAAAAGGTAAGCGTAGAGCCCCGGGGGAAGCTTTCCAAGCACTCAATTGTATGGTGATTTCAGACAATAGCATTTCAGACTTTTGACTCTCTGATATCGGAGGACATGAGATCCTAGGCAGAAAAAGTTAAGCTAGTCTCGTTCGGGTGACAGCGATGGTTCTCAACATTCGAAACATCCGCACGCGGAAAGCAACTGTTAGGATTTTGTTGCAACAAGCCAAGACCGCCTGTGTTTCAAGTGTCAAGTAAGGCACCTATACTCTATAACCGCAGCTCTTAGTTGATTTTTTGGTCTGTGCCAATAGCGCACAAGATGCTGGAATTTGTGACACGAGGACGAGTAGAGCAAGTGTGAGTCTCAGCGTGCTGGACCCACCATAGACTGGCGGTACATCCGCGCAAACATGCGAGCAGAAAGCGTGTGCTCTGCCGCAAGTTCTGGACTATTGAGATCGCTAGCTAAGTGTTTCCTGAACGCAACAGTGGCGCTGCCACCGGAGTTGTTGTTGACAACCAAGTCATTGGGAACAAGGATATGCTGCGCGTCCGCGTTCAAGAGATCGCACATGCCAACTAAGTTTTGCACGTCGAGCTTGTGCGGCGCAAATCGCCCCGTGGCTGAGGCCTTTGCAGTTTTGTGCGCCTTTAGATTATTATCTGACAACATTGATAGCGCACGTTCATCAAAATCAAAAAGCCCGACCAACCAAAGGTAGGCCAGTACTTGCTGCATATTTGCAAGGTCTGGATAGAAATCAGGCTCGCGCGATAAAACAGCTGAAACAATGTGCTCGTCGCTCATCGCATTGCACTGCTGTGAGTACACGCCGTATAGAAACTGAAGCGAAGTGACCGGCCTTTGCTTGAGGAACCCGTCATCTTCAGAGCTGATGCAAAACACGACTAACCCCCCAACAGCCAAGCGCGAACTTAAAACCGCGATTTCCTTCATCGGGTTGGAGGCACATAGGGTTAGAGAGTAAACAACCACAAAGTCTAAATCTGTCTCATCATCGCGTAGCAAGGGAGCAACCAGACTAGGGTTGCCTGCGAGGGTCGCAACCTGCCCGCGCCTTGCCCGGGTCGGACGGTCCACAAGGCGAGACTGCGCCGCCTCATGACTAACGAAGTAAGGCGGCTTTTTTGCAAGCCTTGGAGACATGGTGACGATTGGTGTCACCTTAGTGCCGCGGCGATAGGTAAATCCCACCTCGGGGGGATCAATCTCGATCCCACGCCCTTCTAATTGCGAAATAATTGGATTAGATCGATTAAAGCTTGAAACATCCATTTATTTAGTCCCTTTCAAACGTGCGATGGCGACTTCCCAAGCTTGTATTGTCAACTGCATCGCATGATGCCCACCAACACGCTCAAAAGCTAACTCCGCAATTCGGTCCACCAGAGTTTTATCTTCGATCAACGCCACAAGCGTCTTCTCAAGCGCTTTGGAATTAGGCGCACAAATGAAACCTGTGTCACCTTGGATGACTGACTGGGCCGAAACTGACTGATCGAAATGAATACCAACGCTTTGGCTTAAGCTGCACAGCCAATGTTGTCTTGGGTCCAATAAAACGGCCCGGTCGCCTTTGTCCAAACAAATAGTAATTGACCAGCCAGCATCTACAACCGCCTGTTCAAAGGTAAGGCTTTTGGAATCATATTTGAGCGTTTTCAAATCGCGAATTCGGTCCAGCATGCTAGGATTAGGCGCATCAACTTCGATCCCTATGGCGCGATGCTCCTCGGCTATCGCCTGCAGAACATTTTCGACAAATTCAGGATAATCATATGTGCCGCCGATTACACCAATCTTCAGAGGCGAACGATTGGGCTTAGCGCCGCCGCTCATTTTAAGGGCGGGTAAAAAGGGAATTTCTTCCAGTGCGACTGAGTTCGCAAGGGCTTCCATTTGTGACGTTACGGTTGGCAGAACAACAAGGTCAACGTCTTTGGAGGCGGCAATTATTTGGGATCTGTTGAATAAATCGTTCTGGCTAAGCGGGACATAGATGATTTTTATTCCTCTGGCCTTTGCTGCCAAAATTAGCCGTTCCGTCGCTTTGCCGTTTTTGCCGAAAACGACTAAAGTGTTCGCCCAATCCAAGTCTGAATTCTTAAGGTCGCGCTCCAGAACATGGCGGTACCGTATAGCACGTGCGTCGCCCAAGCATTGTAACGGCCAGTGCAAATGAGCAGAACTTGAAAGACTTGTAGCAGTGACACCGAGGACCATGGTATCTGGCACAAGATCCAGGATCACTTGTTTGTATTCTCGATCAATAGCTTGTCGACTATATGTTTTGTAAGCAACCTCTTTGGCATTCTTAGCAATTGACGCGCGCAGATTCTTATCTGCTGCTAATCGTTCCATAGCGCCAAGCCATTCGCTAGGCTCGTAACCAACTAACAGGCCTGTTACGCCGTCTTCTACCGCAGCCAGATAAGGCGCAGCCTTCACAAATATTCCTGGCAATCCAGCGGCAGCGCTTTCGCGGAACTTGTTATCGGTCTTGGCATTATTGACAGGCTTGTCCTCAAGGGGAGCCACGACGAAATCCCAGTCTCTATCCCAAACCGATTTATAGTAAGCGCGGATATCGATACTGCCTGGGAAGTGGCGATATTGAGGATGCCCCTCCAGGATCGAGAGTTTTGCACCAACGGTTTCAAAAACTGAATCTGGGTTGCGGTCCAGGAACGTCAAAATCGCAGGTAAAATCATAAGCAAGTCAGCTTCGTGAGCCAGGCCGCCACCAAATCCAAAGCGTAGGCCAGTCCCCTTACGAGGCGGGGGCGCTGGAAATGAATCGAAAATCTCGACGTTAGCCAACGCATGCAATTGCCGCGTATCTTTTGCATGTGCTCGCAATTTTTCCAGCAAAATCGGCGACCACGACATAACAAGATCGGCCTTGCCACAGTTTGAGAGAATGTTTTCCCAGGCCCCCATTTCAAGATAACGTTTTCCCAAAGGGCTATCAGGGGGCAAGAGTGAGAAATCATCGTCTAACAAATATACCAAAGGGATCTTAAGCGTATTTATCCGGCGCACCAAATCAGTGCCCTGTTCGGTGCAAACGCGTTGCATAAAGATGATATCGGCTTGGTTTAGTTCCTCGTCAGAGATCGGGTTTCTGTCAAAGTCCACTTCGTAGCGAACTTCATATCGACCGCCACACGCCTGCGCCACTGACTGTAGCGGCATGTTCAGTCCGAGTATGATCGATGGGATCGGGCCATCACCTATGCCCAGAATGTTCAACGGCCGCGGCAACGGATCAAATGTGGCGGTCGGCGCATTGATAGTTACGTCTGGCCAATACCAAGATGGGGGTAGATGGGCATCCAAATACCCTGGCAATTTGGCTTGTCCGGTTTGCGTCTCCAAGGTTTCTGGGCGTGGTTCGTCTTCGATTTGTGCGCGCAATTGATCAATTGAGCTCTGCAAATCCGGATCTTGGGCCTTCTGCCCACGCAGCGCGGACACTAAGCTGCGCAGGGGTCGCGTGACTTTCCACGAGGTGGAACTCAAGATGGACATCGCAAGCTTCTGGGTTTCTTGCAACTGACGCCTTGCACTGAGCAAGCGCGCTTGTTGAAGTGAAAGGTCCTGTCGAGACTTTAGAAAGCGGTCCTCGGCGTCCGTCCCTTGTGACAACCGATGCGCAAGTTGTTGGTAAAAATTACCATAGCGTTGAGCGGCGATCAAACTCCCCAAAAGATCATTATTTGCCAATAGCAAGGCGGTATTTGCGACTCTGGCGAGGCGAAGATCGTCTTCTAGTTTCGACAAAGAATGCTGATTTCTTTGCGATAGTATGCCGCTAGGTTCAGAAGCGGGAAAGCCAGTCTGATCCAATGAAAATCCTGTGCGTGGCACTTCGGCTTGTACAGCCAGCTCATAATTGGTGCGCCCGGGAAGGTTTTCAACCGTGATATCGACTTGCATAGTTTTTGAAGATCCCTTTTCCATTATCGCCTGTTTCAAATTAGCCGGTCAACCTACCATCTAAGACAACCAGTATCCAAAGGTTAAAATTGAGAAGCACTGGCTTGACCGAAAGGTTTGAGGGTAGGATCGCGCATTTTAAGCCCCACCCGCAGTGGCTGCAACCAAGCAAACATATCAAGCGCATGTGTCAATCTTTGCATTGAAACTGCAAACCTTTGTACAGTTTCAATGCAAGGCCTAGGCTAGGCCAATGAATGATCGATCTTGTGCGCTTCGACGCACTGACGCCCGCCAAGACAGATCAACATTGGGGAACCTATCTTTCAGCAAGGCGGTGTCCAATCTTGAATCGTGTGGTCGAGGTGCTTTGTAATTCCATTGAGCTGAGTCGATTTCCTGGACACTCGCAAGCGTAAGTGATGGCTCAGCTTCTGCCGCACTTGCAATGGCTTCGCGCGCAAGCTCGGCCCAAGTTGCGGCCTCATTGCCCGCAACATGATAAAGCGACGCAAAGTCCTCACCCGACAATATGCGTTCGCTCATTTCTAACGTAATTTGGGCCAAGCTGTCAGCACATGTTGGATTACCAACTTGATCTGCAACAATCTTCAAGAGCGGATGCTTCTGCGCGGCCTGTAGGATCCGGTTCGTGAAACTATTCTCATGGCTGCTGAACAGCCAAGCCGTTCGCAAAACCACTCCACCGGTTTCTCTAACCGCATCTTCGCCCATAAGCTTTGAGAAACCATAGAGGTTTATTGGGTTGGGGCGGTCAGTCTCAACATACGGGCTCCCTTTGTTACCATTGAAGACATAATCAGAGGAGAAGTAAATGTGTGGGATTTTGATTTGTTGACACAATTCTCCAATGTGCCGTGCGGCTTGCGAATTGACATCGAGGCAGTTCCAGCGTGCTTCTTCAGCACCTTCCACATCTGTAAAAGCGGCCGTGTTGATCACCAGTTCAGGCTGGATGGAGGAGATCACCTCCTTTAAGTCACCGCGAGAAGTTAAGTCAAACTCTTGGCGACCAAGTGCGACAATGTCAAAACGTGACGCCAGACTGTGGCGCTTGATACAGGTGGCGAGTTGACCACGATTGCCAAATATAAGGAGCTTAATAGCCAAAGGATATTCCTAGATTACAGAGGGGCCGAACTGTCTGCACCGAGAAAGACGCTAGATTATGGCGATACCGAATGTTCGTGCTCTTGAGTAGAGATTCAAGCGATTAAGGTGCGTCGGTTGCGTTGTTAAGTGGCCTAGCTTCACTTAAGCAAATGAAATCGCTAGGGGAGCCGCCGCAATCGGGCTCCTTCGAAAGGTGGGTCAATTAGAGGGGAGCCAAAGGGATCGTCCAAAATAAAGTGCTGCCATTTTTCTCGAAAGACACACACCTCGTGCCATCGCTGCTGTCGGGCCTTGATATCTAATGTTGTGCCGCGAGACTTGCTTTCGTCGTGTAGAAGTACAGCGTCGCCACGATAAATCGTTTCAAGCCCCTGGCTTTCTAAACGAAGACAAAAATCAATGTCATTAAGGGTCACTGGAAAGTCAACGTTATTCATCCCGCTAACTTGCTGCCAGGCTGATCGCTTCACAGCTAAGCACGCGGCCGTTACCGCTAGCCGTCGCGAAGGAGCAACCAAACGCGGCACGTTCATAACGCTTTCACTGTTGGCACCGCGCCACAAATGGCCACACAGGCCAGAAAGGCCAAGCGTCACCCCGCCATGCTGAAGGGTTCCATCTGAATAGAGTAGTCGCGCGCCGACCGCTCCCACATTTGGCTTCATTGCCGAAGAAATCATGCGCTTCAACCACGTGGGTTCAAGCGGGCACACATCGTCATTTAGGAGCAGGATGAGGTCAGACTTGGATGTTTCAACGCCCAGATTGTTCAACTCAGCAAAATTGAACGGTGCTTTGTGTCGAACGATCTCAAAAGGTCTATTGCCAGCATTTGATGTCGCTACATCTAGAACAGCACCACACGGTGCACCATTGTCCACAATCAAAATTTCCAAATCTGGGTAATCCGTACATGTGTTGAGCCCTCTCAAACACAGCGCTAACAGATCGAGTCGCACCTTAGTCGGGATGATCACGCTGACTTTTGGCCAGACGCCGGTCTCCTCAAGAAAATCGAAAGGGTCGGAGGGAGACTGGTCATTGCTGTTGCGTTGGCCTGCGATCATACAAAGTCGGTCAATCAGGCCGGGTTCACATCTCTTAGCAATTGATGCCAAGACATCGCGTGTGGAAGCGCAAAGGTCGGGTTGGCTTCTAACAAAAACAGGCCATGGATCATACACGTCAAAGGCTGAAAGGGTGTTGTCCCATTGGGTCGCTGGATCGAAAAGGCCTTGCCCTGCTTCGCTTCCAATGAGGGCTTCAAGCATTGGGTTTGCCTCAAACCGCTTGGACGCAAGTTCGACGGCCCTGCTGTCTAGATGATCTAAATTAGACTTCTTTACCCAAAACTCTGCCACTTTCTGCCAGCTTTCTTGGCCTTTATTAACAAGGTCAGGCACCCTATCGTGACGCGCATCATCTTGTTGGTTGAGAGTGTGACTAGCTTGTGATTCGTTGGTTCGCAGAATTGTTTGAAACCTAGTGCCTGTTAAGATTGCCATCATCCCACTATAAAAATTAGCTGGCGTTATCCTAAGCGTCAGCAAATCAACTATTTTTTTTGCATACTTGGTCGCAAGAAATCCAAACCCGACTGGACGTATCTCGAGCTTGTTGATGCGAACACGGCCACTCGGCAAACCAAGAAATAATTGAACAAATGCCTCTTTTGCTTGCGTTCTCAACAGGACCGGATTCCCTGTAAGCAAGGGAAGAACAATGAAATCAATGTCATCAGTCAGCAATTGTATATCAGCGACACAATCGTCACCATCAAAATCAATCAGCCACCAGCCACCACCCCACTTGCCGCCCCCAAGGTTTATCTTTCCAAAGTCAAAGCTTGATCCACATGCAGGATCTACCAAAAACTCAAAATCTTGCTTTGTTCCATGTCGTGATGCGTTTGGTTCGATGTCCAATAGGCTGATTGTTTTAGGGCGCGACACAAACTTTGACCTTCCAATTGGCAGGTTGGACCACAAATTCAATGATCAAAAAGTCGGTTTGGTCAAGGGTAAACACCCCACACTCGAACCGCAGCAACGTTGATACTATTGGCCTTCTTGGGCGATTGCCATCAAGTATTGCCCATACTCGCTTTTGTACAAAGCTTCGCCGAGCTTCATCAAATCGTCAGCTGAAATGAAGCCCTTGCGGTAGGCCACCTCTTCTAAGCACGCGATCTTATAGCCTTGGCGACGTTCTATAGTCTGCACAAATGAGGCAGATTCAAGCAAATTATCCGGCGTGCCCGCATCAAGCCAAGCATAACCCCGCCCCATCAACTCACAGTTTAGCCGGCCCTGTTCAAGATAGATGCGGTTGACATCTGTGATCTCAAGTTCGCCGCGAGCGGAGGGTTTAATTGAAGCGGCAATATCCAAGACGTCATTGTCATAGAAATAAAGGCCGGTCACCGCATAGTTTGAAACAGGGACTTTTGGTTTTTCAACGATAGAATTTGGCTTGCCGTTCACATCAAAGCCAATGACGCCATAAGCTTGGGGGTCTTTGACGTGATATCCAAAAACGGTGGCACCATCATTACGCGAGTCGGCACTTTTGAGCAGTCTTTCAAGACCTTCACCATAGAAAATATTGTCACCCAACACCAAACAAGCAGGATCGTTTCCAATAAAGTCTCTTGCGATCAAGAAAGCTTGCGCCAAACCATCAGGGCTTGGTTGGACGGCGTACTTTATCGAAACCCCAAGCCTAGAGCCGTCACCAAAAACCGACTGAAACGCAATTTGGTCACGAGGCGTTGTAATCATCAAAATGTCTTTGATGCCCGCCAGAAGCAAAACCGACATTGGGTAATAAATTAAAGGCTTATCATAAATCGGCAACAATTGTTTGATGACCCCGAGCGTAATCGGGTGCATCCGCGACCCGGTGCCTCCAGCTAGGACGATTCCTTTGCGGTTATGCGGATTGGCAGTCATCTTACGTCCCCTTAATCTATGAATAGGCACAGTGGCGCTCTATCGATCACCCAAAAACATCTGCCATCTTGGCCAGCAGAGGCCCCATGTATTCGGTCAAGCAATAAGCACGTCTGTTGGCAAAAGGCACTCAGATCTAAAATGTCTTTGGCCTAAACCTCAGCGTCGGCTGTGTAGTGGAACCAAATGCCGCCGACAAGGGTGGAATCTGTTATGCTGAGCTCAAAGCCTGACTCACCGACAATCAGAGGGGTAACGCTGCGTAAATTGTTGCTTTCATCATTAAAGTAACCAGCGACGCTTCCAGACGGCGCATATAGCTTCACCACAGGTGCGCTGGTTTTTCTGGCTCGAAAACGAGTTGACAGCCGGTTGTTGATTGCGATTGAGGTACTGGAAACATAAAATGCATTGAGGCCGGCATTAGACGGGGTGCCCGGTGCCGTCATTAGATTGTATGATTTTTCAAAATACAATTCACAATGCGCCAGCGTCTCGCGGAAGTCCGGCTGGACAAAAGGCGTTGGCACACTCGCGCTCACGATCTGAACCTCTGTAATGTCGAGCGTGTCTGCACTTCCAGATACGCCTGCACTGGTCCATCTGAGGCGAAATGCCGTCGACTTGGCGCTCGCAGGCAATTCAGCATTGAACGAGATGACTTGTTCAAGGGCAGATTGGGATAATGAAAACGTCTTTGAACCAGCCTGTGTTTGGCCAAGCCACGCATTCTGCGAGAGCTGCACCGAAGTGGCATCAGGAGCCGAGGAGGTCAAAACTTCTGCAATGATTGGCCCACCAGAAAAATCGATGCCTCGACGGATCCGAAACGTCACTTGAAGAACTGACATGCTTGGTTTCTTAGCAAGGATCTGAGCTATCATATGTGTCTGACTGAAGCTTGACCCAGGATCACGTCCCATTTGGTGGTGTAACACGCGGTGACAGCTAATCCCCCTGCGCAGCGCTCGTCACATAGCTGGCGGCGTGGGGGGATTGGCGGTTGGTCATTGATCATTCTGGTTTAGGATTGGGT
>NZ_JBIIYV010000168.1:0-10949 GCF_044346625.1 Aquidulcibacter sp. | reverse complement strand
TGCCGGCCCCGACGTTCGACATGCACACGATGCGCGGCACGCCGTGCTTCGCCATCGCGGCGAGGACGACCTTCACCGAGTCCGAGACGAGCGTGGTTGGCCGGCCGTCGCCTTTGCCGCCGATGCCGAGGCAGTGGATGACGGCGTCGGCGCCGCGGACGCAGCGTTCGACATCCTCCGACCCCGTTGGGCTGCCGCCCAGAACGGTGAGCCGCGAATGGCTCAGCGACACGCGGCCCGGTTCACGAACCAGCGCCGTCACCTCGTGGCCTTGCTCAAGCGCCTGCGAGAGTACGAGTCCACCGGTGAGGCCGGTGGCGCCGAAGAGGGCGAGCTTCATCGTGTCCTCCCCGTCGGGCAGCCCCTGGCGCTCGGCGAAATCGAACAGCAGCTGCGCGGTGCCTGGCTCCTACCGTTAGGCGGAGAAACATCGTTGCTAATTAAACACATTGTTACCGCATGCGCCATGAAAATGAGTGCTGGGCGTTGAGAGGACCACTGCCGCATCGTCGGTGCCCTCAGTAGCGCAGGCCGATGCGCAGCACCAACGCCTCGCGCGCTGCCAGGGTGAAGCGCGACTCGTCCCACTTGGGGCTCGCCATAGCGTAGGTGCGGTTGTTCGAGACGCCGTAGCCCTCCGACGGAATGCCCACGAAATTCCTGTCTAGCCGGACGTTGCCGTTCTCGTCATGCACCACCGCCACCGCGTAGGCGCCGGGCGCCAGACCATCAAACACGCACGCGGCCTGGGTGCCATCGATCCGGGCGCGCAAGGTGCGCACGCCCTCGCCGTCCGGGAAGCTGGCCGCGTCGGTGAACAGGCGGCAGTTCAGTGTGCCCTTGGCGTTGCGAAAGGAGGCCACCTCCACCCGCAGGGTGGCGGCACCCTCGTCACGAGCCTCCACCGGCGCGGCCATCCATGCCGCGGGTAGTGCGGCAACGCAAAGCGCCGCCAGGATTCGGTTGCGGTGACTCATGGTGTTTTCTCCAACGAGGTTGCAGCGCGAGGCTGATTGAGACGAAGGCTGGCCAGCACATCGGTCACCGCGAGTCGGGCCAGCCGCTCGCCGTCGCGGTCGAAAGGCGTGATGCCCTCGACTTCGAGGGTGACCGGCCCGTGCACCGCGGCCCATAGGCGCACGGCGGCCTCGCGGGCGTCGTCCGGCCCCGCACCGAGTGCAGCGCGCGCCTTGGCCACCGCGGACTCCACTGCGCCCAGGGCCAGCCGCGCCTGCTGCCGCGAGTACTCGGTCGGTAAGTGCTCGGGCAGTGCATTGCCGAACATCACACCGAACAGCGCCCGGTGCGCGAGCGCGAAGCTGCGGTAGGTGAGCATCACCGGCAGCAATGCCTGCACGGGGTCGCGGTGGCGGCGCCGCTCCCGCTCAACGGTAAAGCGCAGCCGCGCGAAGCCCTCAACCTTCAGGCCTTCGCTCAGTCCGTTCTTGCCGCCGAACAGCGTGTAGACGACCTTCGTGGAGCAGTTGGCCCGTTGCGCCAGGTGACGCAACGTCAGTGCCTGCGGCCCGTCCTCAGCCAGCAGCCGGGCCGCCAGCTCCAGCAGCCCGCGGCGGACCACGTCATCGCCCGCGGCGCGGGCACTCTGGTAGTCAAAGCTATCGTTGGTGACATTCATTGGGTAACATTGTTACCGACTTGACCAAATGGAGTCAAGCGCAGACCGGCGTGACCATGAGCGTGCGGAGACGCGTGGCGTTGCTGGATTGGGCGCGACAAGCCGATGCCTGGATCTTCGAAGACGATTACGACAGCGAGTTCCGTTATGTCGGGCCGCCTTTCGCCGGCGGGTCGAACGGGAATTGGCCCCGGCATTCAAGACCGCCTGCACCGCGCTTGCGGATATCGCTGCCATCGACGCCGAAATCGCGACCGAGAACCGCAAACTCGACGCGGCGGGCCGTCGGGAGCGCATCGCCTCGACCGGACGAACGGCCGGTTCCCGGCGATGACCGAGCCGGTGGCGTCCTACGACGGGATCACGTGGGCGGACAACTTCGGGGGCACGGCTTCTGCACCCGCCTGCGGTCCGAGCAGCCGCGCAACCTCGGGGCGACCCTGTCGCCGCTCGACACCTTCCTGCTCCTGCAGGGCTTAGAGACGCTCCCCCAGGCTCGGTTGGCGCTGGTCGCTTTTCAGTTTTGCGAGGCGCCGCAAGACCAGCCAATCGCGAAGCGGGGTCGGAAGCCATTCGAGAAAACAATAGAGGTAGACATTCTTGCCCACGAAGACTCTCGCCGGCGGGCGGCGGGAGCGCAGCAGTTTTTCGGTAGCGCGAGCGATATCGCTGGGCGGGGAGCCATCAATTGATCGAATCTCATTTTTCATGAACTCGATGGTCCCCCCATAGAGTTGCTTGTGCTCATCTGACCACTGACTCGCGGCAGCGTCGATCGCGGCGGTTGCCTTTCTCCAGATTTCGGTTTGAACATCTCCTGGCAGAACATTTGAAATCGGGATCCCCCAAGGTTCGAGCTCGAGTCGGAGCGCATCGGTGGCGGCTTCGAGCGCAAACTTGGACGCGCAATAGGCGCCGTTAAACGGCATCGAACTCTTTCCCGAGATCGAGCTCATGTTCACAATTTGTCCGCCCTGTTTTCGAATCACTGGCAAGAATTCTTTGATCACTCTGAGTGGGCCGAAGTAGTTGACCTCCATCTGCAAGCGAATTTCGCTGATCGGTTCTGGCTCGAACGGCGAGCCGAAAGCAACGCCCGCATTGTTGACGATGGCGAGCGGCTGATCGGGGCTAAGCTGACTTTCGATGAAGCGCCGCGCGGTGCGGATCGAGTCTTCATCAGTGACGTCGATGGCGACATAGCGAAGTGAATTCGACGAGCTTGCCAGCTCACGCTTTTCCGTTGGCTTCTCGGCTTCGCATCGTGCGCCAGCGAAAACCAGATAGCCCTTCGCGACGAGCAGTTCGGCGATCGATTGACCAATGCCCGAAGTCGCGCCCGTGACCAGGACTGCCTTCGCGCGAGCAGACTTGGCGTTAACTGATATTGTTGAATTTTTGGCGTCGGACATGAAGACCTCCAGTTCAGCGAACTTATGTGAAGTTTACGATGATGCCAGTTGGACGGCTCTATCAACGTCATTCGGCCGTTTTGGGCGCATGCATTTCCGGACCGTTGATGAGAACCGGGCTTTTGATCCCGCCAAAGATCGCCCATTTTGGCCGTTGATTGAACACTTCGGGCGCTTCCGCCACGCCATCTCTGCCTTTTCGAGGCTGATCAGCCGCTTCACATTGTCGACGAGGTTCGCCATGCCGATCTTCAGCGTGGCACGGGCGATACTGATCGTGCGGATCACGAGGCCCATTCTCGACTTCTGCTCGGCAAAGATATGCTCGACATGGCTGCGGATTTTCGGTTTGCCGCCGTTGGTGATCGCTGTCCGACGCCGAGTGCCACCCCGGCGGCAGCGGCGCCGATGACGATGGCGCAGACCAGGCCGGCGCCGGTCTCATGCGCCCAAATGCCCGCGCTGACGCCGATGAATGCTGGAAGCGCGCAAAGACGGCCAGCATGAACAGCAACCAGCAGAGCGCGCCGATGGCGGCGAGCGAACCGATAATGACGAAGACTATCATGGTAGCGGCCTCCGTGAGAATAGGTCTGACGGGTGCGCCTGCCACCGGGCGTCTGGCAAATACTCGGCGGCACGTTCCACGAGGCCACGGCAGGCGCCCGAAATGATCAGCATCACGCCCTTGAGGCCCCGCTCGACCAAGTGGCGGAGGAATGCCGACCAGCCGGATTTATCTTCATTGGCCCCTTCACAAATCCCTAGGATCTCTCGGAAACCCTCGGAATTGACGGCACTTGCGACCAGAAGGGAAACATTGCGAACTTCACCGGCCCAGCTGCGCCTCATCACGATCCCGTCGAGATAGAGGTAGGGATGCTCGCCGCCGTGCACAAGAAATCGTCCGTTATCATTTTCTATCGCGATCTTGCACCTTCCGATCAAGACAATGCGTCAAACGATGATCGCGGATCACGTACCTTCGTTGCCCGTGCATCACGTGTATTCAATGTCGCACAAGTTGATGGCTTCACGGTTCCAGAGCTTCAAACTTCAGTTGATCGCATCGATCCATGTGAAGCCGCAGAGGCTTTGATCGCATGCACCCATGTGAAGATCTCCATCGGTGGAGATCGCGCATTCTATAATCGCATGAGCGATCAAATCACTATGCCAGATCGCACACGTTTCATTGGTACGAAATCAAGCTCGCCCACCGAGGCTTGGTATTCCACTTTACTTCACGAACTTACGCATTGGTCAGGTGCAGAACATCGTATGGCTCGCACATTTGGCGAACGCTTTGGCGATGACGCCTACGCTATGGAAGAAATGGTTGCAGAGCTTGGCGCGGCATTCTTGTGCGGCGATCTTGGGATCACCGTCGAACCACGTCCCGATCATGCTGATTACATTGGTCACTGGCTTCGCATCTTGAAGGCGGATCGCAAGGCGATCTTTGCCGCTGCATCTGCTGCAAACAAGGCTTCAGAATTCTTGATGACCTTTTCTCAAACTCAACAACGAGAGGCGGCCTAACGGCTGCCTTTTCTCTAATGAGCTGACCATCAAGATTATGAGCTAGGGCGCCCTGCCACCCAAACTAACCCGCTCCATTGACCCTTTGGATACATCGCTGTGAAATCACGTGCTTCATCGCGTTTCAAACCTAGTCGCGACATTACATTTTGAGATCGCAGATTATTTGAGGCAGTATAGGATAAAATTTCGTGCGTTTCCAAAACTGTCCAAGCGTGATGTAGCGCCTGAAGTGCGCTTCGCGTCGCAAGACCCTTGCCCCAAGCGGATCTACAGAAACGCCAGCCAATTTCGTAATGAGAACCAAGCGGATGATCTAGGTCAGTTCGCCTCATAACACCTGTATAGCCAAGAAATTGTCCACGAGCACTGACGACCGCCCATCGCGAAATGCCGTGAAGTAGCCATGCGTCGCGATACCGATCAAACTTAGCGTCGCTTGCTTCCCGGTCGAATACGCCACCAAGATCAGCCATAACATCGGCATCTCTTTGCATTTCGACAAAGGATTCTCGATGGATTTCGGCCCAGCATTGAAGTTCGAAAGTTTCATCATTCATTACAACCATAGCTTATCCGATTCAACACTAGCCTGCTACAGGTTCGCTTTGCAGACCGTCAAATTCTGCGATGGATCAGTTCGAAGATCAGCAGAGAACCCAGACGGCTCCCAATTTCATGCGCGTTTCAAACGTCGTGATGGATAATCGGTTTAGCCTTTCAGGCTGCCTCCTTGTTTGGGATCATCCAGTAACAATGACGGTGAAGCTGGCAGGGTTCGGCCCATCGTCAACGGCTTGCCCGATCCATTCGCGTCTTTGCAATCCGCTCCCGTGTTGGCCGTTCCCCTTCCTTCGATTCCTTGGGCGGTGACGCTACGCCTTTGCACCCTGCCTGTTGGCCTCCCGTCCACTGGACGACCCCAAACAAAACGGAGGCAGACATGAATAGCGATTATCAAATCATCACAAAAAACTGGCGTGGTATTGAAATCGAAATCCGCTGGCAAAACAGTTATGTTGAGTTTGAAGATGGCAGACATCTTGGTCATCTAGAAGTTCAAAGCATGAAGCCTGCACGTGCAGCTCTGCCCGTCTCAGAGACAGGCTATCGCTCGCACTTCATCGATGCAAAATCAGTGATCAATGCAGGCGGCCCAGCCGCCTTTGTCGAGGCATGGTTCGAGGATGCAGGTGCCGAAAAATGCTGGTACAAATGCCAAGCGCGCCAAGCCGCAAGCAACCAACTCTCGCTCTTTTAGAGCGGGAGTGTCACGCTCAAAAGAAACATATATATTTCATTTGATGTGGAAAATAGAAACACATATATTTCTAAAATAAATTGACAATGAAACATATATGTGTCACTATTGGGGCTAAGGATAACAATATGAGCCCTGACCAAACCCTTTTAGCCCGCAAAAATCTGGATCGCCGCTTGAGCAAGCTCAATCGTGAAGCCGTCATCGTGCCTCCGTTTGGCTGGGTGCGGGCAATCCGTGAAGCACTTGGCTTATCTCCTCAAAAACTGGCAGAACGAATGGGCGTTACGCGCCCTCGCGTAAACACGCTTGAGAAAGCCGAAGTGACAGGATCAACGACGATCAAAAGCCTTCGCGAAGCCGCCGAAGCGATGAATTGCACGTTCGTCTATGCCATCGTGCCGACGACTACACTCGACGATATTTTGCGTGATCAAGCCGCAAAGAAAGCCGATACAGAACTTGCGCGCTTTCACCATACTATGCGCCTAGAAAATCAGGCGATGGATAAGTGCGATCTTGCGACCGAGCGCGAGCGACTGGTTTCAGAGATGCTCATGGGTTCACTTCGCCGTGTATGGGATGACGAATGAGCGATCCTCTTTTCGACGATGATGATGAAGCGAACACACCTCTTGAACCTGAAGAGCGTGAGCAGCTCATTCCATCCTACATCACGCTTCGCCGTGAGTTGAACGAAGCCGAACAGATCAACATCGCCGATGCAGCCAAATGGCTCGCATCACGCAAGCGCGACGTGCTCGATGAAAAGTTTTTGCGCACATTGCACACGCGCATGTTCGGTAAAGTGTGGAAATGGGCGGGTGACTATCGAAAGACGCCGCGCAATATCGGTGTTGAAGCATGGCGTATTCCCATGGATGTTGCGCAAGCCATCGATGATGCAAAATTCTGGGTGGCAAACAGCACATTCAGCGCCGATGAAATTGTTGTGCGCTTTTCGCACCGATTGGTGGCAATCCATCCATTCCCCAATGGGAATGGACGTTTCTCGCGTATGGTAGGCGATCTGTTCGCCCAGCAACTAGGTCAGCCACGCTTTTCCTGGGGCAGTCAAAATCTCGTTAATGCGACGACGACACGACGAGCCTATGTCGAAGCATTGCGTGCAGCCGATGCGCATGATTTCTCGCTATTGATTGCCTTTGCACGATCTTAGTTTGCGAAGCGTTTTCTCACCTGATTGATTAGTGTCGCGGCTTGGCGGATTGTGGCCTCGGTTGTGTCAGCTTGGTTCTCACTTGATCGCGTATTGATAGTCCAAATCCCGCTCGCATTCATTCATGGGTTTATCGATCAGACGCTCCTGCGTTCAAGGTCGCTCGCTTCAGTGCCTTGCAGCTCCGCGCGATAGTTTGCATCCGCAAAACCTTTGATCACAGTCTTATTCGTCTGGTCGCTTTTCTCCCCATGACGCAGCGGGAATTGTCCCAACGCGATCTAACGAAGGAGAACCAATATGACTGACACAACAACCAAATCCCGCCCAAGCCACCGTTTGTTCAATGTAACAGGTGACGGCGAAAACGCCCGCTGGACTGACATCGGCGTTGCATGGTCAACCAAGGACGGCAAAGGCTTCACGATCGCACTCAATGCCATCCCCGTAAACGGCCGGATCGTTATGCGCATAAACGAAGACAAGCCAACCGCCAACAAGAAGGGGAGCTAACGCTCCCCTGCGGGGCTTCACTGGTTCAGCCCCTCATGGGGCTGGGCCTCAGTAGCCAGCGCCTGAAACCACCCCCCAAGACAGAACCGCCCTGCCCTCCCGATTGTCGCATCAGCAGTTACCAACTTTCACCAAAAGGATTACCATCTGGAAAGAATTGTTCATTAATTGAATCACCCAACAATTTTACTCAGGGTTATGATGTTAATTTTAGTGTTTGGGGAACGTGCGATGCGAATAAAAACATTAATTTTTACGACCGCGCTATTTACATGCGGAGCGATGTCCTCGTCATTCGCCGCCACTGGCAAGATAAACTGTGCCTTTGGCAACGCCAAATATACAATTCCCGGTGAGACGGAATACGAATTGTCATTTAGGCGCATGCCCACCGAAGACCCCCGATATGAGCTGGTTGCGGAATTGCGAAGGACCACGACAAATCAGAGGTGGAGATTTGAGACCACAGCAACTAATGGATATATGAGCGAGTACCTCGTCCCGAAGTTCCCCGGTTTAGAAGAACAGTTGAAGGTCTTCTTCTTTGACAAAAATGATGAGGCGTCGACGGTATCGCTGGTTTGGATGCCATCGAGAACAGACCCGGCTCCTATTGGCATTTTCATACCAGATCTCGGATCAAGTATGTATTATGCATCGGGCCTAGATGATGGGATTGCAAATGGTGATCGGTTGATCATTCCAACCGAGATGTGGACTTTATCTTCGTGCAGTCGAAATTGACCGAAACTTTATCTCAATTCAATTTCCGCTTGATCATCGCTCGCCTCAAGCCGGGGACTAGAGACGCCCGTCACGCGCTAAATGATTTTGGAAATTCTGGATGTTGTGACAGCATGCGACCAGACATCTGAATTGAATATGGACAATGCTTTACTAAAAATGACCAATTTGGACGTTACCTTAACCCAGCACCCAGTCGGTCAAGGCGGCATGATGAGCGGTCTGCTCGAGATTGCCGGTGGACGGTTCCATTGGGTCTATGATTGTGGATCGAACCAAAGGGATGCGCTGACGCGCGAAATAGCTAAAGTGGCTACCAATGGCGACGTGGATTGCCTTTTCCTGTCACACTTAGACAGCGACCATGTAATCGGAATTGACCAACTCCTTGCTAATGTCCGCGTGCGAGAGGTCGTGTTGCCCTATCTCAATGACCTTGACTGCCTTTTGCTGGCAGCACGCGATGCCGCAAGCGGCGCTTTATCTGGGACAAGTTTGACGTTGTTAGCGGACATCCCCGGATGGTTTGGATCGCGCGGTGTGGATCGGGTGACATTTATCGAGCCTAATAATGACGACGAAGGTGCTCCGCTTGGTCCAGACCCACCAGAAGGAGGACTAGATCGTCGTGTAGAAGGGGAGATCCGGGCGAAATGGTCGGGCCATGACCAAGGTCAGGCCTCCACTCCTATTGGTGCGGAGACAAAAAATTTGAGTGTCACAAAACTTCAAACCCGAGAGACCCTGCAGCTAGTAGCTCCAGACGGGCTGCCATTGGACTGGGTCCTCGCGCCTTATGCGCATCGCCCCTCGGCGAAGCGATTGAAGACTTTTGAGGAAGCTCTAAAGCGAATGTTTGGCCGAAAATTACTTACTAAAAAATTCTGGTTGTCCGCCCTTACTGACTCGGAAATGCGTATAAAGTTACGTGAATGCTATGGAGTAATCTGGTCAGACCATAATCTCGTGTCGATGGCACTCTATGCCGGACCAGTTCTGGGTAGTGACTGGAGCGGCTATTGCGTGAGCAACCCCAAGCTATGGCATTCCTGCAATTTTCAAGATGGCGTTGGCTGGCTCGGAACCGGCGATATGCACCTCGACGTCAAAATTCGGCGCACGAACTTCCTGAACCACTACAAACACTTGTTGCCCCGGGTAAACGTGTTTGGCCTCCCTCACCATGGATCGCGGCACAACTATGATTTGAACCTGCCAGATGCGATGGTGAATGCTAGCCAATTCGTTGCGGCAACTGGTCCGAACCCCTACGACCATCCCAGTACTCTAGTTAAAGAGTCCGTGCGATCCAAAGGCAGGCAATTTGTCAAGGTCAGCAACAAGGACAGGTCAGTTCTACAATGGCGACACTGGGCATGACCCTAACTCTTCGTCAACGCGATATTGCTCGGCACTTGGCGTTGCAAGCGATGGGTCGGCTTCGAACGACTTATCCAGAATTGGCGCGAGCTATTAGTTGGCATCATCCTCAAGGCCGTGGGTTGGGCGGCGACCTTTGGGAAGTACTGGAGTACATGCATGGACAAGGATTGCCTTGCCTAACCGCAATTCTATGCACCACTGGAACTAGTGAGCCGCCGATAAATGCGCTGGAATACATCCACCAAGTTTACGGCCCGATTGTAATCCGAGATGAGCAAGAGCGCGTTTTCGCATTTGACTGGTCCACCGTGCCGGAAATGGGCTTCGAACAGCCTTTGGCACCAGAAATAGATTTTGACCGAATTTTTGCGACCAGAACGTGGGGCTTCTCTCCCGGGTCATGGGGAATGACCAGTTTCACTCACAAGACAACTCGCGATCAAATCCTAGAACGGATGGGGGGCAAGCCAATCTATGTAGTGTACTTTTGCAGCCAACATTCGCAAGCAATCGAAGGGCATGTTGGCCGATTCAACATTGCCCCCGAAGATGTTGCCCGAGTACTAGGGATCGTCGAAGTTCTGCCAGAAGTAGCATCTCACGACACTCATACCGCCCCGGAAGCAGTTCGGGATATGCTCAGTTTATGGGGGAAGCGACGCTGGGAATTTGGCTTGCCAATAAGCCGAGCTTGGGCATTCGAAAAACCTCCCTGGACACGGCAGGTTTTACCCCAAGCACGTTCCACTTCATGGGAAGCGACACGGGGTATAGTACCGCTAACTGATGAAGAAAAGCATCTTATAAGGCAGCATCGGCTGCTGGAAGTACCTGTTTATGGTCGGGAAATGGTGCAGGTCGCTTATTCATTTCGCGAGCCAATGCACACAACCTATCTGGCTATTTGCGAGAACCCGGAAGTATTGGCCAAAACGCCTGCACCCGTTGGCACCCTTTTGGTCAAGATCGGCGTATCCGGCGATACCGAAAGGCGTTTGCGCGACCTCAATGATCATCATTTCGCGAAGATCTTTAGTCTAAAATTTCGAATGATGGCAACAAAGCGATGGGCGAACCAAAACGAAGCTTTGGCCAGTGAAACCTCCGCGTTGGAATGGGCATTGGACAATGCGACACAGCACGCGTCTGGCGGATCGTGTCCCACGGCGTGGTGTAACAGCGGCGTCATGAGGTAGCCGGTTTAGGGCTGAGTTGATCATGTTCAGGGGACTGCGCTGAGCATGACGATGGGATCATTGCTTAAAGGTGCGAGAGTTT
>NZ_JBIIYV010000034.1:0-35633 GCF_044346625.1 Aquidulcibacter sp. | reverse complement strand
TCAAGCTTTGGCCAAGGCCGAAACTGTCTCAGCGATGATGGAGGCCCTGTTAGACCATCATGTCTTGCACCGAGTGTTTCGTCGCTCCCTACGGCACCTGTCGGCAATCGATCCAGAGATCGCCGCTATTCGGGCGCAAACGCGGCAACACCAAATGGGGGCAATCATCGCGCGCTTCTCTCACCTGTCCACAACAGAAGCCCTCGCTCTGATCTTTACGCTCGAACGCCTGTGCGACGCTTGGGCAGAGGGGGAGTTTGAGGCTGGCGGCATATCGCGCGAGGCTGCTCGGGCTCACATGAACACTATCCTCGCCAACGCCTTGCGAGTACCGCCACAGATGGGCTAGTCAGCGGCGATGGCCCATCGTCCCATCCGTCGCTTTTCAACTCAAGGCCCTACCCCGCTCGGCCAAGAAGAGCAGGACTATATCCGCGACTTGGTTTTCTATGAGGATGATGCGCTAATCGCATTTAACAAGCCGTCGGGCCTACCCGTTCAAGGCGGATCAGGGATCACACGCGATGTCGACCGTCTATTGGCCGCTTTCACCACCCGCAAAGGCCGGAAGCCAAAGCTAGTCCACCGGCTCGATCGGGAAACATCGGGCCTGTTGATCGTTGCCAAAACCAGCCCCGCTGCCGCGCATTTATCCGCCCAGTTTGCCGAACGTCAGCTAGAGAAGCGCTATCTTGCGCTGGTTGGCGGCAAATTGACGGCGGAGGTAGGCCAAATTGACCTGCCTCTGGTCAAAATCAAGTCCGGTGGACTCGATCTGATGCGCGCGGCCAATATGGGCGACACAGACGCCCAAACCGCTCTGACAAGCTATCGCGTGCTGTCGTCTGGCCCTGCGGCGTCTTTGGTCGAAGTTGCCCCCCAAACCGGCCGCATGCACCAAATCCGGGTCCACTTTGCCGCAATCGGCCATGCGCTGGCAGGCGATACCAAATATGGCGGGCCACTCATGCTCGCGGGCAAAACCTGCCCGCGTCTAATGCTGCACGCAGCGACGCTGGACTTCACCCAGCCCACGACGGGTGAGCCCATGCGCCTTAACGTCCCCCCGCCCGACGATTTCTCGGCGTTTGTGGCGTTGGTGTTGCCCGCATAAAGGGCTGACAAGCTTACCCTGCTGCTTGTGCATCCTCGCCGCGTTCGCGCTTGGCCCGCAGGCGGGCCAAAGCGCTAGCATAGGCTTTTGCTGAAGCCACAAGCGTATCGGCATCGGCAGACCGAGCCGTCACGATCCGGCCATGCTCGCTCAACCGCACCGAGACTTCGGCTTGCGCGTCTGTGCCTTCAGTCACTGCATGGACCTGATAGAGGTCCAAGACCGCGCTGTGGGGCACTAGTGCAGAGATCGCGTTAAAGACCGCATCGACTGGGCCATTACCCCGCTGGGTCGTCCACGCCGGCTTTCCGTCAATTTCCAGATCGATTTCAGCGGTTTGTGGGCCATCGGTTCCCGCGACGACGCGCAATCGCATCACTTTAATCGCATCGTCATAATGAGCAGCGGCATCATCAACCAAGGCTATGATGTCATCGTCATATACATGCTTCTTGCGGTCTGCGAGCGCCTTGAAGCGTCCAAACGCGTCTTGGAACGCATTATCCGACAAGTCATAACCCATGTCGCGTAGCTTATCTTTAAAGGCATGGCGGCCCGAATGCTTGCCCATGACCAGATTGGTGGCCCCTTGGCCGACATCTTCGGGACGCATGATCTCATAGGTTTGGGCGTGCTTCAGCATGCCGTCCTGATGGATACCGCTTTCGTGCGCGAAGGCATTTTTACCCACAATCGCTTTATTGTATTGGACTGGGAAGCCCGTGATGCGGCTCACCATTTTCGAAGCCATCATCAAGCGCGTCGCATCCACCGCTGTCGAATAGGGCATACCATCGCCACGCACCCGCAAGGCCATGATGATTTCTTCCAGCGCGGCATTGCCAGCACGCTCCCCCAAGCCATTGATGGCGCATTCAATCTGGCGCGCGCCGCCTTGCAGGGCAGCCAAGGAATTGGCAACGGCAAGACCCAAATCATTATGGCAATGGGCCGAGAAAATCACGCCGTCCGCCCCTGGTACATTACCGATCACATCGGCAAACAAAGCCCCATATTCGCTGGGGAAGGAATAGCCGACTGTATCGGGCAGATTGATCGTGGTAGCCCCGGCGCGGATGGCGGTTTCCACTGCCCGCAACAAGAAATCACGCTCCGTCCGGGTGGCATCTTCGGCCGACCACTCGACATCATCGGTATAATTGCGGGCCAAAGAAACCGAGCCGTGGATCGCTTCGAGGACAGCCTCAGGCTCCATCTGCAGCTTGTGCTTCATATGGATAGGGGAAGTTGAAATGAAGGTATGGATCCGCTTCAATGGCGCGGGACGCACCGCCTCAGCGCAGCGCTCGATATCCTTGGCTCCTGCCCGCGACAAACCGCAGACGGTGCTGGTCTTGATGGTGCGCGCAATGGCTTGAACAGCATCAAAATCGCCTTGGCTGGCAATCGGGAAGCCAGCCTCAATGACATCGACGCGCATATCTTCGAGCAATTTAGCGAGCTCGATCTTTTCGTCATGCGTCATGGAAGCGCCAGGGGATTGCTCGCCGTCGCGCATGGTGGTGTCAAAAATACGGATAGATTGGGTCATGATGTTGTGTGGCCTAATTTGCTGAAAATTTGAAGTGAGAGCCTTTGGGCGGCCATTGGCGACGCCTTACCCCTGAGCGCCGTCACCTGACCACTTGGCCTAGCGACTCTTGCGCGCCCAAGGGCTGATAAGCAGCCCTGCCAGCTTTAGATTAAGTCGACCAGCATCCAACAGGAGGGATCCAGCCCGTTGGGCCAAATCATAATGCGCAGCCGCAATCTCCTGCCCAACCCGTAAGGTTGAAGCAAAGTCTTGCGTGCTAATCCCATTAAATGGAGAAATTTTGCGCATAGTTAGACTTTTAACCTCATTGGAAGCAAATTAATCTAAAACTTGGGCTTAATCAAGGCCCTCTTGTACTTGGCCCTTGCCCAGCATCGGGCGCACTACCAAGACAAGCACAAGATAAATGATTGCGGCGGCAACGAAAAACCAAATCGCGCCTTGGTTTTCACCTTTCAGGACCTCGCCGACACCATGTGCTCCAAAGGCAACGAGGCAGATTTTCGGTAATATGCCAAGGCCAGTGCCGCCAACAAAAGACGTCAGCCGTACCTTAGCCGCCCCCAAAGCCATATTGCAGACGATAAAGGGGCCTGAGGGGACAAAGCGGATGATGAGGCTCGCGAGAAAGCCATTCTTGCCAATGAAGCGCAGCGCGCGGCCGCCACGACCACCTAACAGCTTGGATAAGGCGGCCGCACCACCGAACCGACCCAGCATGAAACCGACATGCGCCGAGACCAGGGTTGCGATCCAGCTCAGCACAATCCCTTCAGATGGGCCAAAAACGGCAACCGTAGCTGCAATTAGCACGACTTGGGGTGCGCCAATGAAGGCCAAGGTTATAAAAGTGCCGGTGACCGCCGCCGGAGCCCACCACGAATTACGCAGGCCGCGCAAAAACTGTGCGATGCCGCCTTGGTCCAAATCGACGAACATCATGCCGGCAGTCAGGACAACGCCTGCGAAGGAGAACAAAATAAATGCGACCCAAACCGCGCGGGCGGCCGTGGAATCCATCTCCGTGAAGAAGCGATAAAAGCGGTCCAGCCAGCCCGACATGGCCTTAGCCCCGATCGCGCAGCAAGCGCCCCTGCTCGCGCTTCCACTCGCGCTCCTTGGTTGAATCGCGTTTGTCGTGATCCTTTTTGCCCTTGGCGAGCGCGAGCTCTAGTTTTACCATCCCGCGCTCATTGAAATAGAGCTTTAGAGGCACGACTGTGCGCCCTTCGCGGTCGACGGCGGCGAACAATTTATTGATCTCCCGCTCGCGCAACAGCAATTTGCGTTTGCGCCGAGGCTCATGGTTGAAGCGCGAGGCTGGACCATATTCAGGCACATAGGAATTGATCAGCCAAACCTCGCCATGCTCCGGGCTGGCATAGCTTTCGGCGATATTAGCGCGGCCAAGGCGCAGACTTTTGACTTCGGTGCCGGTTAGGACCAAGCCCGCTTCATAGGTATCTTCAATATAGTAATCGAAGCGGGCGCGCTTGTTTTCAGCGATCAGCTTGCGGATTTGTTCTGGGCGCATGGCCTAATTGCCTCGTAACGCCCCGGCTGCGATCATGGCCGTTTGTACTGCAACGCGGGTCGCAGGAATGGGGGGCACCAAAGGCAGCCTTAAATCTTCAGCGCAAAGGCCCAAAGTCGCCATGGCAAATTTTGCCGGGCCTGGGTTGGGCTCGAGGAATAAGGCCCGTTGCAGAGGATCCAGCCTCTGGTTTAGAGCACGCGCTTCTGCCAACTGGCCTGAAGCCAACAGGGCCTGTAAGTGCGCGCATTCCTTAGGCATGATGTTGGCCAAGACAGATACACACCCCACCGCCCCATAGGCAGCAAAGCCTAATGCCAGATTATCGTCACCCGCAAAGATCGAGAATGGCTTTGTGATGCGTGCCAAATGCAAGGCCGTGCGCGAAGGATCGCCCGCACTGTCTTTCAAAGCCACAACATTGGGATGCTTGGCGATTTCGGCCATCGTGTCGGGCAAAATGTCGACATTGGTGCGACCGGGGATATTATAGACCATGATTGGCATATCCACGGCATTTCCCAGCGCATTGAAGTGCGCAATCAGGCCCGCTTGGCTTGGCTTGTTGTAATAAGGCGCAACAATCAAAGCCCCGTCTGCACCAGCCTTTTTGGCCACCTGCATATGACGGATCGCCGCTTGGGTATCGTTAGAGCCACAGCCTGCCAACACGGGCACGCGTCGATTTGCTGCTTCAATCGCCAAGTCGAACAAATGCCAATGCTCAGCATCGTCCACCGTCGCGCTCTCCCCTGTCGTCCCGACAGGAATGATTCCGTGTACCCCGTTTTCAATTTGGCGCTCGATTAGGGCCTGAAAAGAAGCATCATCGACCTTGCCATCTTTGAAGGGCGTAATCAGAGCGGTATAAACGCCTTTAAAAACCGTCATGGGTCGAACTGGCCTAGCTGAAACGTGAGTGGATCGTGAATGCCCTTCTCGACCGCAATTCATATGGATGCAAGACCAAAGGGCAGGCCAAATGGCGTACATCGGGCTGTGCTTGCCCTGATTTTTTCACACATACGACTAGGTTCAGTGGGATTTGATCGCTAGACACGAAAGGTGATTCCAAAGATCAATCCTTTCTGTTCCCTCTAATCGGCCACCCGGTCGCAATGCGAAGACAGCCCTCCCCCAACCAGTGCTGAGCCTCGCCGGAGTATTTTTCAAATGTCCGTGTTTGACACGCGTAAAGCCGCTTTTGCCATTTTTGTGACCGGCCTTTTGACCTCGAGTCCGCTTTTCTCTGGCATGGCCTTGGCCCAAGAGGCCGCCTCGCCCTCACCAATACCAGTGCCAGTTCCTTCTTCGGTGCCGGTGGATTTCACTGCGGCACCGATGCCAACAACTCCGACTGAACTTTTGAGGACCGCCTTACGGGCAGCGGAGCGCGGTGATTGGAGTTACGTGCGAGCCACCTTGACCACCACCACTGACGCGCGGATTCGCAACCTGTTGTTATGGCGGCTAGCTACTGCCGATTCCAACCCAGCCAGCTTTGACGAATTGCGCCAAGCGCTCGACCAATTGCCCTTCTACCCAAGCCGTCAAAATATTCGCATACGCGCCGAACAACGCCTTGCATTGACGACGCTTACCCCCCAAGCCAAGCGTGCGTTTTTAGAGCGCAAGGAACAGGGCCTCGACCATGCTGGCCCGATCTCTGGCGAAGGAAAACTGGAACTCGCGTCTGTCTTATTTGCTTTGGGGGAGCGCGAAACGGCCAAGCGTTTCTTTGCGGATGGGTGGCGCAATCACCGCTTTGATAGTGCGAGCCAAGCGAATTTTCTTACCCGCTTTGGCAGCGAGTTGACCACCGAAGACCATGATGCCCGTGTGGACTTTCTATTGTGGACAGACCGGGTCACCCAGTCCAAGCCGCTTTGGCCGCTAATGAGCGAGACTGGCCGCTTGAACGCCCAACGCCGGGTTGGCATTCAAGCTGGCGACACGGTGACGCTAACTGGTGTCAGCCTCGACGACCGTGGCATCCAGTATCAACGGGTGCGCAATTTGCGTCAGGCCGGGCGCCGGGCTGAGGCCCTTTCCCTCCTCACCCAAATTGACTCGCGTGGTCTCCCCGAGCCCGGTCAGGATTTGATCTGGACAGAGCGACGCAATCTTTTGAACGAAGCCATTGTCACCCGCGATTGGCAGTCAGCTTATCGCATCGCCTCCACGCATGGCTATCAGCGTGGCGAGCGCTTTGCCGACGGCGAATTCATTTCAGGCTGGGTAGCCTTGCGGTTCTTGAACCAACCCACTGTCGCGCTGGAGCATTTCAAGCGCTTGGAAAGCGGGGTTCGCACACCCGTCTCACGCGCACGCGCTGCTTATTGGCTGGGCCGCACGGCAGACGTGCTGAACCAACCCGACATTGCCGAAAGCCATTATCGCGCGGCAGCAGCCTTCCCGACCGTCTATTACGGGCAATTGGCAGCGGTGAAACTCGCCGAAACGCTGGGCCAAGTTGCACAATTGACTTTGCCGCCTGAAAAGAAAGCGACGCAAGAAGATCGTGACCGGCTGAACGCTCGGTCAATGATGGCGATTATCAACCTCCTGTCTGATGCCGGCGAAAACCAATTCTTCCGCCAATTTGCCCTTGCCCTGGATGATGAGCTGGATACCGAAGGAGAGCACCAAGCGCTTTCTGAATATGCGCGAGCCAAGGATGAACCGGCGCTGGCAGTGCGGGTTGCCAAGGCAGGGCTCAATCGCGGCATTCTGGCCACCGAAGCTGCCTATCCGCTGATGCCAATTCCTCGCATCGTCGGGTATGGCCAGATCGAAGGTGCCTATACCTTGGCGATCACGCGGCAGGAGAGTGAGTTCAACACCCGCGCTGTTTCCTCTGCCAATGCCCGCGGGCTGATGCAATTCTTGCCCGCGACAGCCGCTAGCCAAGCCCGGCGGATGGGTCTTGAGCATGACACCAGTTGGTTGATCAGTCGGCCAACCCACAATGTGACCTTGGGCTCTGCCCACCTTTATGATCTGGTCAATAATTTCTACGGCTCATACGTCATGGCCGCTGCGGCCTATAACGCAGGCCCCGGCCGTCCCCGCCAATGGGTACAGACCTATGGCGAGTTTCGTGAAACCGATCTTGAGACGGCCATTGATTGGGTAGAGAAAATCCCTTTCTCTGAAACCCGCAATTATGTGCAGCGCGTTTTGGAGAATATCCAAGTCTATCGCGCGAGGCTGAATGGTGGCTCTGCCGCTATTGGCATTGCCGACGACCTAAGGCGCGGCAAACGGCCACCGCCGATCTTCAACGTGACCATTGCGGCGGGTGCCGATCAACCAGGTGGCCCGCCGCCGGAACCAACCCCGCCCGCGGACGTGCCCGCATCCGACCCCAAGCCAGCCCCCTAACGGCCTTTATCCCGCTTGGCGATAAAGTAGGGTGCCATCGGGCCCTTGCTCAACTTTGGCTTGCCCACGAGCAATCAGGCAATTGAGGTGAGCAATCGCCTCCCCCGTTGCCATGCCGAGGACCTCGCCACCAATGGGGCGCTTAAACAAAGGTGAGAAGCAATCGATCACTCGGCGCGGCGTTGCGAGCCAAGCTGCAAGTCGCGCCAAAGCCGTTTCATGATTGTCGATCAAATCATCCAAACGTTTATGCAGCCCAAAAAATGGCTCATTATGCGCTGGCAACACCAAGACATCATCTGCGATAACGCCTTTGAGTTTATGGCAGGAATTGATCCAGTCAGTCATCGGATCGCCATTGGGCTCTGTCGGGAAGACTGACACATTGGACGAAATGCGCGGCAGCACTTGGTCGCCAGAAATCAGCACTTTGAGGTCGGGTTGATAGAGGCACACATGCTCTGGCGAGTGACCGCAACCTGTAACCACGTGCCAAGCCCTGCCGCCAATCTCAATGCGGTCGCCGTCAGCCATGCGCTCAAAAGAATCTGGCAGACGCGATACGGCCTTACCGAAGCCACCAAAGCGGATGCGATAGGTATCAAGCGCATCCTCATCCCAGCCCGCCGCGCGATAGAAACGTACGCCGTCTTCGGGCGCTTCACGCCCTGTATCGGCAACCAAAGTGCGACAGGTCAAATATTCCAGCCGAGAAATCCACAAGGCAGCCCCGTATTTGCGCGTGATCCAGCCTGCGAGGCCAATATGATCGGGATGCATGTGCGTGATCATCACCCGCTTGACGGGAAGGCCGTCCAGCACAGAGTCGAAAATCGTGCGCCAATGCAAGCGGCTTTCTTCGGTCGCAACGCCAGTGTCCACAATCACCCATCCATCGCCATCACGCAGGAGCCAAAGGTTGATCCATTTGAGGGCAAACGGCAGTGGCATTCGGACCCAATAGACGCCATCAGCAACCTCTTTCACCGTCCCAACCTCGGGCGGTTCGCCACTTGGATAGGTCAGACCATTGGCTGACGTGAGTTCAAGACCATCCATCGACATGAAGTAAATTCCTTATCCGGGCACGTCGCGCGCCAGTCCAAACAGGCTAGCCGCATGCGGGCACTGGGTGCAAGACCGCCTCGCCACTCAGCACCTGCACTGTAATAACATAACATTCCCTCTTCGCTTTTTGCTCGATTGAGAGTATGCCGGACCCGTGTCCATCCCCTTCCCCCATTACCGCCCAATCTCACTTGAGACCGGCATGCAGGATCTAGCGATATGAGCTTGATTTTAAATGATCTTGCAATTGGCTATCCCAATCATTTGGTGATGGCAGGCATTGGTGGCACGATCAGCGCAGGCAGTGCGGTTGCTTTGATTGGTCAGAATGGCGCGGGCAAATCCACCCTGTTGCGGACGTTGGCTGGTGAGCAGAGCCCTGTCAGCGGCTCTTGTGTGTGGGATGCCCCTGTGAAGCGCCACCGCAGCATTGCTTGGCTTTCCCAAAGCCCTAGCCTTCGCCCCGATGCGCCTTTGGCGGTGCGGGATTTGGCAGCGATGGGTTTGTGGGCGCGGCTTGGATTGTTTGGTAAGCCATGTCGCCATGATCAAGACAGAATCGACCAAGCCCTTGACATGGTTGGTTTGAGCGACCTTGAAAACAAGCAAGTCAGCACTTTATCCGGTGGGCAGTTACAGCGCGCATTGTTTGCCAGATTGAGCGTTCAAGACTGTGGTCTGATTTTGCTGGACGAGCCGTTCTCGGCCGTCGATACGGCTTCGCAAACAAAGCTATTAGAAGTCATCCAACATTGGGTCGGCGAAGGCCGCACCGTTATTGCGGCCATCCATGACCTTGATTGTGCGCGCCAGTTTCCGCTGTGGTGGGAGCTGTCGAAATTTGGCGCCATCCTGCGGCGCAGCGACGACAAGCCCCTCAGCAGCATGAGCCAACCTTTACGCGCGGTGAGCGGCGTCGCTCAATCGACATAGGGTTTAGTGAGGGTTTGGGCGTGGTCGGAGTTTTTGCTCCCATTTTTGACTATGAGTTTATGACGCGTGCCGCCCTAGGCGGCGCAGCACTCGCCCTCGCAGGCGCGCCCTTGGGTGTCTTCCTTGTGATGCGGCGTATGAGCTTAGTTGGCGACGCTGTGGGCCACGCCGTTCTGCCAGGGGCTGCAGCGGCTGCTTTATTGAGTGGCGGGAGCACCTTATGGACGACACTGGGTGCCGCTTTGACGGGCACCATGGTCTTCATGACAGCGGGCCCTGCCAGTCGCGCGCTTCGCCTGCCAGAGGATGCAGGTTTTGCCGTCTTCTACCTCGCAGCCTTAGCCATTGGCGTCATGATCGCGAGCATGGGTGGCGGCGTGATCGATCTCGATAAGCTCCTTTTCGGGGCAGCCCTAGCCATCGACAACACCGCTTTAGCGTTAGCCTGTGTCGCAGCACTCGTAACCGCGATCGGCATGACCTTGGTCTATCGTCCGCTTCTCATCGATACGCTCGACCCACAATTCTTGCGCGCGTCGGGTGGTGCCAAATGGGCAGGCCCTGTCGCACAAGCCGTCTTCTTCGGACTATTGGCACTGACCACTGTGGCCTCTTTTCACGCCTTAGGGGCGTTGATGAGTATCGGCCTGACAATCCTACCCGCCATTGCTGCGCGTTTTTGGGCCAAGAGCGTACCGCTGATGATCGCAAGCGCGGCAGTTTTAGGCATGTTTGGGGTGCTGGCAGGCCTACTGGTTTCCTTTCACCTCGCTGCCCCTGTTGGTGCTGCCATTGTCTCTTGCTTGGTTGCCATGGTGCTTGCTTCAAGCCTTGTTGGGCCCAATCAATCCTTATTAACCCGCGCATTAGGTAGAGCCTCCCTTGCTAATCGCGCGTCGTAATGTCCTGACCCTTGCCGCCACGGGCTTGCTGGCTTGTGCCTGCAAACCTGCTGCGCCCACCCCGGTCGCAATGCGCGTACAAGCTAAGCCAAAGGTCTTAGCCACCATGTCGATCTTGGCCGATGTTGCTCGGCAGATCGGTGCCCCAGACCTTGAGATCAACTCCTTAATTGGACCCGAGCAATCAGCCCATCACCGAGACCCCACCCCCTCCGAGTTGACTGGCTTTGGTGATATCAGCCTCCTTCTCCATGTTGGCTTCAAGTTGGAAGGCTGGATCGACCGCTTACCGGAAAGCACTGGCTATCGCGGACCTATCATTCAAGCTTCAGAAGGCATTGCGCCTATTTTGATTGAGGGCCGCATCCCTGATTCTCACACCTGGCAGAGCTTTGACGGCTTGCGCAGCTATGCCCAAACCATTGACAAAGCCTATATTGGCCTCTGGCCAAATCTCGCGACCAATTTTGAAGCTCGACTGAAGACATATCTGGCTGAGCTTCAAACCGCGCAAGAAGAGGCAGTCGCTTTGCTTGCCCCACTGCGCCAAGGTCGTCGTCTGATCATCGTACCCCACAACTCATTCCGGTATCTAGGCCGGGAGTTAGGGCTGGAATTTCGTGGCATCTCATCCCTTTCCACGGGCGCGCAGCCCTCTGCCAAAGCGCTGGCAGACCTGCTCGACGAGGTAAAAAGCGCAGATGGTGCGGCCTGCTTCATTGAAACCGAAGCAGATCAACGCCTGATGGGCCAAATTGCTGCAGAGAGTGGTGCGAAGCTGGGTGGAAAACTCTACACAGACTCTCTCTCAGAGCCCGACGGCCCGGCTGGAACGAGCGTGCGTATGTTGGCCTATAATGTGGCGACTATCGCAAAGGCACTCACAGCCTAGTGCTTCAAACCCGCTCAAAGGCCGGGGTCAAAAGTCGCGATGTCAAAGACCTGATCCATGCTGTCGGCTGGGTTTTCACAACAAGGTCCACCCACGGGGCGAGCTGGGATGCCTGCCACGGTGCAGCCGGCGGCTACTTCGTGCAACACGACGGAGCCAGAGGCGATACGAGCGCCCTCACCGACTTTGATG
Source organism: Aquidulcibacter sp. (assembly GCF_044346625.1). GTDB lineage: Bacteria > Pseudomonadota > Alphaproteobacteria > Caulobacterales > Aquidulcibacteraceae > Aquidulcibacter. The sequence goes on along the minus strand of NZ_JBIIYV010000034.1, from coordinate 24,059 downwards.
TTGCCCAAAATCTTAGCCCCTGCCCCAATCAGCACGCCAGCGCCAATTTTGGGATGACGATCACCGCCTTCTTTGCCGGTGCCGCCTAAGGTGACGTTATGGAGCATGGAGACATTGTCGCCAACTACAGCGGTTTCCCCGATCACAATGCCGGTTGCATGGTCCATAAAAATGCCTTCGCCTAAGCGTGCAGCGGGATGAATATCGACTTGGAACAATTCAGCCACCCGACTTTGTAGGTGAAATGCCATCATCTCCCGACCCGTTGTCCATAAGTGATGCGCGACTCGGTGTGCCTGCAGGGAAGCAAAGCCTTTGTAATAGAGGAATGGCTGCAGATAGGTGCGGCAGGCAGGGTCACGCGCTTTGATCACCCGCACATCGGCTTGGGCGCTGCGCACAATGGCCGGATCTTCCTTGAAAGCCTGCATGCAGACTTCGCGCATCTGCAAAGCATTCATATCCGCCCCACCCAATTTCTGGGCCAAGAGATAGGCAAGCGCATCATCAAAATTGGTATGGTTGAGGATGGTCGCGTTCAATAGGCTGGCCAACAAGGGTTCTTCTGCAGCAGCTGTGGCGGCTTCAATGCGCAAATGGGTCCAGACGTTGGTTAAGCCAATCGCCATGCCGCCAACAAGTTCTAAGCTTGCACCTGCCATATTCACTCTCCGTCTGGGTGGGCCAACATCATCTTGGTCAGCGCAGCTGGCAATTGGTTCGTCTGTGCTAAATGGTACGTCCGATAGACGGTTGCAACCGTCAGCGCATCACGAATTTTTCCAGCTTCGACCTCAGCCAACAATTGGGTGAAATGAAGCTGCTTAATAGTCAAGACTTCCGTTCCTTCCGGGGCCAAATTCCCGCGCGATAAACCATACGCCACAAAGCAAATGGCGGTTTCATCACTTACCGAGTTCGACAAATCCATGTCGAGGACCTTGATCAAGGTTTCAGCCTTAATACCAACCTCTTCTTCAAGCTCACGCAGGGCACCGGCTTCAAGATCTTCCTCATAGGGCACACCCCCTTCAGGCATCTCCCAGGACCAAGCTTCTACTGGCCTGCGATATTGTCCGACCATCCAGACGTGACCTGTCTCGTCAATCGGCAGGACGCCAACCGCTCGATTGGCAAAGCGAACGATGCCATAAATACCAGGCTTTCCGTCGGGGCGCAGCACGTCTTGATGTTCCACTGTGATCCATGGGTTCTGGTAAGCAATGCGGGACGCAAGGGTCTGGAAGGGATCGTTTTCAGACATGGAGAAGAAAAACTCTCAAAAGGGCGATGCAAAGGCGCTCACGATGCCTTATGTCTGAAAACAATGACAATTGCACCCTCAACCCTCCCGCCTCCGCCGGTCGAAAACGACGCTCTACCCCAACAAGGCCCCGACGCAGCCTTTCTCGCGCGTTTGGCGCTGCGCCGATCTACAAAGGTCGCGCATCTCGCCTCGCCTGGCCCAGAAGGTGAGACGCTGGATGCAATCCTACGCCTTGGGGCCCGCGTGCCCGATCATGGCAAGCTGGGACCCTGGCGCTTCATCATTCTGTCTGGCGACAACCGGCAAGCCTATGGCAAGAAGATCGCGGCGCTTTTGTCGGACCGCGGTCACGTAAAGGACGCAGAGCGCCTAGCCCAAGAAGAAGGCCGTTTCCTGCGCGCGCCCTTGGTCGTGGCAGTCGTGTTTTCGCCCGTTGAAAGCCCAAAGGTTCCAGAGTGGGAGCAAATGCTCTCTGCCGGAGCGGTGTGTTACAATTTGCTGCTGGCAGCGAACGGGTTTGGCTATGGTGGCTGCTGGCTGAGCGAATGGGTCGCCTATGACCGGGACGCTTTAGCCCTCTTAGGGCTCTCCGCGCAGGAGAAGCTTGCAGGCCTTGTTTATATGGGTACACCTACAGAGGCACCGATTGAGAGACCACGCCCCATCGCCGCCTCCCGTGTTACGCACTGGGAACCTTAATATTGCGGCGTCTCAAAGGCTACGGCCTCGCTTAGGGGCTCTGATGGCGCTGGCACGCTTGGTATGGGAGGAGACTTGAGGCGCGGTGGCGGTTCCAGAGGCGCTTGGCTTTCAAACAATTTTCGCAGGAAGCCCGGGGCCAGAGCTGAAATCGGATTGGTTCGCAGCTTTGGATTGGCCAGACTGCCTTGAGCCGTAAACGTCAAGCCGACGAGACCTTCGTCCTGCCCACCGCCTAACAAGCTGCCAAACAAGGGCATTTCACCCAAGGCGCGGTTTAGACCACCGGGGGTCGCAACGCCACGTATATCCAGCTTTCCGTCTTCAAGATCAACATAGCCAGAGGCCTTAACCGTATAGGCAGCGCCATCAGCTTTCCCGTCGCGCAGCGCGATGATGCCGCCATTCACCGTCATGGGCAGGCGCACCAAGTCAAACAAGATCGGGTTTTGTTTTGACGGGGCATAGGAGACCCCTTTGACCTCAAGCGTCAACGTGCCAGCACTGTCAGTACCAACGACGGGCAACTCCCCTTCGATCGTGCCAGTGCCGCCTGTTAGTGGTGCGCCGGGGTAAATTAGTCCAGCAAAAAAGCCTGCATCCGATAATGTGCCGACAATATTGCGGCGACCATCTTGTTGCTGGCTCATCACGACTTGGGTTTGCCCGGTCGGTGAATTACCCGTCATGGTGAGCGACCGCCAACCGTCCTGATCGCGCAAAATGCTAGCCTCAACATTATCCAGAGCAGCCGATTGCCCCGTCGCAAGCCGCTTGATGGACGCGGACAAATTGAGAGGGCGATCTAACAGATCAACCGTTCGCTCTGAAACGTCGCGTTTGATCAAAAACGGACTTAGATCAAGATAATCGCCCTTTGCGTTGACATTCAATCCATTGGCATCTTCTGAAATCTGTAAAGCCATGTCCGCTGCACGCGCGATGGCAATGCGGGAAAAATCAGCGGCGACCAAATCCAGCTTTTCAGAGAAAGCCAAATCACCGCGAACATCGGCTCCTTTTGCATCAAAGGCTAACTGATTGACGGCCCAACCACCAGTATCTTGGGTCGTAATGCGTGCGGTGGCATGCCCGGCATCACCCTCAGGCTTGGTCCAGAGTGAGCCGGGCAGCACGATGGTCGTGGTCTTGAAGTCCGCGTCTAAATCCGCGCCAATCATCTTTGTACCGCGCGATTGCGCATCGAGCTTTAGGCGAACAGGGCCTGTAGCATAAGCGGTCACATCGACCCCGAGCTGGATCAGACTTGCCAAATCTACCATCCCGTCAGCCATCAAGCGCGTGCCGGGCTTTAGGGCTGTTTCAGGCTCAGAGACCCACGTAAAGTCAAACGGGTTACCCGCAATCCAAGCTTGTCCGTTCACATCCACGCGGCCATTATCAATTGCCAGTGAAACCGTGCCATCATTGGCCTCCAGCCCGGCAAAAGCATTCTGCAAGCTCGCTTGTTCAAACTGTCCGCGCGCACGGACCTTAATGGCATCGGGCTGTAGACGGTTAGATAACGGCAGGCTTAAGTCTAGCTCCAGACTACCTTCCCCGTCCAATCTCGCCGGGTCGAATTGAGCTTTAGATAGTAAGCGGAGGGGTTCGCGGTCAGCTTCTTGCGCCATCAAAGCGACAGAGCCCGCCACTTTCGCATGCACAACGCCTTCAGAGTCTTTAGGCTGAAATTTCGGGATGGCAAAGGAAGATTCTGACAGGGTGAGGTCGCCTAACTTGCCCGTGTCGATGTCCACATGGAAGCTATCGCCGGTTAGACGGGCGCGGCCGGAAACCTCGGTTAAAGCGGTCATTTGCGGAAGATAAAGCACAGTCGCGTCTCGGATATCAAAATCCAACGCGATGGCATCCCGCCCGCCGGGGTCCCCCTTCAGTAGCCCCGCAGGTATGCGCAGCACCAAGTGATCGGTTTCACCAACTCCTTCTTTGACCACATTGGCGATGGCGTTGCGCGTCTCCGGCAAGAAGCCTCTGGGCCATGCTGCCATCAAGGTTTCGACGTCAATTTCGCCATCAATATCGGCATCTAAATTGACCATGGCAGAGCCCCGCCGCGCCAAAGCAACCTCAACGTCCCCTTCGGCCGTAACACCGCGATGACTCAGACGGACGGCAGGTAACCGGACCCCGCGCGGCAACACATCACCCGCCAGATCAACGTCACTCGCCACAAAAGGACGAGACAATTGTTTGGGGCTCGTTAGGGTCAAACTTGGCGTTTTCAGCCACGCGTCTTTTAAGCCATCTGAACTAACTTTGCCGGCGAGCGCTACCGATCCCGTGGCGATTGAAACAATTGGATTATTGAAGGCAAAACTGTCCGCCTGGAAGCTTGTTAGGTCAAATGTTCCATCGCCGGTTCGTGTGGCCTCAACAGCAAGATTAGCACCCGCAAGCCCCAGCCCTCTCGCACCAGACTGGTTTGTGGTCATGGCGTCAACGCGCGCCACCAGTCGGCCCAAACTGGCTGAACCCGTGCCGCTCCACTCCAGTGCCAAGCCGCGCGCATTGGTTTGCGGTACGGCAAGACCCCGACCGGCCAATGTCAAACTGGCAAGGCTGGCCTGCGCGTTCCAAGGGCTGCTGGCCGATGCGCGATCCAGCGTTATATCCACCCCAGCGCCGCCGCCAAATGTGCCTTGCCGATCACCCAAAGACAGACGCGCCGACTTGGCTTTTACGCTGACTTTGCCACCCGCGAAGACATTCTGCGGACTGCCTTTGGCTTGCGCGCCTCTTGGTCCGCTTGAAAGAATTTTTACCTCTGCTTCTAGCAGCTTCCCACTCGTAGAGTTTGGATGCGACAGGCCAAATCCTTGAGCAATCAGATCTGCCGAAATCAAATGAATATCTTCGGTAAGCAGGACTTTCCCACTTGCCCCTTCCCCAACAACACCGCCAGCATTCGGAGCAGCCAAGGAAAAGGATTTCGCGGCAAATTCCAAGCGGCGCTGTCCCGCGCTAGCGGGGTATAATTGGCCACTGACGCCAGTTGCCTGTATAAGGTCGCTTACAATATCGGCCCTTTCTAATCGGATGATGCCGCTGCTTTGTGTCCACGCGCCGGTGCCTTCCGCTCGTTCAACTCCCACGCCGCCCGCGCGACCGCGCCCGAGCTGCAAGGTGCCCTGAACCGATATTGGACTGCCCTCTGGCGTCAGATACACCAAGGCGCGACCACTTAACGGACTGGTCCAACTGGCCAGTTGCTGCAAGCGCTCGCCACGCAGACTAAGCGGTAGTTGGACGAAGCGCATATTCTGTAATTGTGCCACCAGTGCCAGCGCGCCATCCTCCGCTGGCGGGGCCGCAATTGCCACATTCATACTGCTGGTTGATTTCTCAACTTTGCCGGAGGCTTGCAACGTCATGATGCCAGCCTCATTGCGAAACAGTCCAGCGCGGGCCTGCTCTAGGACGAGGCGTTGGCCGCTGTCTGGATCAATCAATTGCAGGCGGGCATTTGTCAGCACGACTTGGGCAACCCGGCCCGCCTGGCCCTTCGGATCCAACGCCTTTCGGGTTGCCTTCAGGATACGCGCGAGGCCGCCGTCTTCACCCTTGATGCGCGGCAGTGCCAAAACCTCTTCTGCCGAGCCAAACCCGAAGGCGGTGCGGCCTTGCCGGTCAACAACCAAAACTGCTTCCATGCCAGACAGGCGGGCTTGTTTCACTACGGCTCGACCAATGAGGAGCGATGGCGCGTCGAGTGTGAGATCCACTTCACCAAGACGTAGAGGCGACGTTCGCTGATCCGTCCTGGCTGTAACTTGGCCCGCTAGGACCACAAAATCACGCGCCTTTTGGTCCCATCCCAAGCGCAATGAGCCAATGTTGGTTTGCCCGCCAACAAGGCGACTAAGGGAGTCTTCGACGAAAGGCGTCGTCGCCGAGATCGAGACTGTGCCAATTGAAAGTCGCCAAGCCAAATAGCCAGCAAACATCCCTGAGAGCGCCAAAGCCACCGTAGCGCTTTCCATCCAAAACCTTGAATGTCGGGTTTGGCTTAGTGGCTTCTTCGTACGCTTGGCAACGACAGTCCCGCTCGGGGTTTCCTCAAACTCTGGAACGAGCTGGTTTGCGCGTTTCTTGTCACGTGATTGCCGCACTTTTGTGGAAGAAGCCTCTTGCCCGCGAGGTGGCGCATCCGCAGCTTGCAAGCCTGCGGCCTCAGGCTTATCTGCCTGAACACGGCGCTTTCGGCGCGAACGGATCGGATTTAGCACCATGAGTGAAATTGCAATTGGCCAATTGGCCCCTGACTTTGAGATGCCAATAGATGGCGGCGCAACCGTGGCCTTGTCTGGTTTGAAAGGAAAGAGTGTTGTCCTGTATTTTTATCCAAAAGACGACACCTCGGGCTGCACAAGCCAAGCAATCGCCTTCACCGAGAACATTGACAAGTTTCGTGCCCTTTCATGCGAGGTCATTGGCGTCTCCAAGGATAAAGTCGCTAGCCACGACAAGTTTAAAGCAAAGTATGACCTAGGTGTGACCTTGGCATCAGATTTTGGCACAGAGATTTGCGAAGCCTATGGCGTCTGGGTTGAAAAGAGCATGTATGGGCGGAAATATTTCGGCATAGAACGCACGACCTTTCTGATCGATAAAAATGGAACGATCATAAACATCTGGCGGAAAGTAAAAGTTCCCGGTCATGATGAAGCCGTTCTTAAGGCAGTGCAAGAATTGGTGTAATTCCCAAAGGAATACACACCAAACAGGATTTCCGGTGTTGCGTGCCACTCCTGCATGCGTAACAAGGGCGCGTAATCGCCAATCTAAGGGAACAAGACCATGGCCTTTTGGAATTCCAAATCCAAAGAAACCTATGTTGAAACCGAAACCGTTGTTGCACCTACGCCACGTAACGACCCCCCGGCGATTGCCGTTGTGGCGCCAAGCCCAAAGCCGGCCGCCACTGTGGTGGCTACTGGCGCTGTCGTAAGCGGTTCGCTTTCTTCCCCCGGCGACGTGCATATCGAAGGCATTGTGATTGGTGACGTGCGTTGCGACACCTTGGTGGTCGGCAAAAATGGCGAAGTCAAAGGCAATGTGATCAGCGAAATCGCGACCATCCGCGGTAGGGTTTCCGGTGACGTCCGGGCTCGTATGATCCAACTGGCGACATCGGGTTCGATTGACGGCGATTTGACCCATGCAATTTTGATCATCGAAGAAGGTGGCCAGTTTGAAGGTCGCTCGAAGCGGTCTGCCGATCCACTGGCGGGTCCCTCGATTGAAACAACCCATATCGAGGGAAAAGCCGATGGCGAGCGTCCAGCCAAAAAAGCCAAGGCCCCGGCGGTAAAGACGCAAACACCAGCGGCAACAGAGGTTAAGGCTCAAGCGGTGAACGAAGAAGAACCTCGTTCCAGCCTAGCTGATGCGTTGGGCGATGCCTTTGCTGAGAATGCTTAAAGCTTATCGCTGAACAGAAAAGTCTAAGCCGGCGCAGAAACAACAATATAGCGCGCGCTGAGTTGTCCAGCGCGGACGGCGGCGGCGCGTGCTTTCCATGTGACAATCGAATGCAGCGCTAGACTTGCCGCCTCTTGCCCGCCGGCCTTGATGAGGCCCGCTTGGCGCTTCTTGAAGTCTTTGCCGATCAAGGACCAGCATGAGCTGATGGCAGCCAAGAAATTCAAATTGCACTCAGCTTCTGAGACTATTGTGAGGCCAGCGGCTTGGGCTGCTTCCTTGAACACCTCTACGGGCGTAAACGAACGATTTTCGATACCCTTTGCAAGGCTTAGAGAGGCCTCACCTTCGGTGGAAAACAGATCACACCAAATAGCCTGCCCGCCCGGCTTTAAAAGGCGTAAGATAGAGAACGCCCCATGCTCCGCCCGGTCTGCGGCACCGCCTTGGAACAACAACATTGCAAGCTCTGCTTGCCGCTCGGAAAGGCCTGACAACTGGCCATTATAGGGTTTAGCGGTGTAATTTTTGCGCGCTTTGCTTTTTTTGACTGCTTTTTCAGCCAAGGTACGAATGGTGGGATCGGATTCGTAAGCCGTTAGTTTGACGCCAAATTGTTCCAACAGTGTCCGGCTGATCAGGCCACTACCCGCACCGATACAAGCCAAGGTCGCATCTTTTTTGGCGCCAACAGCGGTCGCTAATTGCGCGGTCAAATCCAGAGATGTCGGGAAATTCCTGTCTGGCCCCCACATGATGTGACTGGCTGTAACATAGAGCTTTTTATGTTTAGCGCTGAGCTTGCCCGGGCCATCTTGCGCCTCTATTTCGGCCTTAATCGCCTCTAAATCAGGCGGATCACCTCCGTCCCACCACGCCACCAATCGGGCACGAGTTTGGGCCAAAGTTACGGGGTCGAACTTCGGCAAGGCGGGTATTGGCAGAGCGATCTTCAAAGCCATAGCGAAATAACTAGCAAAACAGGCTTAACGAGTTCCTTATTTTGCCGCGCTACCGATTGGTCCAAGGTTTGAGGGTAAGGGCCCAGTTGGGTCGGAGATAAAGGCGGCGACATCAGCCCAAACACGTTCTGCCTGCAAGTCCCGCGTCAACATGTGATAGCCCTCAGGATATTCGACGGAGCGTACGGTAGTAGGCAGCTTTGCGACTGTGGCCGTCAAAGCCGGACGCGGGATGATTTGGTCACGCGCGCCATAGAGGACCAGCGTTTGCGGTGGCAGTCTATCAGCGGCCTTATAGGCCCTTTCCATCAACCGAACCAAACCATAGACCGCATCTAAGCGTGTTGCGAAAATCATGTTGGGGTCGCGCCCCAATCGTCGCAGCATCTCAATATTGTCCGACGCCATAATGGTGCGCGTCACCCTGCGGGGTGGGTCGAAGGGCTTTCGAGAGACGGGTAAGTGCGCCGAGGTCCATAAGGACACGCGGTAGGCCAGTGGCAAATTGGACCAGCCCCAAACAGCTGGCGCAATCAGCACAAGCCGATCAGCCGCGATCCCCTCGGCTTCACCTGCAGCTGCCAGAATGGTCGCTGCCCCCATGCTCTCGCCAACCACAACGATGCGGCTGCTTGGATGGGCTGCCCGTGCCACTTGTAAGGCCGTACGCAAATCCTTGATCATCAAGGCCTCATTGCCCCAAACCCCACGCTGAGGCGAACGACCAAACCCTCGGGCATCATAGGCATAAGTCGTGATGCCTCGCGCCGCCCAATAGGGCGCTGCGGTTTCAAAGGCACGGGCATAGTCATTCATGCCGTGAAGCGCGACGATTACCGCCCGGGGTTCTGATGTCTCAGCCTGCCAAGTCGAAAGACCCAGCGCAGTTCCGTCAAAGCTTACAAACTGAGTTGGGGTAAAGCGCGGTCCTTGATAGTCAGGCCCGGGAATCTGCGCGCTTTGGCGAACAGGCGTACAGGCTGTCAGGAGCATGCCAATTAGCCCAAGACCCAGCCACCGACTGAGCCTTACTCCCTGTGATGACAAGGCCCTATTCAGCGAGGACGCTCTCAGCATCTAGCTCAACATCAGGCTCAACATCAGATGGTGCTGCAACGGGCACTTCGCCCGGTACGCCTAAGCGGTAGACGCCCTTAAAGCCATTGGGATCAATGACCTTGCCCTTCCGGTATATGCTGATCTGGCCAGACCGCGCCAAATGGATGGCCGCTTGACGAACCGATGGCAGACGCTTGCGCCAGCCCTCTGGGTCCTCACCACTATAGACCGCACGCGCGGCTTGGGTTGGGTCGATGGTGCGGCCTTTTTTGGAGGCAGCGATCAGTGCCAGAATGGCAACTTCTTCAGGGCTCATGTCCTTAAGTCCTCGCCGCTTTCATCATCTCACGGGCGATGACGATTTGTTGGATTTGGCTGGTGCCCTCATAAATGCGGAAGATGCGCACATCGCGGTAGAAACGCTCAATGCCATAATCAGCAACATAGCCTGCGCCGCCAAAAATCTGCACGGCTCGATCGGCGACCCGACCAACCATTTCAGAGGCATAATATTTAGCGGCAGCAGCTTCCAGTGTGATAGATTGTCCGCCATCGCGCAGGCGCGCCGCATCCAACACCATGGACTTGGCGGCGTAAGCCTCCGTCTTAGAATCGGCCAACATCGCTTGGATCAATTGATGTTCGGCAATCGGCTTGCCAAATTGCTGGCGCTCCATCGCATAAACCAGACTATCGGCAATCAGGCGATCAGCCACCCCAACGCAGACCGAAGCGATATGCAGACGCCCGCGGTCAAGTACTTGCATCGCAACTTTAAAGCCCTCGCCCTCCCCGCCTAAACGGTTCTCAACCGGGACTTTGACATTGTCGAAATAGACCTCGCAGATATGGGCGCCTTGCTGCCCCATCTTTTTCTCAGGCTTACCGATGCTGAGGCCCGGGCTATCACGCTCCACCAAAAAAGCTGTGACGCCCTTGGCCCCTTTAACGTCGGGGCTGGTGCGGGCCATCACGGTGAAAAGGCCTGCCTTATTGGCATTGGTGATGTAGCGCTTTGAGCCGTTCATCACATAATGGTCGCCCTCAAGGCGCGCTGTGGTCTGCACCGCAGCCGAATCAGAGCCTGCTTCGGCTTCGGTCAAGCAAAAGCTTGTGACGATCTCGCCCGAGGCAATTCCTGGCAGATATTTTTGCTTTTGCGCCTCGGTGCCAAACATCACGAGGCCTTGGGCGCCGATGCCAACATTGGTGCCAAAGCAGGAGCGAAACGCCGGGCTGGTACGTCCCAGTTCAAACGCCACACGACACTCGGCCTCCATCGAGAGCTCAAGGCCGCCATATTCAGCAGGAATGGTCAGGCCGTAGAGACCTAATTCCTTCATCTGCGCGACAATCGCGTCCGGCACGGCATCGTCCTCGGAGACTTGAGCCTCAATCGGACGCAGCTTTTCGGCGACAAAGCGAGCTACCAAGCTCACAAGCTCTTGGGTGGTCTCAGAATCATAAGCCAATGGTATCTCCTCAAGCGCGCATTCTTGTATTATTCGCCCAGCACTTTAAGACCCAACCCACCCTCCTGACGAGCCCTAAAAGAAAGCCTGTTGCACATGAGCGAGAATACCCCATCCAAACCACAATTAGTCACCGAGGGTGAATTTGCTGGCTGGTCCACTTGGGGCAATGGCTCTGACCCGTTTGAGACGCTCACTGGCCCTTTTTATATGAAGCCGTTAGCTGAGGGTGGCTATACCTGCGCCTTTATGCCCGAACAGCAGCATTGCAATGGCATGGGCAATATTCATGGCGGCTGCCTGATGACCTTTGCCGACTTCGCCCTGTTTGCGCATTGTCATGACTATATGAATGCGCAGCCCTGCGTGACGATGCAGTTTGAAAGCCAGTTTGTTGGCGGCGCAAAAGCCGGTCTCTTGATCGAATCAACCGCCGACATCGTGCGGGCAACGCGTACGATGCTGTTCATCCGCGGCGTGCTGAGCCAAGAGAGCAAACCTGTCCTCGCCTATTCTGCAATCCTAAAACGCATAGGCATGTAATCGTTCCATGCAGTTTTGCATGTCCCATCTGACACAAAAACGGGACAATTGCGGCGTGAATCGGGCGGAACCGGTACGCATTTACCCCCGGTTCATCTGAGGGACAAGGTTCCGCCACAATCTGTATCTTATTGATCACACTGTGTATTTGCACCCTTAATATGACAGAATGGTAAGTTGCGGAAGCGGGGTCACAGTCCCTACCTTAGTCGTGTCGAAAGGCTCTCCTCCCCCTTAGAGCGCGTTTTGATCCATCGGATCAAAGTTGCGCTCTAAATCAAAAATGGAGCAACAGCTCATCCACTCTTTCTGAGCCAGAAAGAGCGGGCGTTGCTCTAGACGACCGACAAAGAGCGGCGTCACAACCCGGGAGCCTTTGGATCAACTAGCGATCGTCTCGTAGCCAATCAGGCTTTCGAGATGTGGTCGCAGAACGAACAAAGGAACTAGATCATGCGTATTTTCGCTCTCGCCGTTTTGGCTGTTACCGCTTTCGCTTCGGCTCCTAGCTTTGCTCAAGACGCAGCTGGCCAAACCTATATCAATGGTGGCTACAACCACTTCCAGAATAAGACATCTGACACCGGCACATTGAATGGCCGCGTCGGCTACCAATTCACCCCAAACCTTGCCGTTGAAGGCGAAGGCGGCATCGGTGTGAATGACGACAAGGTCAATGGCGTCACCGTAAAGACCCGCGGCACCTTGGGTGCCTTTGCCGTGGCCAGCGCGCCAGTAGCGGAGCGTTTGTCGCTGATCGGTCGCGCCGGTTACGTCCATAGCTGGTCAGAAGCCAAAGCAGCAGGTGTTAAGGTGAAAGACGACGATGGCTCGTTCGCCCTCGGCGTTGGCGGTCAGTACATGCTGGACGATGCCAATGGCATCCGTTTGGACTACACCCGCTACACCGAAGGCAAGGGTGCTAATGGCTATACGGCAAGCTTTGTCCGCAAGTTCTAAAGCCTAAGGGCTCTAGCACCTAACCAGAAGAAGCCTCCCCAATCTTGGGGAGGCTTTTTTCTAGGAAATTCCTCCTAAGGTAGTGGTTTCACGCCATTTCGTGCAATGACACGCTTAGTTGCAGCCAGATCATCGACGCGCTTGGCAATAGTATAAAGCTTGGGCGCGTGGGTCTGATACCAGTCCGGTTTTGGCCGCCATTGGATCAGCATCCAGATATAAAGATCTAGCGCACTGAAGGTCTCGCCCAAGAACCACGGGTGGCTAACTTGCTGTTCCAGATGCAGCATCAGACGCTTGCGGTGCCGGTCTGTCCGGGTGCGCAGTGGGCCCTCTTGGTCCTGATCGGCCCATTTCTGCGGATAGTCGCCATAAGTGAAGCTGGGATAGATGGCGGCATTGATGAACATCAGCCAGCGCCAGAACGATGGGCGCAAGCCACTGTCGAGTGTGGGAACGAGTTCTAGATCGGGCCGCGAGTCGTGGATAGTCAGCACAATCGCGGCTGTTTCAGTCAATACCGTGCCATTGGCAAAGACCAAGGTCGGGACTTGGCCGAGGGGATTACTGGCGTGCAGCCCATCGCTTTCCAGGCCATTGTCCCCCCAAGCAGCAACTTGTACCCGGAACCGGACGCCCGCCATCCCCAAAACAATTTCGGCCAACATGGACCCGCCGCCATTGCCGACAAAAAGGATCGGATCAGTCGGGGTTAAGCTCGCCATGGCTTAGCCACCGCCACCAAATTGTTCGGCCCAAGCCGTCACTTGCTCATCTTCAATCTTGGCGAACAGCAAATCTGGCACTTGGGTTTGAAGGCCATGGGGAAGCGCATCCAGCAGGCTTGCATCTTCGGCGCTTGGCCACATGCGGTTCTTTTCTGGTACGCCGATGCCATCCAAGATCCGGCCGGCGGCCTCTGGCACAAACGGTTGGGCCAAGATTGCGAACAGCGCAACCAGATTAAGGCCCGTGCGGACGCCGACGGCAGCTAAAGCCTCATCTGTTTTGATCGCTGTCCAAGGGGCCGCTGTTTGCAAATATTCATTGCCCAAAGCCCAAAGGGCGCGGGTCTCGGCGGCAGCTTTGCGGAACTCCATCTCTTCGTGGAATGCCGTGATCGCGGCAATCTTGGCTGAGACTTCGGTCCATAATTTGGCCTCAGCTTCCCCTGCTTGGCCAATGGCAGGCACTTTGCCTTCAAACTTAGCTGCGGCAAATTTCATGATGCGGTTGACGAAATTGCCCAGTACATTGGCGAGGTCGGAATTCACGGTGGCTTGGAAGCCTTCCAACGTGAAAGCGGCGTCTGAGCTTTCAGGTGCGTTGGCCATCAGATACCAGCGCCAATAATCGCCGCTTAGTAATTCCAGCGCTTGATCCATAAAGATGCCGCGCTTTTGGCTGGTCGAAAACTTTCCGCCATACCAAGTCAGCCAGTTAAAGGCCTTCAAGCGGTCAACCAGTTTCCAAGGTTCGCCTGAGCCCAAAATCGTCACTGGGAAAGACACGGTATGGAAGGCCACATTGTCCTTACCCATGACTTGAACATAGGTCACATCTTCGGCGCCTTGATCGGTCCGCCACCAACGCTGCCAGTCGCCACCCGTGGCCAAGGCCCATTCTTCGGTCGCAGCAATATATTCGATAGGCGCGTCAAACCAGACGTAAAACACTTTGTTTTCAAAGCCGAGACGTGGCTTGCCGTCTTTCAAAACCGGTACGCCCCACGACAGGTCACGCGTGATAGCCCGGTCCTGCAGGCCCTCATCCAGCCACTTATAGGCGATGGAGCGTGCCAAATGCGGCCAATCTTTTGCCGCATCGACCCAAGCGCGAATTTTGTCTTCCATCAAGGGCTGACGCAGGAACAGATGGGCGGTATCGCGCACTTCGATATTGGTGGAGCCCGAGATTTTTGAGCGTGGGTTCTTCAACTGGGTAGGGTCTAGCAATGACCCGCAATTATCACACTGGTCGCCACGCGCATCCTCAAACCCACAGATCGGGCACGTCCCTTCAACATAGCGGTCAGGCAAGAAGCGGGCATCGTCGATACAATAGACTTGTTTGGTAACGCGTTCCTCTAACAAACCATTAGCTTCCAGCAATTCCGCAAAATGCTGCGTGAGCGCGTAATTTTGCGGGCTGGACGAGCGGCCAAACCAGTCAAACGAAAGCGAATACCCCTCACCTGCCGTGCGCTGAATGTCATGTTGTTCATCACAATAGGCTTTGGCCGACATGCCAGCTTCAGCCGCCGCCAATTCTGCCGGCGTGCCATGCTCATCGGTTGCGCAGACGAACAAGACCTCATGGCCTTGCAAGCGCCGGAAGCGCGCGTGCACATCTGACGGCAACATCGACCCCGCCAGATTGCCGAGGTGCTTGATGCCATTGATGTAGGGAAGTGCAGAAGTGATCAGATAACGAGCCATGTTCCTGATGTAGGCGATTTGAGCGCGCCATCCAAGGCTTGGACCGCACAAGCTCTCAACAAAAAATAGGGCCGGCTAAGCCGGCCCTAGGTTGGGCATCGTAGGGACGTTGGAGGCGTAGGGGCTGACGATGCCGGTTCGATTACTTGCGGTCTGCAGCTGCCATGCCCAGAAGGCCAGAAGCGAGTACGGAAAGCCAGACGGCGACAATAAGGTTGATCATGATTTTTATCCTTGGTGTGAAGCTCGGGGAGGAGCGGGTTTATAGTTTGTTGTAGCGGCGAATTATGGAGGGTCGGAGGAGATAGCGTGGAGGAAGGTTTAAGCTTTAAGCGCGCTCTGCGGCGGCCATGGAAGCTAAACCTGCGCCTAAGAGGCTGAGCCAAGCGGTGATTGCGATGGTGATCATGGTGGTATTCCTTTTATGTTTTGAAGAGAGGAGGATTTAGGGGGGGGGAGGTAGAAGCTGGAAGGTTTGGCTTAGTTGCGTTCGGTGGCTGCCATTGTGGCCATGCCGGCACCCAAAGCGCTGAGCCAGATTGTGACGATTAAGGTGATCATATTGGTTTCTCCTGTTGGTCTGTCGTTGTGTTTGTGCTGCACTGCTGTAGTGCATGGGTGTATTACTACTATAGCACACCACATGTGTCAAACACATTTTTTGCCCTTTATGCATTTTTCTGCAGATTTGCGTTTTGGGGCTAAAAAAGGCATGGAGCGGCCATGACTTCCGATACGCTTGATCGGCGCTTTTGCGTTGCCCCCATGATGGAGTGGACAGACCGGCATTGCCGGGCCTTTCACCGTACGCTGTCTAAAGGGGCCCTACTCTATACAGAGATGGTGACGGCGGATGCGCTGATCCATGGTGATAGAAATCGCCTAATTGGCTTTGATCCCTGCGAACACCCCGTCGCGCTACAAATTGGTGGTTCTGATCCTCGTAAGCTTGCTGAAGCCACGAAGATTACCACTGATTTTGGGTATGGGGAGATAAATCTTAATGTCGGCTGTCCGTCAGACCGCGTGCAGTCGGGCCGGTTCGGGGCCTGTCTGATGCGGGAACCTGAACTCGTGGCCGAATGCGTCAGCGCCATGCAAGCGGCCACCCACCTTCCTGTCACCGTTAAGAACCGCCTCGGCGTTGATGAGCAAGACCCCCGTGAGAGCTTGTTTGGCTTTGTGGAGACCGTGGCCAAGGCGGGCGTCACCGTCTTTATTGTCCATGCGCGCAAGGCGATCTTGAAGGGTCTTTCGCCCAAGGATAATCGCGAGATCCCGCCCTTGGACTATGATCTGGTGCGCGAGTTGAAAGCCGCTAACCCGCACCTCACCATCATTTTGAACGGCGGCATTGCTAGTATTGAGCAGGCACAAGAGGCAGTCGCAGGTCTTGATGGCGTGATGCTAGGCCGGGCCGCTTATCATGACCCCGCCCTACTAGGCCGGGTTGATCGTGAGATATTGGGCCACGCTACTGAGACTATCCCCGCCGCAGAGGCCTATCGCGCCTATCGGCCCTATGTGGAGCGGCGCTTGGCAGAGGGTGTGCCGCTGCACGCCATCACCCGCCACATGCTCGGCCTGTTTGCGGGCAAGCCCGGCGCCCGCATGTTCCGTCGGCAATTGGGCGAAGAGAGCCGGGCTGGGGCTGGCATTGAAGTTTATGACCGTGCCCTCGAGCTGATTGAGCGCGAAGCGACCCGCTTTGCCAATCGCGGCGAGATCGCGGCCTGATGCCGCCAATCCAAGACCTTCTAATCCTCGTCGCAGCCATGGCAGGAGCCGGCGTGTTTGCGGGCCTGATCGCAGGGCTGTTTGGCGTTGGCGGTGGGACCGTCCTCGTCCCTGCCCTCTTCTATGCCTTTGGCGTATTTGGGCTGGGCGGAGAAGCCAATCTGCATGTGGCTGTGGGGACGAGCCTCTCGACCATCATCACCACGTCGCTGCGCTCTGTTGCCGCCCACCGCAAGCATGGGGCGGTGGATGAGGTTGTCCTCAAAGGCTTTATCCCGTGGATCGCTTTGGGTGCGATCATTGGTGCGGTTATGGCGGGCTTTGCTGATAAAGCGACCCTCGGCCTAATTTATGGCGCTTTTGCCATCGCCTTGGCCGCCTATATGGGCCTTGGCAAAGAAAGCTGGACCATCATGCGCGACGTGCCGACCGGGCCAGCGCGGGCGGCAGTAGGCTCCAGCCTAGGAGCCGTCTCGGCTTTGATGGGCATTGGCGGGGGGGCCTTTGGCTCAGCCGTCATGACCTTGGCTGGCAGGCCGATCCATCAAGCGGTAGCCACCGCTTCGGGTTTTGGCGTCGCCATCGCCGTGCCTGCGACTTTGGGCTTTATCCTCATGGGCTGGGGCGTCGATGGCAGACCTCCTCTCTCGCTTGGCTATATCAATGTGCCGGGCTTTGTCATTTTGGCGCTCTTGACCGGGGCTGTCGCCCCTTATGGTGCCAAGCTCGCCCACCGATTGGATAAGACCATGCTGCGCCGCGCGTTTGGAGCCTATCTGGCATTTACGGCCCTGGCTGTGGTGATCAAGGCGATAGTGGGCTAAGGCGTCGGCTTCTTCCACCAGTCATTTTCGACCGTCATTGGCGCTGCCATTGGGTGCGTCTTAAATGTAATGGCATGGCCTTGCTGCGCACGGAGATCGAGGACCCATAGCAACAATTCTTGCACCCGGCGTGCAGAATACAAAACCGAAACCGCAATCCCCATGGTCATGGCCATGCCTGGGTTGTTGATCAAGGGCTTTGGCCAAACAGAGCCAAGGCTATGTGCAATAAGTGCTCCGAAATAGGAGAAAACCAAGATCATCCAGAACCAGAAAATTACGCGACTGAGCTTCGTCTTCGACTTTGGAATGCCACTTCTGAATGCGAGGTTTTGACCGTTCGATTTGGGAAGATTTTGTGAGCTGATCATTGCCGCTAACAAGTAAATCACAAAGACTGCGGCGGTGGCCAAAGGATAAATCGGATTGCTGAAAAACGCGACGCTTGTGCTTTCGTTCAGAAAATAAGGCAATCCAATAAACAACAAGACAAGCGCAGACTCAGATGCGTCCGCGCGCGCCTCCGCGATGGCGCAGGTAATCCGCGTCTCCACATCCGGCGCTAAGGGCCGCTTATCGGTCCAGAACAGGATTTTTTGTGGGCCGGGGTGTTTGTCAGACATGGGGGAAACCTCGCTGGATCATTTCGCTGGCCGTTGATACCAAGCGGGTCGGGACCCATTGGTTTCATCGTCATCATTGCCGAGTTGCAGCTTATGGCCTTGCTTTACTCGCAGTTCGAGAATCCAGCGGGCTCTAACGATAATTGAGCTTCCGTAGCTTGCCAGCGCACAAGTCGCGTAAAGACCGGCTAATTCTGCGAGGTAGAGGTCCTCTTGCTCGGCACGGTTCAGCACCAGAAGTACGACGTTCACCATCAGGCAAGCTAGGGCAGACATCGCTATCACCAAAAGAATTCGGCTCAAACGGGTCTGATCTGAGGGGATGCCACTTTGAAAAACCGAACGTGGAAACCACTCGTCTGCGCCACTTACACACACTAGCATGAGGCCGGTTGCAAGCATCATTAATAGTGGGCCTGACATAGATCGCGCCAATGAAAAATCTTCTGAGTCCCCAGCGCGAATGAGGAACAGGAAACCGATGAACGTCAAACTGTTCACCACTTGGGCGGCAGCCACCCCAATCTCCGCAATCGCACAGGTGATTTTGGTTTCCGCATCAGGTGCGATGGGGCGCTTGTCTGTCCAGAACAGGAATTTCTGTGGGCCAGGGTGTTTGTCAGACATGGGGGAGCCTCTATTGATCATTTGATCGGCCGCTCAATCCAAGCCGAGTGACTGTCCGTTTCGCCGTCTTTTCCATCTGTGCCTTGCGCCAAGATAAGGCCTTGCTCTGCCCGAAGATCAAGAATCCATTGGATGCGCTCTTGGATAGAACGCAAAACATAGAGCGCAGTTAGAAAAGAGGCGACCAGGAATGAAACACCTCGAACATTACTGAGATAACCCAATTGGTCTTCAAACATCAGGCTTCCAAACCCTACATAACAAGCCCACACCAGCGATAAGATTAGGCATGTTAAAAGCGTACCGGTGCCGTAAGTTCGTTTGCTTGGGATACCACTTTGGTAAGTCCTCGGCTTAGCCGTCACGCCGCTTGCGAACATGCCAAGGATCGCCACAATCCATACGGCTGTCAGAAATAACTCCCAAAACATGAGGATATTGCCTTCGAGATTTGGGGAAACTTGCATCCCCATCGCCATCACCAAAAGCATGACGGCGCTAAAGCCACCCCCAACTTGTTCTTTCATCTCTTGCACCGTCGCAGTAATCTTATCGCCAATGCTCGGCGCAATCGGACGAGAATCCTTGAAGAACAGAAACTTGCGGACTTCGGCGGTGTGGCTAACGGGTTCGGTCATGCTTCCAGTCCTATAAAGTCTGCGCCCAACTGGGCAATTGGGGTTCTTGTTCGGCCTGTTGGGTGGGCGCGGTTTGATTCCGACGAATGTCTTGGACCCACTCAAGAGTTTCCATTGCAGCCGCAATCATGGCGCATACACCCAAGCAGCCGCCGAGAACTTGAGGAACATTCAAGAAGCGCAGCGCCGAAGAGGAGTCCCGGCCTTGCGTGAAGTCGAAGTAAGATGTGGTAACAACCAAGGCGAAGCCACCGACCAAGACAATGGCAGCCGCCACACTCAGTAGGAGTGAGGGCGACCTCCAGTTCCGCACCCTACCCGTTACTAGAACGGGTTGGATAGAAAGTCTTCGAATGAGTGATTTGCTGCCCATAAAAAGGACAACCATGCAGAGGATGAGGAAGACTATCGCCCCCAGAACAGAGATCGTCTCTAGGACTGACGTGCGTTCGCCATTTATTCCCAGCTTGCCAAATAGAGGAGCACAGCCTGATACAGCCAACGTCAGAAAAAACACACCATTGACCAGATAGGCACGCACCTCTTGCAAGCCCGCCGTGATTTTATCCTCAGGCGTTCGGGCGATTTCGACACCGGGTAGATATTTCCTTTTGCCCAATCCCGCCTCCAATCCCACAACACCTTGAATAGTGGCCAAGGCTAAGGCCAATCGCGTGATCTGGCAACCTAGGATTTAGGCGGGATGGAAAGTCCTTCTTAGACCAATTGCTCGACCCGAGCCTCCACAATATCGACCAAATCGCCCATGATTTCGGTGATCTTAAAGTCCTTGGGCGTATAGACGGCGGCGACACCAAATTGCTTCAAGGCGCGGGCATCTTCTGGCGGGATGATGCCGCCCACAACCACAGGCACATGCTCTAGCCCCGCCGCCCGCATGCGGGCCACGACATCGCGGACGAGGTCGAGGTGCGAGCCCGAAAGTATGGAGAGGCCCACCGCATGGGCCTTCTTCTCCACTGCGCGCGCGACGATTTCTTCCGGCGTCATCCGGATGCCTTCATAGGTCACATCCATGCCAACAGCGCGGGCACGGGTGGCGATTTGTTCGGCCCCGTTGGAATGGCCATCAAGACCTGGCTTACCGACCAAAAAGGCCAAGCGACGGCCCAGTTTCTCGCTGATATCATCGACCTTTTTCGACACAGCTTCAATGTCTTCGCCCTCGATATTCACAAGTAGTGAGACACCAGTTGGCGCCCGATATTCCCCGTAGACCCGACGCAGCAAGGCCCCCCATTCGCCGGTGGTGACACCGGCTTTGGCACAGGCAATCGAAGGCTCCATGATATTGCGGTTTTCACGGGCTGCTGCCTCAAGCTCTGCCAATGCCGCCTCAACCGCTGCGGCATCACGACCCGAGCGCCAAGCATTCAGGCGCTTGATCTGATCGGCTTCCACCATGGGATCGACCGTTTGGATCGAACCTTCACCAGCCGACAAGGGCGATTGCTCAGTATCCGACCAGCGATTGACGCCGACGACCACTTGGCTGCCGCCTTCAATGCCCAGTAGGCGATCGCGATTGGATTGAACCAGGCCCTCTTTCATATAGGGCACGCTCGCGACGGCCCCGCCCAAAGCATCGATCTTAGCAAGCTCTGCCTTCGCGCCTGCCACCAGTTCTGCGACCTTTTTTTCCACCACGTGGGAGCCCGCAAACAAATCCTCATATTCGAGAAGATCCGTTTCATAGGCGAGGATTTGTTGAAGCCTTAGGCTCCACTGCTGATCCCATGGGCGCGGCAGGCCCAAAGCCTCGTTCCAAGCGGGTAATTGCACAGCGCGCGCACGGGCATCCTTGCTCATGGTTACGGCGAGGGTTTCGAGCAAGATACGATAGACGTTATTCTCCGGTTGCGGCTCTGTCAGGCCCAAGGAATTGACCTGCACGCCATAGCGGAAGCGGCGCATGGCGGGATCAGTCACGCCATAACGATCCTTACAAATCTCGTCCCACAGGACATTGAACGCGCGCATTTTGCACAGCTCAGTCACAAAGCGGATACCCGCATTGACGAAGAAACTGATGCGGCCAACCACGGCGGGGAAGTCTTCGGGCAGGACTTGGCCTTGGGCTTTAACTTCATCGAGGACGGCGATGGCGGTGGCGAGTGCGAACGCCAATTCCTGCTCTGGCGTCGCGCCAGCTTCTTGCAAATGGTAGGAGCACACATTCATCGGGTTGAATTTGGGCGTTTCTTTCAAACACCAAGCAATCGTGTCTGCCGTCAATTTCAAGCTGGGCGCAGGCGGGAACACATAGGTTCCGCGCGAGAGATATTCCTTGATCAGATCGTTTTGCGTGGTGCCCTGCAGCTTCTTGCGGTCGGCCCCCTGTTCGTCAGCCAAAGCAACATAGAGCGCCAACATCCAAGCAGCGGGTGCATTGATGGTCATGCTGGTATTCATGGTCTCCAGCGGAATGTCTTTGAACAAGGCCCGCATGTCGCCCAAATGGCTGACCGGCACCCCCACCTTGCCCACTTCGCCCTTGGCCAACACATGGTCAGCCTCATAGGCCGTCTGGGTCGGCAGATCGAACGCCACCGATAGACCCGTCTGGCCAGCCGCCAAATTCGCCCGATAAAGCGCATTGGACTTCTCCGCCGTGGAATGGCCAGCATAGGTGCGGAAGATCCAGGGCTTGTCGGGGACGTGTTGGAAGGGTTTATCGGTCATAAAAGTGTCCTTGTGCATTGCAGCATTGCCATGCCTGATACCCCGTAGGCAAGGGGCAAAATCTTCCACCAACACGTATATCCAGAGCTATTCTCGCTAAAATTTGCTTGACCGCTGAGAGGACACAACATACATAACATGTTATACAAACGGGCTTATGATGGCAGATATTCTTCAAGACTTGGGCCATGTGGCACTGGGAAGCCGCCTTAAGCGCTTGGCAGAGCGCTTGCTGGCCGACGCGGCTATCATTCTTGACCAAGCGGGCATCCCCATCCAACCGAGCCATTTGGCACTTTTGGCTGCCCTAGACCGCTATGGCCCCTTGAGCATCATGGAGGCCGTCGCGTCGGTTGGGTTTAGCCAGCCAGCCATGACCCGTACCGTTGCCGCTTTGCGAGGCGCAGGCCTGATCACCACCGACCAAGATCCTAGCGATGCAAGAGCAAAAAAGATCGCTTTGACCGGTTCCGGCCGCGCCATCTTAGCGAAAACCCAAGAACGCGTTTGGCCCAAAGTTGGCACCGCCGTCTCGGACCTTGCGGGCGGGCGCGAACAAGAACTCTTGGCCCTACTTACCCTTTTTGAAACCCAACTGGCGGAGCGATCCATGTTGCAGCGTGTCACCAATCCCTTCACTCTAATCCGTGTTGACGAAACGATCACGCCAGACCTTGCTAAGTCCTTTTACGAGATCAATGCCGCGTGGATATCGGCTATGTTCAAACTGGAGGACCACGACATTGATGTCCTCAGCAATCCTCAAGTCGAAATCCTCGATCGCGGCGGCGAGATTTTGTTTATCGCGACCGAACAACATGGCGTCGTGGGCACCTGCGCCCTGATGCCGACCGAAGATGGGGCGGTCGAACTTACCAAAATGGGTGTCTTGGACTCCCTACGCGGACAAAAGGCGGGTGAATATCTGTTGGCAGCAACTCTAGCACGCGCCCAAGAACGGGGGATAGAAACCCTCTTCCTGCTCACCAATCACATCTGCGAGCCCGCTATTCACCTCTATGAGAAGCTAGGGTTTATCCACGATCCCGATATCATGGCCCGCTATGGCTGTAGCTATGAGCGGTGTGATGTCGCTATGCGCTATCGCCCAAAGGACTAGCCAAACCTAGTTTCGAGCGACTTCGCGCACAGCTACTGGCAGCTTATGACGCTCGATATGGTCGATGATTTCGCTGACACTCGTGGTGGTCCCTGAGTGCTGCAAGTTGAAGATCTCGGGCATCGTAACGGTACGGATTAGGTGTACCAGTTTAAATGCAAGACCCTCTGGGGCCTTTAGCTTGATACCCTCTTGCAGCTGAACTTCCACCGCCACGGCTTCATTGACCAAGCGACCATTGTTTAGCCAATGAAAGGTTACATGGTCGATATGGTGCCACGGGATGAACTGGCTTGATATCCGGATATCGGTCAGCCCTGTTTGAGAGAGGATAATCACACCGTCCCGGGCGTTAGAAAGGCGCATATAAATCTGCAAAGCGACGATCCCGCCAATTATCGCAGCGCCAACGATCGTCCCCAAAACTGCCAATTGTGCAAAATCGGTTGGAACTTTCCCGTTGACAAGAATGGGTGCCAAGAACGTAGGCAAAAGAGCAACGAGCGCTGCCAATAGGATCACGCCGCCTAAAAGATAACTCAACCAAGTCCGCCGAAACACATGGGCTTGCAAGCAAATGTCCCGATGTTGAGCTGGAACCTCCCCCTCATGGTGAACAGTCGCAATCTTCCAAACATCCGGGGTTAGGCGCGGTTGATGTTCGGCCAGCCAAGCCGCCGCTTGGGCTGCGGCCTTGTTCAAGCCGCCAAAGGTAATGACGATTTCGCCCTCCGGAATCTGCCGCACAACGCGCAGTAAGCGATTCCGCACCGCGCCAAAGGGTGTCAATCGGGCGGACGCCTTCACTCTGAGCCGGTCTGCCACCCCACCTGGATGGGGTTCAATCCACTCAATATGCTCCCAAGCCAGTCGCTCATACATAATCCGGCGGTCAAACAGGCCTTGCTCATTCATCTCGACAAGGACAAAGCGGTTGCGGAA
>NZ_JBIIYV010000148.1:0-3363 GCF_044346625.1 Aquidulcibacter sp. | reverse complement strand
ACCTTTAAGCAATGATCCCATCGTCATGCTCAGCGCAGTCCCCTGAACATGATCAACTCAGCCCTAAACCGGCTACATCATGACGCCGCTGTTACACCACGCCATGGGACACGATCGGCGAACAGGAGCTCGAAAAAGACTTTTCAGTCTTGGACATGTTGGACGAGTTGCCTTCTCTTGATCCGTTTTTGGTTCGGGAATGTTTGCGCCGGAACCAACACGAACCCGCCGAATGCTATTTCCCGATATCGCCAGCTGATGCCCAGCGCATGCAAAATTTCGCAAACTCAGAGATGGCACCGCTGATCCGGATGGCGGTTGGAGACGTTAGTGGCATGGGCAGCGACGCCATGATTGCTAACCTCGCCAACGCACTTTTGCTCGCAAATGATGTTGGCGCACTAAACCCCTTGCGTGAGACATTGGGCTTAAACGGCACTCATTTCACAAAGGGAATCTTTAGCTGGAAGGGTTTCATCTACTACAAATGGCAATTCTCGGAAATGATGCAAGGCTTAATCCGTGTGACCAAACAAATCGACCATATCAGACCTGTGGGGTCGAATGAAGTTGCAACGCAAGAAAGATTTGACGCGCTTAAAGCATCAATTCGTACGCGGCTCCGGGAAACTGCGCGAGGCTGTAGTCAAGCGCTGGCGCTCTATGATGATGCATTCGCCGACCTCGTCCACCGAGGCAATCCTGGAGCCTTCCGCAGCTTCTTGTTGAATGCACCAGTTCTCTTGCTGGATTTAGGCCATTCAATGGGTATGATTTCGCATATCTCGTCATTCTGGGCTTACCGCTTTCAAAACGGTTCCGCGCGCTTACTAAAATGGAAAGAGTTCTATGATATTTTGCTCGAGTTTGACGCAGGGCTTGCTCCCCGCCAATCTCAGGCTCAGTCTTGGTAGAGCAAGCTACACCGATCGCCGGCAATGCCAGCGCAGACGTTGAACCCGGCAAAGTTATCTTTAGCGCAGCCGATCGTCGGTGCAGATGAAGTTCAAATTTGTCTCAGAAGCGGCGTGCATGTTGCCACATTGACCAAACGTAAGACTTACGTGAGCAGCTATGCCCTTAGAAGCTTGAGTTCCAGGAAATCGCTTGCAGTCCAAGACGATTTCCCCTAAAAGTGTCAACATATTATTTTATATATGCCGACATTAGGTGCCGACTTGCTGCTACAGGAATTGCGCTTCCTTTTATTTGACGTACTCGATGCGGAGGCCTTGCTAGTCCGTCCGACGTTTAATCACCTTGATCAGCTTGACCTTGAGTGCATTTTGACCGCAGCGGATGACTTGGCCAAGCGGGAGTTTGGCCCGATCGCCGACATAATTGACAGGGAAGAGCCGCTGCTTCTGCAAGGAAATGTGACTGTCCACAAGGCAGTGGCTCGGGCGTTTCGAGCTTACGCCGACGCGGGCTTTCTTGGGGCTAGTTTGCATGTTGAATCAGGGGGGCTACAGCTACCTGCCTGCGTATCAACAACACTCATGGCAATATTTGGAGCAGCATGCACACCGGCGGCTGGCTATGGATTTCTCACGACTGCTGCAGCTAGGATCATCCAAACGTTTGGTGATGTCTGGCAGAAGTCAACCTTCCTAGCTCCTTTACGTGACGGGATTTGGGCAGGGACAATGTGCCTCAGCGAGCCTCATGCAGGGTCTGCACTTGGCGAAATTCACACCAAGGCAGTCCTGCGTAACGATGGTTGCTATAATGTTACAGGCACTAAGATGTGGATCTCAGGCGGAGATCAAGACTTCACAGCTAACATCGCCCATCTTGTTTTGGCAAGAATCGACGGCGGCACATCAAATGCTTCAGGCTTGTCGCTTCTTATTGTACCAAAGATGAGTCTTGATGGTAGTTCAAACAAAGTCTCTACGATCGGACTAAATCATAAGCTGGGCCACCGAGGAACATCAAACTGTGCACTGACTTTCGGAACGGATGGTCCTTCAACCGGCTATTTGATCGGCAAGCCGCACGCAGGCCTTTCTTATATGTTCCAAATGATGAACGAAGCTCGCATCGGCGTTGGGGTTACCGCTGCAGCTACGGCCTATGCTGCTTATCGCTATGCTACTGAATACGCCCGGACGCGACTTCAAGGCCGCGACCCTGAAACAGGGGCGCAAGTAGCAATTGTCGGTCACGCCGACGTAAAGCGCATGCTTTTAATGCAACGGGCTATTTGCGACGGCGGCCTTTGTCTCTGCCTATTCGGCGCACGCATGGTAGATGACTCTCAAAGCCATCCGGATCCAGTTGAGGCCTCCAGGGCAGGGATACTCCTGAAACTACTCACTCCATTAATCAAGCTTTGGTGCTCCGAGCGCGGTCTCGAAGCAAACTCGCTGGCAATACAGGTCATGGGAGGTGCCGGATATGTTCGCGATCATCCAGTTGAAAGGTTGTTCCGAGATCAAAGGCTCAATCCGATACATGAGGGCACGAATGGTGTTCTGGCGATCGACTTTATCCTGAGAGGTGTTCGGCGGGATGGCGGGGAAGCCCTGCTCCAACTTCTGTCAAGAATCACTTCTGAACTAGCGTCAATAGACGGTGATAAGGAGTTGGCGCTTTCCAAAACACTTGCAGAAAGCGTGAGCATGATCCAAGCCTGCGCAGCTATCTTAGTGGCCAGCGAAAAAGGCGTTGCTCGCGCTTGGGCAAGCCCATTTGCCCTCTGTGTTGGCGATACGCTTGTTGCGTGGTTATGGCTAAGGCAGATCAAAGCCATGCGCGGACATTCTGATAGCGTGGCTCTTTCCAAGCAGGCAGCGGCACTATGCTTCAGCCAGTTGATTCTTCCGCAGTCGATGGCGGTTATAAAGAATATTATAGAGGGTAACTCACCGCCTTATAACGACCCAGACACAGACCTTCTGGTTGATTGACCATCTCTACACGGAATCAACCCTGCCTGGCTCTTGGGGTCCGCCGATTATCAGGAGGATCCTGCCTGGTGAGACCATCATGCTTTGGCTTTTGGCTAGCGTGCCACTGCTGACGCGCCACCGTGGTTAGAGCGTGCGGCGCGCAGCGGGCGTAAGCAAGCCGGGGCTCTTGTTGGGCGCCACGTTATTGAACTGGTGCCGCCAGAGTAGCGGACTCTCTCTTCAACTTGCTGACCAATCCTGGCAGAGGTCAGAAGGGCAACACATGACTGCGCATATTTTCACTATAAGTTGTATGGCAACAAGGAAAATAACGCATCGAGGTCAGCATTAGCGTATCCATTCGGCGAGGCTTTCAATTACCCATAAGTGGTTTTCTGCCTTGATCTGTTTGAATCGTCTGTGATTCTGTCTGTGACGCCGAATCAGGGAGGCGTCATTGACAGATCAT
>NZ_JBIIYV010000033.1:0-35845 GCF_044346625.1 Aquidulcibacter sp. | reverse complement strand
CGCCAGCCCGGGTAAGTGCTGCCTCTCCTGCCTCTTCAGGCTGACCAATTTTGTCGATTAGCTTGGCCTGTAGCGCGGCTTCGGCAGACAAGGGTGCTTGGTCAAGAGCTGCCTTCATCGCTTCGACAGGCATTTTGCGGTCAAAGGCGGTTGAGGCCAAGAAAGCATTGTAAATGCTGCCCAGCATAGCCGTCGTGGCTTCGCGGTGTGGGGCATTAAAGGTTTTCTCGGTATAGGTGTTGACCGCGTTCTTATATTCTTTGAATTGTTCGAACTGGGGCAGAATACCAAACTTCTCCATAAAGCCGCCCAAGAACAAGGTCTCGGCCACGATGCCAGTTGCGGCAAAGTCTGTCGTGCCTTGCATCCACAATTCACTCGCCCCAGATACCGCCACATAGTTGGAGAGCGTTGGATATTCAAAGCCTTGCGCATGCACGATAACGAACTTACCCGTTGCCTTGAAGTCGATCATGGCTTGACGAATTTCTTCTGCATGGGCGGGGGCCATGCCGCCTTCGCTGGCGCGCACAAACAGGCCCTTTACGCTGCCATCCGTCTCTGCTGCCTGCAGTTTCCGCACAATATCGACGACTGCGGTGCCGCCGGCAAAGCCTGCAAATGGTGAGTTGGGAGGGACGTCGGTCACCGGGCCGCGCAGATCAAGGCTCAACACGGTGTGGGAAGGGGTGACGGGCGCACTGGAGCCCGCAACCGATGCCACCAAAATGATCGGGATCAGGATAAAAAATAAAACGAGGCCCAAAAAGACGCCTGCGATTGTAATAAAAAATTGCTTCACCCTGACCTCCACGGTGCCCGCGCCATCTGGTTCAAAAGATAAGCCGAGCAGGCACTCTAATCATACTTGGTGATATAGGAAATCGACTGCTTCGACTAGCGCCAGATACAAGGCCGACAGTGTGTTCAGCGTCGCCCCTTACTAAGTTGTCGAGCAACAGACTGGGCGGCTTTTTGGCCTTGTCGCCATGCACCGCCGACAGTGACCGCCAAAGGATCGTCACCGCCATCACCTGCGAAAAACAGTCGATCTTCAACGGGTTGCGAATAGATTTTTCGCGCATTGGCATGGCCTACTGTCTGATGGGGGTAGGAGCCAAGGGCGAGTGGGTCACCTTGCCAATTGGTGGAGCTTGCAGCACTTACGCGCGCTTGTGTCCCGATCACATTTTTGAGTACATCTAACGCGAAGGCCTCTAGCGCTGCAGCGCCTTCTTGGTACAGGGCGCGCGATACAGGACCCGGGATCAAAGCCGTAATCATGCCTTTATCTGGTGCGCTCACCAGCGCGTGATACTGGCCTTTTTGAATATGGCTATTGGAGAGGGCATATTCGGGCAAGTCTGGCATGGGTGCGGGCAGCACCATGGCTACTTTTTCCAAGGCTCCCATGGGCAAGTTAGCCAGTGCGGTTTGCTTTGCGCTTGGGAGAGGCGGATCAAACCGGATTGTGCCGCGGGCCAGGACGCCTGTAGGCACCGTGATAATGACTTTTCTTGCAGTTAACTGCCCGAAATTTCCGATGGCGGTAACGCCATGGGTATCATTCCAGCGCAGCGTCGAAACGGGGCAGTTTAGACGAACATTCAACCCGCCTGATAAGCCCAGCACCAGTGGTCCCATTCCGTTTATCGGAATTAAGTCTTCGCCTGCCTCAAGATCGTAATAGCCTTGAAGCGAGACCAAGCTTGGGTCTTCGCCCATTTCCACGGCAAAGATATTGGCGACATGGCGTTGCGCGGGGCTCGGATTGGGTAAGGTCGCACCCAAAGCCCGATCATTTAGGCGGGCAAAGGGCAGAAGCTGGCGCATTTCCCAGGCTGCTACGGCCTCTGTCGCGTCCTTCCAAGACGGATTGGTACTTGGAGCTCCTTGATGAAAAATATTGCCATTGTCATAGCTGCTTTCCAGCAAGTCGATCCCTTTAGTTCGCGCCAAGGGCACTAAAGGGTTGGTTGCTTTGTTATGCAGCCAATAAGCGCCGCGATCAAACGAGCGGCCCAACGTTTGGGTGTCAGTATAGACACGACCGCCAATCCTGTTTCTCGCCTCCAAGACTATGGCGCGAATGCCAGCCGACTTGAGCTGTCGAGCCGCTGAAATGCCCGCGACGCCAGCACCTATGATAATCACGTCCGTGTCGGTGACCGCTCCGGCCTGCGCCGAAAAAGCCAAGGTTGAAGCTGTAAGGCCCCCGACTAGGGCACGGCGGTGAAGATTGGTCATGAGCGGCACTCCAAAATATGAGATTAATCTCGTATTTGCAAATATGAGATAAGTCTCATATTGTCAATACGGCTAATCGCGATGCGTGAGGAGAGATAGGTGATGACGGTTTCGATAGCCAAAGCACCAAGCCAAGATCGGGGTCAGCGCCGAGTGGACCGGCTTTTGGATGCGGCAGCAGATTTGATTCTGGTGCATGGGGCCGAGGGACTTAGAATGGATATGGTCGCAAAGCATGCGGCCACTTCGCCGGGCTCGCTCTACCAATTCTTTCCTAATCGCGCTGCACTCTTGACGGCTTTAGCAGAAAGATATGGTGCCGTAATTGAAGCCATTGCAGAGAGAAATGTACAGGGCCAAGCAGCAAATCCGCCAGCATCCATCGAACAAGCTGGTCGTGATTTCCTCACACCATTCTTGGCTTTCTACGAAGCCAATCCTGCTTATGTCATACTAACAGAAGCATCGGATCGAATATTTGCGGGGACTGGCTATGCCTTTGGCGAGGATGACCAAGTTTCCCTTAAGATGAAGGACGTGTTGCAGCCGTTCATAGCGTCTGGCCATCAAACTCGGTTGGACATTGTTTGTAAACTGCTGATCGCGACCACCCATGCGGCCATCGCCGCGGCCGTTAAGCTACCCACAGCAGCCAAGCGTGACTGGGTAACGGAGCTAGACGCCTTGATTATTGCTTATCTGCGCTCGCTAAACTGAGGCTTTGATAGAGCTAAGGCAGTATTGAGGTTGGATGGCAGTGCTTATGTGATCAAAAGTCTTGCACCGCAGGCCAAGCGCGTCTATTTGCCTGCCTCTCTTGGGGTGTCGCCAAGCGGTAAGGCATCGGTTTTTGGTACCGACATTCCTAGGTTCGATCCCTAGCACCCCAGCCACTCTTTCCGCACAATACAAAATCTCGTTTGTTTTTAGGGTTTGGCCGGTACGGCCAACGCCAGCCAAACTTCGTGACGGCGCAGAAACGGTGCAGTCCAAGGCGGATCATAGGACGCAAAGATCGGTTCCCCCATCGGCGTCAGTTTTTTGCCTTGAAGCCAGGTGCGCAATTCCTCACTCTTTTGTGCCATCGTGGCTTGGCTGCCAAAGCCCGAGAAGGTGATCACGCCGTAGCGCTTTGCCGGCTCTTCCAACAAGCGTACATTTGGGTCGTTAGGGACGGGCATTGTCGCCAGCGTTGAGCCTTCTGGCATGATAAAGCGCACCTTCCACTCTGCCCCAGCATCTTGACGCGTGACTGGGGCGGTCATGGCGATGGACTGGCCTTCTTGCTGCCGGGTGACCGGAGCGGTCATCGCGATGCTGGCACGTGGTTTATTCCCGCCAAAGATATAACGCGCTAACGGCCTAAAGCCGGCATTTGCGGGATCGCCACGCCCCTCCGGCACGCGAACTTCGGCGACCACTTGGCTATCATAATCTCGGATCTCGAACGTGCCGTCGCGCAGAACCCGCTTAAAGGTAGGCTCAGGTGTGTCTGCTTGCGTAGGGCTTGCAAGGCCAATGGCGCTGAGCAACGGCAGGAAAAGGGCGAGGGCGGGGCGCAGGAGAGATTTGGTCATAATCTTAGTACGTTCCCAGCCTGCATTTGGTTCAAACATCACGCGTTTGGGCCTAGCCTATTTGCTGCCAGACTTAAATTTAAAAGTGTGATTTGCGCCTTTCATAGGGGGCTCATGTCCTTTAAGGCATCGCGCGCGTTCCTGAGGCGCATTGTCCTGCTCTGATTGACAGAAGTGACCCAAGAATTGACTGTGACTTTTGACCTGTTACCCGATGCCGCAGTATATGATGCCGACGCTGAAGCGCTGTATGCCCTAGCCTTTGGTCCAGGGCGACATGCAAAAGCGGCTGCCCGCCTGCGCGAGGGTAACAGCTGTCGTCGCGACGTATCTTTCGTGGCGATATCAGAAGCGGGCGAACTCGTCGGCGCATGCCGCCTCTGGCCTCTGGTTACCGATCAGGGCCATAAAGCGTTGTTCTTAGGACCAATTGCGGTTGCGCCGGATCAACAGGGCCAAGGCTTGGGCGGCAAACTGGTCGAGGACTGCCTAGCTGCCAGTGATAACCTAACGGGCCTGCCAATCATTTTGGTGGGCGACCTCGCGTTCTTTGAGCCCTACGGCTTTAGGCGGGTGCTGAAGGGGCAAATGATTCTGCCGGGGCCTGCTGACCCAAACCGCCTCCTTTGGCGCCCCAGCCCGGGCTTGGACGTAGCGATCCCAGCAGGCAAACTCTTGATCCAAGCCGCGCTTTAAAGTTTGCGGCGCGAAGGGGTCAACCTACCCTCTCGCCACCAGCTCAACAGGGCCAGCGATACCAGCAAGATCGCATAAACCCACGGCGGAAGCATCGCGTTTCGGCTCGTTGCGGTCACGCTGGTGGCTCCTGAGCGCCTCAAACCCAGCCCATCGGTTCCGGCTTTCTGGCTCTTGCCTAAGCGGGTGATGTTGGGCAGGGGGCCAGTACCCGCTAACCCAACCCACGTCACACTCCCTCCACCTTGCTTGGCTTGCGGGTCTGCGAGCGTCGTGGGGTCTGCTGTTAACAGTCGCGCTTCGTTGGGATTGCCAATGCCCGCGACAATAAAAGCGCTTTTGTCACCCGATTGCACAAACACCAGTCCAGGCTTAGCCATCTGGCTCTCGCCCCGCCAAACTCCTGGCCCAGCAGCAGAAAGTGCGACCGGGAAGGTTTGGCCCGACAAGGTGACTTGGACAGGACCTGGGTCTTCGCCGCTTTGCCGCTCAATCAGAAGACGGCCAAGCTGGCTGCCCAGAATGAGGCGATCTGCCTCGAGGTCGGCTTCCTTCATTAGCCAATGGGCCGTGCGGCGAAAAAGCTCATCAAACGGGCCGCCACCATCATAGCCCCGACGCCACAGCCAAGCCTGATCACTCATCACCGCAGCCACGCGTCCGCGGCCAACTTGGCCTAAAACCAGCAAAGGTTCGCCCACGCCTTCTAACAAGACGTCCCCGGTTGCAGTAGATGGTTGGACGCGCAGCCACTTGCCCCATGTGTCGGATTGCTCAGCCAAGCTGGCAGAAACCGGATGGGTGCGGCCGCGTTCTGTTAAGGTGGGTCGGAACGCCGTTTCAATCGGTTCCCCACGCGATTGCACGGGTAGAATGCGGCTCAATGGCGTAGACTGTACCCCTTCATCAAGTCCTTCAGATGGCCCGGCCAGCATCAAAAAGGCCCCGCCACCCTCTACCCATTGTGCGACAGAGTCGAGATAGGCGTCCGGCAAAACCGAAAGCCGCGAGAAGCGGTCAAAAACCACCAAGTCGAAACTATCAATCTTGTCGAGAAATAATTCCCGCGTCGGGAAGGGGATCAGCGATAGTTCCTCTGTTGGCGTAAAGTCCTGTTTCTCGGGTGGTCGGAGAATGGTGAATTGAACTAAATCCACGCTTGGGTCCGACTTCAAGAGATTCCGCCAAGCCCGTGACCCCGCATAGGGCTGGCCTGTCACCAGCATGACCCGTAGACGGTCGCGAACGCCCGTGATCGAGAGCGCGAGCCCATTGTTCGCGGTTGAAACTTCACCGGCGACCCCCGGTGTTTCAATGGCAATTGGCACAAGTCCGCGTTGCGCAATTGGCACTTCAATGACGATATCTTCGCCTGTCGGCACGTTTAGCGTCTGTGGCGCATCTGTGCCGACGCGAACCGTCAAAGGAACCGAACTATCCGTATCTTCGACCCGTACAATTACCTTGGTGATTTCACCAATCGGCGCTTGCTTGGGTGCTGACCTCAGATCAATTCGTCGGTCGCGCTCTTGCGGGCTACCAACAAGGACCTGATGCAGCGGGAAGGGGCGGGCCGCGTCATCCCCGTCGATAAAGCGACCATCGCTGATGATAATCGCGCCTGCAACCCGGTCTGGCGGGATATCGGCAAAAGCTTGATCAAGGCCTGCGCCAAGGGCCGTGCCTGCGCCTCCGCCATCAAAATCGGTGACGCGGACTTCCAGATTTTCAACTTGGCTTAAGCGCGCTTTCACTGCGCTAAGTGCGGCCTCGGCACCTTTTGTGCGATCAGACAGAGCCATGCTCTCCGAACGATCCACCAAAATGCTGACAATGTCCGTTAGGGCGACACGCTCTTCTTGTATTTGGCTAGGACCCGATAAACCGATGAGTGCGACGACCAAAAGGCACAGGCGCGTAACTGGTGCTTTGCCACCCAAGCGCGCGTAAAGGCCGACCAAGACCAGACCCACAATCGCGATGCCCAAGAGGACTGCGGGCGGAAGCCAAGGGTCAAAACCCAGTTTGATAAGGTCCATGCCCATTATCGTGGCTGTTCCTGCCTGCGACCCAGTCGCTCCAACAGTGCGGGCGCATGGACTTGATCGGCCTTGTAATTGCCAGTTAGCGCATAAAGAACGACATTGATGCCGACCCGAAGCGACACTTCATTGGCGCTCGGTCCCGTTCCATCGAAACCTTGCGGCAGGCCATTGGGGGCCTTGGCCCAAGCGGAGACCCAGTCACCATCGCCAAGAATGAGTGGCGAGACGCCGTCATTGGCACTGGCTGCCGCAGAAGCCTCTGTTTCAACCCATAATCGCGCATCTGGATAGCGGCCGGGAAAGCGCTGAAGGATGTAAAAGGCTTTGGTCAGAACGTGGCCACTTGGCACGGGGGCCAAAGGTGGGGCTTCTATGCCGCGTAAGGCCGCGCGGGTAATCTGGCGTGCCATGGCTGGCGTGCGGCCTGCACCACGGGAATCAATGAACAAGACGCCGCCGTTTTTCATATAGCGGTCTAAGGCACTGGCCACTTCGGGCCGGGTTTCTGTAACGCTATCGCCTAAAGTCCAGAATAGGATTGGATATAACGCCAAATCGTCTCGCGCCGGGTCTAGGCCAATCACGGTACCCGGTTCCACGGATGTCCGATCACGTAGCGCCCGAGAAAGCCCTTCAAGGCCCCTTTGGGTTTGTAAGTCCTGCGCTCCGTCCCCTGTTTTGACGTAGGCGAGTGAGAGATCGCCTTGGCGCTGACTGGCTTTATTTTTTTGCGCCAAGGCCTCTTGCGCGCCGCCAAACAACATAAGGCTGGCTAGCATAAGGCTTATCAAAGTCGCGCTCGGCTGCCGCTTCTTGCGAGCCCAACCAAGCGCCTTAAGCCCCGCAAATTTTTGTGCAAGGAGGAGGCTGATGAGCATGTCTGCCAGCAGAAGGACCATGCCCAAGCCAAGGAGCGGACCAGATAGCGACTGAGGCTGCTTTTCGGCTTGCGCCACGCGTTCGACCTTTGGCAAATCTGGTAAAGGGTCCAACCGCAAATTGGGGGCGGCTGCTTGCAAGATCCAGCGCACGCCACCGCCTTCGTAAATGCCTGGCGGCTGATCTAGGCTAGGCCGCAGCGTTTGAACGTCCTCGGCTCGAATGGGACGAATCTGGGGGTCGGGCGTGCGAAATGCGCCAAAGCCATCGAGCACCAAGACCGGTTTCAAAGGCGCAGTGCCAGCCACAAAATTAGCTGGAATGGCGCTAGTTGCTGCTTGGGCAAGCACGCGACGCAACATGGCGACCTGCAAGCCTGAAAAGGCTACATCGCTCCAAGCTGGGCCTGCCGTGGTGTGAAACAAGACGACTTTGCCTTTGCCTAATCCCCGTGCCGTAACCAAAGGTGTCCCGTCCGACAGCCTTGCCCAGATTTGTAGCGCTTGGTTATCGCGGGTCGGCGCCGATGCGGCTTCGCCGGTTTCAGGGGCCAAGACCGCGACTTGGGTAACGCGCGCATCGTCTGGAACGGGTAAGCCAGCAAAAGGGCTCGTTCGGTCAAATGCGGCCACCTTGCCAGCATTGTCCCACGTCATGCTGCCGCGCACCGTGCGAGGTTCAGGGCCAAGCGCGGCCGGGATCAGTGGGCTTGGACCCGCGGCCAATATCTTGGGCCCTGCCGTTCTGATCAAAAGGCCGCCGGCCCGGACAAAGCGTTCCAACGCCTCTTGGTCTTGCGGCGCTAATTCGCCTGCATCCGGCAGGATCAACGCATCCAGACCGGCCTCTGCCAAGCGCGAGAGATTGGCGCGCGTCAAATCGGTTGAGGGTTTGAGTGCTTCTTCCAAATAATGGGCATCAGAGAGGAGGGGCTGATCGTCTTGGCGCTCGGCAATCAAGCCGGTGCGGACGCGGCGGTCAAAGGCATCCAGCAGAAAAACGCCCCCGGCTGAGCGTGCGTCAGCGGTGCGTAAGGCCGCGACATCGCGCATGATCACGGATTCTAGAGCAAAGCTGACCCCAGTTGGAACCACAGGCTGCGTGGTCTCCCGCAACCTCTGCCCGCGACTATTCACTACCTCTAGCCTTTGCGTCCTGTTGGTAGACGGGCCTGCCAACAGGCCAAGGCTGTAGCCTTCGGAGGTAGCTGCTGCACGCGTAATCGCGACCGCGCCTTGCGGCACGCTGCGTAACGCAACAGCACCAAGCTCAGTCAACTTGCTGGCAAATTCCTTGCTGCCAGTATGGTCCACACCGTCTGAAAACCAGAGAATGCGCTGGCCCTTTGGAAGACTGGCCAGCGCCTTTGTTGCCCAAACAGGGTTTGGCAAAATAGGCTTGGGTTGAGCTGCGAGAATGCGCGCAGCGGCTTGATTTGGGCTTAAGACCTCAAGCGGCCCAGATTGGCCGCGCCCACTTGCCGTCAACAAAAGGCGGACAGGACCGTTTGCTGCCCGGGCGGTTTGGGCTGCTTCTTCTGTGACTGCACGCCACGCCGGGGCCGATGTCCAACCGTCGTCCAGCACGATCAACAAAGGCCGCGGATCGGGCGTTGTAATCGGATTGAGAACCGGACCTGCAAATCCAAGCACCAGAAGACTGAGGGCAATCATCCGAAACCAAGCGAGCCAAGGCGGGGTCTTTTTCGGGGTTTCTTCGGTGTTTGGCAGTTTGGCCAAGAGGGCTGTAGGCGGAAAAACCTGTTCACGTGGTGCGGGCGGCAAGGCGCGAATGACCAGCCAAATCAGCGGTAAGGCAGCCAATGCTAACAAAGCTAAAGGGGTCGTGATGCCCAAAGGCCCAAGCGTGAACATGCTCAACCCACCCCGAGGCTGGAGGCCCCGCGACCGTCCAACAAAGCCGCTGCCTGTAGGGTCACTGGCAAAGCAGGTTGGTCAGTGGCGTGGGTGACCAAATGACCCCGAGCACCAGCAAGGGCAGCCCGAAGTGCTTCGCCATGGAGCCGATAGATGCGCTGATAATCGTCCCGCGCGGCACCGGCTTGGCCGATGATCACAGGCGTGTTGGTTCCAGGCGCCATAAAAGATACGCGGCCTTCAAATGGAAAGGCTTCCTCATCTGGGTCGCGGATCAGGACAAAGAGGACGGGCACGGCTCCCGATGACAGGCGACGCAACCGCTCTGCCCAGACCTCAATCGGTTCAAGTCCGTCGCTTACAATGAGGATTTGCGATTGCTTCCGATCATCAATCGGAGCTTGCGAGTCAAAGTGCGCGCCACTGCTAATCAGAGCCTCTAGGAATGCTTCTTCTTGGCCCAGTGCTTGGCCGCCCAGAAGCGTGCTCACCCGCTCACCCCCCGCCTTTGCGGCCATGGCCAGTGCGAGTGCGACCACCAAAGCGCGTTCAGCCTTGGTGGGGTGACTGGTCTGATTGCGCCACAGCATCGATGGTCTTGTGTCGACCCAGATTTGCAAAGAGGCCGGGCTTTCACGTTCCATCTCGCGGACAAAGAGCCGGTCAGAGCGCGCAGATCGTCGCCAGTCGACTTGCCGCAGGTTCTCGCCATCGAGAAGTTCGCGGTGCTGCCAAAAGGCTTCACCCATGCCAGCGCGGCGTCGGCCATGGGCACCTAGCATCAAGCTAACAGCGGTTTTGCGTGCATCCATCAAAAGGGCAGGCAGGCCATTTGCCAAAATCTGGGCATCGCCAGCCAATTTGGCAGGGATAAAAGCCTGTTGGCTCGCCTTCATGCGGGTCGCAGTGCCTCTTGTACCAAGCGGTCAATCAGTTTTGCCAAATCAAGGCCGTCAGCACGTGCTCGCCAGGTTAGCGCCATGCGGTGGGCGAGGGCCGCGCGCGCAACCGCGGTCACGTCATCCAAACTTGGGCTGACCCGGCCACGCAAGAAAGCGCGCGCTTTGGCGGCTTTGATCAAGGCTTGGCCTGCACGCGGGCCCGGCCCCCAGGCAACGAGGTCACGAATCTCAGGATCCGTCGCGCTCTCTGGCCGTGCAGAACGGACAAGGTCGAGAACCGCATCGAGGATTTTCTCGCCCACGGGCATGGTGCGCACAAAGCTCTGAAGCGTGGCCAGCTCACCGGGTTTTAGGGCTTGCTTTGCGACTAAATCGCTATCGCCCGTCGTTGCCAGTAAGACTTGACGCTCCGTCTCCCGATCCGGGAAGGGCACGTCAATCTGTAACAAGAAGCGGTCTAACTGCGCTTCGGGCAAGGGATAGGTACCTTCTTGCTCAATTGGATTTTGCGTCGCCAACACGAAGAATGGCTCCGGCAGGCTGTAGGTGACGCCGGAGACCGTTACTTGGCTTTCTTGCATGGCTTGCAGCAGCGCAGATTGGGTACGTGGGCTCGCCCGGTTGATTTCGTCAGCCATCAAGAGGCTGGTGAACACCGGGCCGCGCACAAAGCGGAAATCGCGTTTGCCAGTGCTATCTTGATCCAAGATCTCCGACCCGATGATATCGGAAGGCATCAAATCCGGTGTGAACTGTACCCGGCCCCAATCAAGGCCCGTTGCAATGGCTACCGCCTCGACCAGACGGGTCTTTGCAAGACCCGGCGCGCCAACGAGCAGGCCATGACCACCGGCCAAGATCGTGGCGAGCGTTAAATCAATCACCCGCTCTTGCCCGAGGATCGCCCCCCCGACGCCGGCGCGAACCGCGGCAATGGTTTCAAGGGCGCGATCAATGCGTCCAGTGGTCTCGTCGGATGGTGTTTGATTGGCCATATTACTCATCGACCTAGCCTAGCCTGACTCAAGGGTGTTGTGCGAGTGTCTTTTCAGAGAGGTTTCTTGTGTCGATCAGTGCGACCTGATCTGGTCATCCCCTTGGAACAAACCTAAGTTGTTTGAATGAGTGATCCACGTCCCCTTGCAGATTTGTTGGCTGAATTGATGCGTTTACAAGGCCAGCATGGGCGTGAGCGGGCCTTGCCGCCTGTCGAGAAGTGGAATCCGGCCCATTGCGGCGATATTGGCATGGAAATTCGCGCTGATGGGTCTTGGTGGCATGAGAAAGTGCGCATCACCCGTCAGCCCATGATCGACCTCTTCTCTACCATTCTGCGGAAGGATGAAGACGGCCAGACCTATTTGGTGACGCCGGGCGAGAAGGTCATTGTTCATGTAGCAGACGCGCATTTTCTGGGCACTCGCGTGGATCAACTCGATACCAGTCTCGGACCCAGCCTCGTCGTTACCACCAATGTCGGCGATCAAGTTGTCGTCGGCCCCAGCAATCCTTTGTGGGTGGAGCATGATCCTAAAACCGGTGAGCCCAGACCCTATGTGCGGGTGCGGGGGCGATTGAATGCCCGCATCCTGCGCGCGCCTTTTTATGAACTCGTTGAGTGGGCCACTTTAGAGGGCGAGCGTTTGTCGCTAACCAGCCAAGGCGCGCATTTCGATCTGGGCCTCGTTGAGGGTATCGAAGGATGAGCGAGGCGGATTTGATTGCGCTTCTAGAACAGCGCTTAGCCCCGCTGGACGATCTGGTCGGTCCGCCACCTTTTTCCGATTTTGACCTATCTGGGGCACGACCTGCGCAACCAAGCTTGCGAGATGCCTCCGTCCTTGTGCCGCTCATCACGCGTGACACCGGGCTGTCGGTCTTATTGACCCGCCGCTCAGCCAATATGCCAACCCATTCAGGCCAAATCGCTTTTCCGGGTGGGCGTCGTCAAGATGAAGATGCTGATGCCATTGCTACAGCGTTGCGTGAGGCGCGCGAGGAAGTAGGACTTGATCCTGCTCATGTCCGCGTCCTAGGCGCGTCTGACCCTTATGAGACCGTCACCCAATTCCGCGTGACGCCGATTGTGGGCCTTGTTTCAAATCTAGCAGACTTTGTTGCAGACCCCCGCGAAGTCGATGCGATTTTCGAAGTGCCGTTTGCTTTCTTCATGGACCCCGCCAATCATCAGCGCCATTCGCGCGATTATAATGGTCAGACCCGCTATTATTACGCGATGCCTTACGGCGACCATTATGTCTGGGGCGCAACTGCTGGCATGTTGCGAGCGCTTTATTTGCGGGTGTTTGGATAGGGGTGTGGCGTCGATCTGCTGACCCGATCAAGCCCGCTGAAATTTCAGTGAAAAATCCGAATCATTTCTGCACCAAAGTGTTCGGACTTTAACGGTCGATTCACCTCAATCCTTCATGTCTCATCAATTATTGCGATGGGTGCCGATGCGTGCCCCGAGTTTAAAGGGATTGGCGCAGCATGAAGGGCGTGCGGGTAGCGGTGTTAATGGGTGGCTGGTCAGCCGAGCGACCTGTGTCGCTTGTCTCCGGCAAGGCCTGCGCCGATGCCGCACGTGCGCTGGGTGCTGATGTCGTTGAGATTGATGTTGACCGCGACATTGCGTCTGTCCTGAAATCTGTCTCGCCTGACATTGCGCTCAATGCTCTGCATGGGCCGTGGGGCGAAGATGGGCGGATCCAGTCCGTGCTGGAAATCGCCAATATTCCCTATACCCATTCTGGCGTTCTAGCCTCGGCTCTTGCGATGGACAAGGAAAAGGCCAAGGCCGTTTTTGCAAGCGCAGGCCTTGATGTGCCCGCAGGCAAACTCATGTCGCGCCATGACGCCGCCCGTGAACATCCTCTAGAGCCGCCTTATGTGGTGAAACCCAATGCAGACGGGTCGTCCTTTGGCGTATTCATCGTGCGGAAAGGGGAAAATCGACCGCCTGAAAAGCTGCTCGACCCCGACTGGCGGTCTGGCGATGAAGTGCTGGTTGAAGAATTTATCGCAGGTCGCGAGCTAACTGTCGCCGTCATGGGGGATCGCGCGCTCGCGGTGACCGAAATCCGCA
The DNA here is from genome assembly GCF_044346625.1 of Aquidulcibacter sp. Taxonomy (GTDB): domain Bacteria; phylum Pseudomonadota; class Alphaproteobacteria; order Caulobacterales; family Aquidulcibacteraceae; genus Aquidulcibacter. Next base: position 22,534 of record NZ_JBIIYV010000033.1, on the reverse strand, counting down.
CCGGGCATGAGTTTTACGATTATGATGCCAAATATGCGGCTGGCGGCTCTGTCCATCATGTGAACCCCAGCGATTTGCCTGCCATGGTGCATGAGAAAGCGATGCGCGATGCCGTGCGCGCCCATCAACTGCTTGGTTGTCGCGGTGTGACGCGGACGGATTTCCGGTATGACCCCGCCACCAACCGTTTGGTGGTGTTGGAAATCAATACCCAGCCTGGAATGACGCCGACTTCCTTGGCTCCCGAGCAGGCGGCCCATATCGGTCTGTCATTTAATGACCTCGTAAAATGGATGTTGGAGGACGCGTCATGCCCGCGATGAGACAAACGCGCCGTGCGCCAATGAAACGCACCCCAGCGCTTCGCGGGCGGCCTCGTTCCCCCCGTCGTACTGATAGCCATGCTTGGACCATGAAGTTGGGCGCTTGGGCTCATGCCCGCATGCGCGCTGCCCAATATGACGGCCCAACTCGGAAGATTTTGGTTGGCTTTACCTTGACATCCGTGCTTGCAATCCTCGTCCTGTTGGCCGCTGGTCTCGGCATTTTGGATGACTTGGGTCGTGGAATTCAAACGAGTGCTGGCAATACCGCCCGAAGCGCAGGGCTTGCGGTTCGCGTTATCAATGTGCAGGCACCCAACGGCAAAAACTTGAGCGAGTATCAACGTGCTGAGGTGGAAGTGAAATCCGGCGTGATGGCTGATGATGTCATGTTTGGCATTGATCCTTCTGAAGTTCGGGCACGGGTCGCAGAATTGCCATGGGTAGAGCAAGTCGTTGTTCGCCGCCTATGGCCGGATCAAATCCAAATCCTCATCACCCCGCGCGCCGCTACCGCTTTGTGGCAAGAAAAGGGGCAATTGTCCTTTATGGATGGCGCAGGTCGCAAGCTGGGCGAGGCAAAAAATACGAAGTCTGCCAAGGGTTATGCTTTAGTTGTTGGGTCCAATGCCGGCCCGCAGGCTCCGGCACTGTTTGAGGCTTTGCGCGCGTCACCAGACGTGGCCAGCCGCACGTCAGCGGCTATGTGGGTTGGTGATCGTCGTTGGACTCTTCGTTTAAAGTCCGGTGGCGATATTCTGCTTCCCGAAACCGGCATGGCAGAAGCATTGGCACATGTGCAGGCGCTACAAGCTAGCCATCAAATTCTAGACCGCGAATTCGCCCGCTTGGACCTAAGAACGTCCGGCACCCTCATTCTCCGCCCGACTCCAGAACGTTTGTCGGTGACGAAGGCTCAAGAAGCGGCGAAGTCCGCTCAGAAAGCTTGATACACACCGAAATGAGACAAACATGTCCTCTTTAACCAAACGCGCTGCCGTCGAAACCCGAACTCCCGCACCTCGTGCGGCTATGTTGGCGGCACTTGATATTGGCGCGTCCAAAATTACCTGTTTTATCGGCAGCACCGGCCAAGGCACGGGCCCCTTGCGGGTGGCAGGGGTTGGTACCCAGCCTGCGCGTGGTGTGCGTAATGGCGCGATTGTCGATCTGGATGCCGCTACAAAGGCCGTGCGGGCAGCAATTGCGCAAGCGGAGCGCATGTCTGGCGTGACTGTCAGTGAGGTAGTCGTCTCGGTCTCAGGCTTTGGCGTCCGAGCGGAGCAAGCCCATGGCGAAATCACCTTCGCCAATGCCGAGATTGGTCCCAAAGAGCGCCGTCGTGTTGTTGGTTCAGCGCTCGCGCAGGTGCGTCTTGATGGCCGTTCGATCCTGCACGCAACGCCAAGTTTCTTTGTTGTCGATGGTCAGAAAGTGCGCGACCCACGCGGTATGTTAGGGCGTCGGTTAGGCGTCGCTGTGACGGTGGTAACAGCTCCCACGCCACAGTGGCGCAATATCGTGCTCTGTGTAGAGCGGGCGACCTATACGATCGCAGGCTCCGTTGCGGCACCCTATGCGGCGGCATTAGGCGCGTTGGCAGAAGATGATCTGGAATTGGGGGCCTTGGTCGTGGATATGGGCGCACGCTCGACCACAGCGGCGCTGTTCCATGCTGGTGCATTAATCCATGTTGATGCGGTACCCATCGGCTCTGACCATGTCACCCACGACATTGCCCATTGCCTTGGTACAACGGCGGCGGCTGCCGAGCGCCTGAAAATCGTTCATGGCAGCGCGATTGCCAGCCTGAATGAAGATAATTTGATGATTGATGCGCCGCGTATGGGCGAAGATGGTCAACTCATCTCAGATCAAGCCCCGCGCTCCATTCTGACAGGGGTGGTTCGTCCTCGCGTGGAAGAGACGCTGGAGCTTTTGCGCGATCGTTTGCGCGCAGGTGGGCTCGATAAGCTCAATGCTGGTCGCAGGATCGTCTTGACCGGGGGGGGCAGTCAATTGAACGGCGTACGCGAGCTTGCAGCCCGTGTGTTTGAAGGCCATGTCCGAATTGGTCGACCCCAGCGCTTTACCGGTCTTGGCGATGCGGTTGCTGGCCCTGGCTATTCGGTTGCAGCAGGCCTGTTACGCTGGGGCGTGGAGCGGCCGACAGATATGGCCAGCAGTGCGTCGCAAATGGTGGAACCATCCAGCCACCCGGTCGCGCGTGCCGTGCAATGGCTGAAAGATAACTTCTAAACGGCTTTAGCTCGCAATTCCGATCCGTTTGATTTCCCAATGCAGGTCAACGCCTTGGGTCGCCTTTACCTGTTGGATCACATGCTCACCTAAGGCCTCAAGGTCTTTAGCCGTGGCGGTCCCGGTGTTGATCATGAAGTTACAATGCTTCTCGCTCATTTGTGCGCCACCAATCTGATAGCCGCGTAAGCCTGCTGCATCGATCACCTGCCACGACTTGCGCCCGCCTGACTGCAAGGGGTCCGGATTTTTGAAGGTGCTGCCACCCGTTTTGTCCCGAATGGGCTGACTTTGTTCGCGCTTTTGAGTGATGGCGTCCATGCGGGCGAGGATTTCTGCCGGATCATCCGCCGTGCCTTGAAAGGTCGCGGATACAAAGATCAGGTCTGCTGGTGCCGTTGTGTGTCGATACGTGAAACCCATGTCTGCGCAGCTGAATTCATGTCGTTGGCCAGCACGGTCGTAAGCGACGCAAGAAACCAAAACGTCCTTCGTCTCGCTTTCATAGCAGCCCGCATTCATGCGCAAAGCCCCGCCGATCGTGCCGGGCACACCGCGATAAAACTCTAGGCCTGCAATGCCAGCTTCGGCAGCTTTCTTGGCGACGCTGGCGTCAAGGCAGGCCGCCCCGGCCGTGACCTTCAGGCCATCGGTTGATATTTGACCAAAGCCACGCGGCGACAAGCGGATGACCACGCCGGGCACCCCACCATCGCGCACGATTAGATTTGAGCCGACGCCAACAGCCAGAATGGGAATATCGGCAGGACACAGGCGTAGAAACTCCGCTAGATCGGCTTCATCGGCTGGTTGAAATAGGACTTCGGCCGGCCCACCGACCCGAAACCAGGTGAAAGGGGCCAAGGTAACACTGGCTTCGAGTTTGCCCCGTACAGGGGGGAGGCGGTCCAATAGGTTCATGCCTTAGGCTTAACGCCAGCGGTCGCACTCGAAAAGGGGCTAAAGCTGAGACTAAACATCCAAGGCTTGGGTTGTTTGAAACCCGAAGCCTGCAAGAACGCGGCGAGTCGATTCATCCGCTCCGCCCGTTGTTAGGCCCTTGCGCAAGGCTGTAGCCCCCTGATCCATCTGATCTTGCAATAAATGGGCGGCTCGCCGTGCGATGGCTGCACCTGAATCAACCCAAGTCACAGGGTGGGGTGCTAGGGCCTCAAGCTCTGCCTGAACCAAGGGATAATGGGTGCAGGCCAGCACGATGACATCAATTGCCTCACCACCTTTTTGCCCAAAAAGCCCCGACATAGCTGCTTGGAATATTTCAGGATCTGGTGCCTCACCCGCAAGCTTGGCTTCCGCAGCCCCAGCAAGACCCACTGCGCCATGCCGCAAGATGGTTCTCCCGGCACCAAAAGCTGCAATCAGTTGATCGGTATAGGAACGCGTTACGGTTTTAGGCGTTGCCAATAAACCGATGGTTCCTGTCCGGGTGAGGGCGGCGGCAGGCTTAATCGCGGGGACAACGCCGACCACCGGAATATCAACTTGTGCTCGGACGCCATCCAACGCCAGCGTGCTAGCCGTGTTACAAGCCACGATGACTAAATCCGCAGAGGTGGCCTCAATTCCGGCCCGAATCACGGTGGGTACACGGAGGATCAAGGCCTCGTCGGGCTTGTCGCCATAGGGGAAGAAGGCTGTGTCCGCCAGATGGAAAACGTCTACCCCAAGCTTCTGGTCTATTAACGCATTAACGACTGACAAGCCGCCTAGACCAGAATCGAAAACCAGCACATGAGGTCTATTTTTCAGGGGTTTCATCCGCACCGGGTGCCTTTCAGAGACGCGTGAATCATGCTGAATTTTTTCTTAAGATTCATCATTTGCATGGATCAAATTAACTCCTGCTTAAACATGTCGGGGGCATCTTCAGCCATCGATTCTTTTATCCATCCCGCACGAAGCCTTCGAGGAGCCTAGAATGGCTATCCGCCTTAACGTCCCCACCCAAACTGAACTCAGCCCACGGATTGTCGTATTCGGCGTCGGTGGTGCGGGCGGCAATGCCGTCAACAACATGATTGATGCAGACTTACAGGGTGTGGAGTTTGTGGTTGCAAACACCGATGCGCAGGCTTTGGCCCGCTCTAAGGCGGAGCGCCGCATTCAAATCGGTTTGAATACCACCCAAGGCTTGGGTGCAGGGGCAACGCCACAAGTTGGTATGGCTGCTGCTGAAGAGAGCCAGAGCGAGATTCTCGATCATTTGGCTGATGCCAATATGGTCTTCATTACGGCCGGTATGGGCGGTGGCACGGGGACGGGGGCGGCCCCAGTGATTGCGCGTACAGCCAAAGAGCAAGGCATTTTGACGGTTGCCGTGGTGACCCGTCCTTTCCAGTTTGAAGGGCCTCGCCGTATGCGTATGGCGGATGCTGGCATTGCTGAGCTTCAAAAATATGTCGACACGCTGATCATCATTCCAAACCAGAATTTGTTCCGCGTTGCCAATGACAAGACAACCTTCCATCAAGCTTTCCAATTGGCTGACCAAGTGCTGCATTCTGGCGTGCGCGGGATCACCGATTTGATGGTTATGCCTGGCCTGATCAATCTCGACTTTGCCGACGTACGCTCGGTCATGGGCGAAATGGGTAAGGCCATGATGGGCACAGGCGAAGCTTCAGGCGAGCGTCGTGCACTGGAAGCCGCAACCAAAGCCATCAACAATCCATTGTTGGAAGATATGTCGCTGAAGGGCGCACGTGGGGTGTTGATCAACATCACGGGCGGCTATGACATGACCTTGTTTGAGTTGGACGAAGCCGCCAATCACATCCGGCAAGAAGTCGACCCAGACGCCAATATCATCGTCGGCTCGACCTTTGATGAGACCTTGGAAGGCGTTATGCGCGTGTCAGTCGTGGCGACCGGCATTGAAGCCGCTGCGATGACGGAAAATCGTCCCCAAGCGACAGGCTATTTCAACACGACGCCAGCGCAACAGCCTGCAGCTGCGGCACCTGGTCCAACCGTCGTGCGGGTTAATAATGGCCGTGAGCCGATGGTGCACCAGCCCATGGTTCAGCGTCTGCCAGAGCCGCAGCCTGCGCCAGTTGCGCAGGAGCCCAGCTATCAGCAAGCCCCACAGCCCATGATGCAGCAACCGGCACCTCAGCCCGTTCAACAGCCCTTATTCCAGCAGCCACAAGCAGCAGCTGAACCTGCCGCCGCGCGTCAGGACTATCAACAGCCTGCTCCGCAAACTCAGCCGACCTATGCGGCCGCTGCCCCACAGGCTCGCCCCGTTTATCAAACGGCACAGCCACGCCCACCCGTCCATGGGGCGACAGCCCAGCAGCCCACCTATCAAGCGCGCCCTGCGGCACCGCAATATCAAGAAGAGCCGCGCCAACAGCGTAGCTCAGGCTTCAATGGCTTCAACATTTTTGGTCGCCCAAAGCCTGCTGCACGCGAAGAGCAATGGGATGAGCGTCCCGAGCCAAGCGCAAAATCGATCACCCAAACCCAGCCATTGTTTGGCGATGAGTTTGATGATGAGATCGAGATCCCAACCTTCCTGCGGAAGCAAGCTAACTAACACGCTGCTTTTTAGAGAATTTACCAAGAAATGCGCCGCCGTACAGAAATGTGCGGCGGCGTTCACCTTCTATTGTCACATATCGAAATATTGTTTGGTTTGTCAGGTGACAGCGACTGCGCCAAAGAGGACGCTCAGACGTGTATCCACCGGCGTGGACTGTCTAAATTGATACGAAGGTCAGTAAAGCGTGCAATACCAAACTGTGACAGCCCTCCAACATACGCTCGCAGGACACGCGTCTTGCGTCGGCGTTGGCTTACATACTGGGAAGCCTGTCCGGGTGACGTTGAAGCCAGCTGGTGTGGACCACGGGATTGTGTTCGTGCGGCTAGATGCGCCTGAATTTGGCCGTCGGATTGCTGCTTTGGTCGACAAGGTCACAACAACTGAGTTGGGAACCACATTGGCCAATTCGGCTGGTGTGTCGGTTGCCACGGTTGAGCATTTGATGGCCGCTTTGTTTGGCATGGGCATTGATAATGCGATTGTCGAAATTGATGGCCCAGAAGTCCCTATTCTGGACGGCTCGTCTGAGCCTTTCATCGAAATGATTGAGATGACCGGCACGCGTGCTTTGGGTGCGCCTCGCCGCATGTTGGAAATCATAAAGCCTGTTGAAGTGCGCGTCGGCAACAAGCTTGCCCGGCTTGAGCCTTTTGACGGGTTTGAGTTGGACGTGACGGTTGAATTCTCCACCCGCGCCATTGGTCGCCAACGGGTTGTGTTCGACTGCACGCCGCAAAGCTTTGCCAATGACTTGGGTGCCGCGCGCACTTTTGGCTTCTTGCACCAAGTTGAAGCGATGCAGGCCAAGGGCTTGGCCTTAGGTGGCTCGTTGGAGAATGCTGTGGTGATTGATGGCGATGCGATCGTCAATCAAGAAGGCCTGCGCTTTGCCGACGAGTTTGTGCGCCATAAGGCTCTTGATGCCGTCGGGGACTTGGCTTTGGCTGGGGCACCTATCAAAGGCCGCTATGTTGCTGAGCGGGCAGGGCATGAGATGAATGTCGCTCTTGTGCGGACCCTTTTGGCTGATGCTTCTGCTTGGCGCTGGAATTTCGCACCCTTGGCGGCAGAGCTTTTGCCGGCAGCTGGGGCCTGACACAGCCGGTTTCCCAAGGTATGGCATGCGCTTTGCTGGTGAGCATTGAGCTGATACGTGCATGGGCGTGTTTAACTTCGTCTCCTTAATCTCAATTACGTTATACAAGGAAGAAATCGATGGGTCGTCGCTATTTTGGAACCGATGGAATCCGCGGTGAAACCAACAAATGGCCCATGACTGCAGAAGTCGCCATGACCTTGGGGATGGCTGCCGGCACGGTGTTCAAAAAGGGTGAACATCGCCATAATGTTATCATTGGCAAGGATACGCGCCGGTCTGGTTATCTGGTAGAGTTCGCACTTGTGGCGGGCTTTGCCGCCGTTGGCATGGACGTGAAGATCCTAGGCCCTATTCCAACCCCCGCGATTGGCCTGTTGACCCGCTCTTTGCGCGCAGACCTTGGCGTTATGATTTCAGCGTCCCATAATGGTTTTGCCGATAATGGCATCAAGCTGTTTGGCGCAGACGGCTTTAAGTTAAGCGACGCGCAAGAGCAGGAAATCGAGAAGCTGTTAGACGAGCCTGACCGCATTGTCCGTGCTGCACCCCACGAAATTGGCCTAGTCAAAAGCTTTGAGGACAGCCGTGGTCGCTATGTTGAGTTTGCCAAGGGCGCTTTTCCACGCGGGATGAGCCTTGAGGGCCTGCGCGTGGTGGTCGATTGTGCCAACGGCGCTGCCTATCGCACGGCACCCTGGGCGCTTTATGAATTGGGCGCTGAAGTCGTCGAAATTGGCGTCAACCCTAATGGCAGCAACATCAATGCTGGCTGTGGCTCGACCGACACCCGCCTTTTGAAGCAAACCGTGCTCGAACGTCGTGCCGATATCGGCATTGCTTTGGATGGCGATGCTGACCGGATCATCATCATCGACGAAAAGGGTCGCGAGATTGATGGCGACCAGATTATTGGGGCCATCGCGCGCGACATGATTGCGGATAAGACCCTGCGAGGTTCCGGCGTTGTCACCACCGTTATGTCGAATTTGGGCCTAGAACGCTATATCGCAGACCAAGGATCCCAACTCATCCGTACCGGTGTCGGCGATCGCCATGTGGTTGCGCGCATGCGGGCAGACGATTGTAACTTGGGTGGCGAACAGTCTGGCCATATCGTATTGCTTGACTATGCCACAACCGGCGACGGCCTCGTTTCCGCCCTTCGTGTTTTGTCATCCATGATCACGCATAACCGCACGGCCAGTGAGACTTTGGCTGTGTTCACCCCATCCCCCCAAGTCTTGAAGAACATCCGTTACAGCGGCTCTTCACCCTTGGCTGACCCTGACATGCAAGCCCACGTCAAAAAGGCCGAAGACGCTTTGATGGCTTCTGGTGGCCGCTTGGTTGTGCGGACTTCAGGGACAGAGCCTTTGGTGCGCCTCATGGCCGAGGGTGATGATCAAAAGAAGATCACCCAATTGGTCGATGAATTGGCGGCGACCCTGCAGAGCCGCCGCTTAGCAGGGTGAAGGTTTGGGCAGGCTGATTTCTCAGCCTGCCAACTTCACCATCACATGCCGCTTCTTGCCCAGCGATAGCTTGACCTCTTGCCCGTCAGACAGGGCAGGTGGGATAGCTCCTGCCACGTCTTGGACCACCGCATCATTGACCCGCAGACCGCCACCCTTAGCTTGACGCTTGGCCTCGCCATTGGAATCGACAAGACCTGCCGCCACGAAAAGGGCTGCGAGCGAGGTGGGGGCTTCTGACAAGTCGATGGTGGGCAGACCTTCATCGGCCCCACCGCCACCAAATTGCGCTGCAGCCGTCGATTGAGCCGCTTCAGCTGCCTCCTGGCCATGCAAGAGGGCCGTGGTTTCGGTCGCCAAAACAATCTTGGCCAGATTGATTTCCGCCCCGCCTAAAGCTGCCAAACGGGCAACTTCATCCAAGGGCATATCGGTCATGCGCTTCAACAGAGGTTCCACGTCTGCATCATCGACGTTGCGCCAATATTGCCAATAGTCGAAGGGCGACAGCATGTCGGCATTGAGCCAGACGGCACCATTGGCCGTCTTGCCCATTTTTTGCCCGGCTGCATTCATCAACAAGGGTTGGGTGACGCCCAGCACGTGACGCTCATCCACGCGGCGGCACAGCTCTACCCCTTGGACAATATTGCCCCATTGGTCCGACCCGCCCATTTGCAGATTGCAATCATAGCGCCGCGACAGTTCTAAGAAGTCATAGGCCTGCAGCAGCATATAGTTGAACTCAAGGAAAGTGATTGGCACTTCTTGGTCGAGCCGGCGCTTGACGATGTCGAGCGAAATCATCTTGTTGATGGTGAAATGCTTGCCAATTTCGCGCAGCATATCCAGCCATTTGACCTCATCCAGCCATTGGGCATTGTCCACCATAATGGCGTCACGCGGGCCGTCGCCAAAGGTCAAGAACTTTGAAAACACCGTCTGGATTGAGGCTTTGTTGGCGTCAATCACCTCTTGGGTCAGAACGGGGCGGGCCTCATTCTTGTCCGATGGATCGCCCACTTTCGTGGTGCCGCCACCCATCAAGGTGATGGGCTTGCCACCACATTGTTGCAAACGGCGCATCAACATGATCTGCGTCAGGCTGCCAACATGCAGGCTGGGCGCGGTGCAATCATAGCCAATATAGCCCGTCAGCGCCCGACCCCCGCGCTCACTCTCCAGCGCCGCTGCATCCAAAGCTTCCAGATCGGTTGCCTGATAATAATGCCCACGCTCCAGAAGCGTTTGAACGAATGCGGATTTATGCGTCATGGCCGGTCTCCTCTGGATTGGGGGTTGCGTGGGTTCGTGCGTACATCGACGCTCGGGCGCGTTTAGCACAGGTGCGGGGGATTTGAAGCCCTTTGTGTGTTTGGGGTTCACGCCTGCTTGTTTCCTACCCTGCGCAGCGTTGGAGTTGCTCGGATGGCCGAACATTTCCTGACGAAGCGCTCGGCCCTTGGCCCTCCAGATGCTTTGGATCGGTTTTGGTGACCCTTGTGGTCACGCAAAACCTTGCATCAATCATTTATGCCAGCCCAGTCGCGTCAAGGCACGCTGCGCTCCTTGGCCTTGACCCGCCTGAACTGGCCGGCATCGCGGCTCGGGAATGCCTTCACCAATAGCGATTATGAAACCTCAATCCGGTTAGGTTTATGATGCGTCAGGCTAGCCGCGGGATCCAATGATGGTTTGGATGAAGCAACTGAAGCCACGTTAAGAGTGTGAGACGTTCTTCCGCCGTAAGCACGGGGAGTACGGCGTCAAAATCTAGATCATCCTTTGGCCTTGTGTCCTTGGCCTTGAACAAAAGGACATTTGAGGGCGCGAGATATCGAACACTTTGGGCGCTGATGCGCAGTGCTTCAGTCCGCGCCTGCTGGATAGATGAGTCACGCTTGTATACCCAGGTGGCGGCGGTTCCGCGTTCAATCATCATGTCCACGCGCCATTTAGTCGCCTTCATGTCAGCACCCCAAAACTGCCAATTGTCGGCGTAAATTTCTTGGCCTGCTGGCCAGAAGTTCAGATTGCCGTCTTTTGCTGCAAAGAATGTAAGTTCTGAAAGCCAGTTTGCTGTGTGATTGGCGTCCTTGGGCAAAACACAGAACTCGAGATCAGCATGTTCACGAATGGGCTTGCCCACGTGCATTTCAATCGCCCATCCACCGACTACATACCAGAGAGAGTTTATGCCGTTCAACTTCGAAGCGAGTTGATCCGGTTCCCAACTCTCCCAAGCGTCTTCGGCAATTGGCGTTGGTTCACTTTGCGGCATGATAACTCATCTTAAGGCGGCCCTAACTTCACTCGGTTGGGACAAATACTCATCACGGCGTAGAGGTTGGCTGACAACAACTCACACCAACTTCACATTCAGCGCGGCATAGGTTGACTAAGAGCAAAACCCGTCCATCCGCCTGTAGTCTATGGGAAGGCCATCTTGGAGCTTTAGTTCGAAAACATCTGGGTTGCGCATCGTTCGCCACTGGTCAAAGCCAAAATCAGGATCGATTGAGTTTAGGATACTTGCAATCAAGTTTCCGTGGCTCGCAGCGGCCGGTAAATTGCCACCCGATTTTGATATGGCACGAAGGGCGTTGAGGCCTCGCATGCTTGTTTCCGAAAGGCTTTCTCCGCCCGGCAATTTATAACTTTTCTCAACAAAAGACCGCGCGATATGATCAAGCCAATCGTCTAAGGGCTCAGGCGAGAGTACGCGCTCATGCAAGTCCGTCACGATGGTCAAAGGTAGACCGGCACGCTCGCCAAAGGGTGTAATCGTCGCTTGAGCACGTTGATAGGGGCTTGAGAACAAGCCATCTACGCCAAGCGGCATTAAAAAATCCGCCAAAGCAATTGCTTGTTGTGTACCGAGATCTGTGAGTCCCGCGTCAGGAGACTGACCAGACGACTGCGCATGGCGAATGAGGATCAATACGCTTTGTGTCACAGTCTCAACCTCTCTATCGCCCTAATCTGACCAGCATTACCCACCTGAATAAGTCGGCTTGCCGCTTTGCGTAGCGTCCCAACGCCGACGCGAAAGTGGGTCCATTTTGGCAAGCCACGTGCTCACGCCGTTCTTCAACTCGCTAGCGCGCAGTGTCATAGGCGCAAAGGCATTCCGGCCGCTTTCGTTGTGTAGAGAGAATGTCAGTGTTGGCTCGACCGCGCTGTCGAAACTCAACATGCCAAAGTTTGTCCCTGAGAAATAGACTTGGCGAATTCGACGCTCTGGCCGCCGCTCGAGAAAGCTGGCGGAGTTTTCGTTGGCAAGAGGGGAGCTAACCAGATCATAAAGATCATAGCCGCCCTTTTCAGACCAAGGAATTGCGTTCAATTCGCCGATGTGGGTGTCGCCAGAAAGTAAAACAACGCCTTCGACTTTCTCATCGCGGATAAAATCGAACAAGGCATTGCGTTCGGTGATCGCGCTGGCCCAGGAATCACCGCCATGGCCCTTTGCATTGGTCCAGCCGCTGCCGCAGGCGAGGATTTTGAAGTCAGCACGGCTTTGCTTCAGCCCGTCCTTCAGCCATTGCAATTGGCGCGCACCCAAGAAGGTCTTGCTTGGTCCATCTGGCTGATCATTGGGATCGCGGTAATAGCGCCCGTCCAGCATGAAGAAATCCACATTGGCATAGCTGAACTTATAAAACACACCCGGTGTGTCAGCCAAGCCATAGCTAGGGTTTGCCCAGTTGCGCTTATAGCTCGCCAACGCGGCGTCCTTGACTGGGTTGGTGCGGTCATGATCGTTTAAGCCAAAATCATGATCGTCCCAAATCGATAATTGAGGCACCGTTCGAAGTAAGGACTGAAGGTTGGGTATGTTCAATTGCTTGGCCCACATCGCGTCCATCGTCTCAGGCTCAAGCGTGTCATGATAGACGTTATCGCCAAGCCACAAGAACATATCCGGCGATGCCCGTTCAATGGCATCCCAGATCGGCTGCACAGGATGATATTGTGTATGGGCGCAGCTTCCGAAGGCCACTTTAAACCCGGTGCGCGTCCCCGCGACTGGGGCGGTCATGAAAGAAGCTGGCTCGTAATTCCTGAGTAAGCGTTCCGGCTCGCCGCCCAGCAAGACGCGATAATAATAGCGTGTAGCCGGTGTCAAATCTTTGACGTCAAGGCGGGCAAAATAATGTCCTTCAGGTCCAACTGCGACGGCTGGGGACATCTTTGCCCCCGACATATCTGGTCGCACACTATAAAGCACGCGCGCTTCAGTTTTCGCGCTTGAACGGATCGACATCGAAACATGGTCAGGGCCAATTGCTCCAAGGAGAGGACCTTGCATAAGCCGAAAACTACCCCGGTTGTTCTGCCCAAAGGCGCGCCAAGGAAGCAGCGATAATGCCGCCAATCCGCCTTGCATGAGTCGACGACTGATCATGATTTTGCTTCCGTTCTAGATGACAGAGGATGGGGACATCAAAGAGATTGGCTGAAATCAATATCGACCTATTGTCACAATTTTATATCGCTTCTTACGAAATTTCGCGTTACATCCTCGATTTATAAGTTGCCGCTTTGGAAAGTTTGTGGGATGGCGGGCTACCATATGAATCGGCGCCGATTGGGGCCTTCTGTCGCCGGCTCAGGGGCTTTTTCGCAAGGCTGGTGCTTTCCTTTTCAAGGCAATTTGCCCTACACAATTGCGAAGCCCAAATTGGACCAACCAAATTACACGGACACAACACTTGGCACTTGATAGCACGGTCTCCGCCCCCGTCTGGGCCATTGGTCTGATGACGGGCACGGCGTTGGATGGCTTTGTTGATACGGCGCTGATCCGTACCGATGGTGTCAGCGTGGCAGAGTTTGGGCCGTTTGAATTGTTTGCCTATTCCGACGCGGACCGCGCGCTTTTGGCTGAAGCCATCACCCAAGCCCGGGCTTGGGACTTTCAGGGGCCAGAGCCTGCGATCTTTGCGGTGGCCGAAGATCTGATCACGCGGATTTATGCGGGTGCGGTCCTGAAGCTTGTCGAGAAAGCGGATATGCGTCCGGAAGACATCTCCTTTGTTGGTGGGCATGGGCTGACGGTGCTGCATCGCCCGCAGATTGGTGGTGGTGGGCGGACGCGGCAATTGCTGGATGGGGCAAAGCTGGCAGAGCTGACGGGCATCGACACGGTTTGGGACTTTCGTAGTCATGATGTGGCTATGGGTGGGCAGGGGGCTCCTCTGGCACCGATTTATCATACGGCCATTCTACGCCACGCTGGCCTAGACGGGGATACATCCATCCTCAATCTGGGCGGGGTGGCCAATATCACCTGGTGGGACGGGGCAGATGGGCTGGCGGCCTTTGATACCGGCCCCGCCAACGGCCCCTTAAACGAATGGGTCGAGGCCCATGGCAAGGGTGTCTATGACAAGGATGGGCGCTTAGCCGCTGCAGGTCGCGTGCATGAAGGCCGCTTGCTGGAGATTTTGGATAATCCTTGGTTTGACGCGCCTTACCCCAAATCGCTCGACCGCTATGATTTTGATGCAGGCCTGGTTCGTGGCCTGTCGCTGGAAGATGGTGCCGCGACGTTGACGGCACTGGTCGCCGCTAGTTTGGACTTAGCCCTCCGGCTCTTGCCAACCCGGCCCAAGCGACTGGTGGTGGCAGGCGGTGGACGCAAGAACCCGGTGCTGATGGCTGAAATCGCCGCGCGCTGTGGTGTCAGCGTCGTAGATGCCGATACGATTGGCCTGCGCGGCGATGCCATTGAGGCCGAATGCTTTGCCCTGCTCGCCGTGCGCTCTGCCCGTGGCTTCCCGTTGAGTTTTCCGGGGACGACTGGGGTAAAGGGGCCGACGACGGGTGGGGTGATTTCGCGGGTAGGGTGAAGTGATTTCGCAGTTGGGAACTTCTTGGAAGGTGCCCGAAATTTGGTTGCAAAATTATCAACTTTTGATACTTTGAGGCCCAGTATCGGAGCGCGACATGTCATCCAGCTATTCCCTTGGCCCTCACTTTGACGCTTTCATCCAAGAGCAATTGGCAAGTGCGCGCTATGCCAGTGCTAGTGAAGTGGTGCGCGCAGGTCTTCGTTTGTTGGAAGAACACGAAGAAAGTCGGCACGTGAATGCATCGGCCCGTGCTGAGAAGCTTGAAGTGCTTAAGGCTGAAATCCAAAAAGGCGTCGACAGTCCCAAAGTTGATGGCGATGCTGCTTTGAAGGGCCTGAAAGGTCGCGTCGCCAAGCGCAATGCCGATCTGACCCTTCATGAAACGGCTTAACTTTCAGTTTTCTGAAGTGGCGATTGAAGAGCTGAGCGCCATTCAAGACCAACTTTGGATCGACCGACCAGGCCGAGACCTCCTTTTTACCGAACAGCTTGAAAGTGTCATTGATCGGCTTCGTGTGTTTCCTGAAAGTGGGGAAGCACGGCCAGAGCTGGGGGCCGAAATTCGTACTGTGCCACTTTGGCGATACATGATTTTTTATCGACTAGCTGAGGATGTCTTGATCATTGAGCATGTTATCCATGGCGCGCGCGATATCGAGCCGCTGATTTAAAGGGGTAAGGGAGGGGCCTTCCGACCGCACCTCCCCCTATCCAATTGCACCCAGATGGGGTAAAGCCCCCCAACATTTGCTGTTTAACATCGTGAAGAGAGCCCCCTATGAGCGTAGTCAGTCCGCTTCTGACCGTAATGATTGCCGCCGCCCGCAAAGCTGGCAAAGCCATCAGCCGAGATTTCGGTGAAGTTGAGAACCTGCAATTGGCAAAAAAGGGCCCTTCCGATTTTGTAACCGCTGCTGATCTCAAGACCGAAAAAATCTTATTTGAAGAGCTGATCAAGGCGCGCCCTGGCTATGGCTTCTTAGGTGAAGAGCGCGGCATGGTCGAAGGCACAGACAAGACCAATCGCTGGATTGTCGATCCCATCGATGGCACGACCAATTTCGTCCACGCCATTCCGCATTTAGCCATCTCTATCGCGCTGGAACGTGAAGGCCGTTTGGTCGCTGGTGTTGTCTACAACCCGATCACCGACGACCTTTATTGGGCTGAGACTGGCCGTGGGGCTTTCCATAATGACAAGCGCTTGCGGGTCGCAGCGCGCAAGACCTTGGGTGATTGCGTGCTGGCAACCGGCATTCCGTTCCAAGGCAAGCCCGGCCATTCCCAAATGTTCAAGGAATTGCACCAATTCACCCAACGGGTTGCTGGCATCCGCCGCTTTGGTGCCGCTTCGCTCGATCTGGCTTGGGTTGCTGCGGGCCGCTTTGACGGCTTTTGGGAGCATGATTTGCAGCTCTGGGACATTGCAGCCGGTGTCGTGCTGGTGCGCGAAGCTGGCGGGGTTTGTGCGGAAATCTATGGCGGGGACTTTATGGAAACCGGCTCCATCGTTGCAGCGAACCAGAAGATTATGGTCTTGATGAATGAGCGCCTGTTGGCGGCGAAGAGTTAGGGCCTTTCGAATTTAGTTTTCCCTCGTCCCTTTTGCGGGGGTGTTGCTTTCCGGACTGTGTGCGAAAGACCTCCGCAGCGGGGCTAGCCCTTGCAAGCTAGTCCCATCAGGCATACCTAAGAAGCTGGTGGTTCTGTGGTTCGCGTGGGAAGTCTACGTCCCGCCGACCTAACTCACTCGTCGGGAGCTGGCGCTGGTTGGAACCGTGGTTCCTGTCATCTGGCACCCACCTGGTTATCCAGGTCGCACGGGGACGAGTTACCTTCCCACGGTCCTTGCGGATCCACCAACCTTTTCCCTCTTTCATTAGCCTTTTGATGGGTTTGGCGGCCATGATTGAAGTCAAATCTGAACTTCGATCAGTTTTGATCGCGGCCAGGGCGAAAGCCCATACCGAAGAGCCCAACGCGGGCGAGGCACTTGTTCATTCCGCCGCCCAAATTCTTTTGATCACAGATAACCCAATTGTCGCAGGCTATATCCCGTTCAGAACCGAAATCGACCCCAGACCCTTGATGCGGGCCTTGGCAGCCCAAGGCGCGCGCCTCTGCTTGCCGCGTACGCCGCCAAGGAGGGCAGGCGGTAACGCCCTGACTTTTCACCTGTGCGATCCCGATGATCCAGATCAACTCGAAAAAAGCACGTGGGGCGTAATGGAGCCTAAAGCCCATCTCGAACAAACTCGCCCAGATGTCGTCCTCGTCCCTTTGTTGGGCTTCGACCGGGCCGGTAATCGGTTGGGCCAAGGCCAAGGCCATTATGACCGCACGTTAGAGGCCTTGCGCGCCACGGGCCCCGTGCTTGCGGTGGGCGTGGCCTTTGCCGCCCAAGAAGTAGCCTCCATTCCCATTGAACCTCATGATCAGCGCTTGGATTGGATTATCACGCCGACTAAGGCATACCCCATCCCAACATTGGGTGGGATAGAATGAGACTTGCTTTTTTTGGTGATGTGGTGGGGCGAGCGGGCAGAGTGGCCTTGTGCGAGCGCCTGCCTGAACTCAAGCGACGATTGCGCCTCGATTTTATTGGCGTGAATGCCGAAAATGCTGCAGGTGGCTTTGGCCTCACTGAGTCGATCGCCAATGAGATGTTTGAGGCGGGCGCCGATTGTCTGACGCTTGGCAACCACGCGTGGGATCAGCGCGAAGCAATTGCTTACATCGAACGTGAGCCCCGTTTGCTGCGCGCCGCCAATTATCCACCTTTGACCATGGCACCGGGCAGGGGCGCGAATTTGTTCCAAATGGGTGACCGAAATGTACTGGTCGTTACCGTTATGGGGCGGGTCTTCATGGATGCGCTTGACTGCCCGTTTAGTGCGGTGGAGCGTGAAGTGAGCGCTAGCCCCTTAGGTCTTGTCGCCGATGCGGTCATTGTAGAAGTGCATGGCGAAGCCACCAGCGAGAAGCAGGGTATGGGCCATTTTCTCGATGGGCGCGCTAGCCTTGTGTTTGGCACACATACCCATGTGCCAAGCGCCGATACGCGCATCTTGCCCGGTGGCACAGCGTTTCAGACCGAACTTGGCATGTGCGGTGATTATGATAGCGTCATCGGCATGAACAAGAATATCGCCGTGCGTAAACTCTCGTCCCGCATGCCGTATCAACGCCACGAACCTGCAGAGGGCCAAGGCCTCGCTTCAGGGATTTTTGTGGAGACCGACGATAAGACAGGCCTTGCTGTTCGGGCAGAGCCGATCCGCGTGGGCGTTGGGCTCAAGCAAGCCGTGCCGCTGGTGGATGGCTAGCCGCGCCTGCTAACAGCACCACCCTGTGGCACTTTGAGCCGCACCCTGCTACATCGCAGCCCGCAATTCACCTTCCAAGACTCAAGAGATAGATCCGACCATGGCCGGCCATTCGAAATTCAAAAACACCATGCACCGCAAAGGCCGCCAAGACGCTGTGCGCGCCAAGGCCTTCACCAAGATTGCCCGTGAAATCACCACAGCGGCGAAGTCTGGGATGCCTGACCCCGCCATGAACCCGCGCCTGCGCTTGGCTGTTACCAATGCGCGCGCCGTCTCCATGCCCAAGGATCGGATTGAGCGCGCGATCAGCCAAGCCTCCGCCGCAGGCGGTGAAGACTATAAAATGGTGCGCTATGAGGGCTATGCCCCCGGCGGTATCGGCCTGATCATCGAGACCTTGACCGACAATCTCAACCGCACCGGCGGCAATGTTCGCAGCTATCTCAGCAAAGCCGGCGGCAATCTCGGCACTACCAATTCTGTCATCTCTGGCTTTGATCGCGTGGGCGAAATCTTCTATCCAGCCGCGGCGGCCAGCGAAGATGACATGATGGAAGCCGCCCTTGAGGCTGGTGCAGATGACGTCGAAAGCGATGCCGACGGCCATTCCATCACCTGTACCTTTGAGAGCTTGAGCGAAGTCTCCACCGCTTTGGCCGAACGCTTTGGCGATGCGGAAGCCGCCAATGTCGTCTGGCGGCCCCATGCCCGCATCGAAGTGACCGGTGACGCTGCCACCAGCTTGCGCAAACTCATCGACATCTTGGAAGATGATGATGACGTGCAAAGCGTGTTTGGCAATTATGAGATGGAAGAGGATGAGGGGGAGTAGTTTTTCTTCTCTCCAAAGGTCCTTGTCGGTGCTGTCGGAATGGGTCAATGTAGGCCCATGACCGACCTGTTGACCCAAGCCCAAGCCCTCAGAGCCACAGTCGCCGCGCGCGCCGATGAGATTGATTCCGCGCGACGTTTACCCGCCGACCTTGCCAGAACGCTTGCCGATGCAGGCTTCTTCCGTATGGCCTTGCCGACGGATTATGGCGGGCTGGAGATGGCCCCGGCGCGCATGATTGAAGTCATCGAAGTCATGGGCAATGCCCATGGCTCGGTCGGCTGGTGCATCATGATTGGCGCGACCACAGCGATCAATGCAGCCTATTTGCCAGACCACCATGCCCGCACCATTTGGGCCGATCCCACAATCATCACAGGCGGCGTCTTTGCGCCCAAGGGCAAGGCAGTGCGCGAGGGCGATCAGTACCGGGTGAACGGGCGCTGGAATTGGGGCTCTGGCAGTGCGAATTGCGCGTGGTTGGTCGGTGGCGCTTTGACTTTGGGCGACGGGGCACCCCAAGCCCGCATGATGTGGTTTGAGCGCGATCAGGTCGAGCTCATCGACACGTGGCATGCCATGGGCATGAAGGGCACGGGCAGTGGCGATCTGGCCGTAACCGATGTCTTGATCCCGGCTGATCGTTCGGTTTCGCTGACGGACGATAAGGCCCGGATTGCGCGGCCGCTTTATGCCTTCCCAGCCTTTGGTCTTCTCGCCATGTCGATCGCCGCCGTAGCACTAGGCAATGCGCGGGGTGCGATTGACGATTTGGTCGCGCTCGCAGGCGGCAAAGTGCCAACCGGGGCGCGCAGACCCTTGGCAGAGCGGGCTTCAACCCAAGTCGACGTGGCTAAAGCCGAAGGCCTGCTGCGCGCGGCCCGCACCTATCTACTCGATAGCGCAGAGACCGCCTATGAAGGGGCCAGCCGCACCGGGGTTTTGACGCTAGAAGATCGCGCCAATTTGCGCATTGCCGCCACCCATGCCGTCCGCACCTGTGCAGAAATCACCCGCATGATGCACGAGCTGGGCGGCGGGACGTCGGTCTATGAGACTTGCCCCTTGCAACGCCGCTTCCGTGACGCCCATGTCGCCACCCAACATATCATGGTCGCGCCCGGCTCGCTCGAGCTCGCAGGCCGCGCCTTATTGGGCATTGAAGGCGATTACGGGCAGCTTTAGTTCGCCGCCTGGGCGCTTCCCATGGGGCCAACAGGGCTCGGAGCATGCAATTGTTCGTTGAGCTGTTCGGTCAGATGCGCGAGGCGATTTTG
The DNA here is from genome assembly GCF_044346625.1 of Aquidulcibacter sp. Classification (GTDB taxonomy): domain Bacteria; phylum Pseudomonadota; class Alphaproteobacteria; order Caulobacterales; family Aquidulcibacteraceae; genus Aquidulcibacter. The sequence goes on along the minus strand of NZ_JBIIYV010000033.1, from coordinate 2,517 downwards.
CCACTGGGCATTGAAATCCATCACCGTCATGCTGACCAAACGGCCATCGGCGATCTGATGGCTCCACACAATGCCGTTTTCGCCTTCCGACGTATAACTAGGCCCCGTCAACTTCGTGGAAATGTACAAAACATCCGCGCTTTTATCATAGGCGACATCAAAATCTGACATTTTGTTTCCGGCCCCGCAGGATTGCTCCCCTCCATTCAAGCAGAATTTGAGACATATTCCCAGCAAATTTGACTGTTTTTGCTAGGAAGCCCGTTACTTTACCACGATTGCGCCATGGTCTGAGATATTTAGATGCGCAGCAGGACACACGGCTGACACCTCCACCTGCACCCCTTGGTTGACCCGAGCGCCAGCTTGGCCCAAAAGCCCCATCGGAACGCGGTCGTGGCGGAACTGGCAGACGCACTGGATTTAGGTTCCAGCGCCGCAAGGCGTGGGGGTTCGACTCCCCCCGACCGCACCATTCCCTTTGCGAGGGGGGATATTCATTTAAAAATAATGACTTAGATGAATTGCGTTCTTGGATGTAGGTGACAGGTCTACATGTAACATAGGTGACAGTTTTGGCTCCCTCGCAGGATTGCTCCTATGCAAGCACAAGGGCAAAGTTGGCTTCTCGTTAGAAGCGTCTAGAGGCGTTGATAATTGAGATGTCTCGCTCGAACCCCCAGCTATTTCAGCTCGTGCTATTGCCAAAGTACCTTTGAGTTAACAACTTGGGTTCAGTGAAGACCACTGGAGGGAAAAATGGGCTTGTCAATTGAAGGTTGGGGGATAGCGCTTGCTGTGCTTGGGCTTGTGCTTACAGTGTATTTTGGTGTGAAAACTGCCACTTCCGTTCGATCGAAACGTATCTCGCAAGATCAAACAACTGGTCCAAACTCGATCTCGATTCAGTCTGGGCGCGACACTAAGGTTGGCAAATGACGGGGCAGTCACAGGATGTGGGTGAGTCCGGTCAAGCGATTCAGTCGGGCCGAGATACAATTATTCAGAACGGCTTGAGCTCCGAACAGCTCGGCCAGATCATTTCGACCATCGCAGCCCAAGTGCCCGCATATACAGTAATAGCGCGTGAAGTTGTTGATGAGCGCTTACAGAACTTCAAAGATGAGATTCTTAAGCGCTTTGAGGCTGATCAGTCTGCAAGGGCGGAAGCGTTCAGAGACCCTGATTTCCAGTATGTCTTCCACGATGCTCAAAATGCTTTCGCTCGCTCTGGGGAGGAGAATGTCGGCGCAATCCTTGTAGATTTGATTGCCGAGCGATCAAAGTCGCCCCAGCGGGACAGGATGACTCTGTCGTTGAATCAGGCTGTTGAAGTCGCTGCAAACCTAACCGTGAATGAATTTGCCGCTTTGGCTTTGTCATATAGGTTACGCCACACGCGAATGAGGGATGTAATCAGTGTAGCCTCAGCGGCCGCTACCCTTAATGATAAAGTTAATCCGTTCATCGATAACATATCTAGAGAGCAATCTGCCTTTTCCTATTTGGTTGCTCTGCGGTGCGCTACAATTAGTACAGGTTCAATTACACTGCGCGACGTCCTAGTTCGAACATATCCCGCAGTCTTTATGCGCGGCGAGCTCCTTGAGAGATATGGTCCCTCGTGGGCTGAACTACAGAGTGCCAACTTGCTGATCCCTTCGCTCCACGATCACTCTCGTTTTCAACCAAACGCAATCGATAAAACAGTTTGGAACGATGTTGCTGGGAGGGCAGGCTTTGGGCAGGCTTTGATAGATAGCACTTGGTCAGTAGCCGAAGGCACTCTGATGCAGCAGGATGAAATCACAGCAGCTTACGCTCCATTGGTTCCAAGAATCGCAGATGCATTTGAGGTTTGGGACAATACTCCCCTTAAATCGCTTGAACTTACGACTGTCGGGATTGCCATAGCTCATGCTTATTGCAAGTCTTCAGGGTTCGAGGCAGATCTTCGAATCTGGATAAAATAGTCCAATGAAGCTTGAACGTAGTGGCTATAATACAGGCGTTGCTGAGTGTGAGTAGTGCACCAAAACTGGTAGATGTAAGCAAGTGCCTAACCCCCAGAGCAGGATAAAACTATCGCAATCCCGGTATAAACTCCAGACATCCTAATCCGGGGATTTCGAGCGCTGACCTTATGGTTTACTCTAAAGGTACTGTGAGTGGGATTTTGTTCTTTAGGTCGCGAGATGCCTCGCATCAACGGGACAGAAAGCAGTTGATCAAATGGGAACCATGTAATCCTTTTTGGGCCTCAACTCTATGAGTATCTACATGTTATATATGTGTTTATCACTGAGCGGATACGATGATTGTTGGTCTCCGAGCGAAGCTCAAACCAGTAGGTCCAAAGAGAGTGCAGTAGCAGGTTCTTGTATTCTGGAAGATCGTGTCCCATGGCGTGGTGTAACAGCGGCGTCATGATGTAGCCGGTTTAGGGCTGAGTTGATCATGTTCAGGGGACTGCGCTGAGCATGACGATGGGATCATTGCTTAAAGGTGCGAGAGTTT
>NZ_JBIIYV010000032.1:0-35899 GCF_044346625.1 Aquidulcibacter sp. | reverse complement strand
AAATTTGTCGAACGAGAGATCCGGCGTGGGAATAAGTATCACGGGATCATTCTGGACCCACCCAAGCATGGGCGCGGCCCGACCGGAGAGATTTGGAAGCTCGAAGAGGGCTTGGACCGTCTTTTGACTGCCTGCGTTGAGCTCTTGGAGGATGATGCCTTGTTTCTAGTAGCAACCGTCTATGCGGTTCGCCTGAGTTTCTTGGCGCTCGACAATGGATTGGCAGCTGCACTTGGCAATCGGCCGGGACAGCGCGAGGCCGGTGAGATGGCTATCCCGGAACAAGGATCAGACCGTCTTTTGCCAACGGCCATTTTCGCGCGCTGGTCGAACCAGAGATAAGCTGCAAAGCGGATGAGATTATCAGCCGCATCGTGCTGATGTTTCTGAATCGTTAACCGATGCAGGTCAGTGAATCAGGTCGAAATGGACTTATCTGCATCATGGCAGCCACACAGACCTTAAATGCAAAGCCTTTGGCCGTCGGCCTCAAGCACGCGAGCTTGAGCCTTGCGACCCTGTTTCTGTCACTGGGGTTGAGCGCTGGCGCGATCCAAGCCTTTGGCAATGAACAAGATGCTGGCCCAAGCGCAGTCTTGGAAGTGCCGCGTTACAATCCTGCCTCAGCAAAGCCTGCCACGACCAGCATGGAGCCAAAGGTCGATCTTGCGGCGCAAGGTATGGCTATGGGCTGGTTGCCTTGGCGCTTGCCGGATGGGGCGATGACGCCCTGGTTGCCTGGCACCCCTCCACCCAAATCGGTGGGTGCCGCAGATCAGGCCATTAGCGAAGCAGAGGCATTGCGCCTCGCAGAGCTTGCAAAAGCAAAGGGAGACCCCGTTGTGACGGGTGCTGCCACCGCAGCCTCCTCTGGCCAAATCCCACCTGTCTCGGGTACCGCACGGATTATGGCCCCCTCATTCGGAACCGCCACGAATGAAGGCGGCGTGCAGGTCTATCGTGGGCAAGGCGCAGCAGCCTTGACCCAAGCCCCTGCCGCGGGCGTGCACCAACAAGGCCCAGGTGGCTTGTTGCCGATTATCGGTTCGGGCAATCGTACCGTTTATGACATTTACCGGAAGCCTTTCTCCGAAACTGGGCGACCAAAGGTCGCCTTGGTCGTGGGGGGGCTTGGCCTAAACGCGCGTATCACTCAGCGCGCCATCGATGAATTGCCTGCGGAGGTCACTTTATCCTTTGTGCCTTATGCGGAGAACCTCCAGGGCTGGATCAATAAAGCCCGCGCCAAAGGGCATGAGGTTCTGATTGAGATCCCGATGGAGCCATTTGATTATCCCGAGAATGATCCAGGTCCACATACGTTGCTGACCACGGCCTCCGCCGACGAGAATCAACGCCGACTTGAGTTCTTATTGTCGCGGGCAAGCGGCTATTTCGGTGTGACCAATTATCTGGGCGGGAAATTCGCAACGTCTAACGAGTCGAGCAGTGCCTTGATGCGGCAATTGCGGTCACGTGGCGTGGCCTTCATTGCCGATGGCTCTGCCTCGCAACTTGATTCTGCTGCCAGCTCTGCAGGGCTGCGCAATGCACAAGCAGATCGCTTGATCGACCAAAGACCCTCCGGAGATGATATCGCGGCACAGCTTGGCGCGCTCGAGGCAATGGCAACCCAGCGTGGCGCGGCGCTCGGCTTTGGTGTTGCTTATAGTGTGACCATTGACCAAATTGCCCGGTGGGCGAAAGATGCGGGCCGACGGGGGCTTATCCTGGCCCCAGCATCCGCGGTTACATCATGAGCAAAGATACCATCCCCGCCCCGCCAGAAGGCTATCGACCCAATGTTGGTATCTTATTGTTCGATATGCGTGGGCTGGTTTGGGTCGGCAAGCGCCGGGGCTTTAATGGGCAGCATGCTTGGCAAGCGCCACAAGGCGGCATTGACCGCAACGAAGATGTTGAGACCGCAGCGTTGCGTGAACTAGGCGAGGAGACCGGCATCGGCACGAGCTTGGTTTCAATCATTGGTCATACAACCGATTGGCTCACCTATGACTTCCCACCCGAGATGCAGCGTGGCAAGTTTCGCCGCAACAAGGGCCAGGCCCAAATCTGGTATGCCTTGCGCTTCTTGGGCTCAGACCGCGATGTGAAGCTGAATGCCCACAAGCAGGTTGAGTTTGACGCTTGGCGATGGGAACGGTTGGAAGCTCTTCCAGAACTGGTGGTGCCGTTTAAGCGTGATGTGTACACACGGATCGTGCAAGACTTTGGACACCTTGCTGCAGCCTAGCCTCTTGTGGCATGACCGCCTGATCGCAAGAGACGGAGCATGCAGGTGGAAAAGCCAATTCTAATGATCCATGGGGTTGGATGTGGCGGCGACGCCTGGTCAGTTATGGCCCCGCTGATGCAAGCCAAAGGCTGGACGCCTTATACACCCACGCTTTACCCCCAGTTCCGCGTTAAAGAAGGCCCAACCGGCCAACTCTCGACGCTCGGCCTGCACGATTATGTTGAAGCAGCGAAGTCTGAAGCTTTGGCAATTGAGCGCTCTACCGGTGAAGAGCCCGTTTTGATGGGCCATTCGATGGGGGGCCTAATTGTTCAAAAACTTGCTGAGCAAGGCGTTGGCAAAGCCGCAATTCTTGTAACGCCCGCCCAGCCGGTTGACTGCCAAGTCCAAGATCTGCGCGTCCTGTTTACCTTTGCCAATATCGTCCTAAAGGGCGATCCCAAGCTCTCCTATAAAGTCTGGAAAACTGGCTTTCGTTGGGGTGTCCTCAACCAGGTTGCACGAGAGCGGCATGATGAGATTTATGCATCCGCCCTTTATGATTCCGGTCTCGTCTATCAGCAGCTCGGCAAGCCGGAGACAGACCCGCACCGGGTTGGGGTCATCAATGAGCGTTCGATTGAGTGCCCAATCCTGACCATCGGCGCGGTGCAAGATCGCGCGACAGTTATTCAAGCCGTCCGCAAAGTGGCACAAAAATACGCCCGTATCGGCGGGGACTATCGTGAGTATGACGGGGCAGCGCATTGGATTATCGATGAGCCGAAGACCGCCAGCGTTGTCGCCGACATCTGTGAGTGGCTAGACGCCAAGGGCCTTTAGGGCGTGGGCCAGCCAGGCCGAAACAGTGTTACTGCACCATGTGCAGAAAAAAGTGTAATCGCGCGATTTCCGTAACCACGTGTTCACCTTGTTCACGGCAAACTGTCCGGACCATTAACCTTGTCCCGGATCCTGCCCGCTTATGGCCTACCAAGACGCCGCACTCATTGCTGAACCAGAACTCGATTTGGATCTCATCCGCGATTTCTTGATGCAAAATCCTAACTTTGTGCGCGACGACACCGAGCTCTTGAACCGGATTGCGGCTGAGCCGAGCTCTGGGAATGTGATTGCCATTGCTGACCTCGCCCGCGAGCGCATGATGCGAGAAACACGCGCTGCGCGCTCGCGCTTTGCTTCAATCGTTGAGACCGCACGCGCCAATTACGAAGCCCAAATTCGCGTCCAAGAAGCCATTCTGGCAGTCCTAGACAGCCAAGACCCTGAAGATTTAAACGAACGGCTTTCCGGTCATGTGGCGTTTGCTCTGGCTGCAGATGTGTGCGTGTTAGCCGTGTCTGAATCCAATGCTGCAAGCCAAGCTCTCGATAAGGCGGGGTCAGCCATTGAACGCCTCGTGCCGACACATCAACCAACCATCCTTGGCCCAATCGAGCGCCCGCGTACTTGGCTCTATGGCGACAGAAGCGAACTGGTGCACTCAGAGGCTTTGGCCCGCTTGGAATTTGGCCCTACGCGACGTTTAGGCATTTTGGCAATCGCCAGCCGCGATGTCGATGCCTTTAGGGCTGACCATGGCGGCGAGCTGGTAACCTTTTTCGCGCGCGTTTTAGAACGTGTGCTTACGCGCTTTGCGGCTGATGGCTTGCTGTGAGTGGCGCGGTCCGTCAAGCGGACTTGCCAAGCGACATGGGCGAAGGCTTAGCCCAGGCGCGTAAAGATTGGTTGCACTGGCTGAAGCATGAGCGCCGACTGGCAGACCACACATTGGAAGCTTACCAGCGCGACGTCGACACCTTTTTAAACTTCTTGGTGCTGCATCGCGGTGAAGACCTGACCCTGGCTAGCCTGCCCGACCTAACCGCTTCGGATTTGCGCGCCTACTTAGCGCGGCGGCGTCAGGCCAACACCCCTTTTGGCGATCGCTCCGTGGCCCGCGCGCTTGCGGGGATCAGGTCATTCTTTTCCTTCTTGGACCGACGACGGGGCCTTACCAACACGAGCCTAAGCTTTGTTCGCGGCCCAAAGATCAAGCCAGCCCCGCCGCGCCCTGTCACAAGTGAGGCTGCCTTTGACTTGATTGATCTAGCTGAGGCAGCAGATGAGCCGTGGATCGGTGCCCGCGATACCGCTGTGCTGACCCTACTATATGGCTGCGGACTGCGTATTTCAGAGGCGCTCGGCCTCACGGGGGCCGAATATCCCTTGCCATCAACGCTGCGGATCCTGGGTAAAGGCCAAAAGACACGCCTCGTGCCAACTCTGCCGGTCGCGCGCGAGGCGATTTCGGCCTATGTCAAACTCTGCCCCTATCAGATTGAGCCGATTGGTCCCTTGTTTTTTGGCGCACGCGGTGGGCCGCTGCGCGCCAGATTGGTTCAGGCCAGCATGGCCAGATTACGCGGCCAATTGGGTTTACCAGAGTCAGCGACACCCCATGCTTTGCGCCATGCCTTTGCCACGCACCTTTTGCAATCTGGTGGCGACCTGCGCTCCATCCAAGAATTGCTCGGCCACGCATCTTTGTCGACGACACAGCGCTATATGGAAATCGACCCGGCTCATATGATCTCTGTGTTTTCAAAAGCCCATCCACGCGCTTAGCGCACTGCTGCACTCTATGGGTCAAGATGCGCGTTAAAGCATCCTTACACAGATGTTCGCCTAAATTTTGATCAGTCTGGTTTGCCCCGTTTGAGAGCAGACAGTCGACAAGCTGCTCAAAAATTGGGCTATTGTACGGGATATTGCGGAAGCGGCAGGCCGACACTTGCCCAAAAGTGCCCAATTTCTAACGCTGCGGCTTGGATGGATACTGGGCTAATTGTGAGCTCAAGATCGCAAACCTTGTGGGGAGCACGACGAACGTGACACGTATCGCAACACGCACACGACCGGAGCTTAGCTTCGAAGCGCTGGTACGGACGGGGCTAACAGCCCTAGCAGCGCTGATTTTCCTTATGGCAAGTGGCTTGGTTTCACCTGCTCACGCGCAAGACGCCGCCAATGCCGTCGCGGCAACTGCGGCACCTGCAGCCGAAGCAGCCCCGGAAGCGGCTAAGCTGGTCGCGACTTTGCCGGATAAGGTTGTCGACAAGGGTGATATCACTTGGATGATGGTATCGACCCTTCTGGTTTTATTGATGATCGTTCCAGGGCTTGCTTTATTCTATGGTGGCTTGGTGCGCGCCAAGAACATGTTGTCCATGTTGATGCAGGTTTCGACCGTGATGGTGATCGGCATGGTTACCTGGATGCTGTGGGGTTATAGCTTATCCTTCACTTCGGGCGGAGAGATCGACAGCTTCGTCGGTGGGTTTGACCGACTGTTCTTGAATGGCGCGGGCTTGGACGCGGATGGCAATCCTGTTCTCGTCGCCACTTTCTCGACTGGCGTTTATATTCCAGAGCTCGTGTTTGTCGTCTTCCAGATGACTTTTGCAGCCATTACCGCAGCCCTGGTTTTGGGTGGCGTTGCTGAACGGATGAAGTTTGCCGCGGTGGTTCTGTTTGCGGTTCTTTGGCCTCTGTTGTCCTATTATCCCATGGCGCACATGGTATGGTGGTGGCCCGGACCAGACAGCTTGGCAGCGGCTTCGGCGCAAGGTGATAGCTTCACCACTGGCCTGATCTGGAGCTTTGGTGCCCTCGACTTTGCTGGTGGTACCGTCGTGCACATCAACGCCGGGATCGCGGCTTTGGTTGGCTGTATCATTCTGGGTGCCCGCTCGGGCTACCGCAATGAGCCAATGCCGCCTCACTCTTTGGTCATGACCTTTATCGGGGCAGGCCTTCTGTGGGTGGGTTGGTTTGGCTTTAATGCAGGCTCGAACTTGGAATCCAATTATTACGCCATCTTGGCGATGGCCAACACTTTCATTGCAACCGCTGCCGCTGGCTTAAGCTGGGTGTTATATGAGTGGGTCACGCGCAAGCGTCCATCGATGCTGGGCTTGGCGTCGGGCATCGTGGCTGGTCTCGTGGCCGTGACCCCTGCTGCAGGCTTTGCTGGCCCAATGGGTGCGCTGATCCTCGGTCTTGTTGTCTCGCCAGCCTGTATCTTCTTCTGCTCGGTTGTAAAATCCGCGCTGAAGTATGACGATAGCTTGGATGCATTTGGCATCCACGGCATTGGTGGCATCATCGGCGCAATCGGCACCGGTATTGTGGTATCGCCAGCTTTGGGTGGCGCAGGCATTGTCGATTATACCAAGTGCTTCGACGAAGCCGGTAAAATCCTTGCGGTTTGCCCGGCCGCCACTTACGACATGGGCACGCAAGTTATCGCACAGCTGAAAGGCGTGTTGGTCACGGTTGCTTGGTCGGGTGTGGCATCCGCCATCGTCTTCTTCATCATCAAATACACGATCGGCCTTAAAGCCTCGGTCGATGATCAAGAAGAAGGCCTCGACATTGCAGAGCACGGTGAGCGCGCTTACCACCTCTAAAACTTAGATTGACATTGAATTAAAGGGCCAGCGTCGCGCTGGCCCTTTTTTTGTGGCTAGTTATCTAACCGGCGGATCGTCAAAATAGCGCCATAGCTGGCACCGATCCGGTCGACCGCCGCTGCCAAAGGCTCGTGCGCAACGGCCATATGATAGCCGTTGGCATGTAGGATATGTGTCGCGTCCGTCATCAAGGCGACATGACCCTTCCAACAGACAATATCGCCGCGCTTTAGACCCTCAAGGCCTTGATCAAAGTCTACAGCTTTCCCAATCTCGCGCTGCATATAGGAGTCGCGCGGCATGAGGATGCCTGCGGCTTTAAAGGCAGTCTGGATCAGGCCAGAGCAATCAAGCCCTAAACTCTCAACACCACCCCATTGATAGGGCGCGTGGAGAAATTGTTCGGCGACTTTAACAGGGTCTTCCGCTAGCGCGGCCAAGGGGGACAAATGGGCCTCATAGATCCAGCCTGCCCGCTCCACCGCAACAAAGCCGTTCTCGCGTTCAGCCTTTAGGCTTACTTGCGCGCCGAGACTCAAGAGAAAATGTGGGGCCGCCCGCGCGCTCGGCCCCGAGAAGGCATAGGTACGCAACACTTTGACTTTGTGGGTTGTCGCCAAAACTGGAGCGGACAAGGCAGCCAAGTCAAACCAGCCGACATAGCCGTCGCTGTGCATTTGGCCCCAGCCAAAACCGGCGCGTTCCTCGTAAATGTCAATCACATCGCCATGAAGCGCTTGGCTCAGTTGTTCGCCATCCGGCTCTGGCACTTTGCGCAACGGGGCAACACCTGCGCTAACCTGATGGGGGATTGGATCGACAAAGCGGGCGGATTCGACAAGTCCTTTTAGCTTTGTCGCCGCCAGATCACTTCGGTAGGGGTGAAGATTTGGATCCAACATATCTTTCGTCCATCATGCCAGCTTATGGCGTTGGGCTGCCGCTTCGCTTGCGTCCAAAAAAGATGCACGATCGACTTGCGTAATCTCGGCAATATGGCGCGCGATGGATGCTGCATAAGTGGACAGCCGTTCTGCGCCCGCTTGCGTTCCGACCACAAAAATATTGCGCCGATCGGCCGGGTCTGGCCGACGTTCAACCAAGCCAACGTCCTGCAACGTGTCAATGGCCCGAACAATCGCTGGCTTGCCAACGCCAAGCCGCTGCGCCAGAGCCCGCACCGTATGTGGCCCCGCTTCTAAATAGACCGTCAGCATCAGGGCGGTCTGACGGGCGGTCAAGTCCGGCCCATCGGACTGCACAGAGCGGGACGTGACGTCCAACCACAAGCCAAGCGCCTGCTTGTTAAGTCCAGCAAACTGATCCAACTATGACCCCTAAGGCTGTGGCCGCTCCTGACCATGCCGTCTGCGTCATTAGGTGAATCGATTTGCGCAATTGGGAAAGAGTCCCTGTGGACTCAATTGCTTGCCGGAATTGCCTACGCGGCTCTGCTTAGAATTTAGCCGAATCTTTTCCGTAGCATGGCCTCGATCGTGCGCACTGCATGAACTTCACCACCTTGGGGTCGACCGGGCTTTTCTTTTGGATTCCAGCAATAGACATCGAAATGCGCCCAGATGGGCCTGTGATCTTTCACATCGACGAACTTTGAGATGAACAGCGCCCCATTGATGGCACCAGCAAAGGGACCACCTGAGTTTTTCATATCCGCAATCGGGCTGTCGAGGTCGTCTTCATAAGGACGCCAAAGAGGCATTCGCCACAAATGGTCACCCGTCTGAGCGGCCGCCTCAGTCACATCTGCTGCCAATTCCTCGTCCTCGGTAAAGAAAGGGGGTAGTTCAGGGCCCAGCGCGACGCGGGCAGCACCGGTTAGCGTCGCCATATCGAGGATCATGGCATTGCCGTCCTCGCTGGCACGTGTAACCGCATCAGCCAGAATTAGGCGACCCTCTGCATCGGTGTTGTCGATCTCAACGCTCAACCCGTTACGGGCATAGATCACATCGCTGGGCCGGAAGGAGTTGCCATCCATCGCATTCTCAACAATCGGCAGATAGACCGACAGGCGCACATCCAGGGGGGCGTCAGCCAGCGTCGAGAACAAGGCCAAAGCACAAGCTGCCCCGCCCATATCTTTCTTCATCAGCGCCATACCCGCACCAGGCTTGAGATTGAGGCCGCCGGTATCAAATGTGACCCCCTTGCCCACCAAGGCCAATGGATAGGCATCGGGACGACCAATCCGCAAGATTACCAAACGTGGTTCTTGAGCAGAGCCCCGCCCGACCGCATGAATCAACGGGTAATTTTGCGCCAATAAATCTGCGCCTCGGATTACTTCAATCTCCGCGCCATGGCCTTCGCCCAAAGCAATTGCCGCGGCCTCTAAGGCGTCCGGGCCCATATCATTTGGCGGCGTATTGACCAGATCACGACCAAGCTTAACGGCGGTGACGGTGCGGCTCGCAGCCTCTACGTCCGCGCCAACAGGTGCGATCAAACGGGCGAGACGCTGATCCTTGCGCTTATAGCGGTCAAAGACATAAGCCCCCAGAAGATAAGCCACCAGAATGGCATGGCCTTGCTCCTTCGGTAGCGGTGAAGCAATCCGATAATCACCTGCTGGCAACTTGCTAGCCAGCGCGCCATAGACCGACGTATCTGCCCCCGCGCCTACCCCAAACAGGACCCGCTCTAATGTACCATCAGGGGCTGGAACCAACAGCACGCGACCGGCCTGGGCGCGAAAATCGTGGTGACCGGCAAGTGCTGCCTGCCCACTGGATTTGCCTTCGAGATAGGCGGGCCATTCAGCGGCAGAAATGGCGTAGATTGGGATGAATGTGGCGTCTTGGGGGGCGATATTGGCGTGCATGGCAATTCTCTAGGCTGATCTGGACCTCGTGAAAAGCGATTTAGACGGAGAACAAAGGGCTGGCTTTGAGGGTTTGTTAACAAAGATTGACGAAAGCTTGGCGTCTGTGATTCGTGAGGTTCTCACCATGTCGTTCCGCTTCTGCGCCCGTCGCTTGCCACTTATTGCCTTAAGCGCAGGCTTAGGCCTGATCAGCCTGTCTGCCCCGTCCGCCCAAGCCTTTCCTTTCTTCGGGAAAAAGCCAGAAGCAGCCTCCAAAACACAAGCAGCTAAAGGGTCTGCGAGGGGTCAAGCCTCGAAAACCACATTGGCTGAAGCGCCTTCGTCCCCAGCATCAGCTGCAGAACAAAGCGCTCCTGCAAAACCTGCAACAGCAAAAGAGCGACAAGCAGCAAGAAGCCTAGATATGGTCAATCAGGCATCCTTTTGGCTGGGTGAACTTGAAAAAAATCCAGCCGATGATGAAGCCGCGCTGGAAGGCTCAATCGCGTTGCGCAGAATAGGCTCGTCAGAGCGGGCAATCCAACTTGCGGCCATGGGCTTGCAGGTCAAAGGCGAAAGTCCGCAATTGTGGGGCGCATTGGCCTTGGGTCTTGTTGCCAGTGGCGAAAATCAACCCGCTCTGCAAGCCTTGCAGAAGGCCGTCTCCTTAAATCCAAAGGACCCCAATCTTCAATCGGCCCTCGGGGTTATCTACGACCGCTTGGAGCGCGCTGATCTTGCGGCACCTGCTTATGAGGCCGCGCTAAAGCTTGCGCCCGAGGACGCCACCATCCTCAGCAATTACGGACTTTCCATTGCGATGACAGGGGATTTGAAAAAGGCTGAGGACATGTTGCGCCGCGCCAACCAAAGTCCGCTTGCCCCGCCCCAAGCCCGTCAGAATCTCGCACTCGTTGTCGGCCTGCAGGGCCGCTTTGAGGAAAGTGAGCGCTTGGCAACCCGTGACCTGCCGCCCGCAGTGGCGTCCGAGAATGTCGCATACCTCAAAGCGATGCTCAACGGTGGTGAAAACCGCTGGTCGCAACTACGCCAGGAAAAGACCAACTAAAGAAAAGGCCACCCCCTCTGACAGATAAGTGGCCTTTTCCTTTGTACGTTGTCGCGTTGACCTAGACCATAAAGCCCATATTCGGTGTGGCGAAGTTTCTGAGGTTCGGGAAGATCACATTAAGATCTGTGTTCGAGACCCCAAACCAGGATCCCATAGTCGCCGCATATTGGTCCACCGAGGTGGTTGGAATATGGGTGTTGCCGGACTGGTCAGGGTTACGGAATGTCCCCAAGTCGCTGCCGACAGTCGGGAATTGGCCGTACATATCGCCGCCATTTACAGCCCCGCCCATGACCAAATGGTGACCACCCCAGGCGTGGTCAGTACCGTCGCCATTGGTGTTAAATGTCCGGGAGAAGTCAGACGCTGTGAAGGTTGTCACAGAGCTGCGCATATCTACCCCACCGATATTGGCCAAAGTCGCGTCAAATGTCGCCATTGCATTGGCTAGCTTGCTCAAATTGTCCGGTTGGGCCGTGTTCTGGAAGTCATGGCTATCATGCCCGCCCACTGCCACGAAAAAGACCTGCCGGCGCAAGCCAAGGGCTGGTGCCGCGGCAATCATGCGCGCAACTGTCTGCAATTGTACCGACAAGGAGTTGGTTTCAACATTGTTGGTGATCGGGTTGCGATAAACAGGGGGTGCCGGAATGGCCGTCACCAATGCACCAGTAGCGGCGGTGTTCAGTGTAATCGAGGCATCGAGCGAGCGACCAACAATCGTCGCATGGTCAGAACCCATATTGGCCACAAAGCCCGTATCGCGGATGATTTCCCGCATCTTGGCGGGGCCTTGGTTCGAACCAAACAAAGTGGTCCCGCCGACAGCATTGACGGCCACAGCAGGTGTCGCACCCGTTGCGACTTGATACTGCACAATCGTCCGGCCCGATAAGAAAACTGTATTCCCCGCGGTCGACATGGCGGTATAAAGACTGTTGGCCCCGTTTCCCGAAGCCATTAGGTCGCCGAACTGGCCACCCCACCCGGTGCGCACGCCTTCTGTTAGGCCTGCTTGCCAGACGGCTTGCTGGTCATTGTGGGAAAACAGATTAGCCGGCAATTTCTTGGTGCGCGCTTGAAACTGTGACTTTGTCACAGGCTCGACCAAAGAGCCGACATTGGCGACCACGGCCAATCGACCTGCAGTGTAGATCGGCAGAAGTGGCGCCAGCATCGGATGGAAACCGAAGGTGCGCGTCGTCGCATTAGTACCTGCCGGAATGGCCTGAGCCGTCCTTGGCGTGAATGGTAGGATGCCGCCCCAAGCTTCTGGCGTACGGGCGGCAACTGTCCGCCCAGTGACCGGGGAAACTGAACCAACTGCCGCTGCTGCGGTGCCAACTGGCATCAGAGCGATCGGGTCTGCCCCAGTGTTGCGCGCCGCCCAATAACGATTCCAAGAGTCAGTATCAGAAGCCAGGACGGTGTTATTGGAGTCGTTACCACCCAATTGGAAGATACAAACAAGTGCTTTGTATCCCCCAGCGCTCTGGCTAGCGGCCGAGTTAAAAGCGGCCAATTGCATGCCGAAGGCGGTAGCTATGGGTGCAGCAATCCCCACCGCACCGGTTGTTGCCATAAATTGGCGACGAGTATGACGTAGATCTTTCATGGCCGCCCCCTTAGCGCTGCAAGATGTAATCTGGAGAAACAACGGTAAGATAAACCGCCAGTTTCGATCGGTTCAGCAGAGCCGCATCAATCTGCGCCTGCGTCGTGGTGCCACCGGAAGGAATGGTGACCGCTGTGACCGCATCAATGATCTGCTGACGGCGAGCCGTCGTCATGTTGCCATAAGTCAAAAGATAATTGACCCGATCAACCAAGGCAGCAGGATCGGCTGCAACCGCCATTTCCCTTGTGTAGGTGAGCCTGACGTCATTGCCGGAGCCGATGCCGGTGTTGACGGTGGTCTGCATGGTGTTCATGTAGCCAGCCACGGTCACTTCATTGACAATCTGCATTTCAGGCGCGACGAGGCCTTGAGTACCCGTTTTGGTGTTTGGCGGCGTATAGCCGGGCCGGAAGAAGTTGAATACCGAAGGCGATGCCATGGGTGACTGGCCCAAGGAAGTTGAGGCACTGGTAGAATTCACCGGCCACAGGCCGTTGATTGAAGTTGCGTTCAAGGCACGCATCAGGCCAGTCATTCGGATAATCGGCTCACGCAGTTTGCCGAAGTTTGCATCTACCCCCGCAGACATGTTGCGGGCTTCACTGTCCAATAGAACGGCGCGGACCACTGCAGCCATATCGCCGCGCACGCCAGAACCATTATTGTTGAAGACATTTGCCACCCGGTTCACATAGGCTGGACTGGGGTTCGATGTCACCAAACGCTGGATCATTTGCTTCCCAATGAAGGGGCCTACGTTTGGATGATTGAAGATAGCATCTAGGGCAATGCGCAGATCACCCATGGGATCAGGCGTTGTTGTCGCAGGAATGACCGTGTCGAGGAAGCGCTTTTCCGAGATCGAATGGAAGTTCGGATAGGCGATCATCGGTGTAACAAACGACGCATCATTGCGGCCGCCGCCCCCAAATGTCGTATTGGTAGGCGTCGCGGCATACCAGCTAAAGCCCGTAAAGACCTTGGCGAGGTTGGAAATGTCTTCTGCCGTATAAGTCGGGATTGGATTGCCAGTGCTATCCAACTTCACAGTGCCGTCATTATTGAGTTCAAACACGCCAATTGACATGAGCTGCATCACTTCGCGCGCGAAGTTTTCGTCAGGCGACCGGCCCGTCGCGAGATCTTCCTTTTGGTTTGCTATATGGGTCAGATAGACACCCATCATGGGGTGCAGAGCCACATCTTGCAGCAAGGTTCGATAGTTTCCAAAGGCGTTGCGGCCCAACATATCATAATACGAGCCAAGGCCCCGAACGTTCATTTGCGGCTCGGCAAATGAGATCACAAAGATTTGCGACAGGGCAAATTTTGTCCGTTCACGCAATTGGTCTTGGGAGGTGACAGCCTCACGCCAAAAATATTCGTAGAAATGGCCGGAGTTGACATCTGCTGTTGGGTTGGGCGCGGCAGGTGCCGGGGGATTACGCAATTGGTCCCGACGTGTGTTCAAATAATCGAGCGCAAGAGCACCTTCTGGGAGGGCTTGCTGCGCTGTGATCCAGGCCGCGAAAGTCGTATCCCGGGTTGCCTCAATTTCAGCTTCGGTCGGACCAAAGGTGGATTGAATAAGGAAGCGCGACGCCTCCGCTGCGGTCGCTCTTGGTGTAACAACACCGCCGCCGCCACCAGGAACAGACGCGTCACCGCCGCCACCACCGCAAGCCGAAACCATTCCCAATAATAACGCAGCGCTTGCTACTTTAATCCAACGATTGCTCATCACGCACCCCACCTCAAGAAGCCGACCGCATCAATCGTGCAGACACACGTCGAGCTTTACCGGTTCCTGTTACCACACAGACCTACAGACCATAAGACGATAAAGAACCGTATACCAAACGAGCCAATTTTTACTTAAGGGGATTGTTTTCAGACAGATACATCTGAAAACCCGATTTAAGTCGCTTTAACTTATCGCAACAAACGGATTTCGCGCACCTGCCGGCGACCTTGGTTACGCTCTAACTGAACGATCACATCAACCACGCTGCGCACATAGGCCAATATGTCGGCATGGGTCATGGCCGTGCCCGTTTGCAAAGCCATTAAGGCCAGCTGCTCCAATGCCCCATCGGGGGTGTCGGCATGTAAGGTGGTTACAGATCCGGGGTGACCGGTATTGATCGCGCGTAGGAAGGTGAACGCCTCCTTACCGCGAAGCTCGCCCACGATGATCCGATCTGGCCTCATACGCAGGGCCGATTGCAATAAATCATCGACATCGACCCGGGCCTCCCCGGTTTGGCCCTTTACAGCCACTAGGCCGACAGCATTTTTATGAACCAGCCTGATTTCTGCCGCGTCTTCAATCAGGATCAAGCGCTCGTCAAGACTGACTTCTTTCAAAAGTGCGTTCAGAAAAGTTGTCTTACCCGTGCCTGTGCCACCAGAGACAACGATATTGCGCTTTTGCTGTACGGCAAGTTTTAGAAACGCCGTCACATCCCCTTTGGCTAGGCTGGCCTTTAGTTCTATATCCGGATCAAAAGAGGCCTTTGTGCCACCTGCACCAACAATATGGGATAGCGCTCCTGTCGACACATAGTCGTCAAGCGTTAAATCGGTCAGCACGTGCTTTCGAATGGCCAACGCAACTTCGCCCCGTGTGGCGGGCGGCAAGACAATTTGAATCCGCTCTCCGGTGGGCAGGCTTGCTGAGAGCAAAGGATGCTCGCGGCTGATCCCCTGCTTCGAAATACGCGCAATCTGAGAGGCTAATCGCGTCAAATTGACTTGAGTCACATCTGGCGCATCGTAACGCACAATACCACCCGTGACACTTTCGACCCAGACTTCGCCTGGCCGATTGACCAGAATATCGGTAACGTCCGGCCGACTGAGCCAACCCGAAAGCGGCTCCAGAAATGCCGACAGATAGACGCCCCCTAAAACCTGTGGCGCGCCATGTGGCCCACTCATGGCCTGTTCCCGGGGGGTTGGTCCACGACGGGAGCGGTCCCTGCCGTCGTCGAGACGGGGTTTAGCGAGAAATCGAGATCACGCGCAACAAAGACTTGGATAGCCGTACCCTGCTTGACAGTGACTGTCGGCTTAATGGTTTCGCCAGAGGATGCGGCACTTGGCAGCGTTTGAGCGCTGCCAATGACCAATTGGTTGGAACTGGCGCTGTTTAAAGCTGCACTGATTGCCGTTGATAGAAGGCCCGGGCCATAGCGCTGGAAATAGTGGCGATCTACTTTTCCATCTAAGCCGGCCCGGCCCAGCGGGTCGGTCCCCGGTGATGCCAATTGGATCGAGACTCCATCCGGGCGTAACAACCGCGTCCAGACCACAAAGGCGCGCGATTGGCCCAATGCCACTTCGGAACGATATTGCCCAACCAAGCGAGAACCACGGGGGATTAAGACCCGAGTGCCGTCAAAACTCAAGACATCGCGACTAACAACGGCCCGCACGAAGCCTGGAAGGTCAGAATTGATTGCTGTTTCCAGAACTGCCGCAATCAATGCGCCCTGTGGTACCGTCGTCTTTGGGTTGCGCAAAGCGCCAGCACGGGCAGCGGGAACGTCACCTGAACTAACGCGTGCTGCAAAGGCATCATTGTCGCCCCCGCCAGCGCCAGCAGCATTGGCCGCATTGGCCGCAGCCTCGGCAGCCGCACCAGCGGGCACAAGGTCGACGATCAGAGCGGGAGAGCGCATGCGCTGTGTTAAATCCGCCCCTGTCCGCGTGGGCGGTGGTGGCGGGGGTAGTGGCGTGGGCATCGGGCGATAAACATCGCGAACGGGAGGCGGTGGAGGCGGAGGAGGTGCCGGAGTCCACGGCTGTGCAGGTATGGCTTCGTTCGCCGCGGGATTCTCGGGAACCATCGGCTGGGCGGGCATAACAGGCGCAAGCGCTGTTTGGGCAAACAAACTTGGCGGCTCTGGAATGGTTTGGCCAAGACTACCATCATTTTTTGCGTCGCGCGTTGGGGTCAGCTCCCCTGCCCCGGCGCGCTTATGTGCCGAGACCATGGTGGTAAACACGATGGTTCCCAGCGCTAGCGCCCCGACAACCCCGGCGATCATGACCCACGGGCGGTCAGGATATGCGACAGCGGGTGCCGCATCCACAACGAGGTCAGATACACTGTCCTCAGCGGCCGCATCGACACCCAATGAGGCACTCTCCAAGTGTTCAACGGGCTCAGGCGAGGCGACGCTGGATGGGCTCATGGCCTAGCCTCCTTTGGCGCACCAAGGCCGAACAGACCGCGGGACTTTGGCTTCGTCCGGCTTGAGGGTCGCATCGCAGGCGCATTCGGGCCTGGATCAGGCTCGCGCCAAGCATCATTGCTAACGATGGTTTGATCGGTGCCATTGCGCAGAATGAAGGCTGGCCCAACGCGTTCAACTACCATGACATTGCCGCGCATGATAAAATTGACAAGCGATTCAGAGCCATCTGCACTTAGAGCAAAGACCGCCGGGGTCGCAGCACCAGATGGCCACTCAAGATAAGTGCGCTGGCCGTCGTCAAAGATGCGCGAAGGCACATTACGTGTACTGCCAGAGACTGAGTAATTCTGGTTCGAATTAGCTTGCGGCTGGGGCACCAAGTCTTTTGGCTCGGGCGCGACAGGTTCTGGGGGGAAGATAAATTTGACACGATAGATGATGTTCGGATCGCCTGGCCCCGTTGGCTCTTCCGCGCTCAGTTGGAAGGTATAACGACGCTTGGAAGTGATCACCGACATATTTGTAGCCGCATCAAACTCGATCGGCTTTACAAATAGCGTATCGGCGCGCCGATTGGGCGTTACTTGCCAAGCAAGCGAGTCACCGATCGAGACATTCTCAAGGCGCTCATCGGCCCCAAACTCAATCATCATCTGATAGCCATAATGACCGCGCAGCGAGACGACGCTATCTTCTTTAAACAAAACTGTCTGAACGCGAGGATCCACTGCCCCTGGGATTGGCACCTCGCGCATTTGGGCGCGCACCGGGTCTGCACCCATTACCAGCGTGGTCAACACGACAGCCAAACAGATGTTCCAGTGTGGCTTGAGGGGCGTCATTGGGCTGGGAACTCCTCACCATTCGGATTGCCCGATTTCGATTGCGGCTGCGCGGACGGCGTAACCGGTGCAGGCGCTTGGGCACCCGGCGTCGCGGGTGCCCCCGGCACAGTGCTCCCAGGGACAGGGAGCGCTGATACCCCTGTTGTCGGCACCGGAGCGGGTGCCGGCACCATCGGCAATGGCGCGGCGGGCATGGGCACCGGCTGGGTAGTTTCGGCATCGCGCCGATAACTGGAAATCTGGAAGCCAAGCGGATTCAGATAGCGGTCTTGTTCATTTATTGGCTTGTTCGAGAAACTATAAACGACCGATGCCACCCAAGGCTGGCGCATGGCGGGCCCTCCGCCACCTTCAGATCGCTCCGTATCGAAGCGGATCATGGCGGAACGTGGACCTAAAATGGTCACGCTTTTCACCGTGACTTGGATGCGGGTATTTGGGCTCACCCGGCTTTGGATGCCGTTTGGATTAGTCTTGTCCCAATCCCGCAAATATTCCGTTTCTGCTGCGCCTTGTGACCAAGCCAAAGTCTTCCGATATTGCTCGCGATAATCGGCGGCATCAAAGGTTTCCCGCGCCAACACATATTGCACCACAAAGGATTGAGCGACTGCTTCGGTCTCACTCAACGTGCCAAGATTCACACCGCGCGTGGTTTGGACATAGCCGGTCTCACGATCGACCGTGATCGTATAGGGCATGGTTTGCTTGAGCGGCACCAGCACAACTAAGGCAACAGCCTGAATCGCGGCAATGCCAACCGCGATCCCTGCGACAATCCAAGCTGTGCGTCGCGAACGGCGCAGCGTTTCGTGGGTGTCCTGTGCCCACGTACTGGCCGCTTCGTAATAATGCGCGCGGGCTGCAACGCCATTGGGCGGAACGCCAGGTGGGGTGAAGGATGGATCAGCTTGCGGGCCGGTCATGGTGCTTTTCCAGTTGCCGATAGGCTCAGTTTTGAAGGGGATTGGGCAAACATGCTTTCGCGGGGTCGACTGGGTCGTGTTGGATTATTGCGCTTACGACCATTCTGGCCCAAACGGACCGAATAATCACCCCGCAATCCTTCACCCCCGCCGCCTGCGACCAATTCAGTCCGCCGATCAAAGGTGGTTGAAGAAGATGCACCTGCACCTGAAACCGCAGCGGCCAACCGGGCATCGCGTCGATCGGAGCCAGACCCGGAGGCCCCGCCCGACACGACAGCCGCAAGACGCGATGCGCGGCTGGCTTCGGTTGGGGAGTCTGCTCCAAAGCCTTGACGACCTGCGCCTGCTTCATTGACCAAGACTGGTTCTGGCTCACGGGATTTGACGTCGGGCAGGCGGAACCCAGCAACCAGCCGTGTGCAGAGGCTAATCACGCTCCCGAAGACAGCCGTAAAGGTCAGGATGATCACCATGACCGTCAAAATCGGTTGCAGGTCATAGCGATTCTCGGCGCGAGCCACCGCAAGCCCCTGCAAACTTGGCTCCAAAGAGGCCAAAAGACCCGCCATGAAGACGATCGTTGCCAAAGGCACAAGCGCAAAGCCTAAAGCGGTGCGCAGCCAGCCTTCAAAAAAGCCTTTGGTGCTCTCAAATAACAATAGACCGACAAATAAGGGTCCGATAGCCAGTAAAAGACCCAGCATCAGTTTGGCCAGGATCAAAAGTCCTAGGGTCGACACCAACAGCGTAATGGCGGAAAGCCAAAGGGCGGTCGCCCCAAAGGCAGGCCCACCCTGCAGCGCTGACCGCATCTGGATAACCGGTGCCAAGCCTTTCAGGCTCTCTGGATCAGTACCGGGGGCTGCTTGAAGGACGAAACTGCCCGCATTCAAGGTCGCTCCCGCTACATTGGGCCCCTGTCCCGGCAAGTCACTGACCAAAGCCATGGCGCTGGCTGACTGGGTCAATTGATCAAACGTATATTGCAAGCGTGCGAATATGTCGGCCGGCCCAATGGTCTGCGGCATCGCCATATTGGCCAAAAGGCCGTTGGCGATTTCGGCCGGTCCATCGAACAAAAGCGCGAACACAAGGCTTTGATAACTGGCCCAAGAAGTGGTCAGCATCACCACGGCACCCAGTTTAATGGCGATCATCGGTAGATCGCCCACGCGCAAATCGGTGCGGCCAGTTAGAAGTCGGAAGCCCAATAGGGCAACGTAAATGGTCAGAAGAACGGTAATGACCGAACCCAGTGTGGAACCCGGCCCAAAGAAGGCATTATATCCACCCTGCACGCCCTCACGGATGTTACAATCGACCGTGTCGAGGAGGCCGCGCACAAGCCCTAAGTCAGCGCGTGGAGCTGCACATTGCCCGATCATCGCCTGCCCCCTCTGCTGGAATCGCGTGCTTGTCTCACGCTAGCAGTCAAAAGCGGCAGCCAGATGGCCGGATCGTCGCCGTGTTCGGCCCGCAGGGCATCAAGGCGCCGCACAGTCGACTCACGGCCAGACAGGACGGTCAAGACATCCGGCATGCCATCGAGATTGAGGCGAGCAACCACGCTGTCAGTGCCATGCTTAATCACGAAGCAGCGCGATGTGTCCGGCAAGGCGCGGATCAGGTCTAGTTCATGCAAAGTTAGACCAAAGCCACGACAATACTCGTCTTCCTGCGCCTTCGGATTGGGCATGAAGATCTGGGTTGCCGCTTGTTCAATAATGGCGGAGGAAATCTGGCTCGACAAAGCGTCTGAAGCGCTTTGGGTGGCAAAGCCCACAATCCCGTTGCGTTTGCGTATGGTTTTTTCCCAATCGCGAATACGCGCCACAAAGATCGGATCATCCAAGGCCTTCCAGCCCTCGTCGACCACCAGAATGGCCGGCGTGCCATCAAGTCGTTGCTCCACGCAATGGAACAAATACATCATGGCAGGTGTTCGCAAGGCTGGGTCGTCCAGGATTGAAGTCATGTCCACGCCCAAGGTGCGGGTCGACAAGTCGAGGCGGTCTTCCTCGTTGTCGAACAGCCAAGCGCGCACGCCATCCTGAATCCAGGGCTCAAGGCGGGAGGCAAGGTCACCGGGCACAGGGCGGCGCACGCCGGCTAGCAATTCGGCAACATAGCGCAGGCGACGATATTGCGGGGCCTGGTCAAAATTGGCTGCGACCGCATCTGCGATCTGGGCCTGCTCGTCAATGGTGAGCTTCTCGCCATCAATACTCACCAAGCGCGAGAGCCACTCGGTGATAAATGCGCGATTGGCCGGGGTATCGGGCAGCGACAAAGGGTTTAGGCCCGATGGATTGCCATGGCGCAGGGTCTCATAGCGGCCACCAATGGCGCGAATAAATATTTCCGCGCCACGGTCTTTGTCGAAAAGGACAATGCGTGGGTCAAACTTGCGCGCTTGGGTCAAAAGGAAATTCAATACCACCGTTTTACCAGAGCCTGATGGCCCGATAATGGTAAAATTTCCCAAATCATTCTTGTGGAAGTTGAAATAGTAAGGCGTTGCCGACGTTGTCTCCAACACGGTCACCGCTTGGCCCCAGACATTGTGATCTTCTTGACCAATGGGGAAATTGTGGAAACTAGCCAGACCGGCAAAATTGCCCGTCGACACCAAAGCGCGCCGAGCAATGTCTTTGAAATTGCCGGGAAACTGCGCCCAGAATGCTGGCTCAAGATTCACATCTTCGCGGACAGAGATAATGCCTTCTTCCGTGAAAGCGGCCTGAACATCTGCTGCGGCTTGATCAAGTTGTGCCTGTGTCGCGGCTTTGATGCACACGCTCATATGATGTTCGCCAAAGGCAGAGCGGCCGGCCGATACATCATCTTTGGCGACCGACAGGTCCCGGCGCAAACTGATCGCATCATCATCCGCAGCCCGCATCCGGCGCAGCGCAAGGTTCATCCGGTCCAGCGCGACTTGCCGGTCCACAAAGGCAAAGCTTTCCGTCACCGTCATCTCAACCGGCAGACGCATCAGATCGTCCAGCATGCCAGGTGCCGTGTGGGGCGGGTAGTCCTTGATCGAAATCATGGTGCCAAACTGCCGCGCAAGGCCAGGGGCGGCGTGGAGTTCAAATGCCTCTAAACCAAAGCTAATCCTGCGATATGGGATATGAAATCCGAGGTCGGTGCTGGGCAGCAATACGGGTCGCAACTCACCGTTATAAAGGCCGGAGAGGAATTCCAAAGGTTCTGAACAAGGGCCATGTTGACTGTCATAGACAGATAGCACACGGGCACCATAGGGGGCGAGGGATGCCATCAGAGCGTCTCGGGCCGTATCCAGCTCGCGCATATCACGAGCGCGCTCTGCAGCGATGGCTTGAGAAGATGTGCCGCGCAACAGCTCCATCGTTTTATCGATAAAACCTGTCCGCCCAACCGCTGGTCGACGAATAATGGTCAAGAACAAATCATTGATGAACATGGCCCGGCCATCGAGACGGGCAGACCATTGCTGATCAACCTCACGGGAGAAATCATCGGGGAAATGAGCGTCCAGCGACGGTTTTACAGGACTACGGACAACATGATGAACCACGGCGAAACGGGCATGGGCGATCGACCGTAGCATCGTATCACGAATGGATTTGCGATAATTGAGGTCTTCGGTATCGGCCGTCTCGAATGCCAAACCGTCCAGTTTGATTATTTGCAACAACATGCCATCGCGGGTTTCGATGGTCGTGTCGTCAACATGGCGCGCGTACGGCAGCCGAGCGCCCGCCGGGGCTTCTCGGTGAGCAATTTCGGCTAAAGTAGCCAAGCGCTTCTGCTGGGTGCGCGGACGTGCCATTTAAATGTCAACCACCCCCTACGGCCGATATGAGTTACAGCGCCAAAAGGAAAAATTGGCGACACGCGGCGAACTGATCATGCGGGTGATCCAAAGGTCTAGGAAGCGCGGTTCATCTCGGGCTGCAATCACCCCCACCAGATGCAAGATCACGGCCGCAACCAGAGCCCAAACCGATTTTGTAACCAGAAAGACCTCTGCCGTGATGATGCCATTAAGGATGAACCACGTGTAAGTTACGCCCGCAAACATTTGCGGACGCGTCAATGCAGCAAAAACCGGATCGCGCTCGAGCTGCGCCATAGTCGCCCCCTAAAAACCTTGTGCAGCGCTACGGATGCCACCGACGATGGCAGCTGACCCAAACAGGATGAAACAACCCAAAATCACCATGCCGCCATGGCGCCAGTTCATCCGGCCAGTTAGCATCATAAAGCCGCAACCTGCCACAGCGATCACTGCAACCGCCGTTGCGACGGCACCCAAAAGTGTACCCTGAACCCAGTTTACGGCCCCCAGTATGACGCCGGAGCCCTCCGGGTCGAGGTTGGCGGATTGCGCCAAGGCGGGGCCGGCCCAGAATATGGCCCAGACCGAGATCAGCGCCCAGAGCGTTTTATGTACTTCTGTCATCGACATCATCCTCAAGCTCTCACATGTTCTAGCGGATCGAAAGCCGCTCTGAGATGGCCTTCACATAGTTTTGGGTTTCACGATAGGGTGGGATACCGCGATGGCGGGTCACCGCCTCTGGTCCGGCATTATAAGCGGCCAAAGCCAAACGAACATCACCGCCGAAGCGCTCTAACAGCGTGCTCAAATAGGCGACACCGCCGAAAATATTGTCGCGGGGATCATGAGGGTCTACGCCGAGCCAAGAGGCTGTACCTGGCATCAATTGCATCACCCCTATCGCGCCCTTTGGCGAAACGGCTGAGCCTCGAAAACGCGACTCCTGCCAGGCAACAGCGCGAACCAAGATTGGATCCACGCCATATTTGGTTGCCGCCTCTGTGACATAGGCGTCCAAAGTTGGATGAAGCCTTAAGGGGTAGGCTGGCTCAATGAGTTTTGATGGGGCTGAAGCGGTCGCAGTGGCAGGGGCTTTTGGCTCGGACTTTGAAACGGGGCTGGCGGTATTGCCAAGAAATAAGGTCGGGCCAGAATAGACCCTTGCAGTGCCATTGGCCCCAACCTCAATCACATCTGCCGCAGCCGGGCTAAAGCCGAGGCAGGCACAGACCAGAGCAAACCAGGCAAGACCTTGCCGAGCCATCTGCTTCCCAGTCAATTTCACGTTACAGATCATATGCATGCCATGCGCTAGGATTGGTTACTCTTGTCTGAAACGCGGTGTTTGTCGAGGGGCGGCTGCGTCTACCCTCAGTGCGCCTTTGCGGTCATTGTGGACACCATGTTGAGAACGAGCTCGCGAGGCGTCTCAGAGTTGCGAATGAGGCCCCAAAACGCAGTGGATACAGCGTGATGGGGCCCCATGAGATCAGCGGGAGATAGAGGTTTTCTGATACTAAGTGCTCTTCGCTCAGTTCTTCACAGTCAAGCTAAGAGAAATCGAACGACCTCTCTTATAGGTATTTGCTTCTGTACGACCCAAGTTCGAGAGCTGGTACTCCTGGTTGTCTTCGGCCAACAAATTGCGGCCGCTGATGCCAAGCGTATAGTCGACGTTGCCGATTGTGAAGTCGTGCTTGAATACCAGATCAATATTGGTACCTGGGTTCTCAATCACAGATGGAACAGAGCCCAGACCACGGCGCGCGATCCGTTCGTCTACCCAACCGACGAGCAGCGTCAGTTGCTGATTGTCCGTTTCATAACCCAATTGCAGGTTAGCAATGTTCTTGGGTGTACCCTGCAACTCGCTGCCGTCTAGACCAAATTGTGAGGCCGAAACCAAACGGAAATCGATCGGGCTGATTACATTTGTGCCTTCAGGCGCATTCACTTCTGATTGTGTATAGGTGTAGTTGGCTGCAAAGTTCCACTTGGCACCCTGAAGGACTGGCAATTCGAACGGCAGTTCGAAGTTGGCGCGATACTCGAGTTCCAAGCCGTAAAGCGTTGCTTCTGGCGCGTTAATGAAGCGTGTGAAGGAGCGCTCAAGGCGAACAATCACTTCTTCGATTGGACTGTCGATCTTCTTGTAGAAGGCACCAGCTGTAACGAACTGACCGCGACCAAAATAATATTCAAGGCGCGCATCATAGTTCTCAAACTCGCTGTCTTTCAGGAACGGATTGCCCTGATAGATGCGGTTCGACTCTGGATCGATATAAGGTGTGAAGGCCAGTTCGCGAAACTGTGGACGCGCAATGGTTTTGGAATAGCCCAAACGCATCTGCAACTCGTCCGCAAAGTTCCAAGTGACGGTAGCCGCAGGCAACAAATAGTCGTTGGCGAGCTCAACCGGTGCTGTTGGCGTGTCGCCAAAGCGGTTGGTGGTTCGAACCCTCTGGGTCGCATCTTCATAACGCACGCCTACTGAAGCGCGGATGAAGGATGTAACCTCAAACTCCGACGCCAAATAGGCCGCCAAGTTTTCCAAGCTACCGACATAAGCATCGTCCTTACCGGTTTGCTCGGTAATCACGAAACGGGCTGGGTTGATGTTGTCAGGCGAGAACAAATAATCAACGCGCGAACGCAACACATCATTCGATGTTGGACCACGAGGCCCGGTAAACGCGAAGGAGATGAGCTCGTAATTACGATCCGTGTTAGACGTTACCGCCCCACCGGATAGCTCTAGCTCGCGACCTTTGCCGAGCGAAAATACGTATTTCGCATCGAAGCCAAAGCTAGAGACTTCGTCTTTCAATTCCGAGAACCGAATGGCATTACCAAGGGACGCACCGTTAAAGGCGGTAATGCCGTTCACGACGGTATAGGAGATGTCCCGCTCATAAGGGGCCTTGCGTGTGGATTGGCCGAGCGAGCCGCGCCATTGCAATTCAACGCCGCCAAGCTTGTGCTCACCCGAAAGTTGGGCAGAGGCCAGCTCGCGTTCATACCAAGCAGTGCCTTCGGTGCGATAGGATTGTCCTGTTGGCAGGTTGGTATCGGTGCCGACTTCCACTTGTGCCTTTTTGGAGGTGCTACGCACCAAAAGCCCCGTCACGCCGACGCGATTATCACCCCACTTTGCGCTCGCGCTACCAAAGCCGTTGATCACAATATCCCATGTCGAGGACAGGTTTGTGCCTTCAGCTTCCACTGTGTTGGACACCACGTCCTGACGCAAAGCTTCTTGCGTCTTGAAGCCGCTCTTATAGCCGAAGACGCCAACCAAGCCGATGGTTGTATCGCTCACATCAATCGTGCGGCCTGCAGTCATTTCGGCATCAAAGTCCGGCCGAGTCTTTTCGCTTTGCACGACTGTCAGAGGCGAATTGATGAAGCTCTCGCCGATGACTTCCAGCTGCTTAGGCGTAAAGTTGGTGTCGTTAATTCGCTTACCAATTGATACTGCATCGCGGACAGGCTGGGGAAGGCGACGCAGATCGGTGTCTACCCCAGTCCAATCCATACGGTGGCCTTCATAGACCAAACCTGTCTTGCCGGTGGTCTCAGAGTTGAAGCCAATGCCTGTCTTGACGGTCAAAAAATTCTCGTTCGGTGCCTTTAGCGTGCGCAAATCAATCACACCACCGCCAAATTCACCGGGATAATTAGGCGAAAAGGTCTTTTGAACGGTGGCACCGTTCAGAATATTGGAAGGGAACAAATCTAACGGTACCTGGCGGCGCAATGGCTCTGGGCTTGGCAGCGGGGAGCCATTGAGAAGCGCGGACGAATAACGGTCGCCCAAACCACGGACATAGACGAACCGCCCCGAAACCACCGACAAACCGGTCAGACGCGTCAACGCGGCCGCAGCGTTATCGTCACCGGTGCGGGCAAGATCAGCTGCTGACAGGAAGTTCGCGACTTCAGAAGTGACGCGCTGCGGCTCGGGGATAAAGCGGCCCCGGACAACGACGACTTCAACCTCTTTCTCAGGTTCATCACTTGCTGCAGGAGGTTCAGCTGGAGCAGCTTGCGCGCTGAGAAGGCTGGGCACCAATGATGGCACCACAAAGATGCTGGTGAGCAACAGAAATCTGCGCAGACGGGCTGGTATGGTCATGACGGACAGGCCTTTAGGAAGTCTGAGGAAGTGGCCAAGCGGGCCAATGTAAAAAACCAAACGGTGCGGCAAGGAAACCTCGCCGCACCGATCGCTTGTGTTTAGCAGGTCGAGCCGGCTGCCAGACCGCAGGTCCAAGTGGACCACCACAAGTCTGCCGCATCACGAACTGCGCCGATGTAAGTGGTCGCCGTGAAGAAGCTATCGACCGTGCTTGCATTCACTGCGGTCCGGGCTGCTTCTGCCGTGCCGTTGACAAAGCGGCTGGTCAAAGTCGCCGTCGTGCCAGTGGTGTTGTTTGTACCGGCATTCAGACGAGCCGTAGCAACCGCTCCATAAGAACCCGAACAGCTGGAAAGGATCGAGTCGAGCTGAGGAGCTGGGCTCGTATTGGCAGTTTCGAAGTTCAAGCAGGTGGTTGAGCCAGTCACAACACCGTTAAGGAGGCGCGCCGAAGCTCCCGGCGTGCCGCCGGTATTGTTCAGGGAGATACCTTGCAGGTTTGCCGATGCATCGTTCTGAGGTACACCCACGAAGGTGAAGTTCGAGATGATCGGGTTGGTGTTCAGCGTGCCTGCTAAGCTGGCGACCGTGCGGTTGCTGGCTTCGATCATGCGGTCAGGACCACCGGTCGCCGTCAAGGCCTGAAGGATGATCCCGAACTGCGCCTTGCCGACCCAACCTTCATCAAAGTCCAGCGAGTCATCGAGAGCACCGGTAACAACCCAATTGCGCAAGTTGACGGTGCCGCCGAAGATTTCGATGCCATCGTCGCCCGAGTTATGGACTTGGACGTTGCTGATTTGTGTTGCAGATCCAACGCCACCCAAGGTCAAGCCATTCAGATCGTCGCCTGCCGCTGCCGAGGTCAAGAAAGCACCAGGGTAGCGGATTTGGAGAAACGTGATCCGGCCACTATTGTCAGCCGAGGTTGCACCACCATACAGGGCCTGACGGCCGGTTGCAGCGGTAATGCCTTCGACGGCGTTTTGGCAATCAACACTGCCTTGCGCCACGGCTGTGGAGCAACCGCGGATTGGAGCGGCACCCAATAGGATCAAACCGCCCCATTCGCGACTTGCACGTGCTTTGTCGGTTTGAGTACCCGCAACATCGTTGCGAGAGGTCATGATCACAGGGGCTTGTGCCGTGCCGTTGATGAAGATTTGCGAACCACGGTTAACGATCAAGACGTCGCCTGCAACGGAGCCGTAGAGGCGCACACCTGGGTCGATCGTCAGGCTGGCAGCGGTACCTGCGTTCAAGGCGGCACCACGGTCAAAGCCAACGTCTACCCGACCCGAGATCTGATAGATGTTGCCTGCAGTCAAACGAAGATTGGAAGGTGAAGTGCCGCTGCCGACAACGCCGCTGATAACGCAATTGCGTTGGCCTGCGATGGTGCCTTGCTCAACCGTCCCCGCTGGACAAGCCGCTGCTGGGAGAAGCTGGATGGTCCAGCCGGAGGCCCAGTTAGAGGTTGGCGTTGCAGTGGCCGAGAAAGCGCCGACATAGTTAGCCGCTTCGAAGAAGGCGTTGACACCAGTTGGGTTCAAAGCTGTGCGGGCCAACTCGTTAGGGCCTGGCAACAAAGAAGCACTTAAAGTCGATGTGACGTTAGAGACGTTGTTGCTGCCGGCCGAGAAGGCTGCTGCCGCTACTGAGTCCAGTGTGCCCGGGCAGTCGAACATCACCGAATCAAAGCGAACCGCTGGCGACGTATTGGCAGAGCTAGCGACCGCGCAAGTCGTTGACCCGGTAACCACGCCATTAAGGAACCGACCTGAGGCACCGGGAGTTCCGCCGGTGTTGTTCAGGGAGATACCCTGCAAATTGGCACCCGCACTGTTGGTGCGAATCCCTACGGTCGTAAAGTTTGCAATGGTTGGGTTGGTATTTAAAGTACCGGCCAAGCTAGCAACCGTGCGGTTGCTGCCCTCGAACAGACGGTCAGGGCCGCCGGCGTTTGGCGTTTGCTTGATGACCAAGAATTGAACAGCACCGGTCCAACCATCATCAAAGTCCAGGCTGTCGTCCAATGCGCCGGTAATCACGAGGTTTTTCATGTTCACTGTGCCACCGAACACTTCGACGCCATCATCACCAGAGTTATGGACTTGGAGGAAGCTGATGTCGGTGGCCGAGCCAACGCCACCAAGGGTCAAGCCGTTCAGGTCATCGCCGGCTGCCGCCGAAGTCAAGAACTCGCCTGGATAACGAATTTGGACATAGCGCATGGTGCCGCTGGTATCTGCCGCGGTGGCACCACCGTAAAGAGCCTGGCGTCCGGTGGCAGCTGTAATGCCTTCAACCGCATTTTGACATTCAAGTGTGCCTTGAGCCACAGCGGTTGAGCAGCCACGGATCGGCGCGCGGCCCAACAAAATGACGCCGCCCCAGAGACGGTTAGTAGTCTCTGCGTTAGCCGTTCCAGCAATGTCTTCGCGGCCCGTGAACACGATCGGCTGGCTTGGGGTGCCGACGGCATTGATGCGGCTGCCGCGGTTGATGATAAGAAGGTCCGAGGCCTCGTCGCCGAAGATGGTCACTCCCGGTTCAACGGTCAGGGTTGCGGCAACACCGGTTGCAGCGTTTCCAGCTGCACCCAAGTCGCGACCGACATCGACACGACCAACCAAGCGATAAGCAACGCCGGTGATCCGGGGCAAAGTCAGGTTGTTTAGCACTTCGCCAGTGAGATTACAGACCGTGGTGGTGCCGATTGCAGTGCCAATGGTTGTGCCAAGCGGGCAAGTTGCGCCGCTACCGGTCCCACCAGATCCACCGCCGCCAGTGCCGCCGCCTGGAGGATCGCCAACAAAGGTAGCGCCTGGAGATTGGATACTGCCGCCTTGCGAACATGCACCCATAAAGAGTGCCAATGCGGCAACTAGCGTCCCGCGACTTGCGATTAATTTCATCATATACCCCTCACTGCCCGATGCGCTGGTCCCCAAAAGTATAGGAGCCGCCCAACGGAGCGTCTTTTGCTGGAAAACAGGCGCAATTACGCTCGTGCGAGGTTTCACTAGTCCTTGGATGTGACAGTCTCACAAAATCTATGTGTCAAAAATATTATAATAACTTGACAGTTTTATTGCATATCACCTGGATCAGGTCCTGCACGTTAACCGGTTGTGCAGATTGAATACCATTTACGCAAGTTTTCTAGAATTCAGGCTGCTACGCCTTTGACGCGTCATTCGCTGACCCAAGAACCGTAGCGGGCACTTGCTCAACCATTGCCAAGGCCTCCCTGATGCCCGTGATAAGGACCTCTGGTGTAAAAGGCTTGGCGATATGGAGATCGGCTCCGGCTTCTAAAGCTTCAATCTTATGATGGGTCATGGCATTGGCTGAAAGCGCGATGATGGGCATACGGGCGCACTGCTTAAATGCTTCCATCTCGCGGATGGCTCGGGTGGCTGTTAGCCCATCCATCACTGGCATTTGCAGGTCCATCAACACGAGATCGAAGTCCGCTTGTTCCGCAGCATCCAAGGCTTGTTGACCATCTTCACACAAGGTCAAGTCCACACCGAGCGGCTCCAAAATCAACTGCAAGACACGACGATTGGTTGGGTGATCATCAACCGCTAGAATCCGCAACCGGTCGGAAGGTGAGTCGGTCCCGATTTCTCGAGGATCGTCATAAGCTGGGGTTGCGATGCTACTCGGGACTGCCGCAACAGGCAAAGTCAATTCGAGACGGAAGGTAGACCCAACCCCGACAACTGACTCGGCACTGACAATGCCCCCCATCAATTGTGCCAAAGACTGGCAAATCGCGAGACCTAAACCGGAGCCGCCATGCGCCCGCGTGATGGACGCATCAATTTGTTCAAACCGATTGAATAGACGTGCCAAGTCCTGTGACTCAATTCCCGGGCCGGTATCTGAAACGGCAATCGTCAAGCGCATCGCTTGGCTTTCGCTGTTTTGGTCAGGAACCATGTCTACAGCGAGCTTTACGGAGCCTTCGGCAGTAAATTTGATGGCGTTGGCAAGAAAGTTCGCCAAGATTTGCCGGATGCGAACAGCATCACCGACCAACCAAGTAGGGTCAGATTCCAAACAGGGCTGGCTGAATTTCAAGCCTTTGTTGTCCGCTCGCACGGCAAACAGGGCTGAAGTACCAGAAATGAGATCTGACAGGCGGAAAGGCGTAGCTTCGATTTCGAGCCGCCCGGACTCAACCCGTGCTAGGTCGAGAATATCGTTCAGAACGCGCTCAAGTGAAACGCCCGACTCTCGGACCAAATCCACCATTTCACGCTGTGCGGACGACAGGTGACTTTGCGCCAAGGCACCTGCGATAGCGACAATACCGTTTAGCGGCGTCCGGATCTCGTGGCTCATATTAGCGAGGAAGGCACTCTTGGCGTTATTGGCCAATTCAGCATTGGCGCGGGCTTGATCCAGCGCTTCCCGCCTAGCCACATCTTCTGTGATATCGGTGACGAAGGAACGAATTGTGCCATTGCCCGAGGCTGGGCGGCCAAACACAGTCACAATGGAGCGGATAGTTCGAATGTCTTTCCCATTAAGCGAGAATCGAAGGTCCATCATCTTCGGGCATTTTTCGAGATAGGCTTGACGCGTCACTTGATCGATGAGCCCTCGATCCTCTTCAATGACATTTTCAAGGAAGTAAGCAGCCAGATCGCCATTAACATCTTGATCTGGACGCAGGAAATGTTCGACTGCGCCAAATCCGATGATTTTATGGCCCGGCTGCTCAAGGTCCCACACCATAGAAGAGCCACTCATCAAAGCGGTTTCGAGGCGGTTTTCCAATTGTTCCGCGCGGGTCAGAAGCGTTCGAAGCTCTGTCTGGTCATCGACCATGCCGAAAATTTGGACCAAGTCCCCTTGTTCATCCAAAACGGTGTGGACAATAGAGGCCACTTGGCGGGTGATCCCATCCATCCCGACGATCGGCAAGACAAATTTGTGAACGCCGGCATTTTGATTGAAGCGAAGTAAGTCCTCTTTAGCCTGATCACGACAGTCGGCCGCGACTTGAAGCAGCTGTTCTTGCGTTGTTGGCACCCTCGTGCCAGGTTCACGGCCATAGGCCCGGAACGTGCCAGGCGACCAGAATAGATTTCCTGACCGTGCATCAAAATCAAAGAACCCAATTGGCAGATCGCTTTCCAACAGATCGAACATATAGGCGTCACGTTCCCGGCGCTCCAAGGCGTTGGCCAATTGCTGCGCGTGGCTATCCTTCTCGACCAAGAGCGCTTGTAACTTTGCTTGGCCCTGGCTGAGATACCGGGCAAACCAAAGCATGCTGCAGCAATAAGCGGCCGTGACGGATGCCAGAATCGCGCCCTCTGGCTGCAGGGCCAACTGTAGTCCAAAGGCCACCAAACCTGCCCAGATCGGCCAAGTGCCGAGGACCATGATGCGCATACGAGCGTTTGTCTGGGCGACGAAAACATTCGTGCTGGCTGCCAGTATGATTGCAGCAGCAGCGTAGCTCATCCCCGAATGGCTACCCGCAGAAACGATCACGATGGACGGAACCCAAGCTAAGGAGGATCGAGCAATAAGGGTGAGAATGAGCTGGTTTTCGGCCCGCTGCGCGGCCTTCAACAGGCGGGTCGAGTCCTTTAAGGCCCGCATGCGGTTCAGCCATTTATTGGAAAAGCCCTTGATATGTGCATCAAAGGCGATGCTAGCCAAGCAGATCAGAAGTGCCCAGAAAGGGGCACCAGCCAGAGCAATACTGGCGTTCAAAAGCACATGGCACAATAAACTGGCAGACCAATGTACACGGGTGTTTTTGAGTGCCTGCCGCACGCCAATGATGCGAATGGATGCTGGTGCGCTCACTGGATCCAGCGTCACGCGATCCAAA
This sequence comes from Aquidulcibacter sp., assembly GCF_044346625.1. Taxonomy (GTDB): domain Bacteria; phylum Pseudomonadota; class Alphaproteobacteria; order Caulobacterales; family Aquidulcibacteraceae; genus Aquidulcibacter. The sequence continues at coordinate 3,868 of NZ_JBIIYV010000032.1, read as the reverse complement.
GCGAAATCCAAGAAGCGAGTAAGAGCAACAAACATGTGCTCAGGTTACCACCGCGCAATGAATCTTGTTTTAACCCAATGACGATTTGCTATTCTGCCTATTTTCCCGGAACCATTTGGGTCGACGCTGGTTCTTGGCGGTCAGCTTCGAACCTCCTCACGACGCAAGCTATTGGCCAGTTGTTAAGTATTTTTGGCCTAACTAAGCACTACCAATAGTCCTAGTTGAGCAGACAACCATGCACGCCAACACCCTCCGTATGAACCATGATTACATGACCTTGGTTCATTGCCGGGACAAAGCTTGGGGCGAGCATGCCTTAACCCGGATCGGGTCCATATTGGTTGCCACCACCGCAGTTGGCATTTCCGTCCCTGGATATTGGTGGATTTTTTGTGTCGCAGCCATGACGATCGGCTGGGCGCTAGAGGGAGCATTTTACCGCTGGCTAAGCGACAAGATCGACCACCCAGAACGGCTAGACCCCAAAGAATTACCCCGGATCAAACAACTAACCATTCAAGCGATCGTTGGCCTGGTGGCGATCTATGCTTCGCCCTTTCTGGCGCTCGCTCTTGCGCCCCATCCAGGCCCAAGCCTCGGCCTTATCTTTGGATGCGGCGGTTTGCTGGTTATTTGCGGTCAGCATGTTCTGGACAGAAGGATGGTCTATTGGACACTTCCAATCATCACCTTAGCGGTGATCCTTTGTGCCATTCGCCTCGCCGATGGCTGGGTCGGCTATCTGTTGGGCTTTCTGGCCTTTCTACTTGGCGTGAATACGGTGGTGTTGACGGGGGCCTCGGTAAAGTCCGCCGAAGACCTGATCGAAGCTCAAGGAAAAGCGCTTCGTTTGGCGGAAGAACTTGATGAACGCGTCGTCCAACGTACACGCGAACTGGAAGAAGCCGTAAAGGTTGCTGAAGAAGCCAATCGTGCCAAATCCCGCTTCTTGGCCACGATGAGCCACGAATTGCGAACGCCACTCAATGCTGTGATCGGCTACGCTGAAATGGTTGGCGAAGATGTGCGCTCTGGAGACCTGGGCTCCACAGAGGCAGACCTTGAGAAAATCCGCAATGCGGCGCGCCACCTCTTGGGCCTAATCAATGAAGTTCTCGACATCTCAAAAATGGAAGCCAATGAGCAGGTGTGCCGTCCGACACATTTTGATGCGCGCTCTGTTGCGCAGGAGGCGCTCGACGCCATCATCCCGCTGGCTGCGGCCAGCCAAACACAATGCGAATTGGAAATCGATCAAAGTCTGGAAACTTTGGTTTACAATGACAAAGGCAAGATGCGGCAGTGTTTGCTGAACCTGCTTTCAAACGCCGCGAAGTTCACGACTAACGGTACCATTAAGCTGACCTGTCGCTTAAGTGGCCAACAACAAGAGTGGGTTGCCTTTGATGTCACCGACTCCGGGGTCGGTATTGCCGAAGAGGACTTGCCACGCATTTTTCTACCCTTCTTTCAAAGCGACACCAGTTTAACGCGCTCGGTCGAAGGAACAGGGCTGGGCCTCGCCATCAGCCAGAAGCTCTCCCTTCTCATGGGAGGCGACCTCATGGTGACGAGCCGTGTCGGCGTCGGCTCAACTTTTACGATGATGATCGCGCGTCAGTTCGTGGAACCCGGCGAGCAAGCAAAGGTGCCGCTCGCCGTTCCAGCAACTGACTGAGTTAGAAATCGCTGACGCGCTCTATGATGATGGCCGGGGCCATACCCCCAGCAGCGCACATGGTCACCAAGCCATAGCGCCCGCCTGAGCGCTCAAGCTCATCGAGCGCCATGCCGATAAGGATGGAACCCGTTGCGCCGATTGGATGACCAAGTGCCATTGCGCCGCCATTGATATTGACCTTGCTGCGATCCAATTTGAGGTCACGAATAAACTTTTCAGCCACAACGGCAAAGGCTTCATTGATCTCCCACACGTCAATATCACTGACCGATAGCCCAGCTTTCGCAAGGGCTTTCTTGGCCGCTGGTACCGGTGCATTCAGCATCAAGGTAGGGCAGTCGCCGACATTGGCAGTTGCGACGATGCGGCCACGGGGTTTCATGCCGTGGGCCTTCGCATAGGCTTCTGACGTGAGCAGAAGTGCCGCAGCGCCATCAACAACGCCCGAGGAATTTCCAGCGTGATGGACATGATTTACTGCGCCCTTGAGCTCAGGGTATTTGCTGGTGATGAGATCGCCATACGTGCGTCCGCTCTCATCAACCTTCATGTCTGCCCACATGCTAAAGACCGTCTTGAGGCCCGTGAGACTTTCCAAAGTTGTCTGCGGACGGGGGAATTCATCATGATCAAGCGCAATTGTTCCATCAAGATTTTGAACAGGCACAAGGGACCGGCTGAAGCGGCCCTCTGAAATGGCATGAGCGGCGCGCTGTTGACTGACCAAAGCTAGGTTGTCGACTGCCTCACGATCAATGCCTTCTAGCGTTGCAATTGCATCAGCACATACCCCTTGTTGCGACTGGGGATGTTTCTCGCGCAGGCTTTTATTGCCGGCATCCAGCATCGGCGGGGCAGTCAAATCAGCCGTGGCGGCGGTATAGCTCATCATCTCCGTACCACCGGCGATCACGCAGTCTTCCATGCCCGACATGATCTGAGCCGCAGCTAGATTGACGGTCGTAATGCCGGAGCCACAGAAGCGGTCGAGGGTCACGCCAGACGCTTTGATATCATAGCCGGCATCTAGAGCGGCCATCCGCCCGAGATCACAGCTTTGCGCACCACGCTGGGAGCTGGTGCCCCAGATGATGTCGTCTACCGTGGCAGTATTAAGGCCATTACGATCTGCGATAGCCTTCAAAACTGTCGCAGCCAGATGTTGTGGATGCAAATGGGCGAGCGCCCCTTTGCCAACTTTCCCGATTCCACGAGGTGTCCGGCAGGCGTCGATGATATAAGCTTTTGTCATGGTCACTCCCTAATTTCATTGCCCAGATCTAATCGTCTGAGTTCGCGTAGGACTGTAGCGCCAGCCCTTACAGAGGGCAAACAAAAAGGGGTGCCGGAAGCCAGCACCCCTTTTCAGCCAAAAATGAGCTTGCGCTTAGGCGGCGCGGACGCGTGTCATTGCGGCCTCAAACGCCTGTGTGATCTCAGAACCCGCATATTTGCCATATTCGCACTTGGCCATCACTTCAGCTGGTGGGAAAATGGTTGGATTGTTCTTGTAAGTGTCATCCATCAGCGCTTTCGCAGCTGCGTTCGGCGTGGGGTACAAAATGGTTTTGGTAATGTTGGCACCATTCTGGCCGTCGAGCAAGAAGTTGATGAAAGCATGGGCATTGTTTGGGTTGGGTGCCCCGGTTGGGATACACATGCAGTCAGAGTTCAACAATGACCCTTCTTTTGGTACCACAAAGGCCAAATCGGGATCTTCGGTCTCCTTCTGAGCAATATCGCCATTGTACTCCAGAACGATATCGATTTCTTTCGACATCAAGAGGTCTTGGCCATTATCTTCATGGAAGTTTTTGATGTTGGCTTTCTGCTTGACCAGCATGTCTTCAACTTGCTTGATCAATTCTGGCGTCGCGTCATTCACGCTTTTTCCCAGATATTTGAAGCCTAGGCGGAACACGTCCGCGCTATCTGACAACAACGACATTCGACCTTTATATTCGGCGCTGTCATAAAGATATTTCCAACTGTCGGGGATGACCCCGCCCTTCATGGCAGACTTGCGATAGCCAATGCCGAGGACCAGCCATGTATACGGCATGGAATATTTCCGACCGGGGTCAAAGTCTGCATCTTGGAATTCTGGCAACAGATTTTTCTTGTTCGGGATTTTGGCATGATCCAAGGGGGCCAACATTTTAGCCTCTATCATGCGAGCCACAT
>NZ_JBIIYV010000147.1:0-3417 GCF_044346625.1 Aquidulcibacter sp. | reverse complement strand
GACGAGATCTTGGTCTTCTTCAAAAGATGGAGCAAGAAAATCGAGCACGGGCTCGCCGGTCTTGCGCCGCCAGCGCCCGCTGCGGCCCTTGGGGTCGATGGATGGCGTAACCTCTAATCCGAACTTGGCGAGAGCCGTTGGTAAATCCTTCAAGCTTAGCGCCGCGTCGTCTGCCAGGGCGATCGATAAATTCTGATAGCTCGCAATGTCGATGTCTTGTGTCAGCGCAGGCTCAATGCGCGTGATGCGTCTTCCAAGCTCAGCATCATAAAGCCTAAAGGCCATAGTCCCGACCAAAGTGCCACCCAAATCAAAAACGCCTTGAGCCGAAAGGCTAGCCAGCAAACTGCCGCTAGCGGCGTCAAGAGTTGGCAGTCGCGCTGCACGCAATTGCGCAACCATGTCGCCGCAACGCCTCTCGAACGCTTCTGTCACTTCGCGACGTGCTTCAATCTCGGGCAACCGCGCGTTGGTCTCCTCATTGTCAGGGCCAATGTATCGCTGAACCACATGGCTGCCGGTTCGGTCACTGGCATACCAATAAGTCTTGCCCCGCACTGTTCGCTTGAATGGCGCACCAGTCGGGCCAGCGCTTGGCGTACGCGACAAGTGCGTATCGACGAGCTCTTGGTAGAGTGTCATCAATTGGAGGGGAAGAACTTCAGCCATAGTGTTACACTACAAACTTATTCTATGTAGTGCAACATACTTCATGATTGGCTGCATCTAGCATATTTCGTTGCATAGATCGTTTCGCGTTTCTAACAGTTTCATTGTGTTTCCAAGTGAGGTCATAAGGGGAACTGAGGAGATATGAGAGAGGGATAGGCAAGATAAAGGAGGTTTTGCGTTGCTTTATCCTACTGATATTATTCGCAAAATAGGTGAATCTGGTTGCCCCTCATGAATTGCCATGAATTACTGCGCCAATGGCTGGTTTCTGGGTCTTCGTGGACCGCCATCTGGGAGTTCCGACCATGGCATATGGCAATCAGGATCAGGGTGATCGCGGTAGCAGATCAGAGCCGGTTTTCACGCTTCAGGAGCGCTTGAGCCAGCGCCTCGCAAGCCCTGGGGCCGAGGCGCAGGCCCGCTTGCCAACCCGTCTCAAAGGTGATGGCGGCTCTGTACGGGCATCCCTTGCTCGCAAGCTTGTTCATGCAAAGCTCTTTGGTCGTGGTAGTGGTGGGACGGCTGGTGGCGGTATTGATAGTAGTGATCCAGCGGCGCGCAAGGGTGGTGTTGGATCCATCAGCGTGCGAGCTTCCCAGCGGGTTGTCGTGAAGGCCTTTGTTGCCCGCCACAAAGGACCACGCGCTGTTGCTAATCCCAGCAAGGCTATTGTCCAACATGTGAAGTATCTGGCTCGCGAAGGTGTAGGCTTTGATGGGTCTGAAGCTCACTTCTATGGACCAGCTGGCGAGCTTGCCCCAGAGGCCGTCAAGGAAGCCACGCGGGCATGGGGCGATGATCGCCATCACTTCCGTCTGATCATTAGTCCAGAGCAAGCCGATAAGATGGAAGATCTTCAAGGCTACATCCGTAATGTCATGGGCGAGGTTAGTCGCGATCTCAAGGAGCCTGCCCTCACCTGGGTCGCCATCAATCATCACGATACCGATCAGCCTCATGCCCATGTCCTAATCCGAGGTATCAGAGCCAATGGCTCGACCCTGATCATTCCCCGCGAGATAATCAGCCAAGGTATCCGCCAGCGGGCAGAAAACCACGCGCAGAGCCTTCTTGGCGATAAGACACGCACAGAGGCCGAGCAGCAGCTGTTTGGGCGTACACGGGCAAACTATTGGACCGACATTGACCGAAAGCTCACCAAGCTTGCTGAAGCCAATAGCGGGCTACTCGCATCAGAAGAACTTACCCGCACCGATACGTTTGGAGCTGTTGCACGAGGGAGGGTCACTCATCTCGAACGCATGGGGCTGGTTACACGCTCAAAAGCTGGTGTCGCCTTTGCGCCAGATATGAAACAGCGGCTTGATACCCTCCAACGCAGCAAGGACGAGATCCGCTCCTATTGGGACCGGGAGCGCTCTGCGGCATTCAGTCAGCGAGGAGCGCCCGAGCACAGCGTGTCTAAGGAAAGCGAAGCTGCACCCTCGTCCCAACGCAAGGTCGAAGCTCGACGAGCTGTAGAGTTGGAGCGGCGCTTTGATCCAACTACCGACCGCCTCACCCCGCATGATGTCATTCTGGCGCGTCGGGCGAACGGCAGAGATGCGCCAGAGCCTGTCTCAGAGGCCATGGAGGCAGAACTTCGTGCGCGGGCAGAGCATCTGATCAAGGCAGGGCATGGCACCGCACAGGGCCGTGGCATAGGATTCAAGGCTGAAAGCTGGTACGCGCTTCGTGACAAGGACTTCCAAGCCGCTGCCCGCGAACAATTGGGGCTTGAGCGCGGCGCCATCGGCGTACAACCCAATGCCTCGGAGGGCACAGTCCTCGGTCATATCGATACCGCTCTTGGCCGCCATGCCGTTATTGATCGGGGGGTGAATGTCATCGCCGTTCGCGAGATACCCGGAGCGGAGCTTGCTCTGGGGCAGGTCCTGGGTGCGGGGATCGGGCGATGACATTTGTTGTTTGGACGAATGTCAAAACTGCGACTAAGGTCAAGTTAGCGGTCCCTGCTGGACTTTCGCTAGCGTATGAAACACTTCGAAACGGAACGACGAAAACGCTCTCAAAGCGGCACTAACTGCAATTTGTTTGAAAATAAAATGTGGGTACCGGTGTGGGTACGGAGGGGCCTTATTTTTAAGTTATTGAAAAATAAGAAAAAATCAGTCGAACTGGCGGACAGAGAGGGATTCGAACCCTCGATGGGCTTGCACCCATACACGCGTTCCAGGCGTGCGCCTTCAACCACTCGGCCACCTGCCCGTTCGAAGGCGCGGGTATAAACATCATAGCAGACTAAGCAAGCCATCAATGCATACGCAAGTGTACTTGGCTGATCTTTCGGCTCTTTAAGCTAGGACTTGATCAGCCCATGCATCAAAATGGGCCCAGAATGCCGCCCGAATGGCGTCCACTTCGTGCAAAAGCTCATGTTTAGAGCCAGCGACAACCCGCAATTGCCCATGAGGAACTTGACCGCAGATGCGGACATGGGCGGCATTATCCACAATGGTCTCGCCCTCGGCACTAACAACCAAGATCGGGACATTGATTTGGGAAAGACGGGCGGGGGTGAATGATGCCATCGTCTTAATTGCTTCAACCAACCAGCCATTCGTAGGTCCTGCGATCTGCAAGGCAGGCTGTTCTAACATCAAGGCATTGTTGCGGGCAAAGCGCTTTGGATCATGGGTAACTTGATTGGCTTCAAACGCCTCAGGCTGCCACGTGGTAGGCAGGGATGGCGCAACGTCTTTGCCCTTGCCGGTCGCCACCAAG
>NZ_JBIIYV010000031.1:0-36161 GCF_044346625.1 Aquidulcibacter sp. | reverse complement strand
GCGATACGGACTGGCTGGCCGATCAAGACCAAGTCGCCTCTCAAGAAACGGGTCTAGCCGCCAAACTTGATCTCGACAAAGTACTCCAAGCCCTCTCGCCCGATCAACGCCTTGTCGTAGCCTTGTGTTTTGGAGCCGGGCTATCGCACGCTGAAGCAGCCCAAGCCCTGTCGATGCCGCTTGGAACCGTCAAAAGCCATGCCCAGCGCGGGCGAGACCGCGCAATCGAAGCCATGCGGGACTTGCGCCCCGCGGCCCTTGGGGCCAAAATCGACCCACCAGAAAGCAAACAGCCATGAACCAAGACGATCTTGCTCTCAAATCCCTGTTTTACGAAGCCTCGACTCTGGAAGACTCCGCGTCTGACGAGGCCTTTGTCGCGAGCGTTATGCGGGAAGTTCAAGCCGATATCGAACGCAAGCAGATTTGGCGCGAAGCGGCGCGGATCACCTTGGCAGTCATCTTCTTCAGCTTGATCGCGTTTCTGGCCCCCGCTGGCCTGCGTGAGATCGAAACAGCCGTCTTGGCCAGCGCGGCGATGTATGGCCTAAGCCAGCAAGCTGTGATGTTGACTGTGCTTCTCAGCCTCAGCTTTGGCGCCTGGTGGCTGGCAACCAAAAACTAGATCGCTTCACCGACCAGATCATAATCGCCCGCATCCACAATGCGTGCCCGCACGATATCGCCGGGCTTGGCCCGCTTAAAGCCATGAAGCTCGATGGCACCATCGACCTCGGGTGCATCCCATACAGTGCGGCCAATCGGGCCTTCGTCATCGACCTCATCAATAATGACGTCTACTTCCTTGCCGATCTTAGTCGCAAGCCGCTGTTCAGACACCTCGCGCGCGACTTCCATAAACCGGTGCCAACGCTCTTCCTTTACTTCCTCAGGCACATGGCCTTCGAGGTCACGGGAAGGCGCGTGGACGACATTCTCATATTTGAAACAACCGACCCGATCGATTTGGCCTTCGCGCATGAAGTCCAGCAATTGGGTGAAGTCTTCCTCTGTCTCGCCGGGGAAGCCGACGATAAAGGTCGAGCGGATCGCAAGATCAGGGCATTCTGACCGCCACTTTGCAATGCGGGCGGCCTGCTTGTCCTGATTGGCGGGACGGCGCATGGCCTTCAACACACGCGGGCTCGCATGTTGAAACGGAATGTCGAGATAGGGCAGGATTTTACCCTCTGCCATCAAATGGATGGCCTCATCAACATGAGGGTAAGGATAGACATAGTGCAGGCGCACCCAAGCACCTAAACTGCCCAAATCTTTGCACAAATCATAGAATTTCGCGCGATACTCGCGGTCCTTCCACGTGCTGGTAGCATAGCCAATATCGAGGCCATAGGCAGACGTGTCTTGGCTGATCACCAACAGCTCTTTCACGCCAGCACCGACTAGCTTTTCCGCCTCTGCCATCACATGGGCCGCCGGGCGCGAGACGAGGTCGCCGCGCAGCTTCGGGATGATGCAGAAGGAACAGCGGTTGTTGCAGCCCTCAGAAATCTTCAAATAGGCGTAGTGTCGCGGCGTCAGTTTCACGCCGCCTTCGGGCACCAGATCCAGGAATGGATCATGGCTGGGCGGTAGAGCTTCATGAACCGCGGACATCACGCTCTCATATTGCTGCGGCCCGGTAATCGCCAAGACTTTGGGATGGCGCTCGCGGATCACATCCGGCTCTGCCCCCAAACAGCCCGTGACGATCACCTTGCCATGTTCGGCAATGGCCTCACCAATCGCGTCCAAGCTTTCTTCGCGCGCACTATCGAGAAAGCCGCAGGTATTCACGAGCACGAGGTCCGCCCCGCTATAGTCTGGGGCAATCTGATAGCCCTCCGCCCGCAAGCGCGTGATAATCCGCTCGCTATCCACCAGCGCCTTCGGGCAGCCGAGCGATACGATACCAACTTTGGGAATGGTTTTTTCAAGTGCGTCTGTCATCGGCTGGCTTTAGCGCGCGGGGCCGTGTGGGGCAAGGCGCGTCCATCTTGTCATGTGCCAAGTTCCAGATTACTGATTCGGTTACTTGGAGGGAAGCTATGCTTGAGAACGAACGACAAGATATGCTGAGACAACTTGAGGAAGCAAAACTCAGGTCCCAAAAAATGTCTCGGGAAGAGGCCCTAAATGAGCTTGTGCGTGGTGGATTTCTCACAGCTGACGGCGAGCTTTCTCCAAAATATGGTGGAAAAGCTACCTCAGCCGCTTAGGCCGAGAACAGATGCTGACGATCGGCTATCACGGCTGCCCTCGTGAAGTTGGCATGCGCGCAATACTAAAGCAGGAAGGCCTTGAGCCACAAAACAAAGCCTATCATTGGCTGGGCGACGGGATTTATTTTTGGGAGAATGACCCACATCGCGCATTGGAGTGGGCGCAAGAAAAGGCCAGCAGAGACGAGGTAAAGGAGCCATTCGTCATCGGGGCGATCATTGACTTGGGCAGGTGCCTAGACATCAACCTCCGCGAGAATCAAAACCCTTGATCTCCTCTTTTGACAGTCTCAAAGCTGAGTTCGAAAGCGCAAGCAGGCCTTTTCTAAAAAACAAAAAAGCAAAAGGCGACGACCGAGAAATCAATGTATTGAGATTCCTCGATTGCGCTGTGATCAACCGTCTCAATCAATCTCTCGCTCAGCCATTTGATACGGTCCGAGGACTCTTCGTCGAAGGAGAGCCGATCTTCGAAGGTGCGGAGATTTATCACAAGACCCATTCTGAGATCGCGGTTAGAAATGAACGCTGTATCAAAGGCTACTTTTTGCCGGATTTAGAGAGTCTGGGGCTTGCACTTGAGACCTAAGACTCAAACGCTTGATACATTCTCAGAGATATCACTTAGAAGCGTTTTGGTGCCCATTGTGGTCACCCAACCGCTTTTGATAGCGTGACCGGGCTATTTGTCGCGTTAAGTCCAGATTTCTTTCAGAAATCTGCCGCGTAGCGGCGCGAAGCGGACTTGACCCGTCAAATCGCCCACCAACAATCAAGGCTAGCCTTTGGTGAAGGCAGAGCCTGCACCAAAGCCTTCTAGACAAAAAACTCTGAGCGCCCACAAACCAAAACGGCGACCCCCGAAGGGATCGCCGCCATAAGCACTTGAATGGTTGGCTTGGTTGCAAAAAGCAACGTTACCGACCCTTCTTTTCGTCTTGTGACAAGACAGAGCCCGCCAGTTTCTTTGCTTCTGCGGGTGTGGCCTTTTTCCCGGCGAGAACTTTTGCTGCCAGGGAAGAGATTTTGGGGGAGGATTGCTTAGTCGCCATTTTAGGCTCCTGCATGTGATTGCATTTGAAGCTATGCAAATCGGTTTTCATCGTGTTACGGGAACACCGAGGCGAAGCATCGCGCATCCGCCTCGGTGGTAGTTAGATTACGATATTCTCGTGGCCGATTGCCACACAGCGATACTCCTTTCTGGATCCCGAGACCCGATTGAGAAGCTGAAATGGGGCATTTGGGCTGGCACCCGAATGCTCCGACAGCTGTTTGCACCACCCTAAATGAGTGGCCACGCCCTCTAACACCTGATTCCCTTACCTATGGGAAGCACATTCATTCTCGCTATTCACATATTTCAGCACATAATTTTTCCTTTTCGCGCCGACGTATCAGCGCCGAGGTCGCTCTATGTCTAGTGAGAACGTTAGGGATAGAAACCCCAGATGTCGCGCTGATCCTCGATGATCTATTTTGGTGGAACATGGTTCTCACCAAAATAGGTCTAGATGAAAGGAAGCTGACACCCCTTCAGTCCCGTCGGGACACACCGGCGTATACGCCGATACCCCACAAGTGGGGAAGCGGCAGGCGGTGAAGGCGCACACCACAAACCAAAACGGCGACCCCCTAAGGAATCGCCGCTGGTAATTTAAATGGAAGAGAGAAAGCCTTAGTCGCGACGGCGACGGGGGCGTTCGCTGCGCTCGCGGGGTTGTTCAACCTCTTCAACCTCGCCACGCTCAGCGCGTTCGGCCTTCAGCTTTTCTTCGATGTCTTCGCCAGTGGCTTGGTCGACGACCTTCATCGACAAGCGGGTCTTGCCACGATCGTCAAAGCCCATCAGCTTCACCTTCACGGTGTCGCCTTCTTTGACGATTTCACCGACGGTCGCGACCTTGCGGTTCGCGAGTTGCGAGATGTGGACCAAGCCGTCCTTGGCGCCGAAGAAGTTCACAAAGGCACCAAATTCCATGACTTTGACGACTTTGCCTTCATAGACTTTGCCGACTTCGGCTTCGTCCGTGATGCTCTTCACCCACTTCACAGCGGCATCGATCTTGTCTTGATCGGCTGCGGCAACTTTCACGCTGCCATCATCTTCGATCGAGATTTTCGCGCCCGTCTTTTCCACGATCTCGCGGATGACCTTACCACCGGTGCCGATCACTTCACGGATCTTGTCGGTTGGGATCATGAAGGACACGATCTTTGGTGCAAAGGCGTTAAGCTCACCACGGGCACCGGTCAATGACTTCGCCATTTCGCCCAAGATGTGCATCCGGCCTGCATGGGCACGTGTGAGGGCGACCTTCATGATCTCCTCGGTGATGCCTGCAACCTTAATGTCCATTTGAAGCGAGGTGATGCCGTTTTCGGTACCAGCGACCTTAAAGTCCATGTCGCCCAGATGATCTTCATCACCCAAAATGTCGGTCAGTACTTCAAAGCTGCCGTCATCTTGCAGCACGAGGCCCATCGCAACACCGGCAACTGGCGAGCTGATTGGCGCGCCTGCATCCATCAGAGCCAAAGAGGCACCGCAAACCGACGCCATCGAGGACGAGCCATTGGATTCAGTGATCTCTGACACCAAACGGATGGTGTAGGGGAATTGTTCTGGGGTTGGCAGAACTGCCTGCATCGCACGCCAAGCCAGCTTGCCGTGACCGATTTCGCGACGACCGGCGCCACCCATACGGCCAACTTCACCCACCGAGTATGGAGGGAAGTTATAATGCAGCATGAAGCGCTCTTTATAGGTGCCTTCTAAGCTGTCGATGAATTGCTCATCATCGGCCGTGCCCAAAGTGGCAACCACAAGAGCTTGGGTTTCACCACGGGTGAACAAGGCCGAGCCATGTGCACGCGGCAGAACGCCCGCTTCAGAAACAATCGCACGAACCTTGTCGACCGGACGACCGTCGATGCGACGGCCTTCCTTCACGATGGCGCTGCGCACGATGTCGCTTTCGACTTCTTTACAGACCGTCTTGAACAGCGAGCCGTCCATGCCGTCTGGGTTGTTTTCGGAAGCCACCAAAGCCGCTTCAGCGCGCTTCTTCGCGGCACCAACGGCGTCTTGACGCGCACCTTTGTCAGCGATGCGATAAGCGGCGTCGATTTCTGCGCCGATCATGTCCTTGACGGCCTTGTTTTCGGCGCTGTGGTCTTCAGCTTGGAAGTCCCAAGGATCTTTCGCGGCTTGCTCGGCCAGCGCGATGATCAAGTCGATCACAGGCTGCATCTGCTTGTGCGCGAAAGAAACCCCGCCCAGCACCACTTCTTCGGACAATTCGTAGATTTCCGATTCAACCATCATCACGGCGTCAGCGGTCCCTGCGACCACCAAATCCATGTCGCTTTCTTTCAGCTGATCGACGGTTGGGTTCAGCACATATTCGCCGTTGATATAGCCAACGCGCGCGGCCGAGATTGGGCCCATGAATGGCAAACCAGACAGAACCAAAGCAGCCGAGGAAGCAACCAGGGCCACGATATCGGGATCATTTTCCTGATCGTGCGACAAGGTGGTGATCACCACTTGGGTTTCGTTCTTGAAGCCTTTGGCGAACAAGGGACGGATTGGGCGGTCGATCAGGCGGGAAACCAGGGTTTCCTTTTCGGTTGGACGACCTTCGCGCTTAAAATAGCCACCTGGGATGCGGCCTGCTGCATAGAATTTTTCTTGATAATTCACGGTCAGCGGGAAGAAATCGATCCCCGGCTTGGCCGAACGCGCACCAACAGCGGTCGCGAGAACTTGAGTGTCGCCATAGGTGGCCAGAACGGCCCCATCGGCTTGGCGCGCCATGCGGCCAGTTTCCAGTGTCAGCGTACGTCCGCCCCATTCGAGCGAAACAGTCTTTATGTCAAACATCATCATTCCTTCTGGCAGATCATGGGGCCTTCCCCATGCTGCCGCCTACAAAACTTGGAACAGGCCTTCCTGAACCAAGAGGTCCGGCGTCCTTGCCGGAGAAAGCCCTCACCCTATGCGAGAGCCATCTTTCATCTTACCCCAAAACTAATTTTAGCTGAGGGGTAAATAGCAAAAGGGCGGCGCATCTCGCACCGCCCTGATTGGTTTTGTCACGACGCCTTAGCGACGCAGACCATGCTTGGTCAAAATGGCCTGATAACGTGCCACATCGCGGGACTTTACATAGTCCAGCAAACGGCGACGTAACGACACCATGGCCAACAGGCCGCGACGTGAGTGATTGTCCTTCTTGTGCATTTTGAAATGCTCAGTCAGGTTCACGATACGCTCTGTCAGGATCGCGATTTGTACTTCTGGGCTGCCCGTATCGTTTGGGGCGAGGCCGTGTTCTTTCATGATTTCGAGCTTACGCTCTGGTGCTACCGACATCGTGGTTCCCTTTGGGTTGGCGGCGGGTTCAATCGCTCGCACTGAGTTGAAACACACGGACCGGTTCAAACCGTCCCGCGCGTGCGTCTCCTATAGCGACGGCTTGGCCTTGTAGGGTTGCCAGTGCTGCTCGGCTCATGTCTTCGCCGGATACAACACGGGGTCTGCGCTTGGAGCGCAGCTCTTCAACCTGGTGGGGGAGAAGAACAATCCCGCGGCCTTGCCGCAACCTGAAAGCCTCTTCCGCTGTTACGGCCAGCGCCGGGATGTCGTCCAGCGCGGTCTCAACTGGCAAAAGGCTGTCGGACGCGGCGTCGCTATTGCACACTTCCTGCAGCTTTTCCAGTGTTATTGCTGCGCTCTCGTGGAATGGACCGACCGAAGTTCGCCGCAACGCGCTCACATGACCCTCGGCACCCAATGCGGCCGCGAGGTCGCGAGCCAAGGCGCGGACATAAAATCCTTTGCCACAGCGGCATTCAATCGTGGCGTGATCGGTATCGGGCACATCAACCAGCCGGGCTTCGATCAGCAAAACCGTGCGCGCTTTGAGTTCAGGCACTTCGCCATCACGCGCCAGATCATAGGACCGCTCACCCGCCACTTTAATGGCACTATAGATGGGCGGGACTTGTTGGATCTCGCCGATAAAGCCAACCAGAGCCGCCTCAATCGCTTCTTTGCTAGGCCGCACATCGGATGTGGCGATGATTTTGCCCTCGCGGTCTTGGGTATCGGTTGAAGCACCCCATTCGACGGTGAAACGATAGGATTTCTCAGCCTCCATCAGCCAAGCGACGGTTTTGGTGGCTTCGCCGAGCGCGATTGGCAAAATGCCCGTCGCCAAAGGGTCCAAAGTGCCTGCATGGCCGGCCTTCTTGGCGTCAAATGCCCGACGCACGCGGGTGACCGCATCGGTAGAGGTTAAATGCAAGCTCTTATCTAAAACGATCCAGCCGTGGATGTCTTGGCCCTTCTTGCGGCGCGACATCAGGCCTCATCCGCCGGCTTGATCAAATCGGCGCGAACCTTTGGATCGTTGAAAAGATCATTCATCTTCAAGGCCGCATCATAGGACGTATCAGCCAAGAAGCGCAGGTCTGGGGTAAATTTGCTTTCCAGCGCGCGCCCACATTCACCGCGCAAAAACTTGGAAGCGCGATTGAGCGCCTTGGCAATCTCTTCACCGTCTTCGAGACCAAGGGCGGCGACAAACACATTGGCATGCTTAAGGTCTGGGCTCATGCGGACTTCGCCAACCGTGATGCTTTTATCGACCAGGGCCGGGTCACGAATGTCGCCGCGGCGCAAAATCTCGACCAGCACGTGACGTATGTTTTCGCCAGCCCGCAATTGCCGCTGGGTTGGGCCAGATGAATTATCGAAACGTTTTGCCATGAGTTTCACCTGATGCGCACATGCTGGCTTCGTCCAGTCAAGGCGGAGGGATGGAGAGCGTGTGGCAAAACGTTATCCGCTTTGCCACACGCTTTATTCTAAAAATAAGGTCGCTTAGAGCGAGCGCTTGATGATCTGTACGTCAAAGCACTCGATTAGATCGCCTTCGCGCAGGTCTTGATAGCCTTCAAATGCCATACCGCATTCTTGGCCGGCCAAAACTTCGCTGACTTCGTCTTTAAAGCGCTTCAGAGTGGAGAGCTTGCCTTCATGGATGACGACATCATCGCGCAGCAAGCGAACACCGCAACCGCGTTTGATATTGCCTTCGTTGATCTTACAGCCAGCAATCTTGCCAACCTTGGTGATGTTGAACACCTGTAGGATTTGGGCATAGCCCAAGAAGGTTTCTTTGCGCTCTGGCTCCAACATGCCGGAGAGAATGTCTTTCACATCATCCAACAAATTGTAGATGATGGAATAATAACGGATCTCAACGCCTTCATGTTCAGCCAAGTCGCGCACTTGCTTGGGTGCACGTGTGTTGAACGCGAGAATTGGTGCGCCGGAAGACTTCGCCAAAAGAACGTCGCTTTCGGTGATCCCGCCAACGGCCTGATGGATAACTTTGGCACGCACTTCTTCGGTCGACAATTTCTCGAGCGCTGCAGTGATGGCTTCCGCAGACCCGCCCACATCGGCTTTGACGATGAGCGGGAATTCCTTGACTTCGGCATCCTTGATGCGCGCCAACATGGCTTCCAGACCCGAACGCGCGGTTTGGCGTACGACGACTTTTTCCCGCTTCATGCGGATACGATAGTCGGTAACCTCGCGGGCGCGGGCTTCATTTTCCACGACCACAACCACGTCACCGGGCTCTGGCGTGCCGTCGAGACCGAGGATTTCAACCGGCTGAGATGGCCCTGCGGATTGCACGGTCTGGCCGCGCTCGTCACTGAGGGCGCGTACACGACCCCACTGCGTCCCGGCAACCACCAGATCGCCACGCTTGAGCGTACCGCGTTGCACAAGAACGGTGGCCACAGAGCCACGACCCTTGTCGAGCTTGGCTTCGATAACCGTACCTTCTGCGGCGCGATCTGGGTTGGCTTTGAGGTCCAAAACTTCTGACTGCAACAGGATGGTTTCAAGCAGCGTATCCAGATTGGTGCGCTCTTTGGCCGAAACAGGCACCCACAAAGTGTCACCGCCGACGGCTTCGGTCAGAACTTCATATTGCAGAAGCTCGTTTAAAACCTTTTGCGGATTGGCTTCCGGCTTGTCGATTTTGTTGACGGCCACAATGATCGGCACACCAGCGGCTTTTGCATGGCTGATGGCTTCCACGGTTTGAGGCATGACACCGTCATCGGCCGCAACCACCAGAACCACCACATCGGTGATGCCGGCGCCGCGGGCGCGCATGCTGGAGAAGGCTGCGTGGCCTGGCGTGTCCAAGAAGGTCACGCGCTCGCCACTGCCCAAACGAACCTGGTAGGCCCCGATGTGCTGGGTAATGCCACCGGCTTCACCCTTAACCGTATCGGCAGAGCGGATCGCATCGAGAAGCGACGTTTTACCATGGTCAACGTGGCCCATGATGGTAACCACAGGCGGGCGTGGCACTTGGTTGGCGTCGGTATCAGCCTCGCCCTCCAGACCAATTTCAACGTCAGATTCAGCAACGCGCTTCACGCTGTGGCCAAAGTCGGTGACGATCAGTTCGGCGGTATCGGCGTCGAGATTATCGGCACCCTTCAGCATCTGACCTTGCTTCATCAAATATTTGATGACGTCGGTCAGGCGCTCGGCCATCCGGTTGGCCAATTCGGCTACCGTGATGACTTCCGGCACAACAACTTCGCGCACTTGCTTGGTCTGTTCTTGACCCTTCAACATGCGCAAACGGCGGTCGCGTTCCTTTTCACGGGCACGGCGGACCGACGCAAGCGAGCGCTGACGGTCGGAATCGTCACCCAAGGCCGAAGTGATGGTCAATTTGCCTGAGCGGCGCTGTTGCGCGCCCTTGGCACGCGAAACCGGGGGCGCACGCACGACGGCAACCTTTTGCCGCTTTACCCGACCGCCCAATTCAGACAGCAAGTCACCGTCTTCACCTTCTTCACCTGCAGGGGCTTCGCCCGCATCTTCATCGCCAGCGGCACCAGAAACAGGGGCCTCAGGCTCATAGGCCGCCGGAGCGGCCTCTTCGCGACCCCGCGTTGGGCCACCCGCTTGCGCGTCGGCTGTGGCTTGTGCAGCTGTGCGACGGGCCTCAACGGCCTTTTGCTCTTCGTCTAGTTGGCGCTTGCGTTGCGCTTCAACTTCAGCGATCTGGCGCTCTTCATCCGCGCGGCGGCGATCCGCATCTTCGCGACGTTGACGTAGCTCTGCTTCCGCCAATTGCTGTTGGCGGCGGGCTTGTTCTTGTTCGCGGGCCCGCTCAAGCGCGGCCATACGCGCCTTCATTTCACTATCGGACAGACCCAGTGTTTTGGTGGTACGCGCAGGTGCTTGCCGCGACTCTTCGGCGGGTGCAGGTGCTGCAGGCTTAGGGGCAGGCGCTGCGGCCACAGGCGCTGGCGCAGGACGGGTAGGCGGCGCGAAAGCAGGCTTCGGAACAGCGCCGGCCGCAGGCGCTTCCCCTGGGCCGATCGTACGCTTCTTCTTGACCTCTACCACAACTTGATTGGTGCGCCCATGCGAGAAGCTCTGGCGAACCGTGCCAGCGCCCACATTGCGGGAAAGGGTTAGAGGCTTGCGCCCCGATTGGTTGTCGTTGTCGTTACCGTCGCTCATGCTCATCCTTGCGCACTCATTGGCGCGTCGTAAAAATTCAACCGGCCTTTGGCCCCAAAATTAGGTCCAGCAAGCACAAAAACCGCCGTTCGAGCAGGATTACCGCCCGGGCGTTCTGTGCCGGTCAAGATCGGCTTCGTCCAGTTCCAAATGGTCCTGCACCCTATATATAGGTGCCGTCCCTTGGCCAATCATCGGGCACTAATGGAATAAAACCCGCTAAGCGCCTGATGTCCGTCGTCCAGCTGTCTGCTAAACGTCCTGGCATTAAGATAGCGTGTATCACAACATCGCGTCCTAACGCCATGCCCATTTCCACCCCCGTGAAACAGCCTGCAGTTGGCACCCCGCCCCAGGCAAGCGAAAGCCCGTCCAATTTGCCGCGCCCGTCGGGCGAGCCGTCAACGGCCTCAATGCGCCAAGCAGGCTTGGCCGTGCGCAAAGCAGACGCCACCTGATCATTACCAAGAACGATTTCACCCGCTTTTCGAGCGATGGAGAGCTGGCTCAAGCAGCGTTGTCTCAAACCCTCGACGATCTTGTCCATCAAATCTTCGCGTGGCTTGGCCTCGCGCTTTAGGCCGCGAGAGAATGCGCCCTTTTTTATTGCCAGACTAACCGCGTCCCGCGTTGCGGTGACCCAAACACCTCGCCCGGGTGCGCGCGCGGCCGGGTCCGGAAAGACCCAGCCGTCGGGATCGGCCACAAACCGGATGAGGCCAGCTTCAGGCTGAACCTCTCCGGTTGCTACACAGCGCCGGACACGTCCAGCGCCTTCACGTCGCTCACTCTTGTCCATCGGCGGCAACTTCCGCCTCTGCTTCGGCTTCCTCAACCACAGGAGCTTCGACCCAACCCATGGCGACGCGCGCAGCCATGATCAAAGCGTCAGCATCTTCCGCGCTCATGCTCATGCCTTCGAGCAAGCCTGGGAAGCGGGTCTTTTCGCCATTCTTCACTTCAAACCAGCCGCGAAGATCGTCAGAGACAAGGCCTGCCACGTCTTCGACATTCTTCACGCCGCCTTCGCCCAATTTAATGGCGACTTCGAGGGTGACGCCGGGCAAGCCCAGAACTTCGTCTTCCACGCCCAAGCTGGCGCGTTTGGCATTGAGTTCGTTTTGAGCGCGATCGATAAAGTCACGGGCGCGGGCTTGCAGTTCTGCCGATACGTCTTCGTCAAAGCCTTCAATCTGCAGAAGGTCGCCCAATTCAACATAGGCCAATTCTTCGATGGTTTCGAAGCCTTCCGAAACCAAGAGACGCGCCATCATTTCGTCGACGTCAATCGCACCCATGAACAATTCAGTGCGGCTGTTGGCTTCTTTTTCGCGGCGCGAACGCTCTTCTTCTTCGGTCAGAATATCGATTGACCAACCCGTCAATTGGCTTGCGAGGCGAACGTTTTGACCGCGACGGCCGATAGCCAAGCTCAATTGCTCATCGGGGACGACCACTTCAACGCGGTTTTCGTCTTCATCGAGAACCACTTTGGTCACTTCAGCAGGCTGAAGCGCGTTCACGATGAAGGTTGCAGGATCGGGCGACCAAGGAATGATGTCGATCTTCTCGCCGCCCAGTTCGCCAACCACAGCCTGAACCCGCGAACCGCGCATACCGACGCAGGCACCCACCGGATCAATCGAATTGTCATGGCTGAACACGGCAATCTTTGCGCGTGAAGAAGGATCACGCGCCACGGCCTTGATTTCGATCACGCCGTCGTAAACTTCAGGCACTTCGGCTTCAAACAATTTGGCCATAAAGCCTGGATGGGCGCGCGACAGGAAGATTTGCGGGCCTTTTGGTTCGCGGCGTACGTCGTAGATATAGCAGCGGACGCGGTCGCCCATGTTCAGATTTTCGCGGGGCAAAGTCTGGTCACGGCGGATCACGCCTTCGCCACGGCCCAGATCGACGATCACATTGCCATATTCAACGCGCTTGACGATACCATTGATGATATCGGCCACGCGGTCTTTGTATTCTTCAAACTGCTTGTCGCGCTCGGCTTCGCGAACGCGTTGCGTGATCACTTGTTTGCCGGTCAAGGACATCACGCGGCCAAAGTCGAACAAAGGTAGGTCTTCTTCAAAGACATGGCCGACTTCCGCACTGGGGTCGATGCGCTTGGCAACCGACAGCGGGATTTGCTGGCTGGGGTTCTCGACTTCGTCTTGGGTAGCAACCACAGTCTGCTTGCGCTTCAAAGTCAGCTCGCCAGACTTCGGATTGATGCGGGCATCGATCTGGTGATCCGCACCATAGCGCGCCCGGGCAGCCTTGCTGATCGCCTCTTCAATCGCTTCGACCACGATCGACTCGTCGATATTCTTTTCATAGGCAACCGAGCGGGCGATGGACAAAAGTTCAAGCCGATTGGCGGAAATGGCCATAGATATCTTCCTTCTGAAACGGAATGGGCTGATTAGGTTAGGTCTGGGTCGGCATCTGGCAGGACATCATCGGTGACGAATTCCACCTGATCATCGTCCAGAGCTTTCTCCAGTTGTTCGAGTTCGTCTTCGTCCGCCCCGCGTCGGCGCAGGGATTCACGGATCAGATCGTCCGTCAGCACCAAGCGGGCGCTGGCGATCCATTCAAAGGGGATGAGGGCTGTGTCTTCTTCACCTTCGAGATTGATGCAGATATTGGTGTCTTCGGTGCCCGCCAATTCGCCCGAAAAGCGCTTACGGCCTTCGATGCCCCGATCCAGCTCCAGCTTGGCCTCCCAACCGATCCAACGGTCAAAGTCGACAAAGCGGGTCAAAGGACGATCAATGCCGGGGGACGAGACTTCCAGCGCATACTCGGAATCAATCGGGTCTTCGGCTTCCAAAAGCGGGCTCAAGCCCCGCGACAGCTTTTCACAATCGCCTGACGACATGCGGCCATCGGGACGCTCTGCCATGATTTGAAAGGTTTTGCGGCGCGATCCCATTAGCCGCACGCGCACAATCTCATAGCCCAGATCCCGGGCAGCAGGCTCAATCAAGGCCAAGAGTTTGTCTTCATGAGGCGACGTTGTGCGCACGTGGATCTCGATCTATTGCGCCAACCCAAAAGCAAGGTCGGCAGGTTTCAGAACAAACAAAAAGCGGCCCCGGTGACCCGGAGCCGCTTTGACCGCCTCAAGCGATCAAAGTCGATCTGTTGATCCCTTATAGGCTGAGGAAGCTGTCTTGTCACCAGCTTTGGCGCAGGCTTCCTCAGCAACGCAACAAGGTGCCGTCAAAAATCAGCGCGTCGCACCCTTCTCGGCCTTAATTCCGGCATCAGACTCCGGACCACCGACGATTTTTTCCAGCTTCATCCGGAAGATCAAAAGGGAATTCGGCGGGATAGGACCACCACCCTCAGCTCCATAGCCAATGGCGGGGGGAACCCAGATTGTCCATTCATCGCCTGGCCGCATCATTTGCAGGGCTTCTACCCATGCAGGGATCAAGCGGCCAACTTCGAACTCTGCCGCTTCGCCCCGGGCAAACGAGCTATCAAAGACCTCGCCGTTGAGAAGCTTGCCCTCATAATTCACCTGCACCATGGAATCGACGGCAGGCGTTGGACCGGTCTCAGGGCCTTTCGAAATAATTTTATACTGAAGACCCGAAGCCGTGGTCACAACGCCAGGGGTGCTCTTATTTTTTTCAAGAAACTTCTTCGCCTCTTGCCCATTGGCATCCAGGGGCGCCTCTGCGGCCTTTCCTTCAACGCCGTCCATCAAAGACTTGTCTTGGTTGGCACCCGCCGGTTGGCAGGCTACGAGGGCGGCACAGGAAATCAGCATCAGTGACATCAGTCGCTTTTTGAACATGGGGTCAGCCTTTATTTTTGGGGGATGAAGAACACAGAAAGCCCCACGATCTCTTTGGGGCAAATCTATCAGGAATCCTCAAGCGGGATACCATAAAGCTCAAGCCGGTGATCTACCAAACGATAGCCCAATCGGCGGGCAATTTCTTGCTGCAGACGTTCGATCTCGGGGTCGACAAATTCCAGTACGCGGCCCGTCTTCATGTCGATCAGATGGTCATGGTGATCCGCACCTGCCTCTTCATAACGAGACCGCCCGTCCCGGAAATCGTGCCGCTCTAAGATGCCGCTTTCTTCGAACAGGCGAACGGTACGGTAGACGGTGGCGATGGAAATGCCTTTGTCGACCGCTGCAGCGCGGCGGTGCAATTCCTCCACGTCGGGGTGATCTTTTGCTTCTGACAAGGTGCGCGCAATAATCCGGCGCTGCTCTGTCATTCGCAGTCCTTTTTGCACGCAAAGGGCTTCAATGCGATCAGGCATGTTGGTTCCGTCCGTCATGGGGAAGATATGCGAGGTTTGCGCTGTTTCGTCTAGCGCTTTGACATCAATGTGCAGCAGGCAACGCACAAGAAAAGAGCCTGGCGTCCATATTTGGACCCGCATCGCGACGATAATAGCCTTTCCGCACGCCAATCGGTAGAAAGCCCTGTGTTTCGTAAAGCGCCAAAGCCGGTAAATTATCGGCGGCAACTTCCAAGAAGAGACGGAAAACGTCGGTCTTTGCTAGGTATTGCTTTGCAGCATCCAGAAGCGCTGCAGCATGGCCGGCACGGCGATGCGCTGGATCTACGGCAAGCGTCAAAATCTCTGCTTCATCACCCACCGCGCGGATTAGCAGAAAGCCCGCAATTGGCTCACCGCTGACCCACAAAAGGTCGGACGCCAAATAGGTGGCAAAATCAGACTCTGACCAAGGATGATCAAAAGCGGCCCGATGGATCCTTGTAAGGGCAGACACATCCCCCACCTGTCCCCGCCGCAAAGTCATAGAGGCTCAGCCTCCAAAGATAGGCCGCCCGGCAACTTGGCTTCATGGCCCCTCAGATAAAGCGGGGTCGGGGGATTATGGGCAGGATCAAGGTGTTGTGCCAATTGCGCCAAAACGACAGGGTCTGGCAGATCTTGTAAGGCTAAGGGCCAATCTGGGCGAAGCTGCGCGAGTGTTTGCGCACCCGGCCCAGTCAAGGTCCAATCTCCATTCAGTTTCCCAAGCACATCCTCTGCACTGAGCCGGCTGGGCTCAAGAACGCAGGCGCGCCCTTCCCAAGCCCCGGCGAACAAGCTGCCAGCCACTTCAATCGCCGCCAAAGTCCGCTGGGCATTGGCGGCATGGGCCAGCACCTCCAATGTTGAAATCCCAACGCACGGACGATCCAAGGCTACCGCTAGGCCACGGGCAAAGGCGAGGCCGATCCGAAGGCCGGTGAAGGCACCGGGCCCGCGCGTTACGGCGATCCGATCAAGTGCCGATGGCGCTATCCCGGCTTCCGCTAACACCTCCCGCGCCATGGGGGCCAGCCGCTCTGCCTGACCTTTCGCCATGGGTTCGACGCGCGATAGCAAGACCTCGCCCGACCGCAGGATTGCCACAGAACAGGCGTTAAGTGCTGTATCTACTGCCAATATGAGCATCGACACCCCAACTCCGCGCGGCGGCCGGCAAAGGACTTAAACAATGGTCAAAAGCGCAGCGTTCGGACGACCCAAAACGGCCTTTTCGCCATTAATGCCAATCGGACGTTGGATTAGCTTGGGGTTCTTCGCCATGGCAGCAAAAACGTCTGCATCACTGGCGTCAGCTGCAAGACCTGCATCCGCAGCATCCTTATCGCGCATGAAAGCGCGCGGGGATACGCCGCCCATTTTGCAGGCAATCTCTTTGAGTTCATCCACGCTCAAGCGTTCGGCAACCAGCATATAGCGCCGAATTTCTGGTTGAACGCCAGCAGCCTCTAGAACTTCCAAGCCCTTTTTCGATGAGCCGCAGCCCGGATTATGAATTAATACATAGCTCATCGCTGAAGTCCCCGAAACGATTGTGGATAGTGTCGGCAAAATGGCGGGGGGGCTGGCCAAAGTAAAGGGCGGCTAAGGAAACAGATGGGTGCCAATATCCTTATAAGCGGCTCCCCTTTACCATGTGGCTTAAGCAGGACATGATGGGCAACGCCAGTGGATAAGGCGGGTCGCCAATAGGGCGCTAAAGGATGCTCCAGTGACTGAGACAACCAGCCCCTTGACCACTTCTGCCGCGCAACACTCCGGAAAGCTCGACCGATCCGGCCTGTCTTGGGCCTGGTTCGAGGCTGGACGGAACCCCTATGTGATTTTGTGCACGATCTATATTCTAGCACCCTATATCGCCACGACCGTGTTTTCAGACCCGGTAGTCGGGCAGGCGACGATTGCCAGTTGGCACACATTAGCCGGCATCATGGTCGCACTCACAGGGCCTTTCCTCGGAGCCATTGCCGACCGTTTTGGCAATCGCAAACCGATTTTGGGTGCCGTGACATTCGCCATGGTACTAGCCATTTTTAGCTTATGGTGGGCGCTGCCAGCAGGCCAGGGAGGGCTGTCGATTGTGATGATCGGGGCACTAACCACTGCGTTGGGGGTCCTGTTTGCCTATAGCGAAGTCCTTCACAATGCGATGCTGCCAACCGCCTCGACGCCTGCCACTTTGCCGCACGCCTCAGGTCTGGGACTGGCGCTGGGTAATTTGGCGTCGGTTGTTTTTCTGATTTTTGTGCTCTGGGGCTTGGCGTTTCCGGGGCGGGTTGATTGGAGCTTTGTACCAAGCCAACCCTTGTTCGGCTTGAACCCTGAAACCCACGAGACCAGCCGCATCGTAGCACCTATGGCCGCCGTTTGGTTTGCCATCGCCGCGCTGCCTTTGTTTTTCTTTTCGCGCGACAAAGAACCCTCTGGCATCAAGCCCTCGAAAGCAGCGATCGACGGGGTGGTCGGCATGTTTAAGGCAATTGGCAGACTGTTCCGCGTCGACCGGAATGCAGGCCTCTATTTGATCGCACGTATGCTCTATGTCGACGGCAAAACCGCCATCTTAATTGTCGCAGGGGTGACAGCGGCAGGTGTTTTTGGCTGGGACTTGTTAGAGATGTCGGCCTATGGCGTGATCTTGTCGATTTTCGCCGTGTTTGGCGGCTTAGTCGCGGGCCGGGTCGATACGCGGATCGGGGCCAAATGGTCCATTATTTTGGAAATCGGCGTGACTTTGATTTGCCTGCTGGTTCTGACCGCTCAATCAAAAACCCATGTGTTTGGACTTAATGTCGTTCCCGACACACCGATCTGGAACGCACCCATGTTCACGACTCTGCCGGAGGTGGTTTTCGTGTCTGGGGCCATCATCATCGCCATATCCATCACGGCTGCTTACGCCTCGTCGCGCACTTTGATGGCCCGCCTTGCTCCCAAAGGCATGGAAGGAGAGTTCTTTGGCCTTTATTCTTTGGCCGGATCCGCAACTGTCTGGATGGGCCCGCTTCTGGTCGGCGTTTTCACAAAAGCATTTCAAAGCCAACAGATTGGCTTGGCGTCAACCGGATTTTTACTCGTTGGCGGGCTGGTTTTGATGTTTTTTGTGAAACAACCACCTCGCCTTGAAAGCGGTACATACTAATTTTCTGGCTAGGTTTCAGACAGCCGATCGGATTTGCTTTATAGACACCCGCGTGACGCATCCATTTATTCGCCCCCTTTCCTGGCAGCCCCCGCTGCAAGCGCTGGCCTGTTTCGCGCATGACGAAGGTTGCCTTGGATTTATCGGAGGCGGTGCCCATGCCTTGTCCCGCTGGTCCTATGTCATGGCAAAACCTATTCGCTCCCATGTCTGGCACCGCAGTTCAAAGAGTGACCCATTTGCCGGTCTACAAGAAGCATTGACCGTACCGGCTCTGACTCTGCATCCGGACTTGGGCCCATTTCAGGGGGGATGGGCGGGCCTATTGGGCTATGAGCTTGGCCATGCCTTTGAGCGCTTGCCTGAAACGAGTCATTCTATTTGGCCGGATGCTTGGCCGGACGTGTGGCTGGGGCTGTACGATACTTTAGCGGTCTTTGATGCGGAAACCCAGCAGGCGTGGATACTATCTTGGGGCCTTACAGACGGTGGGCATTTAGACCAAACACTTGCTGAACGACGCGCTTCAAGCCTTTCAGACCAGATTGATGCGGCAAAACCCCTGCGCGCCCGGGCGGTTGAGCCCCCGACAGATTTAGCGTTATACCCAAGCCGACCGCGGGCGCAGGTGGAAAGCCAGATCGCTGAAGCAATAAATTTTATTCAAGCAGGGGACATTTTTCAGGCTAACATCTCGGCACGATTTTCAGGTCAGCTGGAGCTTGGCGATACGCCTTTTGATTTGTTTAGCCGCCTAATGGGACGCCACCCCTCACCTTTTGCTGCCTATTTGAGTTTGGGGGACAAGATTATCGCCTCCCATTCGCCTGAGCGCTTCATTTCCCGAACAGCTTCCGGCCTTTTGGAGACACGACCGATTAAAGGAACCGCCTCGCGTCACAAAGATCCCATGCAAGATGCGCGCAACGCGCAACTCCTGCTAGCCAGCCAGAAAGATAGGGCGGAGAATTTGATGATTGTCGACTTGATGCGCAACGATATTGCACGAGTCTGCGAGGCCGGAAGCGTCAAGGTGCCGCGCTTATGCGATCTGGAGAGCTTTTCAACGGTGCATCATTTGGTGTCTGAGGTCCGAGGCCAACAAAAGCCGGGGCTTGGCTTCTTTGACGCTTTGCGCAGTAGTTTTCCGCCCGGCTCCATAACCGGCGCTCCCAAGGTGCGCGCCATGGAGATTATCAGTGAACTGGAAGGAGAGCCGCGCGGCCCCTGGTGTGGCTCGATGATCCGGGTTGGTTTTGATGGGGCTGCAGATTCCAGTGTCTTGATCCGTACTGCTGCGTGCCAAAAGCAGAATGATCGCTGGCACATTGACGCGCGCGCCGGGGCTGGCATTGTAGCCGATAGCGAACCTTCTCAGGAGTTTGAGGAAATTCTGGTTAAAGCACGCGCACTGCGTATTGCAGCACACAGTGGAGACGTATTGTGACAACCGGCCCCCTTGGCGACATGTGCTGGCACAATGGCCACTTAGTTAAGGCAGCCGAGGTGCGGATTGATCCGACCGACCGTGGCTTTACTTTGGGCGATGGACTGTTTGAAACGCTCCTCTGGACAGGGCGCGAAATTCGCTTCTTTGAAGACCACATGGCCCGATTGGGCCATGGCGCGAGCCAATTGGGCTTGGCTATTCCGTTTTCAATTACCGAATTGGAAGATGGTCTTGTAGGGCTGGCGCAAGCCAGTAGTCTTAAGCCCGCCGCCTTGCGACTGATGGTGACACGCGGCGTGGGTCCGCGCGGCTTGAAGGTTCCAGATACGTCTTTGCCAAATGTTTTCGCGACGATTGCGACAGTCCCAACCGAATTTCCTGCAGTTGACGTCCGGCTTGTCGATGTCTATCGCGCGTCGGGTGCCCCCTCGGCGCGCTTCAAAACCTTATCCTATGTCGACAATATAATCGCCCTGAGACTAGCTCAAACTATGGGTGCCGATGATGGCCTGATGCGCGGCCCCGACGGGTCAGTCGCGTGTGCGACAAGCGCGAATGTTTTGATCCAACAAGGTGGTACGTGGCATACGCCACCGCTCGAAGATGGTGCCCTGCCCGGGATCGTGCGGGGCCGTTTAATTCGAGCAGGCCTAGTTACCGAGAGCCGAATCCATGTTGGTGATCTTGAGATGTGTCAAGCTGCATGCCTAACCAATGCGCTTGTTGGGGTTCGGCCGATCCACACCTTAAATGGACGAGTCCTCAAAACAGAGCTTGGACTTTATGCTGGGCTTGTTGCTGCGCTAGCCTGATTTCTTGCCCAGATTGAAACATACCGATCCTGCCGCACATCGGCTTGATCTATCAGCGCTAACTCGAACTTATTTGCCGAGAAACTCGAATGCCTTGTCTTAGCAGCCAGGCGTTGTAAACCCAACCAGGCATAGCTTGGCCGATTTGCGAGGCCTGAAATAGAAGCGCTCACGCAATGTCGTTGTATTGGGCGAAAAAGATGTGCCAAGGGAGGTGTATTGAAGGGTCACTTCCCCAACAACGACGCCGCCATTTGTAGCAAACAAGCCTGTATCGACCGTAACTGTATTGCCTACCGTTAAGGAGTGGCCGGCAGCGACATTTGCACAGCCACCAGTACCGTCAATCTCTTGGCTCCACTCTACCTTGGGCGTGCCGGATTGAAGCGCGACGGAGGCAACAACCAATGAAGGCGAGGTAGCTATATAGGGGGCGAATACGCTTCGGGTCACCGTTGCAATTTGGGCGAGGTCTGTGCAGGTCACGCGGTCGGTCTGGGATGCCAGGTCGCCCAAAGTCGAGGCTGCAAGTGTTACCTTCCGATCCACGCTGACCACTTGGCTGACTTCAGTTGCGCCAAATAGCATCAGAAGCATCAAGGGCGCGATTAGCGCAAATTCAACCGCCGAGACGCCGCGCTGGGCTGCGCGCTTGTAGGCAGCTTCATGAAGGCAGTTTAGCCGGGTTATAAGCGAAGTTCTTACTGACATCACAAGCAACCTCAATTAAACGGTTCATTACGGAAGGCCGATGTTGCGGCAATGATTCTGTTATAGTTACCAAGCGTCCCACCACTGTCGGAGAAATTCCGCATGGCATTGGAAACTCCAGGCGTGAACAAAGGCCACACATAATAGCCACGGACCACAACAATTGCATTTGCAGCCGTTGCTTCATAGGGCTCGTCCGCGGCTGATCCCGGGGTCAGTGTCCCGTCTTCCCAGGGGTTCGGAAGTGTTCCAGAAACAGGCTGGTTCTGAACTTGAACGAACAAGCGCGTGCTGCAATCACCCAAGCCCATCATGCGAGCACAAACATTGGCCTTAAACTGTTCTTTCGTAATGGGTGCTGCCAGGGATTGAGCCTGACCAGTCCGAATTTTACGTGCCTCTTCCGAAACGGCCGCTTCAAGCGTCGTTTGCACGAAAAAGATCATCATGGTTTCGAAGATGCCGAACAGCATAAAGATGAAGGGGGTGGCGATCATCGCAAACTCAACAGCAGCGGACCCACGCTTGCCCTGGGTCGTGCGACGTTTACGCAAGCGCTTAACCATAATCGAGTGCAATACAGACATCGTCGACTCCCTCAACGTGACCATATCTAGCACGGGAGGCCTTTAAGCCTCCTTAAACAAGCCTTGAAAATTTTAGCTATTAACGACGATTGACGCCTTACTGGCGTCCTCCAGACCCCGCCGCAAAGGCTGATCGCGCTGCGATGGCAGTAATAGCCGGCGTATTGCCGGCGCTGGTCCCCTCGGAATGAACATTAGGAATGCAGCGATCCTGGCAAATGGCGGTAGAAATTTCTTTGCCACGCTGAATGGTAACCATGTCGCGAACATTGGTCGGGCGAACTTGAATTGTGCCAGAGAACACGGTCTTTCCGGCAGCATCCACTGCCAAAACCTCTGTGGTGCCTACTGATTTTCCAACCACAAAGAGAACATTTGCGTCATGAACAATTACGTCCGCAATGCTGGCATTACCTACCACAACGCCAGTGACTGGGCGCTGAAAACGGAGGGGTTGAGATTGGTCGACTTCCAATTGGAAGGATTGTGCAACAGCTGTGCCCGCTGTCAAAACAACAAGGGCGCAGGCAATCGAGACCAATGGATTGACTAAATTGGACATGACAAAACTCCGTGTTGCCTCTTTCATTACCCCCGACCCGTAAACCAGCCATTAACAAGTGAAGCCCGCCGACGCTTTGCTGCACGCCGAGCCGAACCTTCAGTGATTTGAGGTCTCGCTCGTGTGTATATGAGATATAATGTGCGGGATTAGTTACCCGCTCGAGGACAGGCTGGGTGACTGCACAGAAAACAAGCGGCCAGCCCTATGGTTTCGGTTTCACATTCTGTCTGAAGGTGTGACTCATTACTCAAGAATTCGTATCTAATTCTATCACATCCAACATAGTGAAGAAATTTTGTCAGAATAATGCAG
Source organism: Aquidulcibacter sp. (assembly GCF_044346625.1). GTDB lineage: Bacteria > Pseudomonadota > Alphaproteobacteria > Caulobacterales > Aquidulcibacteraceae > Aquidulcibacter. The sequence continues at coordinate 13,462 of NZ_JBIIYV010000031.1, read as the reverse complement.
GGAAAAACATTTTTAAAATCAATATATTAAATTGGTGCCGCCTCAATTGCGCCAAGAAAAGGGCACTTCCGATCAATTTTTATGTTTCAGTTTACGCCATGTTTATGAGTCTCCGCTAGAACAGGGGAGACACAGGGAATGAGAAGCGATTAAGACTTCAACCACCCGGTCGCATGTAGAATGGGAACCTAAAAATGAAAAAGCTTTTCTCGAAAATCCGCAATAATGAGTCCGGTGCAACTGCTATCGAATATGGTCTGATCGCTGCTTTGATCGCCGTTGTTCTGATCAGCTCGTTGACCACTTTGGGCAACAACATGAGCACTCGCTTCAACTCGATCGGTGATTCGGTCGGCAGCCGCTAATACAGGCTTAGTCTGTAAAAATTGGCGCTTGGTTTTCGGACCAAGCGCTTTTTTTTGCCCGTCGTTTTGGCTCGTTACCCCCAGCGGCGTTTACTTTGGCTTAGCGGTCCCATGCTAAAGGTCTTCTATGACTCTTGGACCAGACACTTTCGCGGCTAGTGCCGGCTTGATTGCCTTTTCGGGTGCCATGATCTGGGCCGGCATTGGCGATGTCCGTACCTTTCTGATTACAAACAAGCTGAATATGCTAATTGCGGCTGGCTTTTTGGTGTTCGCACTACCGATGGGCTTGGGGTTGAGTGATCTCGCAGCGCATATCGGAATCGGCTTGCTTACTACCCTAATTGCCCTCGCCATGTTTTTGGTCGGCGTTTATGGTGGCGGGGACGCAAAGTTAACGGGTGCTGCTGCACTTTGGCTTGGCCCAACTGCGATGATGCCCTTCATCCTTTATACAGCAATCGCTGGCGGTGCATTGGTCATAGCCCTGATTCTAGGACGGCAATTGGCACGGCATTTTGGCTTACCAAAAAATCCACGTTGGGCTCGAAGATTGCTACGCAAGTCGGGCGCAGTTCCCTACGGCGTAGCTTTGGGTATCGGGGCTATCCTTGCAACACCCTATGCGCTTTGGTTTCCAAATTTTTGACTTAAAATTTTGCTGAATTTTCGTACTTCTTCAACCAAAGAAGTCGCGCCGTTAACCTCTTCTTAGAACATATTTACGCATGGTCATTTGGTAAATCATTTTGGATTCGGGTGATTCTCTAAGGGTACGACTGGAAAAATATCTGAGTCGGAACCCCGAGCGGGAGATGCATAGCGTGAATATTCGGCAAATCTCAATCATTGGCGGTGCTCTGCTTGTCGCAGGCGGAGCCTTCATTTGGATGCGCTCGCAATCCGCCAATCCGCAGGTTGCGCAGCCTGTTTCCGTCAGCGACGCAAAGGCCGAAACCGTCAATGTATTGGTGGCCAAGAGCGATATGGTCGTGGGCGAACGTATTTCGCCCTCTTCTTTGGGGTGGGAAGCCTATACACCGACGAGCGCATCGACGCCGGGTTTCTTCCTTCAATCTAAAAACCCCAAAGCGATTGAAGAATTCAGCAATGGCATCGTCCGCCAAGCTATGGTGAAGGGCGAGCCGGTTTTAGCTTCTAAGATTGTCGATGTTGATGCAAAAACAGGGGCAATGGCTGCTCTGTTGACGCCGGGGATGCGCGCTACTTCATTTACAATTAGCCCTGAAACGGCGGTAGCAGGTTTTGTACTGCCTAATGATCGCGTGGACATCCTCCTGACCCGTGAATTGCAACTCACATCGAACGGCCAATCCGTGTCCAAGATCGTTTCGACGGCGATTTTAGAGAGTGTTCGCGTCCTCGCAATCGACCAAGCTATCACGCAAGATAAGGACAAAACGACGATTGTTGGCGCAGTCGCAACGGTTGAATTGTCAGCATCCGATGCAGAAAAGCTTCGTTTGGCACAGAAATTGGGCGATCTTTCGCTTACGCTAAGGGGTTATGCAGATGCTGGGGGCCCAACCTATGCTCCAGCTGGCACTGCTGTGATGAACCAAGGTTCATCAGCCCCAATGTCGGCTGATCCAAAGCCACCTTCGTCATCGCCAAACGTACAACAAGCAGCTCAGGCGATTCCAGCGGCTGTTAAAGTTTATCGGGGAGGGCAGTGATGCAGCCAACCCAAAACGTTAAATATGTTCTAGCCGCGGTTTCCTGCCTAGCGCTAAGCGCGGTTGTGTCGCCTGGTGTCGCGCTCGCTCAAGCTGGCCAAGGTGCTTCTGTAAAGGCTATGCCTCAACAGTCCACAACCCAACGCCTCACCTTGGCGCTTGGCAAATCGGCAATCATCGATCTACCAGTTGAAGCCCGGGACGTTGTGGTTTCCGATCCAGAGGTCGCGGACGCCGTGATGCGCACCAGCCGACGTGGTATCCTGCTAGGCACGAAAGCCGGCGAAACGAACGTCTTCTTCTTGGATGCACAAGGTCGCCAGATCCTGGCGCTAGAGATCCGGGTTGCACGCGACACCTCGGAGCTTAACGCGCTGATTCAGCGCCTAGTGCCTGAAGCCCGCGTCGTCGTCGACAGTGTCAACAATTCGATCATCCTAACCGGGGATGTACCAAATGGCTTAGCCGCCGACCAAGTCTTGCGGATCTCCGGCCAATATGCCGGTGGTGCTGACAAGGTTTTAAACATGATGAACGTCCTTTCGGGCGATCAAGTCATGCTGCGGGTGCGCATCGTTGAAATGCAGCGGTCGGTTATCAAGCAATTGGGCATGAATCTTACCTCGTCCAATATCCTGAACCAATTGTTGCCCGAAGACTGGGGCATCAAGTTTGCGACGGCCAATGGTTTCTCGGTTAATGGTGCCTTCTTGGGCGGAACCACGCTCGACTCCACTTGGGCACAGAACTTCATTCGACCGGTCACAAATTCATTCCTCAGTGGGGAGTCGTCACTTCTCGACCCCACCATTGGCGCTGGTGCTGGCGGCTACAATCGAACAATTGATCCAGTCACTGGCATCGTAACGACGACCTATGGTCCAGGTGAATTGGTGACCGGTCAACGCGCAGATAGCAACATCCAAGCCCTCGAGCGGGTTGGTCTGGCCCGCACCCTTGCAGAGCCAAACTTGACTGCTACTTCGGGTGAGCCTGCAAAGTTCTTGGCTGGTGGCGAGTTTCCTGTGCCAACAGCCCAAGAAGGCAATCGGGTTTCGGTCTCATTCAAGCCCTTTGGGGTTGGCCTGGGCTTCACCCCAATCATCCTGAGCGCCGATCGAATTTCGCTGAAAATTTCGACTGAAGTCTCTGAAATTTCTACGGCAGCCTCCTTCCGTCAAGCAGATACCCTGATCCGAGATGCGGCCGGTAACGTCACCGACACCATACGCGGCCTGTCGATCCCCGGCGTTTCGGTTCGGCGTGCCGAAAACACGATGGAGTTACCATCTGGCCGTTCGATGGTTATGGCAGGCTTGATCCAACAAGCGACGCGCCAATCGATTGAAGGATTGCCGGGATTAAAGGACCTTCCTATCTTGGGGAATCTTTTCAGGTCTCGCGATTTCCAAACCAATGAGACTGAACTCGTCATCATCGTTACGCCCTTTATCGTGAAGTCGGCTTCGATGGATGAGCTTCAAACCCCGGGCGATGGCTACGCACCCGCCAGCGACGCTGCTGCATTGCTGCTGGGTCGCATGAATAGAATGGTTAAGCCCGATTCCAAAGGGCTGCCAAAAGGGCGCTACCGTGCCCCTATCGGACATATTGTGAATTAGAGTCAGGAAGAAGCCGATGACAAGAGAAATCGCGAAATATGCTTCATTCGCTCAGCCGAGCAAAGCCGCCCTTACGGCGATTGCTTTCACGGCGCTGATGATGCTGGGTGCCTGCGGCGGTGCAAGCGCCGCCAAGGAAGAGCCAGCAGTAGATCGGGTTGAGAAAGCTCACCTTGAGCGCACCGTCCTGGATGCTTTTGCGCCTGAAGCCATCCCCGTTGAAGCGCGCATCGCCATTTCCGCGCCCAGCGGTGCAATTGGCATTACGGTTCAAGAAGCGGCTGAGCTAAAGTCGTTCGCGCAAGAATATGTGCGCCTCGGCCGCGGCAACGTTGTTGTCTCAGTGCCAACGAATGCCAGCAACAGCCAAAGTGCCGCCCAAGTCGCCCAAGACGTACAACGGGCCCTATTTCTCGGCGGCGTTGATTTTTCGAAGATTTCTTCTGGGCCCTATCAAGCCCAAGGTCAAACGAATGCCCCAATTCTTATTTCTTTTGGGCGCTATGAGGCCAAGCCGATTGTCTGTGCACCTTGGACTTCCTTTGATCCGCGAAAGACTGCCGAGAACATTCCGCCCGACCGTTTCGGCTGCGCGCAGAGTGCCAATTTGGCAGCGATGATTGCCGACCCCGGTGACTTTCTGGGCGATCGCAGGGAAGGGCCGCGTGATGCGGCTCGTATCCAGAACGGTATTGATCTGCACCGCAAAGGCGGTGTTCCGGCAGTTAGTGGAGCCGTTGCAGGCGGGGGTGGCAAATGATTGGGAATGCAAAGCGCAAGCCCATGTGGGAAGAATTGGCAACGGCTGACGAGCCATTCGAGCTCGATGCCGACCTAGATTTCTTGGAACCAGCCCACGCCCAAAACGTTCCGGCGCCTGCTTCTCCGGGTGACTTCGATGCTGCGGCCTTTGAAGAAACTTACGTGGGTGAGTTGGCGCGCGGCGGCGACCAACCGGTACCACGGATCTCTGTCCAAGTGTTCTGTGAGCGTCCAGATACCGCACAGTTATTGCAATCGGCCTCAACTGATCGTCGCATCGCGAAAGCGCATGTGACCGTTTCAATGGGCGGTCTGGCTGGTGCCATCGAATTCTTCCAAGCCCAACCCTCGCCAAACTTGATCATCGTTGAAAGCTTGGCGCCACCTGCAGTTTTGATCCAACAATTGGATGAATTGGCCTCCTATTGTGAGCCTGGTGTTAAGGTGATCCTGATTGGAGAATCGAACGACATCGGTCTGTATCGGGAGCTGATCCGCCGTGGCGTTTCAGAATATCTGGTGCCACCGCTGCAGCCTCTGCAGCTGATACGCACTATTTCTGGTCTTTATGTGGATCCAAGTAAGCCCTTTCTGGGGCGCACAATCGCTTTCGTCGGCGCCAAGGGTGGAGCTGGTTCGTCCACAATTGCTCATAATGTGGCCTGGTGTATGGCCGAGCATGCCCGCGTGAACACGACGTTGGTTGACCTCGACTTGTCCTGGGGTACCACGGGGCTTGATTTCAACACCGATCCAGCGACCGGAATTGCTGACGCCTTGGAACAACCCGAACGGGTCGACGATGTGTTGCTCGATCGCTTGCTGACCCGTCACACGGACCATTTGACTTTGTTCACCGCTCCCGCCTCTCTCGAACGCGAGTTTGAGATTTCGCCAGATGCCTATGAGACTGTGATTGAAGGTGTGCGCCGGGGTGTACCTTATGTCGTTCTCGACCTGCCCCATACGTGGTCAAAATGGATGCGCCAAACGTTGCTGTCTGCCGATGAAGTGGTGGTAGTTGCACAACCAGAGTTGGCTGGCCTGCGCAACGCCAAGAACATTTTTGACATGGTCCGCATAGGTCGCCCCAATGATACGCCGCCAAGAGTAATTCTAAATATGGTTGGTGTAGCAAAGCGGCCTGAGATCCCCGTCAAAGACTTTGCCGACGCTTTGGGCGTTCAGCCGACACTTGTGTTGCCCTATGATCCCCAACTGTTCGGGACTGCAAGCAATAATGGGCAAATGTTGGCCAGTGTGAATCCAAACAGCAAATGTGCTGAAGGTATGGACTTCTTGGCTCAATTATTCACCGGTCGTGCGCCCCAACCAAAGGCTAAGGCCAACTTCCTCTCAAAACTAATGCCCGCAAAAGCGGCTAAGTGAGGACAGGATGTTTGGTAAACGTGCAGACGGGGCGGCACAGGCAACACCCCCTAAGTTTGCTCCCACTGAGGCCCAAAAGCCGGTAGCAGCGCCCGTACCGCCGCCTTCAACCCCTGCGGCTCCTGCGGCGGTAACCACGGCTGGCACCGTGGACCCAGCGCGGGTCGCAAAGGCTGTGCGCGCGCCGACGCAATCGGCTCCACCACCAAGCCCTGCAAATGATGGGCGAACTGAAGAATATTACCGCACGAAAGCGTCGGTTTATAATGCTTTGATCGAAACGATCGATCTAGGCCAATTAGCGGCGCTAGACCAACGCACGGCCCGCGATGAAATCCGCGATATTGTCAACGAGATTATCGCAATCAAACAGGTGATTGTTTCGGTTGCTGAGCAGGAGAAACTGCTCGGCGATATTGTCAACGACGTGTTGGGCTACGGGCCGTTAGAGCCCTTGTTGGCACGCGACGACATTGCCGACATCATGGTCAATGGTGCCAACAGCGTCTTTATCGAAGTCAGCGGCAAGGTAACCAAGACGCCGATCCGGTTTCGCGACAATCAGCAATTGATGAACATCTGTCAGCGCATTGTGAGCCAAGTTGGTCGCCGCGTGGACGAAAGCTCACCCATATGCGACGCGCGCCTACCTGACGGCTCTCGTGTCAACGTGATTGTGCCGCCCTTGGCACTCGACGGACCTACCCTCACCATTCGTAAGTTCAAAAAAGACAAATTGCGAATGAAGGATCTGGTCGGATTTGGCGCGATTTCCGAGGCGGCAGGCAAGGTTCTAGGTATTATTGGGGCCGCTCGATGCAATGTGCTGATCTCAGGGGGTACAGGTTCGGGTAAAACCACCCTGCTCAACTGTTTGACCGGTTATATCGCGCCCGACGAACGCGTCATTACCTGCGAAGACGCCGCCGAACTACAATTACAACAGCCACATGTTGTGCGCCTTGAAACCCGCCCACCAAACCTAGAAGGCCAAGGTGCCGTGCACATGCGTGACTTGGTGAAAAACTGTCTGCGGATGCGTCCTGAGCGTATCATCGTAGGCGAAGTCCGCGGCCCTGAAGCATTTGACCTGTTGCAAGCGATGAATACGGGTCACGACGGTTCGATGGGCACGTTGCACGCCAACAGCCCGCGCGAAGGTCTTTCGCGTATGGAAAGCATGATCACCATGGGGGGCTTCTCGCTGCCCACCAAGACAATCCGTGAGATGATCGTCGGTTCGATCGACGTCGTTATTCAGGCAGCACGTCTACGCGACGGTTCGCGCAAGATTACACACATCACGGAAGTGCTGGGCTTGGAAGGTGATGTCATTGTTACCCAAGACCTCATTGTCTTCGAAATGGACGGCGAGGACGCAAACGGTAAGATTATTGGCAAGCATCGGTCCACTGGCATTGCGCGCCCGAAATTCTGGGATCGCGCCCGCTATTATGGACTCGAGAAAGAGCTCGCCGAAGCCCTTGATGCAGCGGACGTCTAACGAACATGGATCTTGGAACTATCATTCCTATTTTGGTTGCGGCCGGTGTGGTGCTGATCGGCATTGCGTTTGCTGGCGATGACAATAAGGAATCGCAAAAGCGAATTAAGTCGGTTGCACAGTCGCGGGACTCCGCAGTCAAGCGCCGGGCTGCAGACCCTGACGAGACCCGCCGCAAGCGCTTGATGGGCGGTATCAAAGACATCGAGATGCGTGAACGCCAATTGCGTCGGGCACGTCTGTCGGTTGGAGCACGAATTGAGCAGGCCGGCCTGACCATGGAGGAAAAGACCTTCTGGATGGCGTCGGCCGGACTCGGCATCTTGGTTGGCTTAGGCATCCTCATCAGCGGCAATGCTTGGTACTTTGCCCTAGCTGGGGCTGGGGTTGCGGCCTTTGGTTTGCCGCGCTGGGTTCTGGGCTTTTTGGTTGGCCGAAGACAAAAGAAGTTCATTTCCGAATTTGCAAACGCGATCGACGTTATCGTACGGGGCGTAAAGTCCGGCTTGCCATTGGCGGAGTGCCTGAAGATCATTGCGCGTGAGGCGCCAGATCCGTTGAACATCGAGTTTCGCCGGATTTGCGACAGCCAATCCATGGGCGTACCGATGGATCAGTGCTTGGCAAAGCTGTTCGAGCGCATGCCTTTGCCTGAAGTGAGCTTTTTCTGCATCGTGCTATCAATCCAGCTGAAGGCCGGTGGTAACTTGTCCGAAGCGCTTGGCAATTTGTCCTTGATCCTGCGATCGCGGAAATTGATGCGTGAAAAAGTCAATGCTTTGTCCTCAGAAGCCAAGGCATCAGCGATGATCATCGGTGCCTTGCCGATCTGCGTCTGCGTGATGGTCTATGTCACCGCCCCTGCCTATATGGCGCTGCTCTTCACAGACCCAACCGGTAATATGGGTTTAGGCGTGGGGCTCCTAATGATGGCAACCGGAATTTTCGTCATGCGCAACATGATTAACTTCGACATTTAGGGAACGAACAATGTTCGTAGAGGTTAAAGATTTTGCTCGAATGGTCACAGATCCAGAATTTGTGGCATCTGTAATCCTGGCTGCTGCTCTCTTGGTGACCGCTTTAACCGTCGCTCAGCCCCTATGGAAGACTGACCAGCTCGCGGCGCGGATGAAGGGCGTAGCGACGGATCGTGAGTCTATGCGCCGCAAAAACCGGGCAACGCTCGCTATTGAACAAGCCGAAAAAAACTCACTTAGACAACGCGCCAAGGGTCCTTGGAAATCCATCGTCGATAAGCTGAATCTACAAAAGCTTCTTGAAGATCCAAATGTGACCCAGAATCTGATGGAAGCGGGTTTACGTGGGCCGGGTCCAGTGGCCATCTTTTACTTTGCACGCTTTGCAACGCCTATTCTGTTCTTTGTCGGTGCCCTGACGTACGTAACCGTTTTCGGCAAAGACATGACTAGCAATAACCGGCTTATTACAGCAGTAAGTGCCTGTGTGGCGGGCTTTTACTTGCCTAATATTCTGGTCAAAAACATCGCAACGAAGCGACGCGCTTCGATCATGCGCGCCTTCCCGGATGCTTTGGATTTGCTGCTCATCTGTGTTGAATCGGGCATGTCCATTGAGCTCGCATTCTTGCGCGTTGGGCAAGAGATCGGGTCGTCCTCGATTGAGCTTGCTGAAGAGTTGAGTCTAACCAATGCCGAACTCGCTTACTTGCAGGATCGGCGGGTCGCCTATGAGAATTTGGCGAAACGCACCAATCACCCGGGCGTGAAGGGCGTCGCCACCGCCCTAATCCAAGCCGAGCGATACGGGACACCTCTAGGTTCTGCTCTGCGCGTGATGGCGAAAGAGAACCGCGAACTGCGCATGACAGAGGCCGAGAAGAAAGCAGCGGCATTGCCGGCGCAGCTAACAGTGCCAATGATCGTATTTTTCCTGCCCGTTTTGTTTATCGTTATCCTGACCCCAGCCTACATCCAGTATCAGAGTATGAATGGCGGCACTGGTCCGAAAAATGTCACAGGCGGCGCGCCCCGCTAAGTTAACAGCAAACGGTTATGCGCTATCAGGCAACGCTAGTGCGCGGCTGCCCCATCTTTGTTGATGTAAACGCGGCCACAATACAAGCACTCCACTTTGCCTTCATCACCCATCTCATACCAGACTTTGGGATGACCCAATGCACCGCCACCGCCATCACAAGCAACGCGATGATCGTCCACATAAATGGTTTCAACTGGCTGGGTAGAATTTGGCGGGCCGGTGACGGACATAAATTTTTTTCTCTCACAGCTGCGTGATTGCTACGAACTGCTTCGCGGCTTAATTAGAACTTTACGGCCCTATTCGTCAACGTGTGTGCCAAGCGAGAATCCATGACCCATCCATCTTTTGCCATTGAAGCTCGCAGGCTTCAGAAAACCTATGCTGCCAGCGGGAAATCGCCCGAAAAGCAGGCACTCAAAGGGTTGGACCTGGCTATTCCAAAAGGATCGATCTTTGGACTCTTGGGCCCTAATGGCGCTGGCAAATCAACGTTTATCAATATACTTGCCGGCCTTGTCATCAAAACTGCCGGGGAAGTTCGAATCTGGGACATTGATATCGACAAAGACCACCGCGCTGCGAAGGCTGCAATCGGGATAGTGCCCCAAGAAATCAGCTTTGACGCCTTCTTTACCCCCTTTGAGACGTTGGAGCTGCAAGCGGGTTTCTATGGCGTACCTTCAAAGGAACGGCGCTCGATGGAATTGCTTGACGCTGTTGGGCTCGCTGACAAGCGCGACACCTATTCGCGACAATTGTCAGGCGGCATGAAACGCCGGCTTTTGATTGCCAAAGCCCTTGTCCACACCCCGCCAGTGGTAATTCTTGACGAGCCGACCGCGGGCGTCGATGTCGAACTTCGTCGATCTTTGTGGGAATATATCACCATGCTCAATAAAGAGCGTGGCGTGACGGTCGTTTTGACGACGCACTATCTCGAAGAAGCTCAAGAGCTATGCGACAATATCGCGATTATCGACCAAGGTCGCCTGATTGCGTGCGAACCCACGCCCACCATTCTCAGGCGCCTCGACAAAAAGGCCGTCGTGATTTCGCCACTCGAGCCCTTAACCCAAATCCCTGCAGGCATGGCCGATCTGGAATGCGTGTTGCGACCAGACGGTGCTTTGGCCATCCACTATCGCCCCAATGAACATAGCGTTGAAGCACTCCTTTCCCAAGCGATGGGGTCTGGTGTGCGGATCAAGGATTTGCGGATTGAAGAGCCCAATCTTGAAGACGTCTTTGTGGCGCTTACGACGCCTGCTGGCGGGCGGTAAAGCACAGGAATATCGGCGCGCAATCGCCGAGTTTCTTGGTCTCATACCGCGTCGTGATGTGGTCTTCAGGCGGGGTACGCCAGTCGGTCGCTGCCTCAGCCAGCCAGTCAAATCCGCCATGCTGGGTCATTTTCTCAAGCGTCCAAGCGGCATAATTAGCCCAATCGGTAGCAAATCGAAGTTCTCCGCCGGGCTTCAATGCCTGATGGGCATCGTCCAGAAAAGTTTGTTGAATCAGGCGGCGCTTATTGTGCTTGACTTTGTGCCACGGGTCCGGAAACAAGATCACAAGCTTATCGAGACTGGCGGGCTTTAGCGCTTTCAACACCGGCCTTGCATCGGAGGCCAAGAGACGTACGTTGGTTAGGCCACGATCCTCTATTCCCACTAAGGCCTTCGCAACGCCTTCTTGGAAAGGTTCTGCGCCAAGGAATAAATGGTTTGGGTGACGCTCAGCTTGCCCAATCAAATGCTCGCCCCCGCCGAAACCAATCTCAAAGATCACCGCCTCTGCGGCAGGCATCCACTGAAGTGGATCCAAAGTCTCAGTAGGTTCTGCTGGGATTGATACGCTTGGAAACAAAGTTTCAAACAAATGCTCTTGGCGATCAGAAAGCGCGCGCCCGCGCACACGGCCAAAAGATCGAAGCGGCCCAAAAGGCTTAGGGGCGGAAAAGTCAGGATTGGACATCGCCTGCTTATGCCCGTTTGCCCGCCCCTGGACTAGACCTCCACCCATAGCGGAGGCAGCGAGGTCGATGATACTGAACAAACGCGAACTCTATTCCTGTTTCTTAAGTGTCATTTCACAGTTCCTGACTAGCCTGTGGTCCAACGAAACTGGGGAGTTATTGCGTGTCAAACCCTTGCTTGAAATGCCCAACGGACCAAAGCTGTTGTCGAGAACTTCATGGCCTGAAGATCAATGAAGCAGAATATACGCGGCTTTTTGCGGGAAAAAGCGATCACCTAACCGTTTCCCGGAAAGGTAATTTGTACGAGATTTCTTCCCTTGGGAATGGTCCGTGCCCGAATTGGGATCAGCAGTGCCAAGTCTATGGGAACCGGCCCATGGACTGCGACCTTTACCCCTATACGATGGGCAATGTGTTCGAAGGGGATGGGGAGGTTTACGCGACCTACCACAGCCGCACCGAATGCCCATTGACGGCTGAGCTCTTGGGCCCCCGCGAAAATGCAGAAGCTATGATCCGGAAGTTTCTAACAGAGACCTATGGCGAGCATTGCAAGGTCACGGTTCGCTATGATGAGGGAGCGGCAAGGCTGTACCACCTCGCGCGCCGGGCTGCCGCTAAGGCTAAGAGGCTGCTTGTTGGCGAGAAAGCCTAGGGGAATTTCCACTAAGTGGGACGCTTTTGGGACTGTTGGCTTTCTGGCATGATGTGGCAGAACGGGCATGGTCGGGTTTGGGGGGCGAAGGCGGCATACGCTGCCATTTATCCTAACAGTAAGCGCTGGTTTCTAGTGGCCCGAAGTATGGATGCACTTCAAAGGCGATCAAACTCTCCGAGTGAATGGAGGAAGCTTCGAGGCGGCGTCAGAGCCTATCACTGTATTCGGATGGCAATTTGGATGTGGATTTGGTTCCTCAAGTCAAAAGTAGCGGGCCTTTCTAGAGTGACTGCCTTTGCATTTGCCTAGACGGTTGAGTCCACTGTAACTTTCGCGCTTGATGTTCACTTCAATTAGGTGTCAAACTAATAAGGAGTGGGTTAAGGTGTTTCTATCTATGCGGCGTTCCTTGCTTTTATTGATATTGACTGGGCTTTTGACCGCATGCGCGTTGTCACCGCAAGCCCGTATCTCGAACAGCGATCAAGACAGATTTTTCCAGAGCGTGTCTAAACTATGTGGTCAAGCCTTTGCCGGTAAAATGGTAACAGACCATCCAATGGATGCAGATCTGAAGGGAAAAGCAATGATCATGCATGTGCGGAGCTGCACTGCAGAGACAATAAAAATCCCCTTACATGTCGAAGATGATAGGTCGCGCACATGGGTGGTTACACGCAAAATTGGGGGGACCGAGGCGGGGATTGAGTTGAAGCACGACCATCGTCATGCAGACGGAAGCGAAGATGAAGTCACACAATATGGCGGTCGCACACTGACACCGGGCACCGCTACCCGCCAAGAATTTCCTGCAGATGCCTTTTCAAAGGCGCTTTTTGAACGGACCGGGCGACCAAATTCGTCACTCAATACTTGGGGGCTGGAAATTGAGCCCGGCAAGCGTTTCATTTATGAGGTCACGCGACCAAACCGCCACGTGCGCTTTGAATTTGATTTGAGCCAGCCGATAACTGCACCGCCGCCGCCTTGGGGCCCACCGGCCGTGGAGTAAATGCGGTCGCAACCTCCTCAGTAAACTTCTGACCTAATGGCTGACGTATCGGCGCGATGTAACCGGGTGCCTTTTGGAAACAGCAACGATCAAACGGAATGCTTACTATTGGCCGATTGCGGTTGGTCTGCTTTGGGGGGCGGGGGCGGCGAAAGCTGCCATTTGGAGGTTTTGAACACCAACCGCCGCTTCCGGCCGATTACGGACCTTGGAGCGATCAGCGAACTCGTCGGAAAACTTCACAGTCTTCACCGAGAAATATTGTATCGCGTTCGTAGCGGAAGCCGGCTTTGAGAAGAACGCGCTAATACACCGGAAGCTTTCGTATCAGCGGGCTGCGCGCAATAGCATTGTTTAGAGCGCTTCCCGATCAATCTGCATCATACCCACAGCTAGCGAAGTAGTTTCGGCATTCGTGTGGATTGAACATGGTGACGAGGGAACCGATCACGT
>NZ_JBIIYV010000081.1:0-11375 GCF_044346625.1 Aquidulcibacter sp. | reverse complement strand
TGTTGAAGCGCGGGAAGTTCATCAGCATGGCAAAAGACGCAAACAGCTGGAGGCCTTCGGTGAAGCCACCAAACATCGCCAAGGTGCGCAACACGTCTTCTTCGGTGTCGACCCCAAAGTCCTGCATATAGGTATGCTTGTCGCGCATCGCCTCATATTCCATGAAGGCCGAGAATTCGGAATCGGGCATGCCGATTGTCTCAAGCAGAAGCGCATAAGCGGCGATGTGCACGGTCTCGATGTTGGAGAAAGCCGACAGCATCATTTTGACTTCGGTCGGCTTAAAGACGCGGGCGTAACGCTCCATATAATTGTCGTTCACTTCCACATCGGATTGGGTGAAGAAGCGGAAAATCTGGGTCAGCAAATTGCGCTCATTATCGTTCAGACGGGTCGCCCAGTCTTTACAATCTTCGCCCAATGGCACTTCTTCAGGCAACCAGTGAACTTGCTGCTGGCGCTTCCAGAAATCATAGGCCCAAGGATAACGGAATGGCTTGTAACTATGAGATGGTGTTACCAGCCCGACGCCCGTACCATTATCGCCAAATGCCATTGATTGCCCCTATATCGTGTGTGTTTCATGCAGTACGCCCCTATATATAGATCGGAGCTTGGTTAAGGCTAGCTTAACAACATCGCGGAAACACGAAACAATGATTCCCCGTTTCTGGCGACTTGTTCACAGACTTTTCTGCAAAATCACCACATCAAGGTAACGGCCAAATTTGTGTCCCACATCGCGGAGAACGCCGACATCCTCAAACCCCATCGCTCGATGCAGACCGATGGAAGCGAGATTGCCGCTGTCGCCAATGACAGCCAGCATTTGGGTATAGCCGGTCTCGGTACAGCGCGCGATCAATTCAGCCAAAAGCGCTCGACCGACGCCGTAACCAGTCGCTTCTGGTGCCAGGTAAATGGAGTCTTCCACCGTGCAGTCATAGGCTGGCCGCTCCCGGAACGGCCCGGCATAGGCATAGCCAATAGCATGTCCCTCGTCGTTACAGGCCACCAGCCAAGGGCTGCCCCGTTTTGCAATTTTTGTCATGCGACTTTGGATTTCAGCTAAGTCCGGCGGCTCCAGTTCAAAAGTCCCGGTGCCGGTTTTGACATGGTGAGCATAGATTGCTTGAATAGAGGCTGCATCCTCTAACGTGGCAGGTCGAATTGAATAGCGCATTACAAGAGACTGCCACAAACAAGCCCGCAGGCGCAATCACGGCGCGACCTGGCAAACTCATTCTATTGACACTCCTAGCCTGCTTGGCTTGGGTTCTCTTGAATCTTGGCCTTGTGGTGGCGGCTTGGATGCGGTCTTACTACGCCCCGATTGAGCCTGTGCCTCAGGCCGCGTCAGTCGATCTTCGGTCAGACAAAACGGTACCTGGGCGCTCGATAACAATCATTGCCACAAAGCCCACCCCGTCGAAGGGCGATTTTATTGGCCATTTATGGCTAGAATGGCCGGAGACACCGCCGTTAGCAAAGCCTGGCACACGTGAAGCTGGCTATTATGCCAATGACCAGATCCAAGCCATCAAGGCGATGGCTGCCGCACTCATTCTGCCATGGGGCACGGTGACGGGGCAAGATTTTGTGCCGGGCCTGATGAAAGCCGATGATGGCTGGTGGCGGCATTTACAGGTGCATGTTCGTGTCGATGAAGCACGCTATCAAGCAGCCTTAGCAGTCGATCGTCGTTGGCGCACAGAGAATCGCTATCGCCTACGGCCCAGCATGATCGGGCCACACAATGGTAAAACCTTTGCCTGTCAGGACTATGTGTTTGATGTTGCCGCCACTTTGGGTCTCGACACCGCCAAACGCAGCTGGACCGAGTTTCCGATGGGGTCGTTCTTGCGGTTTGCCCGGATCAACAAGATCGCGATTGCCGGACAAGCAAACGGGCCCACCCGTTAAGGACAGACCCGCTATAGTGACCTGTAGGGCTAGTCGCCTATTGGCAGGCCAAGCACTCTTCATAATCAGTAGGCGCGCTGCTTTCCATATCCACAACGTCCTCGCCCTTATTGGCTGAGCCCGCGATTTGAGCGCGCTGTATGGACTTGGAGCGGCAGTAATAGAGGCTCTTGATACCCTTTTCCCAAGCCGACCAATGCAGCATGTGCAAGTCCCACTTATCGACATCGCCCGGAATAAAGACGTTGAGGCTTTGGCCCTGGCAGATATAGGGCGTGCGGTCAGCTGCCAGTTCAATCACCCAGCGCTGATCTAGTTCAAAAGCGGTCTTGTAGACCGACTTCTCCAGCTCGTTCAGACATTCAAGGTGCTGGACCGAACCTTCATTCTCTAGGATCGAGGTCCAAGTCGCATCATTATTGAGGCCCTTGGTGTCCAATAGCTTTTCAAGGTACGGATTCTTGACCGAGAACGAGCCCGAAAGGGTCTTATGGGTGTAGATATTGGCTGGGATTGGCTCAATGCCAGCGCTGGTGCCACCGCAAATGATCGAGATCGAAGCGGTTGGGGCAATCGCCAGCTTATGGGTAAAGCGGGCCATCACCCCTTGTTCGGCCGCGTCTGGGCAAGGTCCACGCTCTTGCGCCAGCTTCACCGAAGCCGCGTCTGCTGCTTGGCGGACTTGTTTGAAGATCCGCATGTTCCAGCTTTTCGCCATAGCGCTTTCAAACGGAACACCCTGGGCTTGCAAGAAGGAGTGCAAGCCCATGATGCCCAAACCGACCGACCGCTCGCGGAAGGCCGAATAGGTTGCGCGCTCCATCTCATCGGGTGCGCGCTGGATGAAGTCTTCCAACACATTGTCGAGGAAACGGAAGATGTCCTCGATGAAGTTTGGATCGTCTTTCCACTCCATATAGGTCTCGGCATTGAGCGAGGAGAGACAGCAGACGGCTGTGCGGTCTTTGCCCAAATGATCTTTGCCGGTGTGCAACATGATTTCGCTGCACAGGTTTGATTGACGGACCTTGAAGCCCAGCTTGCGCTGGTGGGCTGGCATGGCTTTGTTGACGGTGTCGACGAACAGTAAATAAGGCTCGCCGGTTTGCAGGCGCAGATCCAAGATTTTCTGCCAGATTTTGCGCGCCTTAACCGTGCGCACCACTTCATTGGTCTTGGGGCTAATCAGGTCGAAGTCACCATCGCTGCGCACGGCTTCCATGAAGTCGTCGGTGATGTTGATGCCATGATGCAGGTTCAAGCTCTTGCGGTTGAAATCGCCCGAAGGCTTGCGGATTTCAAGGAACTCTTCGATCTCAGGATGGTGCACGTCGAGATAAACAGCCGCCGAGCCGCGACGCAGCGAACCTTGCGAAATCGCCAAGGTCAAGGAATCCATCACGCGAATGAAAGGGATAATGCCGCTGGTGTGGCCATTGGCCCCGATCTTTTCACCGATGGAACGCACGCCGCCCCAATAGGTACCGATGCCACCGCCGTTTGACGCGAGCCAAACATTTTCGTTCCAAGACTGCACGATGCCATCGAGGCTGTCGTCCACCGAATTCAAGAAGCACGAGATGGGCAAGCCACGCTCTGCCCCGCCGTTGGAAAGGACTGGCGTTGCGGGCATGAACCACAATCTGGAGATATAATCATAGAGGCGCTGGGCGTGGGCGATATCGTCAGCATAAGCGGTCGCGACGCGGGCAAACATATCCTGATAGCTTTCGCCTTGCAGCAAATAACGATCTTCCAAGGTGGTCTTGCCGAAATCGGTCAATAGCGCATCACGCGACCGGTCGACTTTGACGCTTTCTACGATCCGAAGCTGAACGGCCTTAGGCTTGCCACGATGGACTGCACGGCGCGCCAGTGCCGGTGCTGCGCTGGCGACAGCTTCAATGGCATTAGCGGTAGCTGCATCATTCCCGTTCATTCTTCCTGCTCCCAAATCGTTACACGGCCCGTCAGCCGTCCAGAACACCCGATTCCCCAACCTTTGAACAGCCCCTAATGTGGCGGTGCACACAAGTTCGTTCGCGCGACCCACATGTTTGCGCAGATTGGGATGATTCGGCGTTCTGCCTAGAAGTTGCGCCCGCCCCCTGAGCAAGACACCATATATAGTGGATGCGGCTTAGTGCGGCGGTCAATGGGGTATTTCACGCAAAATGTATTTTTCAGTTAAGGAGAGATTAACGCAGCCAGACAGCCGCTAGGGATTCTTCATGAAGATGAAGAGGATTTTCGTAATTCTAGTCGCTTTATTGGGGTGTCAGCGGCCCTTAGGGCCGGGTGACAGCGGGAAAGGCATCCACAATTGGTTGCAGCCACGCATCCAATGTATCCCAGCCTGATTCGTCGGTCATCAGGCCCAAACGGACAATCACCAAATCCTTGGAGGGAATCACCCCAATCCACTGACCCTGGAAGCCATGTGCCTCAAACGAATCATAGGGGCCATTCTTCAAGGTGCCCTGCTTATTAGGCAGGCTCAGCCACCAATGCGCGCCATAGGATGTGGCTCCCTCCGCGGTGGTTGGCGTCCGCAAGAAATCGACATAGCCCTCTGGCAAAATGCGTTTGCCGTCCCAAACCCCGTCCCGCAGATGGAGAAGGCCATAGCGGGCCCAGTCTTGCGCGGTCGCATGCATTAAGGAGGATGCATAGAAATTGCCGGCCAGATCAAATTCTGCGGCTACATTATTCATGCCAATGGGTCGGAACAGCCGATCATACATGAAATTACGGTAGCCCTCGGCCCCGGTTGGATCCTTCAAGTTCCGCGGTGACACCGCACGGGCGACCGCAGCTGAAATCAAATTCGTGGTGCCAGAGGAATAGCGCCACTTCTCACCTGGCTTATACTCTGTCGGGCGATCGGCCACATAAGCCACGATGTTCTCACGACCCGGGCCAAACAACATTTTAGCCGCATCGTTAGAGACGGGATCGGCATAGCCATCTTCCCGCCAGCGCAGCCCGTCACTCATATGCAGGGCCTGACGGATGGTGATGTCGCGACGGGGATCGCCATCATCCCACAAAGGGTCATTCAAGGGTTGATCGAGTTTGAGCTTGCCATCCAGCATGGCGATGCCGACAAGGCTAGCGGTCACGCTTTTGGCCATGGACCAAGAAACCAGCTTCGATTTCTCATCAAAACCGGTTAAATAACGTTCGGCGACAACCCGTCCGCCTTGAACAATGATAACGGCCCGCGTCTGACCCATTGGGGAGTCTGAGTTGTTAAACGCTTGGTCAAACTGGGTCTTGATCACCCGTGCTGCCGCTTCAGGCGCTTGCCCCCTCGGCCAAGCTTCAGTTGGAAAAGGCACGCCCTTTGGCTGGGGCGGCAGAGGCACCAAAGGGCCCTTGGCATAGGCTGCCATTTGCGCCTTCTGGCCGTCTTGAGCAACCACATAAGTACCCAAGCCAGCGGCGACAGCCGCGCAAACGGCAAGGCCAATCCAGATTGGACGGGAAAGGGTCGGAAAGTTTCTGCTGGGACGCATGGCGCGGCGCATCATAAGCCTCTAGATGAATTGGACAGACCGGATTAGGCTGGTCTCTAACGACTCTCTTTATAAGGTTCTATGGCCTGTGCGCAAACTGCCTTCTTTTTCCACGATCATTGGCATCGTCCTTGTTGCCATATTCGTCATCGTGCTGGCGGTTGGCTATCAAGCCCGCAAGTACGGCGAGATCGGTGCCGGCTTTATCGCCCGACAAATGTGTAGCTGCCTTTATGTCCAAAACCGTGACGAGAAAGCATGCCGCATCGAAATTGGCTCTCAGATTGATGGCGCACAAATTGTTTATATGGACGAGCGGGTGATCGTGAATTTTTCCGGCCTCAACCAAGCCGAAGCGCGTCTTAAGCCCGGCTATGGCTGTAATGTGCAAGAATTTGTCGGCACCATGCCTGCTGCGGTGTTGAAAGACCCTGAAAGCAACTAGGTTCGCCGAAGCGGTTTAGTCGAAATAGACAATCGAGGGAGAGTCAGATGATCGTAACCACGACTGATTTTGTAGAAGGCCGGAAAGTTACCCATTATCTGGGCGTCGTCGCAGGCGAGGCCGTAATTGGGGCCAATGTATTTCGCGATTTGTTTGCCGGTATTCGCGACGTCATCGGTGGTCGCAGTGGTGCTTACGAGAAGACCCTACGCGAAGCACGCCAAGTCGCGATTGATGAATTGATGCTTGAGGCGCAAGCTTTGGGCGCTGACGCTGTTGTCGGGGTGTCGATCGACTTTGAAGGCGGCGTCCATCAGGGAACGATGATGATGGTGGCAGCCAGCGGCACCGCCGTCCGCCTTGGATGAAGGGCGTGACATCCTCCCCCTATCTGGTCGCGATTAGCGGCGGTTCCGGCTCAGGCAAAACAACAACGGCTGCGCAATTGGTCGGGCTATTGCGGCCATTGAAAGCGCAGATTGTCTCGCAAGACGACTATTATAAGGACAGTCGCTCTTTGCCGGGATTTGATCCCGCCACCTATGACTTTGACACGCCAGATGCGCGCGATCACCTATTGCTGGAGCAGCATCTCAAGGCGATTAAAGCAGGAGAGGCCGTGGATGTACCCATTTATGATTTTACTATCCACGGCAGGCGTGAAGCTACCCACCAACTACCTGCCTGCGACGTGGTGATCTTGGAGGGCACGCACACCTTATGTGACAGTGCCATTTATAATTTGTGCGATCTGAAGGTCTTTGTAGATACGCCCTCTGATATCCGGTTGCTGCGGCGTCTCTTGCGCGACATTCACGAGCGTGGGCGGACCCCTGAAACAGTTGCCGCACAATATCTGTCTTCCGTTCGCCCCGCTTATGAACGCTGGACAGGGCCCAGCCGGATGAATGCAGACTTGATCGTCTCAGGCGGCACCGGGGTACAAGGCGCCCAATCTGAAACCGCTTTTGGGGCCGCGGCCCAGATTGCAGCAGCTATCCGTAAAGCCTTGGGTTTACCGGCTCTTTGATGGGCAATTCGCCCCTTGGCCAATAGGTTTCATCTGGCGCCAAACTTGGAAGTCGTCCAAGCGTGACTCAAGGCGATAATGATCCGCCATCCAACGATCAGCCGTAGGGTCCTCGCGTAGAAATGCCATGCCTTCGGTCTGGATTGACTTCTGGCCCTTGAATTTTTCCTTTTGAGAAATCAGAATCGTGGGTGCGAAGCATTGAATATCTTCTAAATACTCGCGACGGACACGGGCCAGTTGTGCCTTGGCTGCATCTGCGGTCTTTTGGTTCTGTCCTTGGACCATGAGGCCCGGGACCATCCACATCGAATAATGGCGGGCACCAAAGCTGCGCCCTTGCTGCGCCAAAACAAGAAAGCTGTTCTGCGGCACGGTCGATAGGATCATAATGCGGTTTGAGGGCGGCTCGGCGCGGATCAAGTGAAGCAAATTCCCAGAAACCGGTGTCGCGCCTTCTTTAAGGACAGTTTGCAGAGGACTGATGATCATTGAGAAAAAGAAGCCGACGAGTCCAAGCCGGACTAACCACTTATCTATTGCCGCCATCGGTGCCTCTCGACCAAGCCAAAGGACCAAGATTAAGATACTCACCCCTTTCAGCGCGATGTAGTGGTAGAAAAACCCCTTCATCTGGCCAATGATGATTATTAAAAAGAGAAAGCATAGCCCAAATAGACCCAGAATGATCGGCCTTCTATCCCTCAATCGTATCATAAGGACCAAAGGAACCAACAGAAACTGGGCTGGCCCGATGACCATAAGGATCGCGTACCATGCCGGCTTCCCAGTCCAAGCATTAAACGCATCGTAGGACAGGGCAGCCACTGGCACGATCTCTGCCAAAAAATCCTGCGCAAAGAAAAACACCAATAGCGCATATCCGATCGCCAATCCTCCCAAAACAAGGGTTTCTGGCCGAAACGGGCGCCACTTTTTGCCCAAGCGCAGCGCAAGGACAAGTTCGACGGCAAGGGGGATGAGAACAAAATAGTGCTTTAGCGCAAAGCCATAAGCGCTAAAGCACGCGATGCTGACGGCCAGCCCGAGTGATACGGGCAATTGTGCATCACGCCGTAGCGCCAAAACCAGCCACAAGACACTTGCAATCAAGACCGATTGTTCACGTTGGCCGACATCGGCAACCGCCACCCACAGGATAGCGACCAAAAACCCCACCAAAGCAAAGCCGCGCTCTGATTTGGATAGAATACCGTCAATACCTTTGGCAAACATCCATAATGCGATAAGGCAGCTCAAATGTGCCAGCGACATGGCAACAATATGTGCCCCGGCACCAAATACATTGCCAATCCACACGCTGGGAATAGCGGCCCAGAACCAAAGCGGAGGATTGAGGTCGATGACGTCTCGGTAAAGTGTTTTGCCCTCGAGTATCCCGCCCGCAATAAAGTATCGCCAAGCAATATCTGCTGCAGGCGACAGAGCCACCGCAGAAATCAAGCTGGCAAGCCAGACAAACGCCAGGCACCCCCCAAGAACAACTGGCTTAGCGAGGTAATCTGAAAGCTTCTGCGGTGTCATCGGGGGTCTCAAATGCGCTCAGACGAGCCTAGAAACCCCTGTTAGTAAAGTGATCAGTTTAATAATTCACTGATCACAAGAACTTCACGATCGCTTCGGTCATCTTCTTGGCGTCGGCGAACAACATCATGGTGTTGTCTCGGAAGAACAGTTCGTTCTCAACGCCCGCATAGCCTGAGCCCATGCCGCGCTTAATGAACAAAACCGTCTTAGCCTTTTCGACGTCCAAGATCGGCATACCAAAGATCGGGCTTTGCGGATCGGTCTTGGCGGACGGATTGGTGACGTCATTGGCACCGATGATATAGGCAACATCGGCCTGACCAAATTCCGAGTTGATGTCTTCGAGTTCAAAGACTTCATCATAAGGCACTTGGGCTTCTGCCAATAGCACGTTCATATGGCCCGGCATCCGGCCTGCGACTGGATGGATGGCATATTTGACCTCCACCCCCTCAGCCTTCAATTTATCAGCCATTTCTTTAAGGGCGTGCTGGGCTTGAGCCACAGCCATGCCATAGCCTGGCACGATGATCACACGCTCGGCATTCTTCATGATGAAGGCTGCATCTTCGGCACTTCCCTGCTTAACGGGACGCGTCTCGACCTTACCACCGGCAACGGCTGCACCATCGGCCGCACCAAAGCCGCCCAAGATCACCGAAATGAAGCTACGGTTCATGCCCTTACACATAATGTAAGACAGGATCGCCCCAGACGAGCCGACCAGAGCCCCCGTGATGATCAGCGCATTATTCTCCAGCGTGAAGCCCAAAGCTGCCGCTGCCCAACCAGAGTAAGAGTTGAGCATGGAGACCACGACCGGCATATCCGCGCCGCCGATGGGGATAATCAAAGTCACACCCAATAGGAAGGACAAGCCCACCAGTGCCCAGAAGGCCCATAGTGCTGCGCCTTGGGTTGCGATCAATACCCCGATCAGGGCGATAATGCCGACAAGGATCAGAATGTTGAGCAAATGGCGGGCTGGCAGAATGATTGGCGCGCCGCTCATGTTGCCGTTTAGCTTCGCAAACGCGATCAACGACCCCGTAAAGGTGATCGAGCCAATCGCAATGCCGAGGCCCATTTCGACCAAGGAAGCGGTTTTAATGCCGCCGCCTTCAGCCGCAATGTTGAACGCTTCCGGGCTATACATGGCTGCGCCCGCAATCAGAACAGCGGCAAGACCAACGAGCGAGTGAAAGGCTGCCACCAATTGGGGCATGCTGGTCATAGCAATCTTGCGCGCAAGCACCGCGCCCACACCGCCACCAATGGCGGTTGCTGCCAGGATCAGGCCAATGGTTGTGACGTCAAGCTTGACCGCCAAGAGTGTTGTGACGACCGAAATCGCCATGCCGACCATGCCGTAGGTATTGCCTTGACGACTGGTTTCAGGGCTGGAGAGACCGCGCAGGGCCAGAATGAACAAGACGCCTGAGACGAGATAGAGAAGGGCTGCAATCGATGGGGTCATCTTAGTGGCCGCCCTTTCCAGGAGCCGACCGCTCCTTCTTCTTATACATCGCCAACATCCGCTGGGTCACAAGGAACCCGCCAAAGATGTTAACGGCGGCCAATGCGACAGCGAGCGCGCCCATGCCACGCGACACCCAAGTCGCGCTATCAGCCCCGCCATCTGGCAGCGTCGCTGCGGCCGCGATCAAAGCGCCGACGACGACGACTGAAGAAATGGCGTTGGTAACGGCCATCAGAGGCGTATGCAGGGCGGGAGTCACGCTCCACACCACGTAATAGCCAACAAAAATCGCCAACACGAAAATGGCGAGGCGGAAAACGGTGGGATCAACGGCTTCCATGTTCAATCCTCATGCTGCTGTCAGGGAGGGGTGCACGACCACGCCATCGCGGGTGAGCAGCATGCCCTGAATGATATCGTCGTCAAAATGGGGGGCAAACGCCTTGGTTTCGGCATCCGTCAAGAGCGGTAACAGGTTGAGCAAATTCTTCGCATAAAGCGCGCTAGAATCCGCCGCCAATCGACCGGGCAGATTGGCAAAGCCGGCAATGGTCACACCATTTTCGGTGACAACCAATTCATCGGCTTTGGAAAGCGGGCAATTACCGCCTTGTTCCACCGCCAAATCAACAATCACGCTGCCAGGCTTCATGGCGGCAACCATTTCCGGCGTCACCAAAACCGGGGCCGGACGGCCGGGGATCAGGGCCGTTGTGATAACGACGTCTTGTTTTGCAATATGTTCGCCGACAAGGATTGCCTGCTTGGCCTGATATTCCGCACTCATGGGCTTGGCATAGCCAGCCGCGGTTTCGGCGGCCTTGAACTCTTCATCCTCGACCGCGATAAACTTGGCACCGAGTGAGGCGACCTGTTCCTTGGCGGCAGGCCGCACGTCGGTTGAGGTCACAATAGCGCCAAGGCGACGCGCCGTCGCGATCGCCTGAAGGCCGGCAACGCCTGCGCCCATCACGAAGCATTTTGCTGCAGCGACAGTTCCAGCCGCCGTCATCATCATCGGGAAACCACGGCCATAAAGCGCCGCACCCTCGATCACGGCGCGATAACCTGCCAAGTTCGCCTGAGACGACAAAGCATCCATCGCTTGGGCCCGGGTGATGCGGGGGGTGAACTCCATCGACAAAGCGACCACGCCAGCTTTGGCGGCGGCTTCAATCAGCGCCTTGTCGCTATGCGGGCTCCAGAAAGCCACCACGCCAGCGCCTTTGGGCACCAACTTCAACTCAGCGGCACTGGGACGGCGGACTTTCAACAGAAGGTCCACACCTTTCAGTGTCGCCTTGGCATCTGCCGCGATTTCAGCGCCTGCCTCAACGAACAGGCGGTCAGGCGAGGATGCGTGATCACCGGCACCGGTTTCGATAATTATTTGATGGCCCGCTGCAGTGAGTTTCTTAATCGTTTCTGGCG
>NZ_JBIIYV010000146.1:0-3468 GCF_044346625.1 Aquidulcibacter sp. | reverse complement strand
AACTCAACCGTCCCAAGGTGAGAGCCTGGCAGAACCTCCCCAGACTGAATCATCAAGCGAATCTGACGAGCCAGAGCGGGAGGGCTGCGATCCTCATCTGACGGAGGCATCAATCCATAGGCAGTCATCAAGTTGCATCCCTTTGTGAATGGCTGCCCGGCTACATCAACCAACCGAGGAGAGCAGCTACTTTGCACAAAGTGCAAAATCTGATCCCTATACGCACCCTCAAGTTAATATAATATGGAGACGTTTTCAAGCCAATATGTTGACACATTAAAGCAAGAAGCCGCTGATTCCGACATTTTGCGTGTATGGCTAGAAATCTCACTCAAGCATCAAAATGCTGCAAAGGCCAGAATCAATACCTGGTACGCTGACGTTGACGTGCTCCCCTGAATTCGGTCCATGGTAAATTAGAGTTTTCCAGTTATCTAACCCTGCGCTGGGGAGGAGTGGAAAGCGATGACCCGAAGGGCGGCGCAGCACAAGCGAGCAAATTTACGGACGCGCAGAAGGCATTTATCTTGAAGCAGGGGGCAGAAGGTGTGCCGGTTGCTGAGATTTGCCGGCGGGCTGGCATTAGCCAGGCGACCTATTTCAACTGGAAGAAAAAGTATGATGGGTTGCTGCCAACTGAGATCAAGCGGTTGAAGTTCCTGGAAGACGAAAACACAAAGCTGCGGAAGATTGTGGCTGACCTGTCGCTCGACAAAGAGATGCTTCAGGACGTTATCCGGCGAAAGCTGTAAGGCCTGATCGAAAGCGTGTGCTGGTGGCTGAGGCTTGTCGGGAATGGAATATGTCGCAGCGGAGAGCCTGCCAGGTTCTTGAAGCAGACAGATCGACCATTCAATACAAGCTTCGGCGACACGATCAGGCCAGTCTGCAAATGGCGATCAAGGAGATTTGCGGTGAGGATTGGGCGCGCCACTGGTTCAAGCGCCAATCCGAACCGCGTGCGCTATGGCTATCGACGCGTGCATGTGATGTTGCAGCGCGATGGTTGGCAGCACAATGTCAAGAAAACCTATCGTGTTTACAAGGAAATGGGGCTTCAGCTCAGGAATAAGACGCCCAAGCGGCGTGTTAAAGCCAAGCTACGAGAAGATCGAAAAGAGGCGACACAGTCGAATGAAACGTGGGCCATGGACTTTGTTCACGATCAATTGGCAACGGGCCGCAAGTTCAGGATCCTGACGGTTGTTGACACGTTCACACGCTTCTCGCCCATCATCGACCCCAGATTCAGCTATCGATCAGAGGACGTCATAGAGGCTTTGGAACAGGCTTGCTCACAGATCGGCTATCCAAAAGCCATTCGCGTTGATCAAGGTTCTGAGTTTATCTCCCACAATCTGGACCTGTGGGCCTATGCCAAGGGTGTCACGCTGGACTTCTCGCGTCCCGGCAAACCAACCGACAATGCGTTCATCGAGAGCTTTAACGGCAAGTTCCGCGCCGAATGTTTGAACGCTCACTGGTTCTTGTCTCTTGCGGATGCGAAGGACCCGAAGGGCGGCGAAGCACATAGTTGGAGACTTACCGCAGATACTACAACGAGGTCAGGCCACATAGCGCCCTCGGCAACAAAGTCCCGATCTCATTGATAAATCACGTCAGCGATCCCAGCCCGCTAACGTGACTTAGGCCGGGAAACTCTAACTCCCACTGGCCCGAACAATGGGTGCACCTCACAAGGCCAACGACTCTAGGCCAAAGCGGCCCAACGATGGGTAGCAGAGCAAAGCCAGTGGTCCAAGGCAGAAAAACTCGCGGGCCTCGCCCTATTCGTTCATCAACGTTTTGGTAGGGTCTGCGAACAACAAGTTTTATCGCGTAACAACCAGAATAGCACCGATTTTCGCGACATTATAGGCTCAACAAATTCTCGACCCGAGCTAGCATTCAGTTCAACTATGGCAGCTTGGCAAAAATCGCGATTCACTTCGCAAAATAGCTTGCTAGCGCTCCACATTGAACTCGCAGCCCGGCTCCACTTGGAAGGATAAAGGATTTGGGCATGGCGGTAACAAAAGCGGACTCTGTTTACCAAGCACCAGAGTCAGAGACAGGCTATATCTGTATTCTGACGAAACCCTCGATACCCGGCATGAGGCTATCGGTACTGGCAGACAAATTTCCGCGTTTCTCTCACCCGGGACAAGGGTGGATAAGCCCTGCCCCATCGGCCCAAAATCTCTGCACCCCTGATAGCCCGCCCGCAACCGTTAAGTCGGGCGCTTTGCTTCCGCCCCGGTCTGGACAAGCCGGAGACTACCGGGGTGCGGCCAGGCTATCAGGGGTGCGGTTTGTTGATCTCGGCCGATGGGGGCGGTGCGAGCTCATGGTGAGTATCGCGTAGCGCAAGATCCCATCGGCGGAGGTCTCCGCCATGTCGTTTGCAATTTCTCCTTCTTGTAACTCCCGCTTATCATCAGCGTCCGATGAAGTTCGTCTGACACCCCATGAGCGCGTCACAGCCCAGATCAGTTCCCTGTTGGAGCGCGGTGTTCGCCCCTGGATCAAACCATGGGATGATATTGCCCCGCCTGATGCATTGGTCTTGCCATTACGTTCCTGCGGAACGCCCTATCGCGGCATGAATATCATCGCCCTTTGGGCTGCTTCTTTGGCAAGTGGTTTCAGGTCACGCCATTGGTTCACCTTCAAACAGGCGTTGGCCCTAAAGGCTTGTGTCCGCAAAGGTGAGCGCGGGTCCTTTGTCGTCTATTATGCCGAGGTCGGAGATAAGTCGGATGGTGATGGCAAGCCTTCTCGGGCGCCCAAGTCCAAGGGTGCCAGTGGCGATGAGACTGGTGAAACCCGGCGTATTCTGCGCGGCTATACCGTGTTCAATGCCGAACAGATCGAAGGTCTGCCTGAAACCTTCTATGCCGCTCCTGAAGCGCCAGTTGTTCCGCCTACTCCGATCACCATCAGCGAAGATGAGACCCGTTGGGCTTCTCTCTTCGGCCGGATCCCCGTTACCCTTCGCCATGGTGGCAATCGGGCATTCTACTCCAAGGCCGCAGACTTCATCAAAATGCCCCTTCGCGAGGCGTTTCGCGATGGCAGCCAATATTGGGCGACACTTGCCCATGAGACCGCCCATGCCTCACGACACGAAAGCCGCCTCAATCGTGACTTCGGCCAGACCCGGTTTGGTGATGCAGGCTATGCCTTAGAAGAGCTTGTCGCAGAACTTGCCAGTGCCTTCATCGGAGTCCACATCGGCCTGCCCGCAGACCACCTTGAAGATCATGCGGCCTATATTGATGGCTGGCTCAATGCCCTAGGCGATAATCCATCGTCTTTCTTGGTTGCTGCGAGCAAAGCCCAGGCTGCAGCTGATTGGGTGTTGGGAGAGCAACCGTGTTTAAGATGGAGTGGTTTTTGCCCAGTCTGTGTGGTCTCGCATCATGGCGTTGAGTTGGGTGATGAGTTTTCGCATGAGGGCGTTGAGGG
>NZ_JBIIYV010000145.1:0-3476 GCF_044346625.1 Aquidulcibacter sp. | reverse complement strand
AAGCGGCGCGCGGTTTCAGACACATTATGCCCGCACAGCTCAAACACCCGCTGAATATGTTCCCAGCGTACCCGGTCGGCACTCATGGGGTTGGCAGGGGGGTCTGGCAAATGATCGCTTTGCGCCATGAGCGCCTTGACGACATCATCAGCGTCGGCAGGCTTGGACAGATAATCAATGGCACCGGCTTTAACGGCTGCAACCGCAGTGGCAATATTGCCATAGCCGGTTAGCATCACCACCCGAGCATCGGGGCGACGCACGTGCAATTCTTCCACCACTGAAAGCCCGGAGCCATCTTCGAGGCGCAAGTCCAAAACGGCAAATGCCGGCGGGTCAGTGCGGGCGATGATCAGGGCTTCTTCAACGCCTGCTGCCGTCTTGACCGAAAAGCCGCGGCTCTCCAGCGCGCGGGCCAAGCGATTGCGCAGCGGTGCATCATCATCCATCACGAGGAGGGAGCGATCTGGAAGTGCGTCGATGACAGGGTCGGCAGCCATAGCTTTTAGTGAACCCAAACCAATCGATCTGCAAGTGACAAGACGTCGCAGGCCCTTTTTCGCTGACGGTCAGGATTTCGCAGCAATGGCTGACAAGGGCCAAACCGTTTGAACCACGGCACCCTCTCCTGGCCTTAAGCCATTCCAGAACGAGACCTGCCCGCCTGAACGCTCCAGCAAAGTTTTGGCAATGAAGAAGCCAAGCCCCATGCCTTCCCGCCCATTACCAGAGGCGGAGCCTTGCAGACTGGTGGACACATAGGGTTCGCCCAAACGGTCCAAAATGGCCTCGTCAAAGCCCGGCCCATCATCGGTGATGGTGATACGCACGCTACGCTCGTCCCATTTGGCAGAGACTGTGACGGCTTGCCTGGCATATTGAATGGCATTCTCCAGCATATTGCCCAGCCCATAGAGGATGGCAGGCTTGCGAATAACCATCAGTTCGCCCATGCCTTCAGGACCCTGAATATCAAACAGGACAGCCTTCTGGCCCATTTCGGGGTGCCGCTCCGCCACTTCCTCCAGCAATTGGCCAAAGGGCAGGGTGTCGGTCACCGATTCCGGGATTTCTTTCTGATTGGTCAGATTGCGCAATATTTCGCGGCAACGCTGGGCTTGGGACAAGATGAGTTCGGCATCTTCCATGTCGAGGCTGTTGGGCGGCAATGACCGCAGCATTTCTTTGGCTGTGACTTGGATGGTCGCCAAAGGTGTACCAAGCTCATGCGCCGCCGCAGCCGCAAGGCCACCTAAGGCCGCCAGTCTCTGTTCGCGCGCCAGCACTTCTTGGGTGGCGATCAGGGCATCTGCCAACTGGCTCTCTTCCAAGGACACACGCCAAGCATAGCTCGCCGTAAAGATCAGGCCGATGATGATCGCAAACGCCATCGCGAATTGATACAGGGCTGGAAGTTCGAAAGTGGCGGCTGGAAGCCAGGGCAGGGGATAGGAATAAAGCGCCAGTACGCAAACGCTCAAAACCGTTACGGCAATAATACTCAGCGTCCATCGAGGCTGCAGCGTTGAGGCGGCAATCGTTGCTGGCGCGATCAAGAGCAGACAGAATGGATTGGCAATCCCGCCGGTCAAATAGAGCAAAAATGCCAATTGCAGCACGTCAAAGGTTAGCTGCGCGGCTGCTTCCCACTGCCGCACCAAACGCTGTGGCGGCAAGCCAACGGTAATCATGATATTCAGCGTGATGTTCGCCGCAATCGTCACAAGGCAAGCCAGTAACGGCAATTCGAATTTGAAGCCGAAATGCACCACCAAGACGGTGATGAATTGCCCAATCAGAGCAAACCAGCGCGAACTGACCAAGGTTCGCGATCGAAGGCGGCCTACAAAGGGCGCATTGACCGCAATGGCGGCCGCAATAATCTCTTGATCTTTCGAAAGTCTGTCCATGCTATCAGCATAAGCACCCGTGGCCATTCATGTAACGCCTTTTGCATAATCCTAATGCGATAGATTGCCGCATCTGTTTAGGCACTGATCTCTTTTGCCTGCAAATTATCGCATGTCGAAAAGCTCGCGGTGGAACCGGTGGTCGGGTAGGCCGTCCTTGCGCATGGCTTGAAACAGGCTGTCGCCAAACTTCGCTGGACCGCAAAACCACACGTCCGCCTCGCGCCAATGAGGGACCCACCGAGCTACCTTCGTCAAGTCGACAAGTCCTTCTTGGCCAGTATCCACAACACGCAGGCGCACGCCCGACGCGCTGACGGCGCTGCGAACTTGATCGATGAAGCCGTCATCCGCTGCGCCAGTTGAGTAGATCAGGTCCACATCCTGTTTTTGGCCAGAAAGCGCGATGGCTTCCATTCGGGCGAGGAAGGGCGTGATTCCAACCCCGCCAGCGATCCAGAGCTGGGCACCCGTGCTCGACCCGAAGTCAAAACGGCCATAGGGCCCTTCCACCGTGACCGGCTGACCTACTTTGATCATGGTCGGCAGGCGACGGGTGTAGTCGCCCAGTCCCTTGATGCTGAAAGCCAGTCTGCCGGTATTGGCCCAGCCTGAGGATATCGTGAAAGGGTGCGCTTGCTCGCCGTCGGCAAACTTCAAAAATGCGAACTGTCCAGCAGCATGGCCGGGCCAGGCTGTGGTTAGCTTCACGCCAACATTTAAGACAGAGTTGGCCTCGTGAAAATGAAAGTCTGTTACTTCGCCCGTGAACCGCTGCGAGTTGCCGATCCGCCCGAAAATCGACAGTCCAGCGGCAATAGCTGCAGCGCCGAGGAGCGCGACTAGCAGCCATCCTATCGGTGCGCTCCAATAGCTTGACGGTATCAGAGCAACGGCATGAAAGCACAAGACAAGGAACACAAGCGCCATTAGGCGGTGTGTTTTGAAGAATAGGTGGTACGGAAACCGCCGCCACAAGGCGAGCGCGGCCAGCACGAGGAGCAGATAGAAGGCCCACTCACCTAGATCAACCGCTAGGTCCCGATAGCTTTCGAGAGGTGGAGGCTCCGCCCCGACGTTGGGTGAGCGTTTCGGCCGTTCGAGCCAGCCCAATTGAACGAGCCATTTTGGGGCCTTCTCCGACAACCAGTGGAGGACCGCGGTAGTCACAGCCGCGATACCCAGCCATTTGTGCAAGCGATAAAATTTGTCGAGCCCGCCCAACGCCTCCTCGATCTGCACCGGCCTTGCCGCCAGCAGAATGGCCGCAGACATGAAAGCGATGGCTAAAATTCCGGTCAGAAGCACGAGCAGCCCGCGGACTGACCAGAAGTTGCCTGTAAGAAGCGACACGTTGATGCTGAGCAGCCATGCCGCAATCACCATAATGGCGAAAACGACAAATGCCAGCTTTATGCGCGCCATGTTGACTGCCTCCGGGCACCGATGCCGCATCGATAACTTTTGGGGTGCAGGTTTAGTTCCAAACGCCAATAGCGGATCGTCCGCAATTGGACCATTTAGGCGCCTTACCTAGCCGCTGTTGGCAAAATCCGTTGAGCGATC
>NZ_JBIIYV010000030.1:0-36743 GCF_044346625.1 Aquidulcibacter sp. | reverse complement strand
TGCCATCCATGTTGGCCTCCATCACCAACATAAATGGTGAATCACATCACACCTGATTTGGGAATACACTCGATTCCTTTTTCAGGAAAACCGCTCTAGAATATTGTCGGAAAACTAAATTAAATTTGGCCCAAAAGTATGTTGTTGTAAGCCTTCAAAAACCGCGCCGATTGCCACAAAAGGCGGCCAGGTTTGGCCTGGGCGGCAGCCCGCCGGGACAGAAAAGCGCACAGCCAACTTTGAGAAATTTTCCCTGCTCAAAACCGCAGTCAGCGCGCACTTGCCAGTCTTGTCATCATGATCAGGCCAGCTGCAGCCCAAGCCTGAGGCGCGCACGCATGGGTATAGGCAATGGGTGGTCTGGTGGGCGTTCGAGCAAAGCCAGCCACTAGTTCTGGCAGCGAATTACCGGGCATGTTCAGGGCGAGTGACACAAGCCCTTCTGCGACAAGCTGTACTTCGTCCTTAAAACCATATCGCGCGAGCCCAGCCCCAAAAAGGGCTGTGTCATGTGGCCAAACACTACCGTTATGATAGGACACTGGATTATAGCGCTTTTCGCCACTCCCAAGTGTGCGCAAGCCCCAGCCTGTCCAGCATTCGGGCTGAAACAGAGAGGCAACAAGGATGGGTGCAATGTCATCTGGGACAATGCCACACCACAAGAGATGGCCCGGATCGGACGAGTGCACACGCAAAGGCCGATCCCCAGCATCGAGTGCCATCGCATAGGTATTCAGTTCTGGTAGCCAGAAAAGTGCATGGAAATTGTCTCGAAGTCGCGCGGCTCGCTCTTTGCAGACGTTTGCGTTCTCGCTGTCCCCCGCCAAGGCAAACAGGTCTGACGCGGCGATAAACGCCGCATAAGCATATCCTTGAACCTCGGCGACAGCCAGTGGCGCAGAGGCCGGTGAGCCATCTGCGTGGTTCATGGAATCGTGCGAGTCTTTCCACGATTGCACGGTTAGCCCGGAGCCAGAAGGCTTGAACCTGATAAGGCCTTCAGACGTCTGGCAGTTGACGAGCCAGGCTAAAGCTTTCGACCAATTGCTGTGAAGTTCGACAGCAAGTCCAGCGTCGCCTGTTTCGCGGACATAGTGCCCGAGCGCCATGATGAACAAAGCGGTCGAATCAACAGATCCATAATAGCGACCGAACGGCACAGCACCCGTCCGGCTCAACTCGCCCCGCCTGATCTCGTGCAATATTTTGCCTGGTTCTTCCTCGCGAAACGGGTCGATCCGTGTTCCCTGATGGTGGGCGAGGAACCTTAGGATGGATTGGCTGATATCGGCGTTTTGCGGTCCTATCATCATGGAAGTGATGAGCGCGTCACGACCGAAGAAATTGACGAAGTTTGGCAAGCCAGCGGCTGGATATGGGCCAAATCGAGTTGGCAGTAGCAGCGTCCTCAAGTCCACGACGGCTTGGTCATAAGCCGTTTGCCAGTCCGGGCTTTGAAGAGCTAGGGCATTGCGGGCGAGAAAATCGGCTTTGTCAGGCAAAGAAGCCCGGTTTGCTGTGTCTTCAATTGGCAGGCCGCTATGCTGGATTTGTGCCCTTACATGGATTTCGCGGCTCTCGCCTGGCGCAAGTTTCAGGGTCCATATTTTTTCTTGCAAAGGCGGCTGAAAGGCAATTTCCAAGGTCGAAACCACGCCATCAGACGCTCGCCTCGTAAAGGTTCGGGTTGATGGCGTTTGCACGTCCACAATCGGGGTGGCGGCGTCCAGGGCCTTCTGCGCCCAGATCATGAACACGTCCCGAAAATCAGCTTCCAGATCAAGCCAGATCGTGAGGGTCTGGTCGTCCGCGCTGGTATTGGTGATGAGCAACTGGTCTATCACCCCATCGCCTAAGACCCGAAGCTGTCGTTCGATGCCTATGGTTTGAACCTTGTGGTTATTCACATGGGCAAGATATTGGAAGAGCTCGTCAGCACTGCCTTTAGAAGCGAGTTGCGAAACGGTGCCCAAGTTCCAGCGCCAAACTGATAGCCAGCGTGTATCGCGCTGGAAAATGCCAGACCCGGTTCCCCCAATCTCACCAGTCTCTTGGGCGACAACATAAGTATCACCTTCCTTCAGTTTGATCATCGATCAAGGGCCCCATAAAACGTATGCATGCATGTTGACATCTATAAATCCCGTGTCATGTTCTGAGTCAAGGGCGCTAACTTACCTGCAAGTGATGAAAGCTCGCATGAGCAAGGATGAGTGCCATGATTACACTGGGGAAAGCCATGACAGTTTCAAAGAAGTCCGCTTTGCGGCGCAAATGCTCACATGTATCCTTGCTGGTCGCGGCGGCTTTGTCGGGCGGTGCCGCGTTCGTAAGTCCAGCCTTGGCGCAATCCACAAGCGGCCAGAATTCTGCGGCAGAAGAAGCGGGTGAAGTCATTATCGTGACGGCCACTAAGCGCGGGCAAACTGTTTTGCAGGCCCCTCTGTCAGTTTCGGTGGTGACATCTCAGACGATCGAAGACAGCGGTGCCACCAACATGTCAGAACTTGCGACTTTGATTCCGAGTTTGGTGATTTCAAACAGCCAAGGCCCCGTTCAATCGAATGTTGGTATACGAGGCGTGACAACGGCAGGCGGTAGTGCGGCATTGGAGCCCAGCGTCGGCATTTATGTCGATGGGATTTTCACCGACCGCACCTCCATCGGGATCGGTGACTTCAATGATATTGCCGCCGTTGAGGTTCTCCGCGGGCCCCAATCGACCCAATTCGGCAATGCCTCGCCGGCAGGCATCGTCAATTACGTGACCAAACGCCCTGAAGCAGATTTTGGTGGCGAAGTGCGCGCAACATTGGGTGATTTCAACAAGCAGCAATTCGCCGCCAGCGTCACCGGGACGATTATCCCGAATGAAATGCTCGGCCGTATCAGCTTCTATTCCAACAAGCGTGATGGCTTTTTGAAGAACTTGGCCGGCAAGGATATGAATGATCAAAACAGCTATGGCGTGCGTGGCAAGTTGTTGGTTGCGCCGGAAGGACCGCTGCAGCTAACGATTTCGCTGGAATATTCAAAGACCGACATCAATTGCTGTCAGCCAGTTTGGGACAATGTTCCTGAATCCCTCTATACGCGCTTTGCGACCGGCTCTCAGCAATATCCGTTCAGCGGGACAGGGGCACCGCTTCCCCGCAATCAAGTTAAAGGTCAAGTGATTGCGGTCGATGGTGCCAGCACGTTCGAGCAAGACCTCGTAGCGGGTAGTTTTGATTTCAGATGGAAGTTTGGCGACGGGTTTGAACTGGCCTCAATCACGGCCGGCAGACAGGCCAATCAGACTTCTGCCTCCGACGTTGATTTCTCCTCGCTCAATCTGATCAACTTTCCAGCCGTCGGTCGTACAAATAGACATATCAGCCAGGAATTCCGCCTGACATCGCCGAAAGATAAGGCTCTGACTTATCTTTTGGGTGCCTACTTCTTCCAGAAGAATGTCGAGGAGACCAGCGCGTCGGTTATCAATCCACAATTGGCAGCTATCGGTGGCGGAGGCATCTTCGCGCAATTCTCGCCAAGCGCAAATTTGATCAGAAACCGAAATGCTGCCTTGTTTGGCGAAGCAACTTGGGAGGCTTCCGAGAAGCTCAGCTTCACTGGCGGGCTCCGCTACAATTACGACGACAAGAAGATTAGTGCATTTGCGGAACGGCTACGCCAAAACGGAACACCCTTGTCGCCCCGTCAAACGATTCCCGATAACAAGACCCAGCGCGATGGCGGTGAGTGGACAGGCAAACTTGTCGCTCAATATGATTGGTCGAACAATTGGAATACTTATGCCTCCTATACACGTGGCTATAAGGCGTTTGGGATCAATGATGACGCCAACTTGTTGCGCAACATCCCTGGGGCTGACTACTTCTTCGATTCCGAAAAAGTGGATAATTTCGAACTGGGGACAAAGGGATATATCGAGCCGATTCGCACCAGTTTGAGCCTTGTCCTTTTCAACATGGACTATTCAAACTTCCAATCGCTCGCCTCCTTTGTCGATACAAACAACCAACTTCGCTTCTTCCTGCAAAATGCGGCTAGTGTTGTGTCAAAGGGTGTGGAACTCGACTTTGTCTCGCGCCCAACAAAGCACCTGACCTTCTCCGGTGGGGTAACCTTCTTGGACGCCACTTTTGACTCTTACCCTAATGCGCAAGGGCCGTCGGGAAGGATCGACTTATCGGGCAAGCCCCTGTCCGATGCTCCGCAATGGTCCGCCAGTTTGGTCGGGCGCTATGAGCGGCCAATTGGCGAGAATCTAAAGTTCTATACCCAAGCCGACATGTTCTATCGGTCAGATGTCTATACCGAACTCACCTATAACCTGCTGCAAGTCCAAAAGGCGCATACCAAGTACAATGCCCGCATTGGTATTGGTCAAACGGGCAATGGCTGGGCACTTGAGGCTTGGGGCCGCAACCTGACCAATGAGATCACATTTGGTCGCGCAACTTCAGCGGCGATCCTAGGCCAATTGACTTCCGTGCTCCCGTTCGTGGGTGTGGCGTCGTACCCAACTGGAACTTCCACCCTTAAATTCACCAGCGAACCCCGCACCTATGGTGCGACCCTGATCTACCGCTTCTAAACGTGACCTCCCCGCGTGACTTTCCCCGCCGCAAACAGAACGATACTCCCTGGGGTGTCGGCATTGTTGGTGGCGGGGATATTTCTGGGCGTTATGCTAGCTGCATCAAGGCAAGTCCGCGTTTATCTTTGAGCGGGTTGAGCCGAAGCGACGGGGACACATCTGCACTTGTTATTGATCCAAGTACTGACATTATTCTGAATCTGACGCCACCGCTGGCGCACGAGGCAGTATCGCGGCTGGCGCTTCATGCGGGCAAGCATGTCTATTCTGAAAAGCCTTTGGCCCATGATCTCACCCAAGCACGATCTCTCATGAAACTTGCAGCGGAGCGCGGCCTTGTGCTTGCGTGCGCGCCAGCTACCTTTCTGGGTAACGCTCAACAAAGCGTAAGACAGCTTCTCGATGCCGAAGCTTTGGGGACAGTTATCGGAGCGCGTGGAATTCTGATGTATCCCGGCCCGGACAAATGGCACCACAATCCGGCCCCCTTATTTGGAACGGCGGCGGGTCCATTATTTGATATGGGTATCTATCATTTAGCCACTCTGGTTGCTCTATTTGGCCCGATCGAGTCTTTGACGGCATTGGGGAGTCAAAGCTGCAACAGCCGGATCGTAGTCAAGGGACCTAAAGCTGGTCAACGCTTTGGCGTCAGCGTGCCAACCCATGTTTGCACATTATTAAAATTCGTAGATGGCCAGATCGCAGACCTTGTTTTTAGCTTTGATGGGGTTGGCAGTGCCGCCCCTGCGCTTGAGATCTATGGAACGAACGGCTCACTGTCGTTGCCCCCACCCGGTTTGTTTAGTGGCAAGATCCAGCAAGCGCTGCGCTATGGCACTTGGTCGGAACTAGAAACCTCGTGTGAGGAATGGGACGACAGCCTCTGGATTGCCGGGCTTTATGCGTTGGTTGATCACTTGGAAGGCTATGATACGCCTTGGCCCAATGCAGAGTTCGCGTTGCATTGCCTCGAAGCCATGGTGAAGATTGAGGCCAGCACCAAGTTGGGCGAAACCTTGCATCTCGAAACATCCTGTCAGCGACCACAACCCCTGACGCAAGAGACCATCCGCCGATGGAAACATCCTGATCAGAGGGCCGAATGAAACAGGCGTGGCTAGACAAGGAAACAGGGATAGCGATCCTGTACGCGCTGCCATTTCTGGCCCATGCGATGGCGCTTACCCCCCTGATAACATTCATTCCAGGTTTCTATTCGGGGGAGCATGGGCTGCCTTTACAATTGGTTGGTGCCATCATCTTTGCTGCGCGTTTATTCGACATTGTTGTCGAACCGACCGTGGGGATACTCTCCGACCGTACACGTGGCCCTTTAGGCAGACGCAAGTCATGGATATTGGCAGGCCTTCCAGTCCTGATGCTGGGCTGCTGGATGGTCTTTGCGCCGCCGGTGAAGGTGGATGCTATTTATGCGGGCTTCTGGATAACAATCACCTTCGCCGCCTTCAATGTTTTAGATACGCCCTACAAAGCTTGGGGGGCAGAACTATCGCGGACATATATGGGCCGGGCACGGGTTGCGGGATGGCGGGAAGGCTTTGGCAGTCTGTCGGGATTGCTGGCGCTGATCCTGATTTTCATCATGCAGCAATCGGGATCTGAAGGCCTGTCAGAAACGATGTTTGCGATGGCTGTCGCCTTTGTCATTGGGATGCCGATCCTGTTTGCCATCACGCTGACCTTAGTGCCGGAACCCCCGATCGAAGACCTTCATATCCAGCCGCCAACACTGAAGGAAAGCTTCAAGGTGATTGGCGAGAACAAGCCCTTCCTGATGATCTTGGGCGGATTGGGCGTCTTGATGGCAGGCGGAATTATTGGCGCAACTCTGCACATCATCGTGATGGAGAAGTACTTCGATGCGCGAAAACTATTCCCAATCATTCTGGGCTCTGAAAGCATCGCTGGCATCGTCTCAATCCCGCTGTGGCTCTGGTTAGCTAAGCGCATTGGCAAGCATCGCGCCATGGCCATCGGCGTGATGTGGATGGCGGTTTGGAGCGCGCCAATCCCGTTATTGAAGCCTGATGACGACATACTCTATGCGGCCTGCATCATCATCCGAGGCTTTGGTGGCGGTGCTTTGGCAGTTCTCATCGGCGCTATGATTGCGGATGTGGTTGACATTGATACGCTCAAGACCGGCCAAGCCCGCAACGGGCTCTATTTTGCTATGGTCGGTATGCTGGGCAAAATCGGGATTGCGTTCGGCGCTCTGGTTGGGACAACCTTGCCAACATTGTTCGGCTTTCAAACTGCCAATGCCGTGAATAGTCCAGAGGCGCTGTTCGCGCTCTTGGTGACCTATGCTTGGGTGCCGATGGTCATTATGGGTCTGGCAGCCCCATTCTTCTGGTTCTACCCGCTGACAGAGCAAGAACAAATGCGTTTGCGCTTTGAGATTGAACGCAAGTTGCAAACAAAGGCGGAGGCATAATCGCCATGCCTGTAACAAAATCGCCCTCGATTCTGGCCTTTGGTGCCCATCCAGACGATGTCGAGATTTATTGCCTTGGCCTATTGCTACGCTTGAAATCGTTGGGCTGGCGTATTGGCTGGGTCGTGGCGACAGCCGGACAGGCGGGCCTTTCGCCGACCGGTGAACCCGATGAGCGCTTGGTTGAAATGAAGTTGGCGGGTGAAAGCGTTGGGATTATACCCTCTTGTCTCTCGCTGATGGATGGAGAATTGACCGACACGCCCTTGTCCCAAGCTGCTGTGCGGGCGGCGATTGCTTCATTTGCACCCGATCTCGTGATCACCCATCACCCAGATGACTACCATCCCGATCACCGAGCCTTGAGCCAACTCGTTCGACAGGCTTGCGGCCTGAAGTCAGCTTTAGTGTATGCAGATACGATGCTTGGTTTGGGCTGCTACCCTGACTTTTCAGTCGACATTAGCGAATGTGCGCCTGCCAAGCATCATGCCCTAAGCCTGCATACTTCACAAAGGCCCGACCTGTTTCTAGACGATCTTGCCATTTGGGAAAGGTTTCGCGCCATTCAGACGTTTCAAAAGCACGTCTCTCGGGCTGAAGCTTATTGCTTCCCCGATCCTTATCACAGGGGAAAAGTTCAACGGCTTCTTGACGCGGTGATCATCCGATGACCAATTTTAGCCTGTCCTTTTCCATTTTCAAAAGCCGGTTTTCGCTTTGTGCAAAATTAAACTAAGTGACTCACAAGACAGAGCAAGGGCGGGTTGGATCGCCCAAATTCCTCGCAAAGGAACAAGACTTTATGCCCAACACTAAAGCAAGCGATTTGACCTCGGTCCCTCGTATGGAGCCAGGCTTGTCAAAATCAGAGCAGACCCGCCGGACGCGGGCGCTGATTATCGAGACAGGTATTCGCTGCCTAGCGGCATATGGATTCACCCAAACCAGCATGCACCTCATCTCCAAAGAGGCCGGCATTTCGCGTGGGCCGATGAACTATCACTTCGCCGACAAAAATGACCTGATGGGGGCCATTGCGGAGGCCTTACCATTGGGAGCTGGTCAAGATGTGCTCGCAAGGCTGCGCGCTGTCACGGGTGTTGAAGCAAGGCTTGCTGCAATTATAGATCTGGCCATCGAGCAACATCGGGGCATGCACCATTTCGCAGCAATTGAACTATTGGTCGCGGCACGGCAAGACCCTGCATTGGCGCAAGCGATCCGCCCACATTTTGAAGTGGCGGAAAACCAGCTTGATTTCTGGTTTTGTGACTATATGGCCGAGTTGAGCTGGGCAAATGAAACCTTGATTTCGTTTCGCACGGTGATGGTTGCCGCCCTTCGCGGACTTGCCCTTGATCACGTGTTGCAGGCAGACAGCGATGCCCACAAGGCTGCACTTTTGATGTTTCGGCGAATTTTTTTGGGCCACATCATGGAAACCTCAAGTCAGCATGACTAAACGTATCCTCGCCTATGGGGACTCCAACACATGGGGCTTGCTATCGGCGGGTGCAGCGGTGCCACAGCTTAAACGATTGCGTTTTGAGGATCGTTGGACAGGCGTCGCACAGGCGCAACTGGGGGACGACTTTGTATTTCTGGAAGATGCGCTGCCCGGTCGCACACTTGATTTGGATCGATCGGATATGGCGGGATCAGGCTTTTTAGCGCCTAGCAGTTGGAATGGCCTCAAGGAAATTCCTCTCGCTTTAATCCGAAATGTCCCGGTTGACCTCGTGGTCGTTGCTCTTGGAACCAATGACATACTTCAGGATCCGGAGTTGGAGATCGACACTTATTTGGATCGAGTTAACTCCATGGTCAAACGGATCCGCTCCTTTCAATTGCCTCTGCCTCTCAAAGGAATGCCGCAGTCACCGGCCATTCTCGTGATGGCACCGCCCGGCTTCGGTGGAGCTGGAGAATCGCCAGCAACGGAGCGAGCGGAAGCCAAGCGCGTGAAGCTTCTGCCAGAACTGATCAAACATGCTAGTGACCAGTCCTATCATCTGGTCAATGCTGCTCAAGCAGTGCCAACCCTTGCTGGAGATGGTGTGCATTTGGATCGACAAGCGCACCAACGCCTTGGCCTACACATGGCTGGTGCTATTAAAGCAATCTACTCAACCACAGGACATGCAGAATGAACCGCTTATTGAACGTATCAAGGCGAAAGAGCATGATTTTGTTGGGGGCTGCCCTTACCTCAACCACAGCCCAGGCAGCCAATGTTCAAAAGAAACGTGTCTTGGCGTTTGGGGCATCGAACACTTGGGGCTTTCAGCCTGTAGACCCCAAAGAACGGGTTCTGCGTCGCCTGCCGTTTTCACAGCGTTGGACAGGCGTCGCACAACGCGCCCTAGGCCGGGGCTACGAGATAGTTGAAGATGCCCTGTCTGGCAGAACCGCTGGCATAGATCGCCAAAATGCTGCTGGTTCGCAGTTGCCTGGCTCTGCCTACAACGGCCTCACGGAACTGCCTGAGGCTTTGGCCCGAAATGTTCCCCTTGATCTCGTCGTGCTTCAACTTGGCACCAATGATCTGATGTCAGACTCGAATTTATCGGCCGAGGCTTTGTGCCAAAGGCTCATTACCTTGTGCAGCGTCATTAACAGATTTACCCTTCCAATTCCGCTGGAGGGACAAGGTAAACCGATCAAGGCCATGCTGATGGCCCCAACCGCGATTGGCCCGATGCCCAATAACCCAAACTGGGAACGCGCTGAGACCACACGAAAGCGAGCGCTTCCATTGCTGAAAGCTGCAGGCCTTGAACACGGCTTCTCCGTCTTTGATGGAGCGCAGGCTGTGCCCGCTCCCGGTCCTGATGGCCTCCACTTTGGACCAGATGGCCATCAGCGTCTGGGACTTATAGCGTCAGCGGCAATACGAGAAGCACTTCGATAGCGGCTTCTTTCAGAGGTCCACAATCAATAAGCGGAAATTTGCTAACTTGAACTTGGCTGACGGAAATAGAAGCGAATTCACGGCGCGCTCAACGTCCGCTTTCCCGATCCACTCCCCCAACGCAGACCATCTCCCTTCGGTCAGCTTCAGTCAAAATATGACAATCCAATTCTGTTCTGCCTACAATTTAAAGGCCATTGCGAAGCCGGCATAATGTGGCGTAGGACATCAAGCAGAATTGAAATCGAATAGTCTGGCCGGGATGCCCAAACAATGTCCTTTATTTGTTATGCGTTATCCGTCTGTCACCGTGATTACACTCGCCACAGTGGGCGCGACATTGGCAGGATCTGCCATTAATTCGCGCTTCTTTGAGTTTCCGACGGTGTTCGGCACCATGCTGGTGATCGGACTTGGCATGTTATGTTTTGCTGGGATCTTGTTCTACAGGAAGAAGGATCCCCCAAAGGACTAGTCACGCAAATCAGTTTCGCTCAAACGACGGCAGCAAAGTCGCGGTCCCCAGCATTGACCCATTTGGCCGACTGAGAACCGCGACATGTGCATTCGCTGACAGGAAAGGACGCTCTTGTCCTTAAGCGGTCGCGTCCGTCACCTTTCTCGTCTTCCACAAGGAGAAGAGGACGCCGCCTGCGATCAGTCCGATTGTAATCCCAAGCGACCATTCAGCTGGGAATTTCCCACCGGGGAAGAGGTCGCCCATAAAGATTTTGGAGCCGATGAAGACCAGCGTCAGGGCCAAGGCGTACTTCAAATATTTGAAGCGGTGCACCATTGCTGCCAGCGCAAAGAACAAGGCGCGCAAGCCCAAAATCGCAAAGATGTTAGACGTGTAAACAATGTAGGCGTCTGATGTGATCGCAAAAATCGCTGGTACACTATCAATCGCAAACACCAAGTCGACAATCTCGACAAACATCAAAGCCAGCAAAAGCGGCGTTGCAAAATAGCGCAGCTTTCCAGTCTTCGGATCAGGCAATTGCACGCGAAACTTATTGCCATGCAATTCGGGCGTGACGTTCATGCGCTTTTTCAGCCAAAGCAGGATCTTATTGTCGGCCATGTCGGGCTCTTTATCGCCCTTCATGAACATCATGATGCCTGTGCCGATTAGGAAGACGGCAAAAACATAGAGTACCCAAGAGAACTGGCTGACCAGCGCCGCACCAACGCCAATCATGATGGCGCGCAAGACGATCACACCGATGATGCCCCAGAACAGGACCCGGTGCTGATATTTACGGGGAATGGCCAAATAGGTGAAGACCATGGAAATGACGAAGACATTGTCCATGGCAAGCGTCTTCTCAACGGCAAATCCTGTTAGATAGAGCTGCAAGGCCGTCCACGCGCGCTCTTCCCCGGTTACCGCAAGAAGTTGAGGGTCGATAGAGGCTGTTGGCGAGGCATTATTATACAGCATCCAGATGACGCCCGAAAAGCCAAGACCAATTGCGATATAAAACCCGCTCATCTTGAGGGATTCAGCGACCCCAATTTCATGATCTTGCTTGTTTACGACCCCGAGGTCGAAAGCGAGAAGTGCGATAACCGCGCCAATAAAGGCATACCATATCCAAGCGGCTTTCCCGAGAAACTCGGCAAAAAGAATGGTCTCAAGCATTAGAATTACTCCGGCCAGAACTCTTGTGTGACAAATTCAGTCGACATCACCGCGCGGGATTAGTCCAGCGCAGTCAGAGGGGCCCGACGTTAAGGCGCAAGTGGAGAAGAGTGGGTGTGAGTTCAAGGGGCTTGATACTCAGATGACGAGCATGTGATGCGGATGTGAGCTGGCTTTTCTGCGAACCCGAGAAAAGGACCGCGCAGCACAAGCTGCGCACCCTGTGGTGCGCGGTCCTCTCCCGATACCCACCCTCACCGCGGGGCCAAATCATCCTTCAGCGCGCGGTCCAAGAGTTCCATATCCAGATCGACCGAGGCCAAATCTGGCTCCACCACCGCGCGTTCAAA
This sequence comes from Aquidulcibacter sp., assembly GCF_044346625.1. Taxonomy (GTDB): domain Bacteria; phylum Pseudomonadota; class Alphaproteobacteria; order Caulobacterales; family Aquidulcibacteraceae; genus Aquidulcibacter. The sequence goes on along the minus strand of NZ_JBIIYV010000030.1, from coordinate 24,764 downwards.
GCTGGCGAAGGCCTCTTGTAGGCGGCCCAATGTATGGTCGATTTCCTGCAAGCGGGCTTGGCCGGCATGGGCCTCTAGCTTTAGGCGGTCCGACACCAGATCGGCGGTGGCGGGCAGATAATAGGTGAAGAAGCGTAAGATTGGGGTTAGCTTTTCTGGATGGCTCGCCACCGTGTCCAAAATGGTCAAGGCGTGGCGCGCTAATGCGTCGAGCACATGGCCGACGTTGAGTGGCACAATTGGGATAGCCGCGCGCAGAACCATAATATGCTGATGGGCCTCAACCAAAAGCGCGTGGCGGGGATCGTTATCTTCTGGATCAAGCACGGGCGGACTGGGCATGTCAGCTATAGCTTTACCTTGAAACAAGCGCGGCAAGCCCACCGTCAGAAAGCCATAAAGCGATAGCGCGACCAGCCCCGCTACGATTGGTCCAGAGCGGAACTCCACCAGTAAAGCGCCGCCAAGCGCTAAAGAGACGGCCAAAGAGCCCAAAATGACCCACCACGAGGTTCCAGCCCCGCCACGGCGCGGCTTGTCCGACCGAGTTGGCGGCTTTGGCATCGCTTAGCCCTTTGTCTTGTGCGCGAATTCGTCGTCCAGAGACTGGTCGAGCAGGCGCATATCGATCTCTAGACTGCGGGCATCATGGCCCCGCAGGCGGCTGGCGAAATCGGTATAGGCAAGGTCAAGCTTGCCAATCATCGTATCAATTTCAGCCAAACGTGCGGGTTCCGCACCACCTGCAACTGCCCCGCGTGCGCCCAATAGGTCGGCGGTAGCGGGCAGATAATAGGTGAACAGGCGCTGGACATCAGACAATTTAGACGGATCTTGCCGCAAGCCCATCTCTACTTCCTTGACGCGCGCGACCATATTGCGCAAGCGCGCGCCAAGTTCACCTTCGGCGACGCTAGCAGCAGCCTCTAGCCGCACCAGTGCGGGCGCAGCTTCAGCAATGACGGCTTGATGGAGCTTGGGCGGGGCTTCTGGCTCGGGCAAGGCCTCACCATTCGCACGCGCACGGGCAGCAGCCTCGGATTCGCCACCCTGCCGACGACGACGACCATCTTCATCATCGTCTTCGTCAAAATAGTCATCGTCACGGCTATCGTAACCCCATAGGTCATCCACGGTGTCGCGCTTGCCACCAAAGAAGCCAAGCGACCCGCCAGCGGCAAAAAACAAACCGATACCGACCCAAGGATTAAAGCTGCACATGGCCCAAATGACGAACCAGAATGCAAGCACACCAAAGGATTGCGGCGAGCGAATCCGAACGGCGAACTCTTCTTTCATCCAATCTTTCGAGCGGCGACGGGACATGAATTAGGTCACGCGCCCTTGCACCAAAGCTTGTCGCAATTCTTGAGTCATCTCGTCCATCCGCTTTTCGACCATAGCCCGCTTCTGACGGCCTTCCTCTTGCGTCGAAAGGACACCGGAAATCGTGTCGATCAAATCTCGATTGGCTTGTTCCAAGGTTTCAAGATCGACGATCCCGCGCTGAGACTGCTCTTCAATCGCGATGGCTTGCTCTTTCATCATAGATGATGTTTGGCGCAGCATCTCATTGGTGGCGTCCGTAACAGCCTTTTGCATCGCCAAAGCGTCTTCTTGACGGCGCAGGCCCAAGAGCAGCACCATTTTTTGCTTCCACAAGGGGATGGTCAGGCGGGTTGAAGCCTGCAAGCTCTCGACCAAGGTCTCATCACCCGCTTGCACGATCCGGATTTGCGGCAATTGTTGGATGCCGATTTGACGGGCTTGCTTCAGATAGAAGATGCGCTTTTCCAAGCGCTCCATCGCTTGCTGGGCGTCACGGTAGGCTTGCGCCTCAATCATGCCGTCACCGGTGAGCAGGGCTTCATCGGCAATGGTCTTCAACTCTGGCAGTCGGGTTGCTTTGATCTCTGCCGCAAAGGCTTCGCCAGCTTCGACATAGGCGCTGAGTTGCGCAATCGATGCCGCGGTTTGCTCATGCAAATCGTCCATGACGGCAATGTCGCGCCGCAAGCCGTCTTTGCGCTTTTCCAACTGAATGCCGATGGCATCAATCTGGCTGGCAACATCTTCAAACTTGCCTTTGAATTTTTCGATTTCAGCTTTGGCACCACCAAACAATTTGCCGAAGAAGCCCTTCTTCTGCATGGCGGCAGGATCAAGGCCTTTGGCTTTGGCGATGATACTGGTCAACAAAACACCCGTGTCGCCAAGCTCGCGATTTTGCGTTTGGGCGAGGATCCGATCCGCATAGGCAACCACGTTGCGCTGCGCATTATCGCCAAAGGTGGCGATTGAAGCCCGGTCATCCAAGGATAATTGGCCGCGAATGCGGGTTAGGTCTTTGGACTCAACCTTGATCTCAGGCAGCACGGCTTCTGCCGACACCGTATCGACTACGGTTGTTTTGGTGGCATTTGCATCATCACTCATTGGCCTAAAGCCTCCCCATCAACCTTGGTCTGCACAATTCGCCCATCGGGTTGAGACCCGCTTATTTAAGAGCATTGCCTTGCTTTCGCACTAGGCAAGTGGAATTTTTGCAGTTCTTCGCACGCCGTGACGTAAGTTTGTACGAAATTGCTTTAGATGCGGTGAAGGTGGAGCGGCTGACTGAGACCTTCAACGACCCGTCCATCCAGGCCCAGTAACGTGCGTTTGCGATCACTTTGCCGCTTTAGACCCCAGTCAAAAAAGATCGAAGCAGCGGCGACAGCTGCAGCCAGCGGCCTTGGCTCTGGGGCTGGCCGTGGGCCCGTCTTTCGGTTTGCGCTTGGGTTTCCGATCAACCCACCAAAATTGGTCGATCGCATCGGTAAATTGAGTGCAATCAAGCCACAGCCCGGCAAGGCCGTAGGCAAGGCCCCTTGTTGGCCTGCTAAAAGCGCTAATGCCCCGCCATCTGGCACCGCATTGACGATACGGGCATTATTCTCCAGCGGACTTGGCGAGAGTACAAAGGCCGCCACAACGCGGCCATCGCGCGCGGCTGCACCGTCAGAATTACTCGACCCCCAACCAGCGAGGCTAAGCGCCATCCAAGCCCCTTCCCCATGTCCTGCCACGCCAACGCGGGTCGCATCCACACGATTGGCCCTTGCCCCTAAGACTTGCGCAGCCTCGGAAGCCATGTCGATGAGAAAGCGCGCTTCAGCCGGGCTCGGGCGGCGCATTTCTGGCGCATTGGCGACCAAAGTTGCCCCATCCCCGGCTTTAAGGCTTATGGCGCGGGGATCGTCCAAGGCGATGACGAAATAGCCACTGGCCGCGAGCGCACCGATCAACGGATCATACATCGCACCTTTACAGCCCGCATCGGGACAGAAGATGATCAGCGGCATGCGGTCAAAAACTGTCACCGGATAGGCGATGCGGGCCTGACACACATTGCCGTCCGGTGCGCGGATCGAAAAATCACGGGTGCGGGCGGCCACGACACCGGTTGACGCTTCATAGACGACTTCAAAGCTGTCCCGTCCACGATTAAGCCAAGTCATCGGATTAAAGCCGCGCTCGCCATCCGCCGGCTTGCCCCTCGACTGGGCAAATGCAGAGCTTGCGCCGAGACCGGATAGGCCCGCGGCACAGACGCCAGACCAAATCATTTCGCGGCGCAATAGGCCACAGGACCCCTGCGTGCCCGCTTTTTTGCCTGCTTCCATGGTTTCAACAGTGTTCAAAGTCTCATCGTCCATCATGGATCACAATCTGCCCTTAGTAGATGTAACAACATTGGCTCGCTTTGTTTCCACAAACCATTTCGACATGACACGCAACCATAGTGTGGCCACTCTGGCTAAGAGGTCAATTGCCATCTAGCCAAACGTGTGATTTTGCGCTCAATTAGCTGTGAACAAGATGAGAGGACATCCCACCTAATTCACAATTGTCCACTGATTAAGGTTAAAGCATGACAAGTCGTCCAGTCATGCTAAGTCCCACCTGTAAGGCACAAAAACCAGCCGCGTCAGGTCCCTCCCCCGCCACAGTCTGTGGCGCACAAACGCAAAGATGCTTAAGCCATGACCACCGTAAAAAACGCCATCCGTTACAGTTTATCGTTTGCCATTATGGCGCTTGTTTCCAGCCCCGCCTCCGCCCAATCCCTGCCAGAAGCTGTCACCTTGGCGCTGCAAACCAATCCCGGCCTTGAAAGCCAGCGCGCCAATCTGCGTGCCCTTGGTCAGCGGCGGGTGCAAGCTGTCGCGCAACGACGAATGCAAATCGGTGGCGAAGCCACCTATGGCCAGCAAGAATCCTGGACCCGCTCTATCAGTTCGACAGGTGTGATCTCCAGCCGCCTCGCTACGGAAACGACCCCCACAACCTATGGCCTTACTGCCTCACAACCGGTTTGGTTGGCTGGTCGGGTCAAGGCAGCCATGAGCTTAGCCGAAGCCCAGATTGCCCAAGCCGATGCGCGTTTGGCAGGTAGTGAATTGGCCGTGATGCGCGACGTTGTCATCGCCTATGCCGCACTGCGTCGCGATTTGCGCACGGTGGAAATCCGTCGTCAGAATCTGGCCACCTTAAATCGCCAGCTAGAAGCTGTGCGCGTGCGCTTTGATGTTGGTGACGTGACCAAGACCGATGTCGCCCAAGTCGAAGCGCGCCAAGCGGCGAGCACGACGGCGCTTGCCGCTGCTGAAGCAGCCGTAGATGCCAGTCGATCCGCGATTGAGCGGTTGATTGGGCAAACGCCGACGGAACTAACGCCAGAGATTAAAGAGGTTGCTGGCCCTGCCAACCTTGACCAAGCACTCGTGCTGGCACGCGCGAATAATCCAGATCTCGCCGCCATTCGTCTGGGCGAAACAATCGCTCTAGCCGGTGCCAAAGTTATTGAGGCGGAGAACCGGCCTAAAATCACCATTCAGGCCAGCCAAGCTTGGGCCGTCGATTCAAGCTTTGACGGCAACCGCAGCGGCAATACGGCTGTCACAGCGCGCCTGTCGGTGCCCATCTTCACAGGTGGCCTCGCCAGCTCTCGCATTACAGAGGCTTTGGGCAATGCCAATGCAGCCCGCTTTACCGCAGTAGATGGCGAACGCCAGATTTCGGAACGAACCACCAATGCTTGGCACCAAGCCCGCGTAGCACGGGTGGCGGTGAACGCTTCTGCAGAACAAGTCAAAGCCGCCCAAATTGCTTTCGAGGGGGCAGAGCTTGAGCAGTCGGTTGGTCTTCGGACGACGCTTGATGTGCTGATTCAACAGCAAGAATTATTGGAGGCCCAATTGGCCCAAGCCCGTGCGGTGCACGACTTGCAAGCAGCCACCATCGCATTGTCCGCCATCACCGGGATTTTAAAGCCCTCGGACCTAGAGGCTACTAGCGCGAGCGTTAAAAAGACAGGGCTTCCTTGGCTAACACCGCCTGAAGTGCCTTTGGCAGCGGTCGAAACGGCTTTGAGTATTGTCCCTCTTCCCAGCCAAGTGTCGGTGAAGGCTGCCGAACGCGCGGGTGGACGGCCCAAGCCTGAAGCCAAGCGATAAGGCCTGCAGCCGGGCAAATTAGGACTTCTCTTTTTGCGGAAAACAGGTCAGAGGTGTTCGGATGCTCCATTCGATCTACTCAGAACCTCAGCTTGATACTACCCTCAGTCCGGCTGAAGATGCACTTAGCTTGCTGCACGCAACTGCCTGCACGATTGATGAAGGCGGCGGGTTGTCTTGGGTTGACCCTGTCAAGGCCGCAGTATTTTTACAAGTAGATCGACCGCCGGCCTATTTCGATGAGTTAGATTTGGCTGTCGAGGGTGCAGCGTTCCAAGCTCTGCGTCGTGGTCATCCAGTGACAATCCGGCGGCCAAGAAATCTGGAAGTGATCGCCAATGTTGCCCACCAGATCATTGTCTTCCGCGAAATTATGGCACTTGCTCCAGAATATGTGCCTCCATTCCCCCGAGCTGCGAATGATCCCGAAGCCATGATGCTAAAGTCCGCTTTAGCAGACAACCGCATGTGCTTGTTTCGTCAGCCCATCATCTCGTCAGCCGACAATCAAATTGTGCGCTGGGAATGTTTGTCCCGCCTGATCCAGGTCGATGGACGCATTATCGCCCCGATCGACTTCATCCCGGCAGCCGAGCGTGCCGGACTTGTCGGGGAATTGGATCTTGAGACGCTGAACCTCGCTCTGAGCGCTTTGACACGCGAAGACACGATCAAGCTCGCGATTAATGTCTCAGCCGGGACAATTGCGGATTCTTCTGCCTGTCGGGATTATCTTGATATTCTGAATCATAATCGGGCAATTTCCGACCGTCTAACGATCGAGATTACCGAGTCCATCGCGATCCATGATTTGGACGCCGCTGCGAGATTTGGACAATCTATCCGCTCTGCGGGTTCTCGCTTGGCCTTGGATGACTTTGGTGAAGGGCATACCTCTTTCCGCTCGATCCGCGCCCTACCCCTTGATGAGATCAAGATCGACGGTGCCTATGTGCAGAACATTGAATCGCGGGAAGATAGTCGCGCTTTCGTGGTTGCGATTGACCAACTTGCCCGGGGCCTTGGTATGGAAACAGTGGCAGAGCGGGTGGAAACAGCCGAAGAGGCTGAAGCCCTGCGTGAGATTGGCGTGATCGGCCAGCAGGGTTATTTTTACGGCAGACCCCGCTCTTCTGGAAAATGATATCCCCAATTTGGGGATGTAGGCTCTCAAATTAGAAAAATACTGCACAGATAGGGCTAAAATTAGCCTTTGCCTTCTGGCGTGCGTGCGCTATGTCATGCTGCATATGCGAAATCAGAGAGTCTCACCATGAACGCTTCCACGCCAACACTCCACTTGGACCTTACCCCTTTGACCGTTCCTGCTTTGTTGGGAGAGAGTGCTGCAGCGCTGGCGCCGATTAAAGTTGCGGCTTTAGCTTTTGTTCGCAAGCGCGTGGCCCCGGCTGGCAAAATCGACCGCAAGCTGATCGATCAAGAGCAGCATATCGTGCACGGCTTGGCGTGGATCGCGACCTATGTTGAGACCTTGCGCGAAGTAGCCAATTGGGCGCTGAAGCTGCAAGATGAAGGCCTATTTGGCGAAACTGAATCCGCCCTCTCTTGCCTGTTATTCTCCAGCTATTTGTGCGACCTCAAGGGCGGGATTGCCATGAATCAGGGCGAAACCATTCGCCCAGCCGAACTTGGCCTTGAAGCCATCGTGGAAGAGGCTTTGTCAGGGCCTGCAAGTGCTGCGCTTTTGGCGGCAGCAACCCAAGAACTTAAGACCCGGACTGCGGATTTGGTGGCCCAAGCTCAAGGCAAGGGCACGATTGAAGTCACCGGACTTGATGAAACCTATGAAATGGTGCGCGACACCTTCCGCCGCTTTGGCCAAGAAAAAGTTGCCCCCTTTGCCCATGGCTGGCACTTGCGGGACGAGTTGATCCCGATGTCCGTTCTCACCGAGATGGCTGATCTGGGCGTCTTTGGCCTCACAATTCCGGAAGAATTCGGCGGCTCTGGTATGGGCAAAACGGCTATGTGCGTCGTCTCTGAAGAATTGTCGCGCGCCTATATCGGCGTTGGGTCACTGGGAACTCGTTCTGAAATCGCCGCTGAGTTGATCCTCACCGGCGGTACAGACGAGCAGAAGAATTATTGGCTGCCCCGTATTGCCTCTGCAGAGACCTTGCCGACTGCTGTCTTTACCGAGCCCAATACCGGATCGGACCTTGGTGCCCTGCGCACCCGCGGCGAGAACAAAGGCAGCCACTGGGAAATCACCGGCAATAAGACGTGGATCACCCATGCCGCGCGTGCCGACATGATGACCTTGCTTGCCCGCACGAAGCCAGAGACCAACAATTTCTCGGGCCTTTCGATGTTCTTGGCACCCAAGCCACGCGGTACCGACGAAACCCCATTTCCAACTGAAGGCATGACCGGTGGCGAGATTGAGGTTTTGGGCTATCGCGGCATGAAAGAGTATGAGCTTGGCTTTGACGCTTTCAAAGTCCCGACAGAAAACCTTCTGGGTGGCGTGGAAGGCATGGGCTTCAAGCATCTGATGGCGACGTTTGAAAGCGCGCGCATCCAAACGGCGGCCCGTGCCATTGGCGTCGCACAAAACGCCTTAGATCTAGGCTTGGCCTATGCACTTGATCGCCAACAATTCGGAGACGTCATCTTTGTGTTTCCACGCGTACACAACAAGCTTGTGCAAATGGCGGCAGAAATTCTGGGCGCGCGCCAATTGACCTATTTTGCGGCCCGTCAAAAGGATGAAGACAAGCGTTGTGACTTGGAAGCGGGCATGGCCAAGCTTTTGGCCGCCCGCGTGGCGTGGGCAGCAGCCGACAATGCCTTGCAAATCCATGGCGGCAATGGCTTTGCGCTGGAATATCCCGTCAGCCGCGTACTGGCAGATGCCCGTATCCTGAACATCTTTGAAGGTGCCGGCGAAATCCAAGCCCAAGTCATCGCACGTCGCTTGCTCGAAGACTAAGTTCGGCCAGCCCTACTAAAGAAAAAAAGCCGCTTCCTCGTCCGAGGCAGCGGCCTTTTTGTTGGGAAAAGATCCGTTCTACCTAAAAGTTCGCCAACCGGGCTAGACGACGCACTTCAGAAGCGGCGCGGTCTTCCTTGCTGCCGCCTTGACGACGGCTGAGGGCTGGCTGGAACGCAATCGCGGCATGTTCGGTGCAATAGACAGCGCCCGAGCTACATTGGGCGCCACAGAACCCAAAATCAGCATCGCCCGGGTCACCGATTGGCCATTTGCACATATTGGTGCCTAATTGCAGCACACCGATCAGATCGCCACGCTTTTGCGGAGGGGTAACAGGCTTTGGCGCTGGCTTGACGATCGGAGTTGGAGCCGCAGGAGCCAGAGCCTTAACGGCCGACTCCACTTTGGAAGCCACATGCGGGGGCACAACTAAAACAGGGCGCGGACGCGCAGTTGGCACCGGAATCCGCTTGATTGGACGCGATGGAGCCGCCCGACCTGCCAAACCTAACCGATGGACCTTGCCAATCACGGCGTTGCGGGTCACACCGCCTAATTGCTTGGCGATTTGACTGGCTGAAAGCCCGTCTGTCCACAACTTCTTGAGTAGGGTGACGCGATCATCCGTCCAGCCATTGGTCATGAATATCCCCATATCTTGTGCCCAGCCTCAAAGGCCAGCTAATTGAGTGCCCACCCATAGTAGCTTCACGACTTATTAACACAAGGGCTAGTGATAGGGTTTTCCACAAATATGGGCTCCCCTCTACATGTTGATAACACCAGATATTGTGGGTGTACTTTTGGGCCCTCAGTCGCGATTTTTCGCTAACTGATGCGCTATCCTGACCGCATTGGTCCGAATCGGGGCAAAGAGAGGCCATGCTTATGGATGCCTCTACCCTCGTTGCGCTAATTTCCTCACGGATCTGTCATGATCTTGTGTCCCCAATCTCCGCTTTGACGACAGCGCTGGACATTCTCGACGATGACCACGGTGCAGACATGCGCGAGCAGGCGATGGATTTGATCCGGACGTCAGCCGGCCAAGCCGCGGTGAAGCTTGAGTTCATGCGCGCCACTTTTGGAGCGGGCACAACCGGTGTTGGCACGGCGGACCTGGGTGAGCTGCGCGAATTATCGAAGCGCTTTGTAGAAAGCCAGAAGCCAGAACTCATCTGGACGCTGGCAGTACACACCGCCCCTCGTGCAGCGGCCAGGATTTTGATGAATTTGATCCTAGTTGGCCTAGATTGCTTGCCACGCGGCGGCCAATTGGAAGTTACCGGCGGACAGGAAGGCGATAAATTGACCCTGAACGTCATTGCAACCGGCACCCGAGCCACTTTGAAGCCATCTGTGCGGGCAGGCTTAGCGGGGGAGATGCCAGAGGGTGGCTTTGATGGTCGCTCCGTCCAGCCTTACTTGGCCTTTATTACAGCCTCTGGGGCTCGTGCCGAACTTGCAGCTCGTGAAAGCGAAGAACGCGTTGAACTTATTGTTCGCATAGCCGCATAATACTGCACTTCTGCTCAAAATTTAGTCCTGTCTTAACCGTCCGCCGTCATTGTGTTCAGAGGATTGACGTTCCGCGTCAGGGTCAACGCGTCGGCAAAGGGCTGGTTTTATGGATGAACTACTGGGCGAATTCATAACTGAGACAAATGAATTCCTTGAAACAGTCGATACGCAGCTTGTTGTTTTCGAAGCCGATCCTACTGACGGTGATACACTCAATAGTATTTTCCGATTGGTTCACACCATCAAGGGAACTTGCGGCTTTTTGGGTCTGCCCCGCTTACAATTTGTCGCCCACGCCGGGGAAACACTTTTAGGCAAATTCCGTGATGGAACTTTAGTGGCCACGCCAGACCAAGTGCAGCTCGTCCTCGAAAGTATCGACCGTATCAAAGAAATTTTGGCAGAATTAGAAGCAACAGGGTCTGAACCCGAAGGCGACGACAGCGCCTTGATTGGTGCGTTGGAACTCGCCGCCGAAGGCCACCCAGCCCCGAGCGCGGCCTCCGCCGCAGCACCTGCCCCTGCGCCAGAACCTGTTTTAGCGCCACCGGTCGTCGAAGCTGCCCCTGTATCCACAACCGGTCTGCGGTGGGACGCCGATCTGGGCCGTGAATTACGCCCCGGCGAAGTCTCTTTGGCCGAATTGGAAGCCGCATTCTTGTCGGCAACCCCAGATGACGAAATTGAGCCTGTTGCGACCTCAACTGCAGTCATTGAAGTTGCCGCCCCAGCTGAAATAGAGCCAGCTACCCCGGTTACAGAGCGCCGTGCCGCGCCTGAAATGCGCGCGATCAAAGATGACGATGAGGATGCAGCGGCCAAAGGTGGCGCGGTTGCGTCCAGTCAGACCATTCGCGTGAATGTCGACGTGCTCGAAACCCTGATGACTATGGTTTCTGAACTGGTGCTTACCCGCAACCAGTTGATGCAAATGGTGCGCAACACCACCGACAGCGAGTTTAAGGGGCCTCTGCAGCGTCTGTCTGCCGTTACGGCTGAATTGCAAGACAGCGTCATGAAGACCCGCATGCAGCCAATCGGCTCGGCTTGGAAGAAGCTGCCCCGCATCGTGCGCGATGCTGCGCGTGATCTGAACAAGAAAATCGACCTGATTATGGATGGTGAGGCGACTGAGCTTGATCGCCAAGTCTTGGAATTGATCAAAGATCCCCTGACCCACATGATCCGCAATTCGTGCGACCATGGCCTTGAAGCCCCCGCGACGCGGTTAGCGAATGGCAAGTCCGAAATGGGGTCAATCCGCTTGAACGCCTATCATGAAGGCGGTCATATCGTGATTGAAGTCTCAGACGACGGGGCTGGTCTGTCGACATCGCGCATTCGCGACAAAGCCATTAAGAATGGTTTGGTTAGCGAAGAACTGGCGTGGACGATGTCTGACTCCCAAATCCATCGCTTTATCTTTGCCCCGGGCTTCTCCACCGCCGCAGCGGTCACCAGCATTTCTGGCCGTGGAGTCGGCATGGATGTGGTGCGCACCAATATCGAGCTAATTGGCGGTACAATTGACCTGCAATCGACCGAAGGGCGCGGCACAAAGTTCTTCATCAAAATCCCGCTTACCTTGGCCATTGTATCGGCTTTGGTCGTTGGCTCTCGTCAACAATGCTTTGCCATCCCACAATTGTCGATTGTGGAATTGGTGGGTGCGGGAGCTGCTTCTGAGCATAAGGTCGAAGTTCTCAATTCCGCACGGGTTTTGCGCTTGCGCGATCGCTTGCTGCCTTTGGTAGACCTGTCCGAAGTATTGGGCGTACCGCCGCGCGATCCTGCAACAGGCGAGTCGGCCTCTGCCTTTGTCGTGGTGATGCAGCACTCGGGCCAATTGTTTGGTGTGGTGGTCGACGAAGTGTTCGATACCGAAGAAATTGTGGTGAAACCGCTTTCCAAGGCATTGGGCGATGTGGGTACCTTCTCAGGCGCTACCATTTTGGGCGACGGCTCGGTCATCATGATTATCGATCCAGGCGCTGTTTATCGCCGGGTTGGCCAAGCTGAAGAAGTTGTTGAGGAAGCTATTGAAGCGGTGCAGAAAAAGCGCGGTCAGCGCCCTGAAACCACCTCGATGATCGTGTTCCAAGCCGGCGGTGAGCAGCCAAAGGCGGTGCCGCTATCCCTGGTGACGCGCCTAGAAGAATTGGACGCAACCACGTTCGAGCAGGGCGACGGCCGCACCTTGGTGCAGTATCGCGGTGAGCTGATGCCGATCGTACCAGCCGACCCCTACGCGCCAATCGCCACTACCGGCGTCCAGCCTGTTTTGGTCTTTACCTATAATGGCTTGGCCGCAGGTTTAGCGGTAGACAAGATTGTCGACATCGTCGACGAGGCGCTGGACATCGAAATGGCCGCGGACCGTGCCGGTCTTCTGGGTGTCGCTGTACTTAAAGGCAAAGCCACCGAAGTTCTCGACGTCAGCCATTACCTAAGCCTCGCCTTAAAGAATTGGGACGATCCAGGCGTCAATAAACCGGCCAAGCACATCGTTTTGGTGGAACGCAACCCATTCTTCCGCAACCTATTGTCGCCGCTCTTGCGTTCGGCTGGCTATGAAGTTGAGGCCGTTGACACGGTTTCTGCAGCCCTTGTTTGTGCTGAGTACCGCAAGCCTTCAGCAGTGCTCACCGACATTGATGTCGACGTAGCCTCGGCTCGGCGTTTGCTGAGTGATGATCGCCTCGCAGGCACCAGCATTGTCGCGCTTTCAGGCTCGCCCGATGCGGATGCCACCGGCTTTGCGTCGCTGGTTCGAAAGTCCGATCGCGAAAGTCTGATTGCCGCTGTCGAACACGCCGCCAATTTGGAGATTGCAGCATGAATGCCCTCGCAACGCGCCATGAAAACGAATTGGCTCTAGCCACCGCTGGGACTAAGGAATTTGTGACAGTCCATGTCGCGGATCAGTTGTTTGGTGTCGAAGTTATCGACATCCAAGATGTTTTCTCGCTCAAAGGTTTAACCCCAGTTCCTGGCGCGCGGCCCGAGATTGCTGGCGTCCTTAATCTGCGCGGACGCATCGTTACCGCAATTGATGCGCGCTGCCGTCTCGGCCTGCCCGCACGCCCGCAAGGCTTTGCTGGTATGATGGCTGTGGGCGTTGAGTACCAAGGTGAAGCTTATGGGATCTTGGTAGATTCTGTTGGCGAAGTTCTGCGTCTCTCAGACTCTGACTTTGAGCCTAACCCTGTCAATTTAAACCCGAATTGGAAGGATGTCAGCCAAGGAGTTTACCGCTTGGAAGGCCGCCTTTTGATGACCCTGAACATTGACCACCTCCTCTGCGTCGCCACCGCCTAAAACAGGAAATAAGATCATGAAGACTTGCCTTGTTGTCGATGATAGCCGCGTAATCCGAAAAGTCGCGCGCCGCATTCTAGAAGATTTATCGTTTCGCGTTGAAGAAGCCGGTGATGGCTCAGAGGCGCTCTCCTTCTGCCGCAGTTCCATGCCAGATGCGATCTTGTTGGATTGGAACATGCCCGTCATGAATGGCATTGATTTCTTACGGCACTTGCGCGCTGACCCAGGTGGCGACCGGCCAGTGGTCGTGTTTTGCACAACCGAGAACGACATCTCGGCTATTGCCCAAGCCATTGAATCTGGGGCGAATGAATACATTATGAAACCATTCGACAGTGAAATTGTGCAATCCAAATTTGCTGAAGTTGGCTTGGTTTCGCCAATATGAGTCTGTCCCCCGCACAACCCCTAACCGGCCAAGCCTCCGCGCGTAAAATCCGCGTGCTGGTTGTCGACGACTCTGCAGTTATTCGCGGACTCGTGACCCGCTGGCTGTCTGGGGAAGCGGACATTGAAGTAGTAGGAGCCGCCGTCAACGGTAAAGACGGCGTCGATCACGCTGAGAAATTCAAGCCGGATCTAATCATTCTCGACATCGAGATGCCGGTTATGGACGGGGTTACCGCCCTTCCTGCAATCCGCAAAGTTGCCCCTAACGCCCGGGTGATCATGGCTTCGACCCTAACCCAGCGTGGGGCAGAAGTTACGATCAAAGCGTTGGCTGCTGGTGCGTCTGACTATATCCCCAAGCCCGATGCAAGCCAGTTGGCAGGGGCTGCGGACTATAAGCGCGACCTTTTAGCAAAGGTGCGGAGCTTGGGTGCCCGCGCTGTTTCTGCGGCAAACTTAAGCCAAGTCTATGATGCGGCGGCTTTGGGTTCGGCTGGCGCGCGTGCAAAAGTACCACCGGGACCAACCCTTCGCACCGTCACGCAGAAGCTTGTTCCAGAAGCTATTTTCATTGGCTCATCAACTGGTGGCCCAGAGGCGCTACGTGAAGTGATTGAGGGGTTGGCGGGCAAACTCCGTGTGCCAGTCTTCATCACTCAGCACATGCCGCCATTGTTCACAAAAATTCTGGCTGACCACTTGTCTAAGCAGACCAAAGCTTCGGTCGTTGAAGCCACCGATGGCCTGCAAGCCCAACCAGGCGCCTTTTACATTGCGCCAGGTGATCGCCATATGAATGTCAGCAGACATCTAGGTGTCACTCGTATCAATTTAAGCGACGCCCCGCCAGAAAACTTTTGCCGTCCAGCCGTGGACCCCATGTTCCGGTCCGCAGCTGAAATCTTTGGCGAAAAGGCCTTGGCAGTCATTCTGACGGGCATGGGTCAAGATGGTCTGCTTGGGGCAAAGCCCTTAGTCAACAAGGGCGCGCAATTAATCGTCCAAGACGAAGAAACCAGCGTTGTCTGGGGAATGCCCGGCGCAGTCGCCCGTGCGGGTCTCGCCACAGCGTGTAAGCCAATTCACGAGATTGCTCCGGCGATCTTGAATGTAATGCGTGGAGTAAGTGTATGAAGCCCGCCGATTTTGAGTTTGTATCGACCATGGTGCGGGAACGTTCAGGTTTAGTCCTGTCAGCCGACAAGACCTATCTGGTTGAGAGCCGCTTGGCCCCGATTGCCCGCAAGGATGGCTTTTCGTCTATCGATGATCTGATCAGTGCGATCCGCGTGCGCCGCGATGCCAAGCTGATTGAGTCGGTGGTCGACGCTATGACCACCAACGAAACCTTCTTCTTTCGCGACAAAACGCCTTTTGACATCTTCGAGCAATCGATCTTGCCAGAATTGGTCGCCCGCAAGCGTGGTGGGACCATCAAAGTCTGGTGTGCAGCGGCCTCTACTGGACAAGAACCCTATTCCTTGGCCATGATTGCTGAAGCTTTAGGCCCAAAGTTAGGCGGCAGCAAACTTGAGATTTTGGGGACCGATATTTCTGAGCGCTGCTTGGAGAAGGCCAAGGCTGGCATCTACACCCAATTTGAAGTGCAACGTGGTCTGCCTGTGCAAATGCTATTGAAGCATTTCAAGAAGGAGGGCGATGCGTGGAAAATTGACGATCGCCTGAAAACCAACATCCGCTATCGCACCATGAACCTGCTGGACGACTTCCGCGCATTGGGCAAGTTCGACGTAATCTTCTGCCGTAACGTGTTGATTTACTTCGACATGCCAACCAAGAAAATGGTCCTCGAACGGATGGCCCAACAAGTTGAAGGGCCTGGCTATTTGTTGCTTGGGGCCGCTGAAACCGTACTTGGCGTTACCGATAGCTTTAAGCCGGTAGCCGGTAGCCGCGGTCTATATGTGCAGGACCCCAGCAAAATGGCGGCCAAAGTTGCGGCCTAATCAAACCGCGCCAGCTGTTTCAGATTGAGACGATCAGCCGTTGCTCTGGTAGAGAATTAACGCGCAACTTTGATCCAAATGGATCAAAACGCGCTTAAATCAGCCCGCCAAAGCGTCCATCTCTGGCTCAAACAGGACATCGGAACCCGCAGTGACCGAGGCCAATAGGCCCGGCACTTGCGCCAGTACGTTTTCCGCAAAGAAGCCTGCCAGCGAGATGCGTGCTGTCATATAAGCAGCATCACCGGACTTTGCTTTGAGATGACCAAGTGCGGCCAGCGCACCCTTAGCCAAGGTCCATCCGCCCGTTACATCGCCTGCGAGCTTTAAGAATGGTGTCGCACCAGCCAAAGCATCGCGCTTGGCGTTGCCCGATTGGGCCCGGATCAGCCAGTTAGAGGCATCGGAAAAAATGTCGACCGCTTCGCTCAGGCGCTTGCCAATCCATTTTACCTGCTCATTGCCCGCTTGTTCGCAAGCAAGGGCGGTCGCGCGCATCTCGTCGATCAAGGCCGCCACCGGCGCACCACCATCCATTGTCAGCTTACGGCTAACCAAATCAATGGCTTGGATGCCATTGGTACCCTCATAAATCGCGGCAATCCGGGCATCTCGGTAAAATTGGGCAGCACCACCTTCTTCGACAAAGCCCATGCCACCATGGATCTGCACGCCAAGGGAAGCCACTTCCACGCCCATGTCAGTCGACCACCCCTTAGCGATTGGGGTCAATAATTCTTCGCGCGCTTTGGCAATCTTGCGCGCTTCAGGAGTTGGCGCGTGTTCAGAAACATCGGAAGCCAATGCCGTCATATGACAGATTGAGCGGGCAGCAGAGACCTTAGCCTTCATGGTCATCAACATACGGCGCACATCTGCATGGTGGAAAATCGGGCTGGGGCCAGCTTCTGTCCAGCCTTCCGCGCGGCCTTGCTTCCGCTCCATCGCGTACTCATAGGCCTTTTGAAAGGCGGCATCAGCCACGGCAACACCTTGTAAGCCTACATTGAGACGTGCCGAATTCATCATGGTGAACATATAGGTCAAGCCCTTATTGGGCTCTCCAATCATCCAACCAATTGCCCCACCGGTGTCGCCATAAGACATCGTACAGGTGGGCGAGGCATGAATGCCCATCTTATGCTCAAGCCCGATACAACGCACATCATTATGCACGCCTGGCTTACCCTCGGAATCAGGGATGAACTTTGGAACGAGGAAAAGCGAGATGCCTTTCACGCCAGCGGGTGCATCAGGGAGGCGCGCCAGAACCAGATGGACGATATTCTCCGCCATCTCATGTTCGCCCCAAGTGATATAAATCTTCTGGCCGAAAATCTTATAAGTGCCATCATCTTGTGGAACGGCGCGGCTCGTCAGCGCGCCAACGTCAGAGCCTGCCTGCGGCTCGGTCAAATTCATCGTGCCCGACCATTGGCCTGTCACCAGCTTGGGCAGATAAAGCGCTTGTTGTTCAGGCGTGCCGTGGGCAGATAGCGCCTCTACAGCACCTAAGGTCAACATGGGGCAGAGGCCAAAACTCATATTGGCGGCATGCACCATTTCGTGCACAGCCAAGGCTACACCCTTCGGCAAGCCCATGCCGCCAATGGCCGGATCAAATGGCACAGAAAGCCACGCGCCTTCGACAAATTGCTGATAGGCCTCAGCAAAGCCCTCCGGTGAGACCACCGTGCCATCGGCCTGAAGCTGGGTGCCTGCGCGATCGCCCGGCGCGTTCAGCGGGGCGAGGACATCACTGGCGAGTTTACCCGCTTCAACTAAAATCTGCTCAACCAGATCCGCGCTTGCGTCCACAAACAGCCCCTGTTCCCGCAACGCAGAAAGCCCTGCAATCTCTTCTAACGAAAAGCGGATATCGCGGACGGGGGCGGCATAGGTCATGGAACTTTTTCCTAGGGGCGGAAGTTTGTGACGATAATAGGAACTTCATCAATCCAAGCAACGGACTGTTTCAGATATTTTGGGTTTTGCTACTCGGCAAGTCTGCAGATAGAGTCTATCTAATGCAGTGTCGGATGGTTTGCCATGATGCAAGCTGACCAAGACAATCAGACAAAAGGACATTTGTAATGCGTCGTTCTTTCCTTCTCGCTTTCGCCGCCCCCGTCGCCTTGATCGCTTTTGCCGCCATGACGGCTACTGCTGCAACACCTGCAGCAGACGCTGCAAAGGCCGCTAATCTGGCTGCTCAACCTGCCGGCCTTTATGAAGTTGAGCCTACTCATACTTCAGTTCATTGGCGCCTCGATCACAGCGGCCTGTCCACCTATACCGCACGCTTTGACAAGATCTCGGGCACCATCAATTTCAACCCTCAGAACCCAAGCGCTTCGAGTGCTGACATCACGATTGATGCCACCTCGGTCAATACCGGCCTGCCAAAGTTTGACGCTGAAATCGCCAAACAAGTTTTCAAGGCCGAAGCCAACCCTACCATCACCTTCAAATCGACCAAATTGACGCCGGTCTCGGCCACGACTGGCACCATGACAGGTGACTTAACCGTCGCTGGCATTACCAAGCCCGTGACCTTGAACGTGACCTACAATACTGGCCGCAAGAGCCCGTTCCGTGGTGTCCAGAATGTGGGCTTCTCGGCCACCGGTTCGATTAAGCGTTCCGAATGGGGCATGAATAACTGGATTAATTTTGGAATTGGTGATCAAGTAGACCTCATCATCGAAACTGAGTTTTTGAAAAAGGACTAAAACATGACGGGCGAGACTTGGTCAGGGGCTAAAGAAAGCCAATCCTACACAAAAGTAGCCATCCTGTTGCACTGGGTGATCGCTGCGGCAATCCTAGTTCAAATCCTGGGTGGCTGGGCGATGGAAGACCTCAAAGGACCTGAAAAATTTGAGGCTTTTCAACTACACAAAAGTGCTGGCCTGACCATCCTCTTGCTTTCCTTGTTTCGCTTGTTCTGGCGACTGGCCAATCCCCCACCCCCATTGCCCGAAGGCATGAAGGGGTGGGAAGTTGCCGCGGCTAAGTTCACCCATTTCGCATTCTATGCCCTTATGATTGGCATTCCACTGGGCGGCTGGGTCATCATCTCCACCTCGCCCTATAATATTGCCACCCATTGGTGGGGCCTGTTTGAGTGGCCACGCCTGCCCCTTGCCGATCTGCCGTTCCGCAAAGAGCTCAATGGCATAGCCAAATCGGGGCATAGTGCCGCTGCTTGGGGTGTGATCGTGCTGTTCGTGATCCATGTGGGCGCAGCAATGAAGCACGTATTCATGGACGACGATGATGTGATGGCCCGCATGGTCCCCTTCATTCGGCCGAAATAGATTAAGGAAACAATCTGATGTTGAAGGTTCTCACGGTCGCCAGTCTGGCGCTCGCAGCCCTGACCACGCCCCTAAACTTCGCCGATGCGCAACCCGCTAAAAAGGCCCCCGCCAGCAAAGCCGCCGCTGCGGGTTGGACGATTGATGCGCGTCAAAGTCGGATTGCCTTCTCGACCAAATGGGCTGGCAATGCCGTCAATGGCACGTTCCGTCAGTGGTCGGGCGACATTAAGTTTGATCCCAACAATCTTGCTGGTAGCCAAGCGGTGATCACCATCATGACCGGGAGCGCTTTGACTGGCGTGAAAGAGCCAGATGACAATCTGGCCACGTCGGATTGGTTTGACGCGCGGAAATTCCCCACCGCTCGTTATGTCACCCAATCGATGCGCTCAGTTGGCCCCGGCCGTTATGTTGCTGAAGGTATTTTGACGGTTAAGGGCATGAACTACCGCGTGCCTTTGCCCTTTACAGTCGCCATTTCAGGCAACGTGGCGACTATGACGGGCCAAGTGAAACTCGACCGGATGGCCCTAAAACTTGGCCTTGAGTCTGACGCGGGCGCTGAGTGGGTCGCGCGCGAAACCGTCGTTAATGTCGCCGTGCGCGCCACACGAAAGTAGCCACAAAGAAGGCTGGAGCCCTAAAGCTCCAGCCTCAAGATCCTGAACCGTAGCCATCGAACTTAGCTGGTTGGCTCTGGCATCATCGACGAATGCAGGTGGTAGATTTTCCAAGCGCCATCTTCGAGCTTGTAGATGAAGGAATAGCGCGCCTTCACGACGGTGACAGCCTTGGTGTCTGGGTTGGTCAAAGCGACATCCCAAGTGCCCAGACGGGTTGCGATGTTGCAGCCAACTTGTACGGAGCTGGTTTGGATCGAGCCAACGGGGCTGTTCTTCAAGAAGCCAACGAAATAGTCGTTGATGGCTTCTGGCGTCGTACGTGGGGTGTTGGACACGGTCGCCAACAAAACAGCGTCCTTTGCGAACAAAGGGGTCACTTTGGCTGGGTCTTTTGTTGCCCATGCAGCGTTGAATTGCGGGAACAGGGCTTCGACCTGGGCTGTGGTCGCTTTAGCGCACTTCGTTTTGCTTCCGCCGGCTTGTGCAGGCGCTGCGGCCAAGGCGACCACGGAGGTGAGGGCTGCTAGGTATGCGATATTTTTCATAGTGACGACCTCCATTTAGTGCTGTCGGGGTGCATATGTCGGGCAGGCGGACTCGCCACAAGGCCGCTCTGGTCAAGTTGATGAAGGCGTGACCTTTTCGTGATTGACAGTGGGCGCGCTGCGCCCTGTTTTTGACTTTCTAGGCTAAACTGTCACAGGAACAGCTATGGATCAGAAGCCCTTGAACAATGTGCTTGCCGCCGCGGCGGCCCTTGCGCGCGGCGACTTGGTGGGCCTACCCACAGAGACTGTCTATGGGTTGGGTGCGGATGCGACCAATGCCGAAGCCGTAGCGAAGATTTTTGCCGCCAAAGGCCGCCCGCATTTCAACCCCCTGATCTCGCATGTCGTCAGCTTGGAAGCGGCAGAAGCCCTTGGGCAATTCTCCCCGCTGGCACGAAAGCTGGCTGAAGCCTTTTGGCCGGGTCCTTTAAGTCTCGTGGTGCCACGCCAACCCGGTTGCGCGGTCTGCGACTTGGCCTGTGCAGGGCTCGATACGATTGCTTTGCGGGTGCCTTCACACCCCCTTATGCAACAGGTGTTGCGCGCTTTCGATAAGCCAATCGCGGCCCCGTCTGCCAACGTCTCTGGAAGACCTTCACCCACGACAGCGGCTCATGTTCTTGAAGAGTTTGGCGACAGAATCGCGCTCGTGCTTGATGGTGGACCCAGTGCAATCGGGCTGGAGAGCGCGGTGGTAGCAGTCACCGGCGATCAAGCGACCTTGCTGCGCTTAGGTGGCTTGAGCCGTGAAGCGCTAGAAGCCGTTGCGGGGCCCCTGCTTACCCCTGACGCCTCTGCCAAAGCAGCCCCAGCTTCGCCCGGGATGGTTCTGCGTCATTATGCACCCCGCGCGCCCGTACGCTTGGATGGCTCTACAGCCGACGCAGGTGAAGTGATGATCGGTTTTGGTCCGGGCTTTGATGGCGCTGATTTCAACCTATCTTCGTCAAGCGATCTGGTTGAAGCGGCAGCCAACTTGTTCGCCATGCTGCGCGCCGCAGATGCCCTGAATCCCTGCGCCATAGTCATTGCCCCTATTCCCCAGACTGGACTAGGTGAAGCTATTGCCGACAGGCTGGCCCGCGCCGCAGAGCCTTGATACTGAAAAGACGCACCCCGTGCCCTTGCACGGCCCGCGCAGCGCCGTAAAAGAGGCCAGCTTTTCTGCCCATCCATAGGATGTTTCCCAATGACCCCGTTTAAGTCTGCCGCTCTCTCCCGTATCAAGCCATCCCCAACCATGGCTGTGACTCAAAAGGAGCGCGAGTTAAAAGCGGCTGGGCGCGACACCATTGGTTTGGGGGCGGGTGAGCCAGATTTTGATACGCCGGACAATATCAAAGAAGCCGCCATCGCCGCAATCCGCGGCGGCAAAACCAAATATACCAATGTCGACGGCATTCCTGAACTGAAGGCCGCGATCTGCGCCAAGTTCAAGCGCGAAAACAATCTGACCTATACACCAGACCAAGTCAGCGTCGCACCGGGCGGTAAGCCGATCATTTATAACGCTTTCATGGCCACGCTGAACCCCGGCGATGAAGTGATTGTGCCAGCCCCCTATTGGGTGAGCTATCCCGATATTGTGCATCTGACGGGCGCAACCCCTGTGATCGTGGAAGCTACTGCCGAAGAAGGCTTCCGCCTGTCGGCTGAAAAGCTCGAAGCCGCCATCACGCCTGCCACCAAATGGCTAATTTTGAACTCGCCCTCCAACCCAACCGGAGCCGCCTATAGCGCTGCCCATTTGCGCGCTTTGGCAGATGTTTTACTGCGTCATCCCCATGTGATGATCCTGACCGACGATATGTATGAGCATTTGCTCTATGACGGGTTTGAGTTCGCCACCATCGCCGCGGTAGAGCCTGCCCTCTATGACCGTACCCTGACGATGAACGGTGTCTCCAAGGCCTATGCTATGACGGGCTGGCGCATCGGCTATGCCGCTGGGCCTGTATGGCTGATCAAGGGCATGGCGGGCATCATGAGCCAATCGACCTCCAACCCAACTTCGATCAGCCAGTATGCGGCAGTCGAGGCTCTCAATGGCCCACAAGACTTTTTGCCCACCCGCAACAAAGTGTTTCAAGAGCGCCGCGATCTGGTTGTCTCGATGCTCAACCAAGCGTCAGGCCTCACCTGCCCTAAGCCTGAAGGCGCATTTTACGTCTACCCATCCTGCGCTGGCCTAATCGGTAAGAGCACAGCATCTGGCGTGGTGATTGAGAATGACGAGGATTTCGCACGCGAGCTTCTGGAGTCTGAAGGCGTAGCCGTCGTGCATGGCGCAGCCTTTGGCGGTAGCCCCGCCTTCCGCATCTCCTATGCGACCTCAACCGAGACACTCGAAGAAGCCTGCCGCCGAATTCAACGCTTCTGTGCCGGTTTGAAGTAGGCCTGCGCTTCTAGGCCAAACTTCCCTTCCGTCCATGTTCAGGCTAAGAGCGCTCATGGCAGAGACGTTCTCCCTTTTTGCAACACGGCTTTACCGCGCGCCCTTAGGCGGGCGAGGGCCTGAGGACTTGCGCCAAGACTTGGCGGATGGTTGCGACATGCTGGAGCAAGAGGATGCGGCCGGGCTGCGCTGGTGCCGTGACAATGGCTATAAGGGCTATACGTCCTATGCCTCGCTCAATGATTTGCCGACCCGGATCAGCGCCTTTAGGGACTTAAAGCGCCAACTCGACAAGCATGCCGCGGCGTTTGCGCACGAGGTTGGTTTTGATCTGGCGGGCGGCAAGCTGAAGCTGGACAGTCTGTGGGTCAATTGCTTGCCGCCCGGCGGTGTTCATACGGGCCACATTCACCCGCACAGCGTCATTTCGGGCACCTATTATGTCACGCTGCCCGATGGTGCATCCGCGCTAAAGTTGGAAGACCCACGCCTTGCTATGATGATGGCTGCGCCCACGCGCTTGCCAGATGCTGCGCCAGATCTCCAGCCCTTTGTATTTCTGACACCGCAGATCGGCGAGGTGATCCTATGGGAGAGCTGGTTGCGCCACGAGGTGGTGCTGAACCGCGCCAAGTCCAAGCGGGTTTCAATCAGCTTTAACTATGCTTGGGTCTAGGGCCCGCCCATGACCCCTCCAACCCTTTACCCCTTTGACGAAGATGAGATTGGCGAGACCTTTGTGCGTGCCTCTGGGCCCGGCGGCCAGAACGTCAATAAGGTTTCAACGGCAGTGGAGTTACGCTTTGACGCTTCTGCCAGCCTGTCGTTTCCCGAAGATGTGCGCGATCGCCTGATTAAGTTAGCGGGATCAAGAGCCACCAAGGACGGGGTCATCGTGCTGTTGGCCCAGACCTTTCGCACCCAAGAGCGCAATCGCCAAGACGCGCGCGAACGACTGCAGGGCCTGATTAATCGCGCCAGCGTGCCACCTCCGCCGCCACGCAAAAAGACCCGGCCAACCCGTGCCGCACGCGAAAAGCGCCTTGAAGGCAAGGCCATCCGCTCGACCGTTAAAAAGCTACGTGGTCGTGTGGGTGAGGACTGAGCTTCAGCCAAAAAAAAGGCAGGAGCTTCCGCCCCTGCCCTCTTAAACACCTATTTGCAAATGGATTAGATGACTTGCAATTCGGTCGCTGCGGTCTTGCCGCGCTCTGTTTTCAGTTCAAAGCTAACTTTTTGGCCATCGTTCAGGCCGTTCAAGCCCGACTGCTCAACTGCGCTGATGTGCACGAACACGTCGCCGCCACCTGCATCAGGTTGAATAAAGCCATAGCCCTTGGTTGCGTTGAACCACTTAACAACTCCGGTCGCCATCGTGGGACCCTTTCTCATAGTTTGGCCGCTTCGCATGCTTACAGCCACAGTAACCGTGCGATATCCGGCACAGCATTCGGCGTCTTAGAAGAATGGAAGCAGGCACGGTCTATCTTGCTAAAACGGGCAAAAAAGACCATGCGACGGCAGTACCAGTTTCGTCGATCAGGCGAGTAAGTAGCACAGGAATGGCGATCTCACAAATGAAACACTGGGCGTTTGGATCAACTTACGTTGATAACCTCTGCCGACGGCAGGTCATCGGAGGTAGCCTAGCCGCTCTCATTGCTATGCCATCGATTGCGCGGGGGCAGTCCGCAAACAGCAATCGAAGCGCCAATGTGACGATCTTGGATGAGGCTATGGCTATGCCTAGCTTAGGGCGTACGCGACGGATCTGGCTCTACTTGCCGCCAGACTATCAAAGCTCACGCCGCCGCTATCCGGTGATTTATATGCAAGATGGCCAAAACCTGTTTGACCGCGCGACGTCCTATGCCGGGGAATGGCAAATCGACGAGACGCTCAATCGGTTGGCGGTGTCAGGCGATCCCGGCGCAATTGTGGTGGGGATCGATAATGGTGGAGAGAACCGCACCGCAGAATATCACCCTGTCCTGCCGTGGTCTGGCCTTCCAGGCCAAGCCGATGCCTATATCTCCTTTCTAACCGACACCCTTAAGCCCCTCATTGATCGCCGCTTTCGGACTAAAAGTGATCGGCTCCATACACTCATCATGGGGGCCAGTTCGGGTGCTACGCTTGCACTCTATGCCAGTATCATGCGGCCAGATATCTTCGGACGCGTCGGTGCCTTCTCAACCCCTCTTTGGCTTAACCCCCGTTTG
>NZ_JBIIYV010000080.1:0-11581 GCF_044346625.1 Aquidulcibacter sp. | reverse complement strand
CGAGGATCTTTGAAAAGGCTCCGGCCAGAACATCGCGATTGGATGATACCGCCCACTGAATACCGGTTAAGGCGACAACCAAGGCAATCATCAGCCCGAAGATGCCGTTGACGGGTCCTGCAAGGCTCGAAAAGCCTGCGGAGATAGTGCCGGAGAACACCGTCATTAGATCATTGGCAGTTTGGGATGAGACAGCCATGATAAGAACCCTACTGACGCGCGTTAGGCAAAGGATTGAAGGCTGGCGCTTTTGGCTTTTGAGCCTTTCGCGCCCATTGGGCACGGCGGGCCGCAATCGCCTCTTGCTTATTTGCCGCACGCTCGGCTGCCTCTTGAGCGGCCAAGCGGGACTGAGCCGCCATCAAGGCTTGGAGGCCTTCGAGTTGTTCAGACAGCACACCGAGCGCTTGTACAGAGGACTGGATTGCCCCTGTCTCGCCTTCTGCATCCCGCGATGCCGCCAGCGCCCTTCGCATGCGCGCCGCCCGATTGGGTCGTGCGCTTTCAAGACTTGCGGCCGTCTGGGCGAGATCTTCTGCCGTTTGGCGAGAGAGTTCAATTCGGCGGGCGGCGGCTTCGAGACGGGCCATGGCAGAGCGCGCGGTACCATTTTCTGGATAAAGGTCTGAGAATTGTCGATCCAGACCGCGCACGCTGGTTGCAAGTCCCCGCGCCTGCTGCCCCAGATCATCCAAGGCCTGCATCGCCTGACCAATCTCTTTAGAATGGTCATAAGGGCTTTTGGAAAGCGAACGGATTTGGGCCGTGAGTTGTTCTGTCTGTATACGGATTTGTTCTAAAGCACGGGCTGCTTGGAGAACATTTTGGATATGGTTGGTGGGATCATAAACGACTGCGGCTTGAACGGCTTGAGGCAAAATGAAACTTGTAGCCCCAACAAGAAGCGCGAGCGCAGAAGCGGCAATGGTGAATTTGGATGTTGATTTAGCGCGCGACATGGAAAGGCCCTCCAGGATTTAAAGTGCTCGGATCATTCGCGATGACATCTGCGAAGACTGAAGCTGGAAAATCATTGGCGATTTCTGGACTGGCGTTCAGCGCGTCAAAAAGGCCCTGCACACCAATAAAGCCTTTGGCCTCAAGAAACGCGCGGACAAAGGCATCTGACGCAACTTGGCTTTTTGTGGCCTGTGAGATTTGCTCGATGAGCTTCTGATCCTCTGGGCTAGACGCCCCACAAATCGCGAGTGCCGCTCCCTTGAGCCGCAGATCAAACATCCGCCTGCCCCGAGGTTGGCGAATGTAATAAGACCGTTTTGGAGCTGCAAAGGCCAATAATTCCAACTGGCGCTTGTTGAGCCCGAAGAGCCGGTAGAGGTCAGCACTTGCGGGTTCTAACGCGCGAGGGTTGGGCAAGAAGATATGGGTGGGGCAACTCTCAATCAGGGTTGTGGCAATCGGCGAATTAACAACATCGTCCAAGCTTTGCGTTGCAAAGACGACCGCGACATTTTTCTTCCGTAGCGTTTTCAGCCATTCACGTATCTTGGCCGCAAAACCTGTCTCTCCAAGAAAGAGCCAAGCTTCATCCAAAACAAGAAGCGTGGGCGCGCCATCCAGACCATGCTCAATCTCATGGAACAAGGCCGTCAGGACCGGGCCAATAGCGCTCGGCGTCGCCATCAGATCTTCGCACTCAAACGTCTCAAAGTGGCATGGCGCAAGAGGCGCTCCATCGGCATCAAGAAGTGCACCATGGGGACCTTTGAGCGTGAAGGGTTCAAGCGCCGCACTGATGTCGCGCGCCTGACAGAGGGCTGAAAAGATCGAGAGCGTGCGCTGGGATTTTGGGGCTTCACTTAAGCTTGAAAGTGCTGCCCAAATCTCTTCACGGTGCTTGGGCGTTATAACAATGCCTGCGGCAGCGGCTGTCTCTGCTAACCATTCTGAAGCCCAAGCCTTTTCAGCTGGCTCATCAATACGGGCCAGTGGCTGTAGAGCAAACTCAGACCCCGGTCCCAACCCTTGCCAACGTCCCCCGGCACATAGGGTTGCAGCCCGCGCGGACCTGCCCTTATCGAAAAAGATGACGCGGGCTTTTGGATAGCGCAGCCATTGCAGCGCCATGAAGGACAAAAGTGCGGACTTACCAGCCCCGGTTGGACCCACAATCATCGTGTGGCCAACGTCGCCAACATGCAGGCTCAACCGAAAGGGTGTGGCACCCGAGGTCTCAGCGATCAGCAAAGGTGGACCCTGCAAATGGGCATCTTCTGAGGGTCCGGCCCAGACCGCCGAAACGGGTAAGAGATCGCACAGATTAAGCGTCGACAGCATGGGCCGACGCACATCGGCATAGGGTTCGCCCGGAATAGACCCAAGCCAAGCTTCAACCGCATTGAGGTCTTCGGTCCTAGCCACAAAGCCTTGCGCGTTGAGGGCGGCTTCAATGGTTCTTGCCTTCTCCGTCACCCTGCCCTCATGGGCATCAAGGACCGTGATCGTCAGGGTGAGCCAGCCATAAGCACATACTTCCGCACCAAGTGCTTCAAGGGCGCCATCACATTCATCCGCCTTGACCTGTGCATCGCGGTCGAGAAGGGGTACATCTTCTTTCGTAATGGCTTCGCGCAGAAGCGTCCCCATCCCCTTGCGCTTTGCAAACCAGCGCTTTCTGAGGCGGAGGAGCTCAGCTTCCGCGTCGTCCTTATCTAAACCAATCCAGCGCGCCACCCAGCGATAGGCAAAAGGTAATTGGCCAAGGCCATCCAAGAGGCCTGGCAAGGTCCGACTGGGAAAGGAGCGGACACTGACGACGCGCAGATGTTGATCGCCAAGCTTAGGCGCAAGCCCACCATAAAGGGCCGTGTCAGCCAATTGAGCATCCAAGAAAACAGGTGTCTCGGGGACTGAGACCAGATGGTCTTTGGGGCTGATGGTGGCATGAAGATAGGTCAGCAACTCTTCATCGGACATGAGACGCGCTTCAGGTAGGCCATCGGCCATGAGGTCCACGAGGATCCTGATCTCGCGCTTAAAAAGCGCTAAACTCTCGTGCCAATCGCGTGTGTCACTGGAGCGATTTTGAAAGAGGAAGTTCTCAGCCTTGCGGACATCATCAGCCGGCGGCAGCCAGGTGAAAGTTGCAAAATGATCGGTCTCAAAAGCTGTTCCTGCTTGTTCAAAGTGAGCCTTACGCTCTTCATCAATGAGGCAGGCGGCAGGATTGATGGGGGATTGATCTGGATAGGGATCAGCCTGTCTGCGCCTTGCCTCCATATGGAGACACCAGCCCGTGCCCAAGCGCTTCAACATATTATTCAGCCTGGCCCGCACAGCCATCATCTCTTCTGGCGTCGAGCTTTCAAGATCAGGCCCACGAAATCTGACGCAGGCGGAAAAGCTCCCATCCTTATTGAGGAGCACGCCCGGTGCCACCAAGGCAGCCCAAGGCAAGTGGTCAGCCAATGTGATGGGCTTCTGGCGGAATTCATCGAGAAAGCGCATGGGATATCACTCCCGGACGCAAACGCGTCCATGGCAGATTAAGTGTTGAAAACGAAGATGGCTGGGGCTCTAGGCCCCTAAATAGCCAGGAAGCCTCAGATGGCGGCGCAAGACATCAAGGAATTGCGCATCGACCTTGGCAAACCAAAGGCCCACCCCATGCGCGACACCCCACCAGATCAGACCCAGCCACCAGAGTTTTAGGGCAAGGCCCAAGACCAGAGCCAGTGTCCCCATTAAAATGGCATATTCTCTGGGCAAGCCCGCCATCAGGATGGGTTGGGTCAAGGATCCCGCCAAGGGCAGCTCATAGCCCTCGGGTCGATCTGGATGAAAAGTGCTCATGGGTTTCTTCCCCTGATCTTACTTTGGTCCTTGCCTATCAGCCGATGGTGGCTCCGCCACCAAAACCAAAGAAGCCCATGAAGAAGCTTGCTGCGGCAAAGGCAATCGCGATCCCAAAGAGAATGGAGACACCGCGGCGTAAGCCAGAACCGGATTCTGAAAAGGCCACGCCCAATCCAAACATGGTGACCGCAATGACCCCGCCTGCTTGGGCAACAGGACCGGTCAAACTATTAACGACTTGCTGCAGCGGGCCCTCCCAGGGCATGCCCGAGCCACCGGCTAAGGCAGGGCTTGCAAGACTTGCCAGGACAAGGCCTGTTGTCAGCGAAGTCAGAAGGCTCTGACGGATAAATTTGGCATTTTTCATAGCTTTGCTCCAATCCGGGACGCTTCTGGCCCCTGTGGATATCCTGTGCATAACTCATGCCAACTTAAGGAAGAAAATGTAATAATATAAATAGCTTAGATTGATTTTGGTTCTTCCAAATGGTCTCGCCGGGCCTCTGTCTCCAGGGTCCGGTTGGGCGAGCGCATCTCTGGCGCTAAAGCGAGGATTTGGCGCTTGATCAGGTCTTTCTCACCCGATTTTACGCGTTTGATAGGCTCCTTCTTCTTCTCCTCTGACTTCAATGAGGTCTTCCACACGACGGCCCTCACGGGAGCGCGCAATATGGATGACAAGATCAATCGCCTGACCAATGGCGCGCCGAGGGATACTCGTCGCAACTTCACCGGTTAGGTCTTCAAGGCGGGATAGCGCGTCTTTGGCGCTATTGGCATGAATGGTAGAAAGCCCGCCTGGATGGCCGGTATTCCAAGCCTTTAAAGTCTCAAGAGCTGCCGCCCCATCGCGCATCTCGCCCACAACAATCCGGTCGGGGCGCAAGCGCAAGCTATCGCGAACAAGATCAACAACCCCAATCACTTTTGGGGTGCGACGCGTCAGCAGAGCAACTTGATCCCAAGCCGAACATTGGAGTTCAGGCGTATCCTCAATCAGGATCGTGCGGGTATCGACAAAAGCAGGCAATGCCAGAATGGCATTGGCAAGCGTTGTCTTTCCAGAGGAGGTACCCCCAGAGATCAGAATATTGTGACGCTCTTGGGCTGCTTGCTCGATGAGGGTCTTTTGTTCGTGGCTTAAGATGCCTTGGGCTTGGTAGTCGGTGAGCGTGAATATTCTCGCAGGGCGCTTCCGGATAGAAAAAGCTGGCGCGCGACTAACCGGCGGCAACACACCTTGGAACCGCTCGCCTGTCTCGGGCAAAATGCCAGATAGTCGTGGATCTTCGGGGAGGACCGGCTCGCCAACATAATCGGCAATCAAGCGGACCACGCGATCCCGGGATTCAGGGCTTAGGGTTTGATTGGTTGGGGCGCGGCCCGAACCAATCTTGTCGAGGATCAATTGCCCGTCGGGATTGGCCAAGATTTCAACAACCTCTGGATCGATCAGGGCAGCGAGCACCTGGGTCCCCAGCGCGTGACGCAAAGCTTCAAGGCGGCGCTCGGCAATGATGGGATGATCACCGAGCTTGCCCATGACCTAAATCCCCTCACCGATTTGAGTTGGGGCTGGATCATTGGCGGGGTCAGCGGTTTTAGCCTCTTGAATGGGTGGCTCTTTAAGACCGGCCTCAAATTGCATCCGGCCTTGGCGAACTTTTCGAGAGAGCTCATCCATGAACTCATCCATCGAAATATCAATCTCAGCCCGATAATCAGGGTCGCGCTCTTGGGGATGTTCTGGCAGTCTTGAAATGATGGTGCGCAGCGCGATGAAGAGCATTTCTTCAACGACAAATAAATCCCGTGCGGTCAGACGCATATGATCACTCAAGCGCCGCTCGATTGCCAATAAGCGGTCACCGGGATCTGCTTCAATCTTTCCTTTAAGGCCTCGTTCCAAAATGGCTTCCGCTGCTTGGCTTAAACTTATCCGCCGCGCTTTGGCTTCGCGTTCAAGCGCTGCCCCAAGTCCTGCCTTTGACAAATAGACCTGCACCTTAGCGGGAGGTGGTTTGAGGCCCTCCCCTTTGGGTTTGGCAACAAGGCGAGGCCGCGCGCCCATCAGCCTTTGCCTCCATGTAGCTGGTCCAAAATATCTTCGGGAACATTGGCCGGTGGCTCAGCTTTGACCTCAAACTCAAAGGCCAATTGGTCATTGGAAGGTTTAGGTGGTGTGGCTTTATCCTTTTCGATTGTGCCCCAAGATTGACGCACTTCTTCAAGGCCCGTTGGTCCGTTGTTGTCAAAGTCCGGAGTTTCTGGTGCCTTCCGTGCAGGTTGGGCGGAGGCTGCAGGTATTGGTTTTGTGTCCGGGGCTGGTTGTGGTCTTGATTGCTTTGCAGGCGCTTTTCTCGCCTTTGGTGTCTCGACTTCAACGGGCACTTCTTGTTTGGGAGTATCCTTATGCGCTGGCGCACCGGGGCGAAGAACATTCATGCCGCCACTTTCGCCGGCTAGCGAGACTTCTGCGTCTGGATCAAAACCAAAGTTTTCTATCCTTGCCCAAGGATGGCTGGGCTTTTCAGGCGTATCAATCTGCTTGGTTTGGTCTGGCACGGCACGATTTGCGCGTTTGGCGAGCCAGCCAACTTTATCATAGCGCAGCTTGGGTAGAAGATAGGGTCTATGGCCTGCGATAAAGATCAATTGCTTCTCGTCGGGCAAAGCGCCAACTTCGGCGACATCGAGTAAAGGCCGTTCAACTTCTGCCATAGTTCGGCTGCCGCCCGAGCCTGAAAAATGATGGGGTAGGCTGGAACTCACCCTCGTCTCGGTAACATTGCCGGTAAGCTTTGAGACCTTTTCCCGTGTGACTGGATCAAGGGCCGCAAAGGCCACATAAATCTGGGTGTTGTCCAAGAAGCCATTATTGGTGCCATAGACCCGCGAGATGTCATTGAGGCTTTGGGCAATGAAGAGGCACTTGATGCCATAGCCCGAAGCCAAGCGGACCACATCTTCAAAGAAGCTCACTTTACCCAGCAATGGAAACTCATCGAGCGCCATCAAAAGCGCATTCTCTTTGGGCCTGCCGTCGCTATCGGTCTCAATATGAGTGGTAAAGCTTGTGGAGGCCAAGTGAAAAAAGAGCCGAACCAAGGGCTGCAAGGACTTCAAATCACCAGGTGAGACCTGCACATAAAGACTGACAGGCTCCCTGTTGCACATCAGATCGCCAATCCGGAAATCGCTCGCACTGATCGACCGCTCAATCTCGTGTCCGGCGATCCAATTGAGATAGGAGCGAACCGTCATCTGGACGCTCTTGCGACCCTTCTCATGCGCTGACGCATATGCGCGCGCGGCCAGGGCAATATCAGGATGACAACTGCCCTCAGGTTCTCTGGGGCTTTCGGGGCCAGCCTTTGGGTTTGGAATATGGCGGGTAGCAATCATCTGGGCTGCCGCTAAATCCAAGTCAGCCGATAGATTGCGAACCGTCACCAAATTCTTCTCGTCAACCGGGGCCGTATAAAGGACATGCAGGATGAGGGCTTGGAGCATATCGGCACCTTGCTTATCCCAAAAGTCGGATGGCCCATCGCGTCCACCTGGCTCTATGAGGATTTCCACCAAACGTTTGACTTGACCAACAGCGGCCTCACCCGGGCTGATTTCGGCGAGTGGATTAAAGCGCGCCGTATAGGGAGAGCGTGGGTTAAAAAAGAGCGTTGGACCGAGGCTCTTTCTAAAGCCAGCAGTTGTGGCCCAAAGTTCGGCCTTAGGATCAAAGATCAGAGCCGACCAATTCCAATTAAGAAGGCTAGGGACCACAATCCCGCGTCCCTTGCCCGATCGCGTGCCCCCTGTCACCAACATGGGCCTCATATCTGGCGAGACCAAAAGATCTGGTGCGATGAAGGAAAGCCGATCTAGCGGGCTTTCGGGCTCAAGTCGGCCGAAAATAACGCCTTGCTCTTTTGTGAGCCCCGCTTTGATCAGCGCTTTCTTGTCCCCCCAGCCAGAAGATCTTTGGCGCCTCTTGGCAAGGCTCAGATCAGAGCCCACTGCCCCAGTGGGTGCATCAAAGAGCTTGATGAGAAAGAGCGAGACAATCAGGCCCAGCATTAAGAACGGGAGCCCCAAGCCGATTACAGCCTGATGCTTGGGGAGCTGCCCCCAAGTCTTAGCCCAAATCAGAAAATCCCAAGGTGGATAGAGCTTGGCTCCATCCCCAATCATCAGTCCCCACCCAAGGGCTGGTTGAAACTGATAGCGCCAGGCAACAACTTGAGTGGCGGCTGCCAATCCTATGACTGCGCCAATTCCCAGACAAACAAGTCGTGCGCGAACGCCCATCCTGCACCCCCCAAAAAGGACACACAGGAAGCTGTGGCGTCCTTTGGTTGACGCGGCAGGGCCGCACAGGCGGTCCTGCCGCAGAGGAAGACCCAAGCATAGTTCATGCCAGTGTGAGTATTGGTCCACACCCTGAGATGGCCTTTTGATGGTTATCCTATTTAATATTAAAATACAATGGCTTAGCAATGTCGTCGATTAGTTGACCTCTTGGCCTCTGTCCTCAAATGACCCACGAGAAGTCCTGATCTGGCACAGCAGCTACCTCCTTCAGGGCCGTCCAGAATGCCTGATTAACCAAGCTGTAGTTGCCGCCCCATGCTGGCGAATGCTGGGCATGGGTGCCAGACCCGGTTTGCCGACAAGCCGCAAGGGCGTTGACGGCTGTACCTAAGGGTCTGGCTCGGGGGCTTCTGGTTCGCCGGCATGGTGCGCGGCGGCCTCAAGGAGGCTCACATGACACAATCACTTTTTACCCAAGCAATCCGTCAGAAATTACTGGCCAATGGCGCACGCTCTGCGGCGGGCGAGGACATTGATCCCGCCCCGGTCGTGAAGCTATTTACCCCCGACGCGAATGCGACTTGGCTTCTGACCGAGATTGATCCCGATAATCCCGACATTGCCTTTGGTCTGTGTGATTTGGGGCACGGCTGTCCGGAGTTAGGCTCGGTTAGTCTCAAAGAGATCGAGCGTTTGCGAGGCCCGCTTGGCCTGCCCGTAGAACGAGATCGGCACTATGGTGAAACGCGTCGGTTGAGCGAAGTCGCCAAAATGGCTCGGCGCGCTGGTAGCGTTTCCGCCTGATCAAAGCGCTGGAAGGCTCAAGCCATTTTGCTGACACAGTTTACGTTTATTTCGTTTATTGCGTTTATTTCGAATAGGGCTTACCAAGTTCGTCGGGAGAGAAAAATGACAATGCCAGCCTACGCCCAAGAATTGGGCAGCCGATTGCCCTCAGCAAATGAGCGCGCGGTCGCAAATAACTTACGCCAAATCTTGGCTGCCCATGCCCAAGGCGGCACAACGTTGCGGCTCCAACAAAATGTGGATCAACCTCCAACTGAAGTGACGCTTACGCCTGGATTGTCAGCCCTGCTCATCGAGCTCCTGCGCCATCTCGGCCAAGGCGATGCTGTAACCTTGGTTCCAATTAGCCAACAACTGACAACTCAACAGGCCGCTGACATTCTCAATGTCTCACGACCATTCTTGATCAATATCTTGGAACGCGGTGATTTACCCTTCGAGCGCGTTGGTCGTCATAGGCGCATTAAGGCTGAAGATCTTTTTGAGTATAAACGTTCGCGCGATGGCCGCCGCGGGCAGGCACTCGATGCGCTTGCGGCCATAGACGCGGAACTCCTCTAGCGCCGTGTTTGCCAATCGATACACCGCATTTATCGATGCCTGCACTTTAGCCAGAGTGCTGCCGAGAAATCTGCTTCTGTCACTTGCTGAAGCAGATTTCTTTCGGGTCCGTTGGTCGACGCCCGTTCTAGACGAAACAGAACGGGCCATTATGGGTATGCTGCACAAGCGCGGCAACACACTTGAAGCCGCGCAAGAAAAAGCTGCTCACCAAATCCAACAAATGCGTGCAGCTTTCGAGGATGCTGAAGTCGTAGATTTTGAGCACCTCCTGCCTGTTTCAAGCCACCTGCCCGATCCCAACGACGCGCACGTTTTAGCCGCTGCTCTGAAAACCCAAGCTGCAGCAATCGTCACCGATAATCTAAAAGATTTTCCGGCCAACATTCTTGGCCGCCTCAATATTGAAGCACGATCCTCCGACGACTTCATTGCGGACACAATTGCGCTCGATACAGGTCGCGCCGTCTCGACCATAAGACGCTTGCGTGAAAGGTTCAAAAGGCCTGAAACCACCCCAGAAGAATTTCTCCTATCTCTGGAAGCTGCCAATTTATTGGCAACGGCAGACAGCCTGCGGCCTCATTTGGATAGTCTGTAGTCCCCGCGTCTGCGGAAAGTTTGAGCGATGGCCGCGCCCCTATCGCTCATAAATTCATTGCTTATGAGCGATAGAAGGGCTAACTATCGCTCATGACATGGAATTGGCAACAATCAGATTGGCCCCGCTTCACTTTTTCAAGTGAAGCCTACACCGCTCTTGAGGCCAGCTTTCTCAAAAATGCGGGCGTAATCGTCGGGGCAATGGCCCATGTTCCAAAACTTGAGCGCCTTACCCTGACTGTAGACCTCATTACGCAAGAGACACTCGATAGTTCTGCGATTGAAGGCGAGGTCTTGGACCGCGAAAGCGTGCAATCTTCCTTAGCACGGCAATTGGGCCTTCAAGCCCCCTTACGTCGATCCGGCCCCAAAGAGGCCGGAGCCGTCGAGCTTATGGGCGATGTTTATCGTGGATTTGATGCACCCTTGGATCATGATCGGCTCTATGCTTGGCATGGCATGCTGATGAACGGGCGACGAGATCTGTCGAGTATTGGCCGATATCGCAACCATTCTGACGCGATGCAAATTGTCTCCGGTCCAATCGGCCGCGAAACCATTCATTTTGAAGCCCCACCATCAGACCGGGTTCCTGATGAAATGAATGCCTTTCTTGATTGGTTTAAATCAAGCAGTCCGACAGGGTCAGCGCCCCTGCCCGCTGTGACACGCGCAGCAATCGCCCATCTTTGGTTTGAATCCATCCACCCTTTTGAAGATGGTAACGGGCGGATCGGTCGCGCCATTGCAGAGCTTGCCCTAGCACAAGCCACCAGCGCACCGAGCCTCACCGTTTTGTCTGAGGCCATAAAGCTTCACCGACGTGCCTATTACGCCAAGCTGCATGAGGCGAGCCTTTCAAATAAGATTGATCCCTGGATCGAATGGTTTGGTGAAACGGTGCTTGCCGCCCAACAAAACACCCGTCGGCGCGTCCTCTTTGTCATCGCAAAGACAAGAATGCTTAGTGACCTGCAGGCACTCATCAATCCGCGTCAAGAGCGAGCTCTCCTCCGCCTATTTGAGGCAGGGCCGTCTGGGTTTGAAGGGGGAATGAGCGCGTCTAATTATCAGAAAATCACCAGCGCTTCCCCCGCCACGGCAACCCGTGACCTCGTTGGCTTGGTCGATCTCGGTGCCGTCATACGCACAGGTGAAAACCGAAATGCGCGCTATTGGTTGAACTGGGAAAATGAGTAAGCTTTCGGCCACATGTCTTGCGATTATTATTGAAGCTGTGAGCGAATGCGCACTCCAGACCTTCCGCTTTCGGCCAATCAGGCCAGATTTTAACGACGATTTTTCAGTAATCTCCTTGGCCAATTTGGGCCTGAGAAGGAGATGACTATGGGACTTTCAAACTTCGATCCGGGGGCCTTGGTTAGGCGGCCCTGGAATGCTGGTCGATTGTTGGGATCAAAGCGGGCTTTGAAGCCGCAGCAGGTTTGGGCGATAAGATTTTTGCTCGATCGGGAGGGCCACC
>NZ_JBIIYV010000079.1:0-11623 GCF_044346625.1 Aquidulcibacter sp. | reverse complement strand
ATGGCTAAGGAAAAGTTTGAACGTACGAAACCGCATTGCAACATTGGCACGATTGGTCACGTTGACCATGGTAAGACGACGTTGACGGCGGCGATCACGATGACGCTGGCGAAGGCTGGTGGTGCGAAGGCGATGAGCTATGCAGACATCGACGCAGCGCCAGAAGAAAAGGCGCGTGGTATCACGATTAACACTGCGCACGTGGAATATGAGACGGCGAACCGTCACTATGCCCACGTCGACTGCCCAGGCCACGCGGACTATGTGAAGAACATGATCACCGGTGCGGCCCAGATGGACGGCGCGATCTTGGTGGTTTCGGCTGCGGATGGCCCAATGCCACAGACCCGTGAGCACATCTTGTTGGCCCGTCAGGTTGGCGTGCCAGCACTGGTCGTGTTCATGAACAAGGTCGACCAAGTAGACGACGAAGAATTGCTGGAATTGGTTGAAATGGAAGTTCGTGAGCTTCTGTCCAGCTATCAGTTCCCCGGCGACGATATCCCCATCACCAAGGGCTCGGCTTTGGCAGCGGTTGAAGGCCGTGATGCGAAGATTGGCGAAGAAGCGATTCTGGCTTTGATGGCTTCGGTTGATGAATATATTCCTCAGCCAGAGCGTCCATTGGATCGTCCATTCTTGATGCCAATCGAAGACGTGTTCTCGATCTCGGGTCGTGGTACGGTTGTGACCGGCCGCGTTGAGACCGGTATCGTGAAGGTTGGCGAAGAAGTTGAAATCGTCGGCATCCGCGACACCATCAAGTCGACCGTGACTGGCGTTGAAATGTTCCGCAAGCTGCTCGATTCTGGACAAGCTGGCGACAACATTGGTGCGTTGCTGCGCGGTGTGGACCGTACTGGCGTTGAGCGTGGCCAAGTTCTTTGTAAGCCAGGCAGCATCAAGCCACACAAGAAGTTTGAAGCTGAGGCCTATATCCTGACGAAGGAAGAGGGTGGCCGTCACACGCCATTCTTCACCAACTATCGTCCGCAATTCTACTTCCGCACCACTGACGTGACCGGCATCTGCATGTTGCCAGACGGCGTTGAAATGGTGATGCCAGGCGACAACATTAAGATCATGGTTGAACTCATCACCCCGATCGCCATGACCCAAGGTCTGCGCTTCGCGATCCGCGAAGGCGGCCGCACCGTTGGTGCAGGCGTTGTCGCAACCGTGGTTGAATAAACCACTTCTGGCCTAAGGCCATCAAGATAGAGAGCGCCCCGGCTGAAAGGTCGGGGCGTTTTTTTGTGTCTGCGCACACCCCTCGCCCCCAAAGGGGGAGAGGTGACGGGGGTGAGGGGGCCTTTGCGCAGGAGCGCGTCAGTTCTGACAGGATGAAAGGCTTTAAATCGCATACTTTAATAATGTGAGTGTAAGGCCCTCACCCCCGACCCCTCTCCCAAGAGGAGAGGGGAGGCACCTTTTCTTAAGCCACTTTTGCGACCGGATGGGCACCAAAGCGCTTCTGGTTATGAGGGCAACATTGTAGAAAGGAGGTGAGGGGGCAATTCAGGTAATTTTTGTTATTTCTTTGGTGCACAAAAACACTCATTAAGACAGCGGAATAGATCAAGTCTAAGTCTGCAATGGTCGATTTTCAGAAGCGAATGATGCCATATAACTCGTTGCCATCAGACTGACATGAGCGTCTAGCGGTGGACGAATTTCAAAGGCTCTTGGCTCTTTTGCAAAGTTCCAAAGCCTAAGAAGGCACCAAGAGTCTCTCCGTTCTTCTGCGACTGCCAATTCATTGCGGCTGATGTGAAATGGAGATCGTTCCCAGCCATTTGTTGTTTTGACCTCAATCAAGCGCGGGGAGCCGTCTAATTCAAAGCTAGCTATGTCATAGCCAGCGCCATCGCCTTCAGTTTCCGAAGTCCATTGGACTTTCTTCGCCAGATCGGTTCGCCCGGCCAATGTAAGACTTTGTACTTCGTGCTTTAGAGCCCGCTCTTCTCCAGCTTTGCCGAGTGCACGATTCGCTGCGTCGCGCTCAGCGACGTCGTATTTTCTCAGAATTCTCTCAAGGAGCGTATGCTCAACTGGGGGAGGCGCGTTAGATACTGTCGGCGGGGGCCCAATCCAAAGTGGAATGTCCTCTTGAACGCTGAAGTTGGCACTTCTTGGAGATCCTTTATGGGCTTGCTTCAAAAACTCGTTCGCTGCCCAAGAATGCGGTTTATCTAATTGGCGTACCACGGCTTCAACCAAGTTAAACTGAAAGTTTGACATGGGTTTATAGCCCTCAATCCAAGGCTGATTTAGCCCTAACATTGCGGCACTAATGTTTTGATGCTTGAATTCAATCGAGCCGCGTGATCGCGTTGTCAGCCGACTTTGAAGCATTCTATTGCGCTCGGCTTTGTTGAAACTTTCGCCAGCAATTTCCATCCGCAACATGTCGAAGTAGTCTCCAACGATCAGGTCATTTTCCTCATCGCTCCAGTCGAATGATGCCACGGTTGGTGCTCCTAGAATTGAATGAAATCTGAATTGCAAAGGCTTTAACATGCCTTCTTGACTATCCGTCGGATAAAAATGTTTGACTGTTAGCTATGTCAAGTCAAGTTGAGTGTCCCAATCGGAATGCAACTCCCCCCCACACCCTGCCAATTCCCCCCCATCTCACTCGAATACCCCTACCCAAACCGCGATATTCTCCCTATGTTCTCGTGATGGCGCGTACCCCTTCCTCCCGACCTCGTAAGCCCAATGCCCATCCTACGACGGACAAGATGCAGGCGTGGGAGAATATCAAGAAGTTGCGGGCTGAGGCCGATGCGCTTGATGATCCTAAGCCCAATGCGCAAACGGTGACGGGGGTTGAGTTTGCGGGTGACCCGTTCGTCTATGATTTTGACTATAATGTGCTCGATGCACGCGGCAGTGCCGCTCCGCCCGCTTGGCAGCCCCATCGGCCCGATCTGCCCGAGAAGTTTGAAGGCGGTAAGCGCTTTGAATTGGTGAGCGATTATCAGCCCGCAGGCGACCAGCCCGCCGCGATTGAGGCTTTGTGTGAAGCTGCTCAAGAAGGGGATAAGGATCAGGTGCTGCTGGGTGTTACAGGCTCTGGCAAGACCTTTACCATGGCGCAAGTGATCAATCGGCTGCAGCGGCCTGCGCTGATCCTCGCCCATAACAAGACGTTGGCGGCCCAGCTTTATGGGGAGTTCAAGAATTTCTTTCCCAATAATGCGGTCGAATATTTCGTGTCCTACTATGACTATTATCAGCCCGAAGCCTATGTGCCGCGGACCGACACCTACATCGAGAAAGAGAGCAACATCAACGAACAGATTGACCGGATGCGCCACGCGGCCACCCGCGCTATTCTTGAGCGCGATGATGTGATCATCATTTCTTCGGTCTCATGCATTTACGGCATTGGCTCGGTTGAGAGCTATTCCTCCATGACCTTTGTCTTGAAGCCCGGTGATCGGGCCGACCCGCAAACGGTGACACGCGACCTGGTGGCGCTGCAATATAAGCGCAACGACATTTATTTCGCGCGCGGCAACTTCCGGCTGCGCGGCGATGCGCTCGATATCTTCCCAGCGCACTATGAAGACCGGGCTTGGCGGATCTTGTTTTTCGGCGATGAGGTCGAAGCGATCCATGAGTTTGACCCACTGACGGGCAAGAAGACGGCCGACCTCGACGCCGTTAAAGTCTATGCCAATAGCCACCACACAACGCCGCGTCCAACGCTGAGCCAAGCGATTGAGAAGATTAAGGCCGAGGCCAAGGCCCGCGTGGAATGGTTTGAGCAAAATGGTCTGTTGATTGAAGGCCAACGCCTGAAACAACGCACAGACTTTGATCTTGAGATGCTGTTGGCGACAGGATCGTGTGCTGGGATTGAGAATTATTCCCGCTATCTCTCTGGGCGCAATCCGGGCGAGCCGCCTCCAACCATGTTTGAGTATATCCCCGACAATGCGCTGGTGTTTGTTGATGAAAGCCATGTGACGATTCCTCAGATCGGCGGGATGTTCCGGGGCGATTATAGCCGCAAGAAGACCCTGTCGGATTATGGCTTCCGCTTGCCCTCTTGCATGGACAATCGGCCGTTGCGGTTTGAGGAATGGGACGCGATGCGGCCCCAGACCGTCAGTGTGTCTGCAACGCCGGGGCCGTGGGAGATGAACCAGACCGGCGGGGTGTTTGTTGAGCAAGTCATCCGCCCAACCGGGCTGATTGACCCACCTGTCGAAATACGCCCCGTGACGGGCCAAGGCTTTACCCAAGTCGATGATTGTATCGCCGAATCCCGCACGACCATTGCGGCAGGCGGCCGCGTCTTGGTGACAACCTTGACCAAGAAGATGGCCGAAGACCTCAGCGAATATATGCACGAGCAGGGCCTGAAGGTCCGTTATATGCACAGCGATATTGATACGGTCGAGCGGATCGAGATCATTCGCGATCTTCGTCTTGGTAATTTCGATATTCTGATCGGGATCAACCTCTTGCGCGAGGGTCTTGATATTCCTGAGTGTCAGTTGGTCTGTATCTTAGACGCCGATAAAGAAGGCTTCTTACGTTCTGAAACCAGTTTGGTTCAGACGATTGGACGGGCGGCGCGCAATGTCGATGGTCGCGTGATCTTGTATGCGGACTCCATCACGGGCTCGATGAAGCGCGCAATTGACGAGACCGATCGCCGTCGCGCCAAACAAGTGGCGTGGAACGAAGCCAATGGCATAACGCCTCAATCCATCCGCTCAAACATTCACGATATCCTCAATAGTCCCTATGGCAAGGAAGGCGTCACGATTGGTCTCGGGGCCGAAGGCGATGCCACTGCGAACGTCAAAGGCAAGGGTAAGGGCAGGGGCAAGGCGGAGGCCCTGCCAGAGGCTGGCGCACCCGGCCATAACTTCAAAGCGGCATTGGCCGACCTTGAGAAGCGGATGCGAGCCGCAGCAGCGGACCTTGAGTTTGAAGAGGCTGCCCGCCTGCGCGACGAGATCAAGCGGCTGGAGCGCTTGGAATTGGGGATGTAGGGGCGTTTTGGTACTTGGTTGCATGGTTTCCGCCTAGGAACGGCTCTAAGCCTCTCTAGACCCCCAGAAGGCTTGCCGCACAAGGCAGAGGGCACCAAACCATGGCGCTGGCATACAGGCGCTCACAAGTAAGCAGGCTAGATTTTTTTGCCCTTTGACATCACAAACCAAAAAGCGCGCTCTGGATATCCAAAGCGCGCCTAAAAGGGCGATCTCACCAAAGGGAGAAGCTTACTTAATTTTGCCTTCGACAAACTCAACATGCTTACGTACGACTGGGTCGTACTTGTTCATGCGCAGCTTTTCAGTCTTGGTGCGTGCGTTCTTCTTGGTGACATAGAAGAAGCCGGTGCCAGCAGACGAGTTCAGGCGGATTTTGATGGAGGCCGGTTTGGCCATGATAAATCTCCCGCGGTTGCGGTATGGGTGAATCTGAGGGGGTGCTTAGACCCTAAACTGCGGCAAAGGTCAAGACTTTCTCTGCGCTTGATGCTGCACAGCGATGGCGCAAATCGGTGTGAGGGCCATGACGGCCAACCCGGCGAGAAAGCCCGACGGGCCAAGGGTTTGAAGGAGGGTGCCACCGGCCAAGGGTGCGATCAATTGTCCAACGCCATAGCTGCCACCATAGGCTGCATTCGCCCCAGCCAGTTCAGTTCTACCAAAGCGCTCGGCAAGCCCCATTAGGCCTAAGGTGTAGAATCCTGTGACGCAGCCAGACCATAGGAAGCAAATTGCATAGGCCTCTGTCGGTGATTTGGCGACCATCAGCATGAATGGACCAATAAAGCCGATGACCGCCACGGCCAGGAGCGTGCGGGTGCGTCCATAGCGGTCTGCCAGCATCCCTATGGGCCCCTGCAGTAAGATATTGCCTAGTCCACTGGCAGCAATCAAATAGCCAGCAGCGGCGTCTTCAAAGCCCACTTCGCGGACCCAGAGGGGGAAGAGGTTGAAGGCGCTGGTCTCGATCGCCCCCATCGCGAAGGCAGGGACAAAGAGGGCAGGTGCAATCATCAGGCGGGCGAGAAGGGCTGAGGGCTTAGCTTCAGCACCTTCTGGCCGGGTAGCGGCAGGCGTCTTGAAGAGGAGGAGGGGCAAGGTGGCCAGCGCCATAATCGCCGCGCCAGCATAGGGCGTAGCAGGGCCCTGGTGTCCCAATTGGGCGATGACGAACCCGCCTACACCAAAGCCACCTGCGAAGGTCGCCGCATAGAGCCCGAGTAAGCGGCCGCGCAAATGGGCGGGGGCAAGTTCTAGGAACCAAGCTTCCGACGCTACGAAGATAATTGTCAACGAGGTGGAGAAGCCAAAGCGGATCGCCGTCCATATCCAAATATTGTCTGTGACCGGATAGAGCAGGAACATGGCGCTGGAGGCCAAGAGGCCGCCGCCTAGGATCACCTTCACGGGAAAGCGCCCCATCAGCCAAGGCACGACGGGTGTACAAAGGAGACCCGCCAATCCGGCGAAGGTCATGAGGAAGCCGACCTCCGTGGCGGTCATGCCAGTGTCGTCCAGCGTCAGAGCGAACAAGGGGGCGTTGATGGCGATCCCGACGGCTGCGATCAGGCCACAGCTGAGCGCGGTGCCAATCCCGGCCCAAGTCGCCGCACTCATGCTGGGTTCGATCATAAGCGGTCCATCAGGGGGCCAGTCCGGCCCCAGCGCAGGAAGGCGGGGCTATGCGGCCGATCTGGGGTTTGCAAGCGGGTTTGCACTTCGGTCAAGATGAAGCGGGTCACGTTAGGCAGATCCAAGCTGAAGGCCTCGCCCAGACTGAACCACCGCAAGTCTTGCATCTCGGCCCCATCGCGTGCTGGTCTCATGTCATAGAGCGCCTCGTCGGCATTGGCGATAAAGAAGCGCGCATCAAAGCGCTTGTGGCGCTGGGGCGGTGTGATGGCGCGGGCGAAGAAGTGCAATGGGCTGAGGTGGGGGGCGATGCCTGCCGCTGCAAAGCTGGTCCAGCCCGCATCGAGTGTCCGCACGGGTAACGAGCCTGGCCTACCAATCAACAGGCCGGTTTCCTCCCAGGTCTCGCGAATGGCTGCCAATCCAAAGGCGCGCGGATGACGGGTCTTATTTGCCTTTGAGAGATCCTCGGCAGATTGAGGATGTAATTCATCATGGGCGTCAACGAAGCGGTCGCAACGGTCTACTTTGCCACCGGGGAATACGTATTTGTCTGGCATGAAGCTGTGACCACTGGCCCGCCGGCCCATTAGGATTTTGGGCCCAGACTGGGTATGCTGGATCAAGATCAGCGTCGATGCATCCTTCGGGCGCGGCGCGCGGGCAGGGGCATCTGGACTGCCAGCCTGATAGGGCATGTCGCGTTCTGCGGTCGGATCAAGGGCGAGAAGGTTGTCAGTCTGAGTCATGGCCATGGGTTTAAGTTGATTGCCGCAAATGGGAAGTCCCCATCTGTGTTTTGGCTTTTGGCCTTTGGCTTCGGCCCACCCCCAACAAAAAAGCCCCCAACCCGAAGGTTGAGGGCTTTAATTTTGATCTAGGTCAGCCAGAGCTTACCAGATGTGCTTCACCGACACGCCATAGGTCCGTGGTGGGCTTGGGTAGCCCGAGATGGAGCCGTCTTGTGCGACGCTGTCGAAGATGGTGGTCAAGTAACGCTCGTCCGTCAGGTTACGGCTCCAAGCAGTGAACTCCCACCCATTGCTCGTTGCGAAGGTGATGCTCGCATTGAGGCTGATCGGTTGGTAGGTATAGGCTTCAGCCGCTTTCAAGTTGGCAGCGTTGCGAGCATCACGGCCAGCTTGGGTTGCTGGGAAGGCTGACGCCGGATTCAAATTCAGACCTTGGCTGAGTTGAGTTTCCGAAGTCCAGAAGTAGTCTGCCCGATAGGTGATACGGTTATCATTAGACAATGGCTGGATAAACGTTGCCGATGCATTGTAGGTGAATTCGGCAATACCTGCTGGGGTACGGCCAGTATAATCGCCATACGCACCGCCCTTGAAGTCGTCATACAACGGATCAAGATAGGTGGCTGCATAGGTCAAGATCAATGGACGAATTGGACGATAAGTCGCATCAAACTCAACACCCTTGGTCGACTGCTTACCAGCGTTTGCCAGAATGAAGCCGGTTCCAGTGAAGGTGTTTGATTGGAAGCCGTCAATCGCTTGATCAAACAAAGTCAGGTTGAACGCACCTTTTGGGAAGCGTGCTTTCAAGCCGATTTCATAGACAGTTGCTTCTTCAGGACCAGCAAAGCGGCTGCCGGTTCCCAAGTTTGTCAGAGCCAAACCAGCACTCCGAATTTTCGAAGGTGGCGGGTTTGTAATCGGACTGCCAGGAATGAAGTCCGCTGGCGATGGCTTGGAGTCGCGTGAGAGGTTGAACGATGTTGCCTTAAAGCCGGTTGCATAGCTGGCATAGGCGTTGAAGTTATCGTTGATTTCCCATGCAAGACGGACCGAATAGGTGGTGTTCTCGTCATTCGAACGAC
The DNA here is from genome assembly GCF_044346625.1 of Aquidulcibacter sp. GTDB lineage: Bacteria > Pseudomonadota > Alphaproteobacteria > Caulobacterales > Aquidulcibacteraceae > Aquidulcibacter. The sequence goes on along the minus strand of NZ_JBIIYV010000079.1, from coordinate 3,136 downwards.
CGCTTTCAACCACATTTGGGACGTTCAAGAATGGACGCTGGAACTGTACCGCAGTCAGACCCAAGAAAGCGTTACAGATTGGCAGACCCGGAGGCTGGGCCCCAGGGGCACATGGCGTCCCGGCGATCGAACGGGCGTAGCCAGCGGCACCGGCCGCCCCGAGTACAGGCGTCAAGGCACCGGTGTAGAAACTGTCGCCAAACACAACCAGATCAAGGAGCGCAAATGGTTCAGTCGCTGTCGCATCGGTACGAATTTTTTTAGCGTCTTTGGTGTAGTTGAAGCCGCCGGTTAGGGTGAGGGCATCGGTAATTTTGTAATCAACGGTACCAAAGATCGACTGAGCGTCTGCATCCAAACCAAACTTTTCTACCATTCCGGTCCCGGACGCAAAATAGGTGCCTGATGGCAGGCGGTTTGTTGCTTCGATCAGCAGGATTGGCGAGGCAGCCCCACCGGTCAGAGCCAGCACATAGTTACGGAAGTCTTTTCCATAAACCACAGCCGAGTCTTGCTTGATGTTTTCTTTGAACAAGTACCCGCCGAGCAAGAAGTTCACTGGGCCGTCATAATTGGAAGTCAAGCGGAATTCTTGGGTCAGGGTGTCGATGTCTTGAATTTGCGGCACGCTTGCCAAACCAGCGCTGGTGAAGTCGACGTCGCCGTCTTGCTCACCATGCGAGTTGCGATAAGCCGAAATCGAGGTGAACGACAATTTGCCGAAATCATAATCGACTTGCATCGAAACGCCGCGGTTTTCGATCAAATTGGTTGGTGGAACGTCTGAATAAACCCGATCACCGAACGAGGAGTTTTCAACGATCCGGCCGCCGATTGCTTTGATGGCAGCACTTGCAGGGCCGCTCAATACGTTGGCCACAGCGCAGCACAATTCGTCGAGCTTGTCATAATCTGCAATCAAGCGAACTTTGAGGGTGTCGCTTGGTTTGATCAGCAAATCTGCGCGCACATTGAAGCGGTCGCGGTTGTTGATGTCTACGCCAAGGCCAATGTTTTCGACATAGCCATCACGCTTGTTGTAGCCAAACGACAACGCACCAGCTGCATTTTCACCCAATGGGCCAGTGATGTCAGCCTTAGCAACGATCGCGTTGAAGTTGCCATAGCTCAATTCAGCCGAGCCACCATATTCAAACTTAGGCTCGCGGGTGACCAGCGAGATCACGCCCGCAGAAGCGTTCTTGCCGAAAAGGGTGGATTGTGGGCCGCGCAAAACTTCGACGCGCTGAAGGTTTGGAAGATCGCCAATCGAAGCACCTGCGCGCGAGCGATAAACGCCGTCAATAAAGATCGCGACCGAAGGCTCGATACCCGCATTGTTCGCACCATTGCCGAAGCCGCGAATGATGAAGGTTGCGTTGGTGGAGCTTTGGTTGGTGCTGACGCGCAGCGATGGAACCAAAGTTTGAATGTCGTTCAAGTCGCGAACTTGTGCCTTGTTGATCGTGTCAGCCGAGGTCACCGACACCGCAACCGGGATGGATTGCAAGGTGGTTTCGCGCTTGGTCGCCGTCACGATGACGACTTCGGTTTCTTGGTCTGGCTCTGCTGCAGCCGGAGCAGTTTGGGCTTGCGCGACGCCGGCGAAGCTGAGGCCAGCAAAGCAAATGGACGAAAGCAGCGCAATTCGGCTGATCTTAGAAGTGCTGTTTGAACGCATGTGTGTTTCCCCAAAAGAATTTTTTTGGTCCAAACCCAAGTAGAACCGGGGTTTGGCCATTGTTGTCCGAAGATGAAAACATCTCGGTCTGTTATATCGTTAGACTGCTCGCTTTCAACCTGCAACACGCGTTAAGCGTTTTTCCGGCTCTTGACTGCATGGCTTCGAAAGTGTTGCCCGAAAGGCGCAAAAGTCCGGGCAATTTCGTCCAAGATGCCAATGATTTGGGCGGTTTTTGCCTAAAATCTTAACAAAAGGTAACTAGACGAGCTTAATTTCGCGAAGTCTCTGCTCTAAAAAGGCCTGTGCGTTGATTGGTTCATACTTGATCGGACCATTCAATGGCAGAGTCTCAATCAACACGTCGGGCGAGAAGTGCAAGAAAAAGGGCGACGAATAGCGCGCAAATCTGGCGCGTTCTGGCTCTGGATTGATAACTCTATGCACGGTGGAGGGTAGACGATCATTGGTGAGGCGCGCCAGCATGTCGCCAATATTGATCACCACACAGCCTTCCGGTGCTGTGACCGCCTGCCATTGGCCCGACTTGTCGAGCAATTGTAGGCCAGGCTCTTCTGCACCCAGCAGCAAGGTAATCACATTGATGTCGCCATGGGCACCGGCGCGGATGGCCCCAGGGGTAACTTCGGGGCCAAGGGCTGGATAATGCAGGGTGCGCAGGATTGAATTGCCTTCGGCGACCTTGTCGTCGAAATAGTCGGTTGGCAGCTCCAAATAGGTCGCGATAGCCCGCAGGATGCGTTTGCCTAAATGGTCGAAATCTTCAAACATTGCCTTCTGGCTGGCATCAAATTCAGGCACCTCAGGCATAGGTACATTGGGGGGCATCACGTTTGCAAAACGATGGTCTTCCGACAAATCCCGGCCTTGGTGCCAGAATTCTTTTAAATCCGCGATGGTATGATCTTTAGCTGTCTCCACCCCAAAGGCGGTATAGCCGCGCTGACCCGCACCGACTGGCGACTTATAGGATTTCTTCACATCCACCGGCAAAGCGAAGAAGGCCTTGGCTTTCTCCAAGGTGGCGTCGATGACTTTCTGATCTACGCCATGGTCTGCGACGATCGCAAAGCCAAACCGCTCAAACCAGCCACCCAATTCTTTCGAAAACCCGGCAAAGTCGGTGTCATAGGTTTTCATGGATACGGGTTTGATAACAGACTCGGGCATGGTCAGGGGCTCCAAAACGGCATTGGCTTCTAGGGGAAGGGCGCTCAAACCTCAAGGCGTCAAAGCGTCTCAGGCTAAACGGTTTCGTGAAATGTATAAGATGTTTGACATTTATTGAGGCCATGCCTAATCACGGACATGTAAAACATCTTTGTCATTTTGGCGCGAAGGAAGGTCTAGGATATGACGCTTGCGGAAAAAAGGGCTGGCTTATCGCTCCTCATGGGGATTTGCATCTTCGCTTATTTGACAGCGAATATGATA
>NZ_JBIIYV010000078.1:0-11649 GCF_044346625.1 Aquidulcibacter sp. | reverse complement strand
CAAAAACGGCTCAAAGAACGTCCATTCTCCATCTTCCATCAACAACCGCGCCAAGATAGCCTCCTCAAAAGCTACCTTGAATCAGAATTCAAATGATTTGGGAATCCAGTTTGTCAACAGGTCCTAGTTGCCGAATATCTTGGAAAAGCTCTGCGGCAACCCATTCTTCAGCATGAATGGTATAGGCCATGATTTCGACGAGCGTATTTTCAATCGAAGACCAAGCCGTAATTACCTGCCCTATTCGGGTTGCGCATTGTGGTGTGACCAATGCGACCTGCGGTCCAGAAGATATGTCCCTCATGAAATTTGACGGAAGTAGGATCGGTTCCCAAGGCTGACTGCTTTTCGGCCTTTCTGGGAAAGGCTTAACTTCTAGGGGTTTGTCCATACTTGGCTCCACCGACAAGGTTTTTGAGATAACGGAGGCACCATCATAACCGTTTGAACAATGGCACCGCATGGATAAATGAGTTGAAAGGAGCGCAAGCCTACGCTTGCGCTCCTTTCAGGCAGATGCCTATTTATTCAGATGCTTGATCGTTTCGACGATAGCTGTCTTGGGACGAAGTTTCGCCTGCGAAACAGGAATGAATTTTCCAGTCTTTGCATCGCGGCCAATTTTGGAAATGGTGAACGTTTTGCGAGCCATTGTAGCTCCCTTTGCTTTTGGGCGAGGGACCGTTGACTAGAGCGCAAGTTTGCGATTCAATGGAAACGCTTTCTGAAAGCACCTATCGGCACGGCCCGTCTAACAGGTTTGCCGACTGGCGGTTCGGATCGGTCGAAGGATCCGAATCGCCTCAATCAAACGTAGTCTGCCCAAAATTTTCTCCCGAGTCGAATCCACGTTTTGAACTCGTAAACCGTTCCGTTGAGAGTTAACTTGTCGAATGTTGGTTGGCTCGGCACGCGTTACTTCTCACCCCGACACTTTCTGCGCATAGATCATGTAGCCATGATGGCCGCCGTGGTCAGTGTGTTCCAAGACAAAGCGAGGGAAACCGGCGCGGGTTAGTAGGGCGAGCACTTGGCTGACATCATAATCATACATGGTGATTTGCCCAATCTCGGGACGCGGAAACAAGCTCTTTCGAACTTGGCGTAGCAGCTTTCGGGCGGGGCCGGCGGTGTCCTGCGGCATCAGATGCGCCTCACGATGGGTTGTGACCTGCAGCGACAAAAATCCACCCGGACTTACCATAGCCAACAAGTCCTCTATCAAAACTATCCCGCGGGCAGGGGGAATATGTTGGAGCACAATGAAGGAATTGACCCAATCAAACGGGCCAAAGGCGGCAGCTTCCTTGGGTGTTGCCACAAGCTTCACATGTGAAGGCCCCAATTCATCCAAGCGCGTTTGGCAGATCGCCCGCATGGAATCGGCAATGTCCACGCCCACCGCTTGGTGCGAGCGCTGCGCCATCGGCACCAATAAGCGTCCAACACCGGCACCAAAATCCAAGCAGGCTTCAAAATGGTCCGGAGCAGAAAAATGGCGCTTTAGCGCGGTGTGGAATTGGTCGATGTCGGTTACACCGCTTTGATAAAAGGCTTCGCGCGTTGTGGCGTCCATCCGGCCGGCCCGAAAGCGCTCGTCGGTGATGACTGCCCAAAAGGGGTCGGACTCGCCGAGTTGGTTCCAGTCAGAATCTGTGTCGCGTTCACTGCTCATCAAATCTCAACCCAAATCTCTCCGCCTCTATGCTCGAACTCACGCCAATCTAAAAGAGCCGGACCTGCCTGCGCCTGCAATCAACACGCAACATCTTTTGCGGTGCAGCGCAAAAAGGCTTAGGGAAGTTGGCAACGCTTGGCGCGCCCCTTAATCTGGTGCACCGAGACCCCCATTTTGTGACCAGATGAGGCTTGAGACGTGACAATTCATTCTTATGAGGGCGATTTACCAGATGGCTTGGATTTAGGGCCCGTTGTGGCCGTCGATACTGAAACCCTAGGCCTGTCCTTGGTGCGCGATGCTCTATGCGTGGTCCAGCTGAGCTCTGGTGACGGGAATGCGCATATCGTCCGCCTGAATCGGCCGGCCTATGATTGCCCGAATTTGAAAGCCCTGTTGGCTGATCCGAAGGTCGAAAAGCTGTTTCATTTCGCCCGCTTTGATGTGGCGATGTGCAAGCAATATTTGGGCATAAAGGTCGGCCCGATCTTCTGTACCAAGATCGCGTCTAAATTGGTGCGCACCTATACGGATCGCCATGGCTTGAAGGACTTGGTGAAAGAGCTTGTTGGCGTTGAGCTCAACAAGCAACAACAAAGCTCTGACTGGGGCGCGGCGCAATTGAGCGAGGCGCAATTGGCTTATGCGGCCTCAGACGTGCTCTATCTGCATGCCGCCAAAACCCGTCTGGTTGAGATGCTGAAGCGCGAGGGCCGGATGGAAATTGCGCAAGCTTGCTTTGACTTCCTGCCGGTCCGGGCCGATTTGGACTTGATGGGCTGGGCTGAGTCAGACATCTTTTCCCACGCATGACAATTCTCGACACCCACGCCATCCATGCCGCTAGGCGGCGCATGACGCCGAATGATGCGCGCGTGCGCACCATTCGGGTGAAGACCACGCGCGTAGCGTTTTTGGCTGGGGCGGCTTTATCGACCCTGCTCTTGGTCGGCAGTGTGATTTTGCGAGGGGTGCAGGGGGCTGCGATTGACACCAGCAAGCTGGTTCAGGGCGACCAATTTGTCATGGACGCACCTGAGTTCGTGGGCAATACGCGCGAAGGCAAACGGCTGAAGGTCACAGGCCTGAAAGCGACGCGCAGTATTTCCGATCCTGCCGGCGCGGTACGTCTGGAAAAGCCAAAGCTGGAAACCGCGGACGGCAGCGTCGCAACAGCGGATGAGGGCATTTGGTCGCAAGATGTCCAGACGCTGTCGCTAAAAGGCAATGTCGTTTTCTCGCGCAAAACGGGCGAACGGGCAACGGGCCTTTCGGCCATGTGGACGTCCGATCCTTCTGTTCTAACGTTAGAAGGCGGCACCCAGATCGTATTGCCCAGCGGCGAGGCCGCCACGGCCCAATCGCTACAATGGGATGAAGCCAAGGGGGCGATTGCCCTGCTCGGCAATGCGCGGGTGACATTTAAAGATGGGGAAGCGACGTCAGAGCGGGCTTATTTCGATAAAGAGACCCGAACCCTGACTGGCACGGGCGCAATCCGCATTCGATCACAGCTAGGCACAGGGGCCGCTGACCGCTATGAGTATAATACGCAAAGCCGGAGACTTCGCCTCACGGGTAACGTGATCGCCCAGCTCAACTGACAATTTTGACATTGGGCTCGCGCGTCTGGTGGCTAGAAGTGTCGAATCTCTATCAATGGACTTGATATGACCCAGTTTAAGAACCTTGCTGTACCCAGTTTTGCGATCCTGCTCGGCTTTGGCCTCGTGGGTGGCGCAGCCTTGGCCCAGTCAAGTAGCAGCAACGGCCCGATAGAAGTGTCGGCCAATGATTTGGTGTATGATCCGGCAGCGGGCGTTAGCACCTTGGTGGGCAATGCATCGGTGGCGCAAGATGGTGCTGTGCTGCGTGCGCCGCGTATCCGCGTAACATACTTGCGCGGAGCCAATCAGTCCAACGGTGATATCGACAAAGTCTACACAGAGGGGGAGACTTTCTATGTCACCCCGACCGAAAAAATCCGCGGCGACAGGGCCATCTTCGATGCCCCAGCCAATACCGTCCAGTTTTTCGGCAATGTTGTCGCTGTTCAGGGCCAAAGCGTCCTTAAGGGCTCGATGTTGACCTTGAACACCAAGACGAGGGCCTCGACCATGCGTGGGATGGACGGTCGCGTGCGGGCAGTGATTTTCCCGAACAATGGCCAAGCGACCAAGGGCGGCCCAGCCCCCAAATGAGTTCGCAACCCGATCGTGCCAGACGTTAGAGGGATTTTCGACCATGCGCCCATCCCATACTGCTGCCAGCGCTGTATCACCTGATGAAATGGGCTTGATCGCGCGCGACCTTGGCAAGGCTTATAAGGGCCGCCAAGTCGTCAATGGCGTCTCGCTCAGCCTCAAGCGCGGCGAGGTTTTGGGTCTGTTAGGGCCCAATGGTGCCGGCAAAACAACGTGCTTTTACATGGTCATGGGCCTGATTCAGCCAGACTTTGGCGATATTTCGATCGATGGTCAGGATGTGACGCTCTTGCCGATGTATGTCCGGGCGCGTCTGGGCCTGGGCTATCTGCCGCAAGAACCTTCAATCTTTCGCGGAATGAGTGTGGAAGACAATGTTCTGGCAGTGCTGGAAACAATCGAGCCCGATGCAACCACCCGCGAATTCCGCGCGACAGAGCTTCTAACTGAATTGCGAATCGACCGGCTGCGCAAACAGCGGGCAACTTCGCTCTCTGGCGGGGAGAGACGACGCCTAGAAATCGCACGCGCACTCGCCACTGACCCCTCATTTATCCTTTTGGACGAGCCTTTTGCCGGAATTGACCCCCTCGCCATCGCTGATATCCGTGATTTGATTGGATTTTTGAAGGAACGTGGCATTGGTGTGCTGATCACTGATCATAATGTCAGAGATACACTGAATATTATTGATCGTGCGACTATCATATTCGACGGCGAGGTCCTGTTTGAGGGTTCGCCAGACGAAGTGTTACACCAGCCCGACGTCCGCCGTGTTTATCTTGGAGCGGACTTTAAGGCCTAACGGGGACGAGTAGAATGGCTATCGCACCGCGCATGGAGCTTCGACAGGGCCAAGGCCTTGTTATGACGCCCCAATTGCAGCAAGCGATCAAGCTGTTGCAAATGTCCACGATTGAATTGGCTGTCTATGTCGAGCAAGAATTAGAGCGCAACCCCGTTCTAGAGCGCTTGGATGACGCTGACGATTACGGCATCCAAGATACGCCCGAGGTTGACCCCCGCGAAGCAATAGCCACTTCTGACGGTCCACAAGAATTATGTGCCAATGGCGAGGGACCCGATCCCCATGCTGAAGCAGCCCTTGATGCCAATTATGAGGACGTCCACAACGATGCCGACATGCCAGCCAGCGAAGCGATTGGCTCGAGTGTGGACTGGAGCAAAGCTGGCGACGGCCGCGGTGGCTTTGAAGATTTGGAAGACTTCGAAAGTCGCCTCACGCAAACGGTGTCGCTGCGCGATCATTTAGAGAGCCAAGCCGTGCTGGCTTTCTCGTCACCCGTCGATCGTATGGTTGCGAGCTATTTGATCGATCACGTCGACGACGCTGGTTATTTGCGCGCCGACATGAGCGAAGTGGCTGAGCGTTTAGGTATTGGCCATGATGCGCTGGAGCTTGTGGTTCAAACCTTGCAGACCTTTGATCCGACCGGTGTGTGTGCGCGCAGTGTGGAGGAATGCCTCGCCGCGCAACTCAAAGAGCGCGACCGTTATGACCCGGCGATGGAGGCCCTTTTGGCCAACCTCCCCCTCTTGGCACGGCATGACCTGAAGAGCCTGTATGACATATGCGGCGTCGACGGCGCTGATCTGGCCGACATGATCGCCGAGATCCGGGCCTTAACGCCCAAGCCTGGCGCAACGTTTGGCAGCGCAGAATCAAGCGCCATTATTCCCGACGTTTTTGTCCGCGAAGGACCAATGGGTACTTGGCTGATTGAATTGAATTCCGACACGTTGCCGCGGGTCCTGGTCAATAATGCCTATGCGGAGAGCGTGTCGCGCCAAGCGCGATCTCAGGACGAGCGCTCCTATCTGGCCGAAGCCCAAGCCGATGCGAACTGGCTGGTCAAAAGCCTCGATCAGCGCGCCCGCACGATTTTGAAGGTGGCGAAGGAAATCGTCCGCCAGCAGGACGGCTTCCTGACCTATGGCGTCGCCCACTTGCGCCCGCTGATCCTAAAAGATGTCGCGCGCGCGATTGAGATGCACGAGTCCACCGTCTCGCGCGTCACCAGCAATAAGTTTATCTCGACCCCGCGTGGCGTGTTTGAACTGAAATACTTCTTCACCACCGCTATTCATGCTTCAGATGGTGGAGAATCCCACTCTGCTGAGGCCGTTCGCCATCGGATTAAGAGTCTGATCGACGGCGAGATGCAGGAAACGCCGCTATCTGATGATCGAATTGTTGAAATTCTGCGTGAGACGGGCGTCGATATTGCACGTCGGACAGTGGCAAAATACCGCGAGGCCTTGCGGATTCCCTCATCGGTACAGCGCCGTAGGACCATGAGCCGGGTTGGCTGATTAGCCGCCTTGTTCGGCTAACGGTTTAGTTGATCTGTTGATTTAATCTTTTGATAAATATATTGTTTATGCAGACATATACCACCAGACTGCCTTGATGTGGCCGCACTTCAGCGCAAAATTATCTTCCCAAAGCGCTGTTTCAATGCAACAGTGATGTGACGGTGGATACACACCGCACCCAGGTAGATGGAGGCACCCAAGATGGGCAATCTCACAGTCAGAGTCACCGGCCGCAACATCGATGTCGGGGAGGCTTTACGGGGCAAAATCCAAGAAGATCTTGAGATCGGGGTCGGCCGATATGTGTCGCGCGATGGCGAAGCGATCGTAACCTTAGACAAGCAGCGCCACCTCTATCATGTTGAAACCATCGTCCATCTAGATTCCGGTATTACCCTAGAAGCCAACGGCGAAGCCTCAGAGCCTCATGCCGCCTTTGCCGCAGCCTTGGAGAAGATTGAAAAGCGTGTCCGCCGCTACAAGCGCCGCCTAAAAGACCATCATGCCAAACACCATGCGCCCATGCCGCGCGAAGAAGCCACCTATAATGTCATTGAATCCGATGATGTGGATGAGGCTGATGACGGGCAAGATGCGAGCGTGCCAGCCGGCCCTGCCGTGATCGCAGAGACGAAAACGGTGATTCGCACGATGCCTGTGGCCACTGCGGTGATGCAGTTAGAGCTGGGCGAGGCACCGTTTCTGATGTTCCGAAACCCCAGATCTGGCGAGCTAAACATTGTTTATAGGCGCGCAGATGGGAATATTGGTTGGATTGATCCGGCCCCTAGTGTATCGGGCTGATTGCGACGCAGTATTTTTCAAACCAGTCGGCCCGTGCGGGGGCATTGGCCGACTCGAGAAAAGACCATATGCCTGATCTAGCAGACCTTATCCGCGCTGACGCCATCGTTTTCCGGATCAAAGCGCAAACGAAAAATGAAGTACTTTTGACCATGGCAGAAGCAGCCGTGTCTGCCTATGGGGTAGACCTGTCGGCAACGCTTGAATCAACGCTGGAGCGGGAGCGTTTGGGCAGCACCGGTGTTGGCGAAGGCGTTGCCATTCCCCACGCTCGATTGAAGGGTTTAAAGTGCCCTGCGGCTGTTCTGGCTTTGCTGGACCCGCCGATTGACTTTGAAGCGCCTGACGGCCGGCCGGCCGACATTGTCGTGCTCCTACTGTCGCCTGAAGAAGCTGGGGCGGATCACCTAAAGGCGCTAGCGCGGATTTCGCGTTTGTTACGTCGTCAAGAAATACGCGACGGCCTTCGCGCTGCCCGATCGGCAGCAGCCATCCACGCCTTCACAAGCCATAGCTCCACGTCAGAAGCCGCGTAAAAAAGGTCGGCCACAGCACAAGCTGGGCCGACCCCTTTTTTGCCGATTGATGCGCGCTTAAGCTGGCAACAAAGCCTCATCATGCAACTTGGCGACCAATGTCGTGTCCAACTGCAAGCGTGCCGCCAAATCAGCCAAATAGGCCTTTTCGGCTGGACCGGCAGTATTAATCGCCACCAGAGAGGCCGCATAAATCTCCAACGCCAATTCGGGCGAGGTCGCACCTGCGACCACTTGCTGAATATCCAGAGGCTTGGCCAATTCATCGAACAAGAAGGCCTTCTCGGTATCTGACAAGTCGATCTTGGCCAGATGATCAAACAACTTCGCCTTTTCGGTCGCTTCAATCTGACCATCGGCCTTCATGGCAGAAATCATGGCGCGAATGGTGGCTTTACCGACGGCCTCTTGATCTTGCGCAGAACTGGGTAAGAAAACGCCACTCGGTGCTGTTTCCGAACCCGCCTGACCCTGATGCTTCTGATAGGCATTATAAGCCAGCGTGCCCAAAGCCGCGAGACCGCCTAGTGTGGCCGCCTGGCGTCCAAATTTCCCCGCGACGCCAGACAGAAGAAGGCCGCCCAAAACGCCAGCGGCACCTGCCCCCATCGCAATATTCTTGGCACCCGCGTCTGTCTTGACGCGATCAACACCAGCCTGACCCTCAGTCTTGATGGCAGAGATTGCCTTGGGCACTTCGCTTTGCAGCGCAGCAAAAATCTTATTTGCGTCAAACATCCGTCGTCTCTCCTTGGCGGCTAGGTTCATTTCCAAGCCATAGCCCTTAGATTGGGAGAGCAAGCCCTGCATGCAAGAGCGTGTTCACGAACAGTTGCTCAAACCCCTGCGTCGTTGTATCAGGCCCCATCTTTTGCCCCGCCGGGCAGAGCAAGACGTGGGCCAGCCCACATCGAAAACGTGCCGCAATAGCTCAGTCGGTAGAGCACATCATTCGTAATGATGGGGTCGCAGGTTCGAATCCTGTTTGCGGCACCAGTTTTTATTTAAAAATCAATCCGTTACAGCAGGGATCAAGCTTCGAAATAGGTCGAATTAGATACCTATTTTTGGTTTGCTACCAATTTGCTACCAAGGTTCTGGCAAGATGCGTGACTGCGTTCCGCAAGAAGAGCTGCTTTTTTCTGCGGCTCATGAGAGCTCTTTATGGAAATGTTGGTCTGAGGCCGATTGAGAAGCTTGTTTGAGGCGGCCAAAGACCACGATTTTTCCGCTAGGTCTTTATACTCTGGTCGCGATAGCAAATCATGCCAAACTTCGCCTTCAGCAATCCAGTTTTAGGGTCAGTCAACGTGGCAATCGGCTTTCGCAGACGTCAAGAAAAATCTGAAATCGTAGACGTGTCCAGTTGGGAGCTTGACGAGGAGTTTCCTTACTACCCCCAAGGCAAGAAGCCAAAACAGTTCCTGATCTGCCCAAGCCCAGCACCGCACCAGTTTTTAATTGGTGGCCACAAGTATCTTTTCAAAAAGCCGATTGGATGGAAGGCTCAACAGATTTGGTCTGAGGTCCTGGCATATGAATTTGGGCGTGTGCTGGACATTCAGGTGCCGCCAGCTTTTGTAGCACAGGATGGTCCAAATGGTTCGGCAGGCGTATTGGTTGAGTTCTTTTTCGGCTACCAAAATCAAGAGCCGCCCTCGCGATTTGTGCATGCTGCGGAAATTCTACAAGGGCGGCGAGGCAGCTTTAGTGAGAGAATCGGAAGCATCCGTGAGAACCTAACCGCTTGCCGATCAATGGGAGTAGCCAATTGGCGCGAATGGTGGACAGGAGCATTAACTTTCGACGCGCTCATCGGTAACACAGACCGGCACTCAGAAAATTGGGGCTTCTTAGTCTTTCAAGGTGGCCCAGAGGGAAGGTCTGCAAATATCCTTGCTCCCGTCTTCGACAATGGCACGAGTCTTGGCTGGCAAACGAGCGAGGAAAAATTCCCACTTTCACAATTGGACTTGGCGCGGTTTGTAAAAAAGGGAGTCCATCATTGCGGTTGGTTCGACGGTGACGAAAATGGGCAACATATTGCGTTAGTACGCCACCTCGCTGAAACGCCCTATGTATCTAGGCAAAAGCTACAAAGCATGATTCAATTATCCGATAATCAAATTTCGGAAGTTACAGACTGGGCGACCGCTTTTGACATGCACTTGAAGTTTAGTACCTTGCGCGCTGAATTTGTGAAATTGCAAGTGATTGCTCGACGCGAAGGGCTGAAACAGGCGCTGGAGAATGTAAAGTGGATCAAATGATCAAATATCTTGGTCAACCAAGCCGCCTCATTCTTGAATGGGAGCCGCCAATTGAGGCAAGCGACCGTAAACGCTGGTCAATTGGGGAAGTGATTGGAAACGGCGTCCCATCCAGTTTCCGGTATTTCACTGGCACCGAGTTTGAGAACAACAACGATGGTCGTACGATACACGCCGCTAGGCAGGCTGGCTATTGGGGTTTCCCGGCTTTTGGCCCGCATAAAGATGATCTAGCTAAACCTATTGAGACAGGTGTGGCTGAAACACTTGCTCGACGTTTGGCGGCACGGTCACGATCTGACTTTAATGATTATCTAAAGCACCATCTTCTGCAACCCAGTGAGATGTTGACCGATATGGCTTTGCTCGGAGCCACCGGTGCCCGCTTGCCCGGCGATGGTTTTGCATTGACGGATCCATTGGATAGCATCACGAGCGCCCAGGATATGGTCATAGAGTTGGTCGGATTTCGACATTATCTCGACAAGGGCCTAGCTGTTCCGCGTGGCGCAGTTTTGCAGCTTCAGCCAGAGCCTGATAGCGAACATGATCCCGATGCAATCAAGGTAATCTACGGCACCGAAACTGTCGGCTACATAAACCGCCTTCAAGCCAAGGGGCTTGGGCGGCTAATCCAGACGCACGACGTAAGCGCATATGTTCACCGATTTAATGGCACACCAACTCGGCCCCGTGCATATGCTTTTGTGCAGATGCGCGAAGCTGTTGGAAAAGTGGCGGCCTAACGTTGCGCAGTAATTGCATCCAAGTAATCGACTTCAAAGAAACCGTCTTTGCCTAGGGTGTTTGATCCCAGCATTTGATGGTGCATTATCTGCACATCAATGGAGGGAATCGCTATGGGACAAGTTCTACACGGGAGCGCCACAACGACAGAGGCAGTCCGTAGAGCGATACAGCATAGTCAAGAAAGCCTGAGAGTGCTGGCTAATCGCTATGGCATCAATCAGAAGACGGTCGCGAAATGGAAGCGGCGCACCGCGGTTCAAGACTTGCCGACTGGGCCAAGAGAGGCGCATTCAACGGTTCTAAGCATTGAGGAAGAGGCCATCATTGTCGCGTTTCGTACGCACACATTGTTGCCTCTTGATGACTGCCTTTATGCCCTACAGGCGACGATCCCAAGCCTGACACGATCTTCTTTGCACCGCTGCCTTCAACGACATGGCATCAGCAGACTGCCAGAAGTAACGGGTGACAAAGAACCAAAGCGCAAGTTCAAGACCTACCCAATTGGCTATTTTCACATCGACATTGCAGAGGTTCAAACCGCTGAGGGAAAGCTGCGTCTCTTCGTTGCGATTGATCGAACCAGTAAGTTTGTCTTTGTCGAGTTACACCAAAAGGCTGGTAAGATGATTGCAGCCGAGTTTCTGCGCAATCTCGTGGCTGCTGTGCCCTATCGCATTCACACGATCCTGACCGACAACGGAATCCAGTTCACCAACATGGCTCACCACACCAGCGCGTTTGAACATATCTTTGACCGGGTCTGCGACGAGAACGACATCGAGCACCGGCTCACCAAAATCAAACACCCCTGGACCAATGGCCAAGTCGAACGGATGAACCGAACCATCAAAGAAGCAACCGTCAAACGCTATCACTACGACAGCCATGTTCAGTTCAAAGCCCACCTCCAAGACTTCGTCGACGCCTATAATTACGGCCGCCGACTGAAAACCCTCAAAGGCCTGACACCCTATGAGTTCGTCTGCAAATGCTGGACAAATGAGCCAGAACGCTTCAACTTCAATCCACACCATCAAAAGCTGGGATCAAACACCTAGAGCGGTGCA